>CADBYM010000053.1 GCA_902798915.1 uncultured Coriobacteriaceae bacterium | reverse complement strand
CTGCATCGGCGCGTCGTACTCGTCGATGAGAACGACGGGCTCCACGCCGTGATGGCGGCGCAGCAGGTCGCAGAGCATGTTCGGCACGTCGGCGCAGGTAGTGGGCGACATGTCAAGGGACACTCGATCGAGCCTCGCTCGGTCAGTGTCGTCGAGCCCGACCCACGAGCGCAGGTAAGAATGCGCCTGTACCGCAGAGACCATGAGCGTATTGATGCGACCCAGCATGCTCTGGAAGTCGCTCTGCTTCACGCGGGCGAAGCTGATAAAGACTACCGGTACCGTGCCCTGAAGCGCCCGCATGGCATCCCGCTCCGCGTCGGAGTCGGCAGACGAGCGTGACATCGTCGTCCGCCAACCACCAGTCTCTGACGAAGCCGGTCTTGTCGACGTAGAAGTTACCCCGCATGCGTAGGCTCTCGAAGCTCTGTCTGCCTATGCTGATCGTCCTCGCCACGGCGCCCCCTTCTATGGTGACAACAGCATCATACCAACCGCAAGGTTGCCTTGCGACCCTTGGAACGCGCTCAACAAGGATGCGCGACGAGAGCCATGACGTAGCATATCCCGCCAGTTATATCACTCTTGAGGATGTACGATTACGGTCATCCTGCGGGCGGGCTATGGGCACTTTTCGGCTTCTTTGCAAGAAGGCTGCCGAACGCTCATTCCGCGCACGCTGCATGAGCATGCAAGCAGGATGTGATGCCGCCAAGGACCAGACCATCCGCACGACAGCCGTCGGCATCGCGCTCGTCCCCTTGCCTTGCCTTCGCGCTTTCGGCTAAGGTATACGGAGTACACAACAGAGGGAGGACCATGCTCAACGTGCAGCTCGGCGACATGCCCGACGCAGTGTTCAACACGGCCGAGTACTTCAAGAACGCCTATCTGCCCGAATGGATTGTCAAGCCCCTCTCGGTGCAGATGATCCGCGACGTGGACAGGTCGGAAGTGGTGGGACCCAGCCTCATCCAGAGTCCGGTCCTCGGACCCATATCCCCCCTGCAGCTCTCGGGCGGCGTGAAGACCCTCATGCTCCTCGACAATGACCGGTCGCGCGTCTTCAACGTGTCGACCTGCGGGGACAACTGCGCGAAATGGATCCTGCACATCGCCGACAGCCGTGCGCGGCAGAAGCGACGGCTACTCGTCAACCTGCGCCACCTCATGGACTTCGGAGCGGGGCCATTTCGGATTCGTGTGCGCGACCCCGAGGGCAAAAGCCTGGGCATCGCCACGAACCGGGTGGAGTTCCTGCTCCTCGCAGGGGACTACCTGTAAGAGAGCGGCTGTGTATGTGCCGAGACAGCAAGCGCAGCGCGGCCAGGCAGCGCTTCAAGCATCCCAACATCGAAGGGAGGTTCCATGCGGGGCACGCATCGGGTAAGCATAGGCAACAAGCGCGTACGGTTCCGCTTCGACGTACGCCGCAACATCACAGTTGTGCGCGGAGACAGCGGAACTGGCAAGACCACCCTCTACGACCTCGTCGCGGCGCACATGCGCGAGGGGGCGGACAGCCGAGTGCAGCTCTCGTGCGACAGACCCTGCGTGGCCCTCACCGACTACGACTGGCGCCACCAGCTAGCGGGCTTTTCCAGCTCCATCGTCTTCGTCGACGAGGGTGCGCGCTACGTGCCAAGCGAGGAGTTTGCCGCCGCTGTCCTCGGCACCGACAACTACTACGTCATCTTCTCCCGCGAGCCACTTCACCAACTGCCCTATAGCGTCAACGAGATCTACGCGATCAAGACGAGCGGACGCTACCACAGCCTCGAGCCGCTATACCGCCCTCGCGTTCGCCACGTATACGGCACCCCAAGCACCGTACGGGCGAACTACGAAACCTTGCTCACCGAGGACGCAAAGAGCGGCTATGAGTTTTACCGCAAGCGCTTTGAGCAGACGGACATCGTGTGCGTGAGCGCCCAGAACAACTCAGGCATCTACCCATGGCTGCGGCGGCACCTCGAACGCAGGGTCTTCGTCGTGGCGGATGGAGCGGCGTTCGGGGCGGAGGCAGGTCGTGTCCTCGCATTGCAAGAGAGCCATGCGGATTCCATCACGATTTGTCTGCCCGAGTCCTTCGAATGGCTGCTGCTCTCGTCGGGACTGGTAAGAAACCCGGAACTCCAGAGCATCTTGAGGTCTCCCGCCGACTACATCGAATCACGGGACCACACCAGCTGGGAACGATTCTTTTCGGCGCTGCTCACACGCGAGACCCAAGGCACCGCATTCGCGTACCCGGAGGCACGCCTAGCACCCGCGTGGATCCTAGAGCAGAACGCCGAGCAGGTCATGGCGCTCATCCGCGATCGCAACGTGCGATAAGCGCAAGTATCAATCGATCTCCCCGCAAATTCGACTTGGGGTCATAGGTGATCCCTACGAGGAGCACCGGGCCGCCCCAGTCACGCAGCACCTGCGCGTAGTCGCGGTCGCACCTGGCCCATTGCAGCGCGGGTGTTCCGGCTCCACTTGAGCTCGACCACGAGCGCGCGCCGAGTCGCCCCTGTGGTGCGTTGGGGCACGGCGCCGCGCATGATGAAGATGCTGCTGCTCGGGTATGCACCGGGCGCTGCATGATGGTACGGGCCTCCGGGACGTATGTGCCACCAAAAAGGCCGCCCGCCCCGGAGGAGCGAGCGGCCCTGCGATGCGCAACTCTGCTGGAGGTCTGTGCCGCTACTTCACGGTAACCTTGCAGTCCACGGTCTTGGTGCCGGCCTTGTAGTTCTTGTTGCCGGCGGCGCTGACCCTGATCTTGATGGTGTAGGTGCCCTTCTTGGTCCCCTTCTTGACGGTGACCTTGCCGGTGGTCTTGTTGATGGTGAGGCATGCGTCACCGGACACCTTCGCGTAGGTCAGCTTGCCCTGCGCCTTGGTAACGGAGAGGGGCACGGTCACGGTGACGGACTTGGACTTGAGGGTCTTGAAGCTCGCGGTGCGGGCAACGACCTTGGCAGCCATGGGCTGCGCGGCCTTAGCAATCGTCAGCTTGACTGCGGCACTCGTGGCGGCCTTGTGATTCGCGTCGGCGGCGAGCGTTGCCTTGACGTAGTAGGTCCCGGCGGCCTTCACGTTTGCGGCCTTGACTGACTTCGTGCACTTCGCGTCGCTGTAGTAGGCGTAGGTGACCTTGCCGGCCGAGCCAGACTTCGTCACCTTGCCGGTGTAGGCGAGCGCCTTGCCGGTGTAGTTCTTGGTCTGCGCGGCGAGCGAGATGCTGGACGCGGCCTTGGCGACGGTGAGCTTGGCGGTCGCGCTGGCGCCGTTGTGGTTCGCGTCAGCGGCGAGGATGGCCTTGACGTAGTAGGTCCCGGCTGCCTTGACGTTTGCCGCGGCGACGGCCTTCGTGCACTTCGCGTCGCTGTAGTAGGCGTAGGTGACCTTGCCGGCCGAGCCGGACTTTGTCACCTTGCCGGAATGGGTGAGCGCCTTGCCCGTGTAGGTCTTGGTTTGCGCGGCGAGGGAGATGGACGAGGCCGCCTTGGCGATCTTCCACTCGACCGTCTTCGCGGAGGTCGTGCCGTCGGACCACTTGTGGTTGCTGTCGAGCGTGGCCGTGGCCTTGTACGTCCCGGCGTTGGTGGCCGAGGCGCTCCCAGAGAGCGCGTAGCCGGTGCCGGCGGCGACGCCCGTGTGGGCCTTGCCATCGTAGGTGGCGTTGGTGGCCTTCGGCACCGCCACGGACGCGCGGGCGATGCTCCACTCGACCGTCTTCGCGGTCGTGGTGCCGTCCGCCCACTTATGGTTGCTGTCGGGCGTGGCGGTCGGCTTGTACGTCCCGGCGTTGGTCGCCGAGGTGGTGCCGGCGAGCGCGTAGCCCGCGCCGGCCGCGACGCCCGTGTGGGCCTTGCCGTCGTAGGTGGCGTTGGCGGCCTTGGGCACTGCCACGGACGCGCGGGCGATGCTCCACTCGATGGTCTTCGCTGCGGTGGTGCCGTCGGTCCACTTGTGGTTGGCGTCGGGTGTGGCCGTCGGCTTGTACGTGCCGGCGTTGGTCGCCGACGTCGTGCCGGAGAGCGCGTAGCCGGTGCCCGCCGCGACGCCCGTGTGGGCCTTGCCGTCGTAGGTGGCGTTTGCTGCCTTGGGCACGGCGATCGCCGCGCGGGCGATGGTGAAGCTGCCAGGGGCAGTCCCCTCGTAGGCCCCTATGCCGGTAACGATGACGCTCGCAGTGCCTGCGTTCTTGTTGTTCTTGTACTCAACGCTGTAGTCCTTGTTCCGGACGAGCTTCTTGCCGCCAAGCGTGACCGTGACCTCCGGCTCGATATCCTTGCCGGTGTAGGTAGCATTGGTCACACTCACGTCAGCGTCGGCGATGCTGACGACAGCACCGCGATACACCGTCGCATGCACCGTCCCGTAATAGTTTCCAGAGCCATTGAACAGGTACTCGATGAAGTCGATGCCCATGTTGTACACGTTCTTGCGAACGGTGTAGTCCTCGTCCTCTCTGAGCGCGCTGCCGCCGAAGACAAGGCTCCACACGAGGTCACCAAGGTCGGCGACCGCGTCAAAGACGGTAAAGGTCCACGTGCCCTCGTCGTCGCGCTCCGAATCCCACGCAACCGCGTCGTTGAGCTGCGGGACCGCCTCGGCGATGCTGGTCCTAATGCAGAACCATTGCTTGGTAGTCATGCCGCGGTAGTAGTCGCCCTTGCCAGTCGCCGCGACGTAGTAGTCGCCCACCTCGGTCGGCGCGCGACTGAGCTTGTTGTAGTTCTCGTCGAAGTACACCAGCTCGTAGTGGGTGCCCTCGGCGAGGGCCGCGTAGTCGTCCCAGTCCGTGGTAGACGCCGATGCCCTCGGGCGCAACGGGCGCCCCGGTGTACTCGACGTAGCTCGTGCCCTCCCAGCGGAGCTCCCAGTACCCGCCGCCGAGGCCGACCCTGTCCTCGATGACGAAATCGCGCTTGTCCGTCTCGCCGGAGTAGCCCCCGCCTTCGATGTGGCGCGCGGCGACGTAGTAGGTGCCCGGGTCGCTCGGTTTGCCGACCTCGGTGTAGACGCACTCCCCTTCCTCGTCCCACCCGGCCGTGTAGTAGACCAGCTCGTAGTGGGTGCCCTCGGCGAGGGCCGCGTAGTCGTCCCAGTCCTCGTAGCCGTGGCCGTGGTAGACGCCGATGCCCTCGGGCGCAACGGGCGCCCCGGTGTACTCGACGTAGCTCGTGCCCTCCCAGCGGAGCTCCCAGTACCCGCCGCCGAGGTTGTCCGTGTCGTCGTCGCTCTGCGTTGTCAGGATTGGCGGCTCGGACTCGTCGGCTTCATCGTCCTTCTCGTCGACACCCAGGTCTTCGTCGGTCTGCGCGGTGGCGTCGCCATCATCGATGGATTCGACCTCGAGTATGTCCTCCTGCTGCTCCGCGTTCTCTTCCTCCGGCGGCGCCTCGTCCTGGACGAACACCTCCTCGGGCTGCGCCTCCTCAATCGCCTCGGCGAGCGCTGGCGCGGGAACCATCCCGAGCACCATGCTCGCAGAGACGAGGAAGCTCAGCCCCCTTCTCCATCTCGTACTCATCCTTACCACTCCCCCTTTCGTTTGCGCGCCACGCGGGACGCTGCCAACCGACATTGCCTATTCGAGCAGTTCGCGCCGCGCCGTGAGGTCGGAGCCGGCAATGCGCCGCTCTGCCCTCTCCACCGCGTCGTCGAACCTTTCTCGCAGTGACTCGTCGATGCCGACGGTCTGCTGGAACCTCCGCGCTGCCTCGACCAATCGCACGTCGTACGGGCGCACGTCAAGCTGGCTCATGAGGAGCTCCGCCGCCTCGTCGGGCTTGCCCTGGCGATGGAGCGCAAGCGCCGCGCACATCGTGCTCTCGTCCGAGGGCGCCGCCATGCGACCGTACGCATCGACGGTCTCCTTGAGGTCGCCCAGCCCAAAGCACGCTGCGAGGTATTCCGTTTGCGCCGCCGGATCTGCGATGGCCCAAGGGTTCGACCAGAAGCGCTTCTGGGTGGCCTCGTACTCGTGCGCGGCGTTCGTGCGACTGAGCATCGTCGCCGACGCCGAGCACGTCAGCCCCACGACGCAGAGCGGCACGCAGAGGGCTGCCGCAAGGAGGCCACACGCCGCGCCGCGAGCGAGCTTGTGCGACACCTGAAGCTCCGGCGTGCCCGGCCCACAAAGGAGCAGCGCCAACAAGAACGCCAACGCACAGAACTGCAGATCGAATTCCAAAACCGAATGCACGAGCAGCAGCACGGCGACGGCGAGTTCGGCGAACGCCCACCCATCGGAGCCGGGCGACGAGAAGCGGCGCACGAGACCACGCACGCCCAGCACGCAGGCCGCCACCAGTGGCACGATTCCCAGGATTCCCGCGTCATCCAGCATCTGCACGGGGGAGCTGTGCACGACGGCCACGTCGTAGGGGGCCGTCTGTAAGTAGGGGAAGAGGTACTGCCAGTTGTCGGGCCCCACGCCCAGCAGCGGGCTGGTCGACCACAGGGCGAGGCCGTCCTTGACGTGATACCAGCGCTCCGCCGCGCTGTAGAGCGCCGTCTGGATTCGCTGTCCGAGGAACGCTGTCGCAATCAAGAGCATGGCGCAAATCAGCCCGAGCAGGACGAGGGTCGTCTTCCGGGCGTCAAGCTTGTCGTGGAGTGGTGATCCATACCGACGCAGCGCATAGCCAGCGCCGGCGCTCACGAGGATTCCCAGCAAGGCGCCCGGCACGCCCAGAAGGCTCACCGTGCCGAATACGACTATGCCCAGAGCGCCCTGCGTGAGTGAGTCCAGAAGCGGCTGCCACGAGCCCCTTCTTGCGAGCACCGCGCCCGATGCCACGGCCACGAGTAGGAAGCAGAGCACCGCGCCCGCCGACTGCGTGAGCAGCATGGCCGCCACGGGCAGAGCCGCAAACGATCGGGTGGTTTCGTCGGGTCCGAGCAGGCACAGCAACGTGCAGGCCCCGAACCAAATGGCCGTCGCGTTTGCGTACTGGAAGGTGAACTCTAGGCGACCGTCAGTGACACCGCCCGCAAGCGGAATCAGTCCGACGAAGACGAGGAACGCCGCGACCGCCGTCGCGACGCCGAACCACGTGATGCACCTGATCGTGCGAGCGCGCGAGTCCGCGCTTTGCGCCGCGCACAGGAGCGAGAATCCGGCGCACGATGCCCACGCGCCCGTCTCGGCAAGCGTGGTGAGCGAGGCGCCTTTGACGAACGCGCTAATCAGGTAAGCAGACGCCACTCCACAGAACAGGAGGGGTACGAGGGGGATTGCGCACTCGCGCATCGGGCGGCGGAGCCAGACGATTGCTGCGGCAACAGAAACCGCGACTCCGCACGCGCACGTGGCGAGGCCAAAGAAGCCACCTTGGAGCAGGACAAGCATGCAGACAGGAGCCGCGACGGCTAGCGACGCCGCTGCGGGAATCCAAGAACCCCCCGCCCTGTTCATGCGAACTTTAACCATTTTGGCATTCATTTCCGAAAGCTGTATGTTTGCTACTACAATGTATCACATGCGACGCATATTCTTTGTTCACAGTTGGTTTTCAGCCAGAAATACCGTCATTGCGGTGCGCTGGCCGCTTTTGAACCGCCACTGGGGAGCGGCTACTCTCCGTGACACTATTCTCCTTCGGCGGTATATGAGGCAAGCACGTCCTCGAGCCTTCGGAAGTCGCAACAGCGTCGCACGAGCGCTCGAAACTCATCTGGCCGCTCGGTGGCGATGTGATACAGCTTCGACGCCTTACGAGAGATTTCGACCGCGTGTGCGTTGCACCAATCAACCTGATTGCGCATCAGCATCTTGTACGAACGCGTGGGCTTGTCATCGCCCTCCCTTATTCGGAGGTCGGCAGGTGTGATGACGGCATCGCTGACCGGAACCATGTTGTTGAAGTTAAGTACGGCAATGAGTCTGCCCTTCGGGTCGAACACCTTGGTGAAATCGCGACCGTTTCTCATGTGCTCATGCTTCGGCTATGGTGAAGAGAGGGGAATGCAGTAGCGCTTGCTTCCTTGCGGGATGACGATGCCTACGAACGGTCGTGACGACTTTCCGGCCTGAGGCGACACGGACATTACCTTGTCATCCACCTTCGAAAGGTTCAGGACGTACTTCATGTCGATGTGGTACAGACGCAGACGCTCCAAAGCTATCTCCTTGAATAGGCGAGACGGGCCGCAAGCGGCCCGTCCGTCCGAATCATTCCCACTCACAGTAGGGTCCACTGCTTTTATCATTCCCACTCACAGTAGGGTCCACTGCTTTTGCGGTCTATCCGCGCCTTCATCTTATCGCAAACGGTATGAGGCTACAGCCGGAATCGCGCCGCGCCAAAGAGCTCTTCCTCAAGCACCTCTGCCGCTCTTATCTCCTTTGGTGTCGCGTTGTGCGTGCCCATCCCAAGCAGACGCCTTATCTGCTCGATGCGCCGCGCTCGACCCTTGACACTCACCAAATGCTTGTATTCGTATTGCAGAATCGTATAGCGCTTGGATATGAGCGCGTTCATCCGCTCGCGGTCCTCCGAGGCAGTCGTCTCGTGATCCTTGCCGAGGTACTCGACGCCTTTGCGCAGTTCCGGCCAGCACATGTCGATACGCCACGAAGTGCGGTCCTGGCGATCAACGATCTTGGCGTCCTCCGTCTTGACCTCGATTAAGTGGTTCAGTGTCGCCTTTGGCGCTCCCTGCCCGCCCAGGCTTCGCGGGAAGCAGGTGAGCGCGTACATGTCCGTCTCGGTGGGAGACTCGGAGCCCGCAGCCACCAGCTTGAGCACGCGGCGAGCGCGCATGAGACCATACGAGCCCTTCGCCGCGTTCAGGAATGTCTCCAGTCGCTCTGGTGTGGTGAGCGGCTTTACTGACAAGAGCTTGTCCTTCTTGCCCGTTGCGGCTTGCTCGTCAGAACTGCTGGGCACGATTCGGTATTTGCTGCACATCCAGCAGCCCACGAGTGCGAGCTGCACATCCGAGAGCATCCCGGCAAGCTGCAGATAGATGAACTCTGGCGATGACATGTATATCCCAGACCCAATCAAATACAGGCCGCCGTGCGGAATGGGCGTATTCCAACGGTGACGAACGACGATGTCCGATTCGTGGCGATTGGCTTTGCCGCTCACGAGCACATGATGTTTGCCTACGTCGGCACCTACGTTACAGAGACTGCCTGGTTCCAGCGCCGCCGGGGGACGGATGTCCGCCGCAGCGAGATCGACCATCGTGACCGCGTTGAGGTGCGACAAGCAGTCTTCCAATTGCGTCACGTTCGCGACGCGCGCTGCTTCATAAGCCTCGCGTCCGTTGCGATACGCGTAGAAAAACGCCTCGGTATGTCCGCAGAAGTATTTCATGTAGCGATAGTAGCAGGATACGGAGACGATGTGCATGCAGTCAGATGAATACTTGGTTTTGGGTTTTGTACAGGCTGGGAACATGTCCTGAGATGCTGTTTTGCGGCCGACGCTTCTCAAGGTACTGGAGAAGAACGCTGTTTGTCGTGGATTATCTACCGCTTGCCGACGTGTTGTCAGCTGGGCTTCAGTGAGAATCGCGGCCTATGCATTGCGGTGCATTTTTCCCTATTGGTAAGATTGGGCAAGCTTTTCCCGGTCGGGAACTTGGCTGGCTCGTCACACCAGATGTTGGGAGGGGGCCGGTTTCGGGGGGCGTTTGTCACATCTGGTGTGACGAGGGTGCCGTTTTGGCCCGTTTTGGCCGGTGCGTCACACCGGATGTTGGGAGGGGGCCATTTTGGGGGGCGGTCGCCACATCTGGTGTGATGTAGGCGCTGGTTCGGGCCGTTTTGGTCGGTTCGTCACACCAGATGTTGAGAAGGGACCAGTTTTCGGGACCTCCGCGCACATCTGGTGTGGCGAGGGGGCTGGTACGGGCCGTTTTGGCCGATCTGTCACACCAGATGTTGGGAGAGGGGCCGTTTCGGGGGGCGTTTGTCACATCTGGTGTGACGGCTGATGGTTTGCTGAAAACCGGCGCCGCGGGGCACGCCAGACGACGTAGCGCGGGGCGTGGCGCGCGCACGCGGGCGAAAAAACCCGCCCCAATCGCGAAGCGATTGGGGCGGGCGATTCTCTGTAACCCGAGGGAAGCGACTTGAAGCGACTTACTTGAAGAAGCCCTCGTAGTTGTGCATCTTCAACTGCGACTCAAGCGCAGCGATGGTATCCATGGCTACGCCAACCATGATGAGGATGGACGTGCCACCGAACGACTGGACCAGTGCGTTGCCCGTGAACGAGAAGACGATTGAAGGCACGACGGCGATGGCTGCCATAAAGACCGCACCAGGCAGCGTGATGTGGTTGAGCACGTTCTGGATGTACTCGGCGGTTGCCTTGCCAGGACGAACGCCAGGAATGAAGCCACCAGACTTGCGCAGCTGATCGGCCGTCTCCTCCGGATTGAACACCATGGAGGTGTAGAAGTAGGCGAAGAAGACGATGAGGAGCACGGAAAGCACCCAGTTGACCCAACCGGAAGCGATGGTGTTCGCAAAGTCCTGCATCCACTGCACATTGGGGAAGAACACCGCAATCTGCGCGGGGAAGTACAGGATGGAGCTCGCAAAGATTATGGGCACGACGCCGGCCGTGTTGACCTTGATGGGCAGATACGTTGCCTGTGCGCCCATGATACGACGACCCACCACGCGCTTGGCGTATTGGATGGGGATGCGGCGCTGGCCTCGCTCGATGTACACGATGATCGGGATGATCACCAAGATGATCGCCACGGTAATGGCAGTGATGAGCGCGCCATGCTCGTTGCCCTGCACCGACTGGATGAGCGCCATGGGCAAACCGCTCATGATGTTGACGAAGATGATGAGCGACATGCCGTTACCGATGCCACGCTGCGTCATGACCTCACCGAGCCACATGATGATGATTGCGCCCGTTAGGAGCGAACCAACAATGATGATGTCTTCGATCCACGACGGGAACGGCAGCTCAGAGAAGTTCAGACCATAGGCACTGCTCTTGAAGAGGAACAGGTAGCCAATGGCGTTGATGAGCGCGAGCACAACCGTGAGGTAGCGTGTGTACTGCGTGATTTTGCGCTGGCCCGACTCGCCCTCCTGCGCAAGCGCCTGAAGGCTCGGGATGACGGCCTGCATCATCTGGAAGATGATCTGGGCCGTAATGTAAGGCATGATTCCCAAGGCGAATACCGAAACGCGCGATAGAGCTCCGCCCGAGAACAGGTTGAGCACCGCAAGGGCACCACTGGTGTTCGCTGCCGACTGGAAGGCCGAGAGCATCCCCCGGAAGGGGATGCCCGGCACGGGCAGGTAAGCACCAAAGCGGTAGATGGCGAGGATTCCCACACTGATGAGAATCTTCTCGCGCAACTCCTTGACCTTAAATGCGTTGGCGATTCCCTTTAGCACGCGGACTCGACCTTCCCTCCGGCTGCCTCAATCTTGGATTGAGCGGATGCGGATACCTTGTCGACGCGCACCGTCAGGGCTTTGGTAAGCTCGCCGTCACCGAGGACCTTGACGGGAATGTAATCGTGCTTGATGACGCCCTTGGCCTTGAGAGACTCGGCATCGACGACGTCACCGTTGTCGAAGAGGTTCTCGAGACGAGCGACGTTGACGGGCGCGTACTCGACGCGACCGTGATGAATGAATCCGGGGAGCTTGGGCAGGCGCATGGCGAGCGGCTGCTGACCACCCTCGAAGCCGGCGCCCTTGCCGCCGCCAGAGCGGGAGAGCTGGCCCTTGGTGCCGCGACCCGCCGTGGTGCCGTGGCCAGAGGAGTTGCCACGACCGATGCGCTTGCGCGCCTTTGTGGAGCCCTCCGCGGGGCGAAGATCATTAAGCTGCATGATGGGTGACTCCTATATCTCTTCCACTTCCACAAGGTGCTTGACCTTGAAGATCATTCCGCGAATGCTTGGGTTGTCCGGCTGCTCGACCACGCTGTTGATCTTGCGAAGGCCGAGCGCGCGGCAGGTTGCCGTCTGATCCTTCTTCACGGCAGGCCCGCAGCTGCGAACGAGCTTGATCCTGAGCTTGTCTGCCATCGCTAGTTCTCCTTCCCTACGAACATCTCGGCAACGGTCATTCCGCGCCGCGCAGCCGCCTCCTCGGGGCTGGAAAGCTGCTGAAGGCCATCGGCGGCCGCCTTGATGCTGTTGAGGGCGTTACTCGTGCCAAGGGACTTGGAAAGCACGTTGGTAATGCCCGCAAGCTCGAAGAGGGGACGCACGGGACCGCCTGCGATAACGCCAGTACCCTCGATAGCCGGCTTGATGAGCACGCGACCGGCACCAAAGTGACCCTCGACCTCGTGAGGAATCGTGCCTGCCTCCGTCACGGGAACGTGGAAGAGGTTCTTCTTGGCGTCATCAACGCCCTTCTGGATGGCCAGAGGCACTTCGGTGGACTTGCCCATGCCGATGCCTACGGTACCCTTGCCGTCACCCACGACGACGAGCGCGACGAGCGACATGCGACGTCCGCCCTTGACGACCTTGGACACACGGTGAATGTAGACGACGCGCTCCTGAAATTCGGATTCCTGCTGCTGGCGCCTGTTGTTACGCTGTTCACGTGGCATTGTGATCCTCCTAGAACTTCAGGCCCGCTGCACGGGCACCGTCCGCAAGGGCCTTGATGCGGCCATGGTACAGGAAGCCGCTACGGTCGAAACGAACCGCCGTGACGCCCTTCTCAAGAGCACGCTCGCCAATGAGCTTGCCCACGAACTCGGCGGCTTCCTTGTTGGAGCCAACCTTGCCCGTCGCACGGAACTCAGGACTCAGCGTGGAGGCGCTGCAGATCGTCTTCGCGTCTGCGTCGTCGATCAGCTGGGCATAGATATTCGCGTTGGTACGGTGCACTGTCAGGCGCGGACGGTCGGCGGTACCGTAGACCTTGGGGCGGACGCTGCGTGCGCGCCTGTGCAGGCCTGCCCTCTTCTTCTGCTGTTTGTTCATGTTCACTCCTTTATTTGCCATCACCTGACGGGGTGGTGGACTTAACTGCTACGCTTTACTACTTGGCGGCCTTGCCGAGCTTGCGACGAATGTGCTCGCCCTGGTAGTGGATGCCCTTGCCCTTGTACGGCTCCGGCGGACGCTTGGCGCGAATCTCTGCCGCGACCTGGCCAACCTGCTCCTTGGAAATGCCGTTGACCACGATGTGGGTGTTGTCGGGCACCTCAAAGCTGATGCCGTCGGGGCACTTGTACAGAATGGGGTGAGAATAGCCGAGCGAGAGGTCCAGGTCCTTGCCCTTGAGCGCGGCACGATAGCCAACGCCCGTCATCTCGAGGCGCTTGCTGAAGCCCTTGTCGACGCCCTCCACCATGTTGGCAATGAGGGTGCGCGTGAGGCCCTGCATGGCATTGGCGGCCTTGTAGGACTTCGTGTGCTTGAAGTCCTCGTGGCTCAGATCCTGCGTCTCGGGCGTGCGCGGCACCTTGACGGTAATCGCGTTGTCCTCGAAGACGAGCTCGATGAGCGGCGAGAAGGTGCGCTCCAGCTCGCCCTTGGGGCCCTTTACCTGCACGGTGTTGCCCTCGACCGTAGCGGTTACCCCGGCAGGAATCTGGACTGGGTGCTTACCAATACGAGACATTGTCTCCTCCTAACTTTCCTGCTGGGACTTACCAGACGTAGCAGATGACCTCGCCGCCGACGCCGAGCTTGCGAGCGTCGCGGTCGCACATCATGCCCTTTGACGTAGAAATGACGGCAATGCCGATGCCGCCGAGCACGCGCGGCAGCTCGTCTGCCTTGGCGTAGATGCGACGACCGGGCTTGGAGATGCGCTTGATGCCACGAATGATCTTGGCGCGCTTCTCGCCGTACTTGAGAGTGACGTGAAGGGTCTTCTGGGGCACGGTGTCCTCGACGCTGTAGCCCTCGATGTATCCTTCCTCACAAATAACACGCGCAACCTCGACCAGCACCTTGCTGGAAGGCATGGAAACCTCAGCCTTGTTGGCTGAGTTGCCATTGCGAATGCGCGTGAGCATATCCGAAATCGGGTCGGTTATCTTCATTTGCTGTCTCCTTCGTTACTGATGAACCTACGCGAATGGTTCGCCTCCGCCCTTAGCGGACGCGCCTGTACGCGAGAGCCCGTTCGTCCTACCAGCTGGCCTTGCGGACGCCCGGAAGCTCGCCTCTGCTCGCGAGTTCGCGGAAGCAGACACGGCAGAGACCAAACTTGCGGTATACGGAGTGGGGACGCCCACACCGTTGGCAACGGTTCTGCTTGCGCGTCGAAAACTTCGGCTCACGCGCTGCCTTGACGATCATCGATGTCTTTGCCAAAACTCCTCCTCTTATTGCTTGCCCCGGCATGCCGGGAACCTAACGGCTTGTTGTGCCGCAGGGAATGCTCCCCCACGGAACGAATGCGCCACAGGAGACATGCCCCTGCAGCACTTCGCGGTTACCTAGTTGGCCTTGAACGGGAAGTGGAAGGCCTCGAGGAGCGCCTTGCCCTCCTCGTTGGTGTTTGCGGTAGTAACGATGGTGATGTCCATGCCGCGCGTACGATCGATCTTGTCGTAGTCGATTTCGGGGAAGATGAGCTGCTCGGTTACGCCCATGCTGAAGTTGCCACGCCCGTCAAAGCTCTTCGGCGAGATACCGCGGAAGTCGCGGATGCGCGGGATGGCGATGGAGATCAGACGATCCAGGAACTCCCACATGCGGTCTCCACGCAGCGTGACCTTGGCGCCGATGGGCATGCCCTGACGCAGCTTGAAGGTTGCGATGGACTTGCGGGCACGCGTGACGATGGGCTGCTGGCCGGTGATCGTGCGTAGGTCGGCAACGGCGCCATCGATGGCCTTGGAGTCCTGAGCGGCCTCGCCAACGCCCATGTTCACGACGATCTTCTCGAACTTAGGAATCTGGTTAACGTTCTTGTACTCGAACTTCTTCTGCAGCTCGTCACGCACGGTGGCAAAGTACTGCTGCTTCAGACGCGGTACGTACTTCTCTTCTGCCATGTTTGCTCCTCACTCTTGGATGGATGACGCACGGGGTACCAACCTCGCACCTCCCGGTCTGGCATGCCGGAAGCCATGGGTGCCCTATAGACACAAAGAGGTATAGTACCCCATCGTTGTGTGCGTTATGTGTGTAAATGCGACACACAAGAATCCCACGAGAGCCTGTGGCATAGGCCATGGCAATAGGAAGAGTCCCCCGCCGTGTTGGCGGGGGACCCCTGCAACCTTAACTCGTCAAGAGCTTAGAACTGGGCGCCGCACTTCTTGCAGACGCGGACCTTCTTGCCCTCCTCGTTGACGGCATGGCCAACGCGCGTCGGCTTGCCGCACTTCGGGCAGACGAGCATGACGTTCGAGACGTCAATCTTTGCCTCAATCTCCTTGAAGCCGCCGTTCTGGTTCTCTTGCGTGGGCTTCTGCGCCTTCTTGACGATGGCGACGCCCTCGACCTTGACCTTGCCCTCACGCGGATACGCGCGCAGCACCTCGCCACGAGCGCCGCGATCCTTGCCAGAGAGGACCTGGACCTGGTCGCCCTTCTTAACGTTCATCTTAGGCATTGATCCATACCTCCCTACAGCGTCTCGGGAGCAAGCGAGACGATCTTCATGTACTTGCGGTCGCGCAGCTCACGAGCGACGGGCCCAAAGATACGCGTGCCGCGGGGCTCGCCCTCTTTGTCCACGACGACGCAGGCGTTCTGGTCGAAGCGGATGTAGCTGCCATCCTTGCGACGGGTCTCCTTCTTGGTGCGCACGATGACGCAGCGCACGATGTCGCCCTTCTTGACCGCGCTGTTTGGCGTGGCCTCCTGCACGGCGCAGATGATGACATCGCCGATGCCGGCGTAACGACGCTTGGAGCCGCCGATAACCTTGATGCACTTGACTCGACGAGCGCCGCTGTTGTCGGCAACCGTGAGCATGGTTTCCATCTGAATCATTCGTCTACCTCCTCACGTTACTTCGCGCGCTCGACGATCTCGACCAGGCGCCAACGCTTGGTCTTGGAGAGGGGACGCGTCTCCATAACGCGGATGGTGTCGCCCACGCCGCACTCGTTGTTCTCGTCATGCACGTGCAGCTTCTTGGAGACGGTCATCATCTTGCCATACTTGGGATGATGCTTGCGGTAGTTGATCTTTACGGTGACGGTCTTGTCGCCGGAGCGCGAGACCACGAGACCCGTACGGACCTTACGCGCGTTTCTGGTATCCTCTGCCATCTTGTTCACCTGCTATCTACTTTTGCGCTTCGGCCGCGATTTCGCGGGCACGAATCTCGGTTTGTACGCGGGCGATGTCGCGCCGGACGAGCTTGACGCGGGCAGTATTGTCGAGCTGACTCGTGGCCATCTGGAAGCGCAGGTTGAAGAGCTCCGCGCGACCCTCCTCGAGCTTAGCCGCGAGCTCGGCGTCGCTAAGCGCCTGAATTTCCTTGTACTTCATGCTTGCCTACACCTCCTGGGCCTGGTCGGCGCGGCTGACGATCTTGGTCTTGATCGGCAGCTTGTGCTGCGCGAGACGGAGGGCCTCCTTGGCGATGTCCTCGGCGACACCGTCAATCTCGAACATGATGCGGCCCGGCTTGACCACGGCTACCCACTCTTCGGGGTTGCCCTTACCGGAACCCATGCGGGTCTCTGCCGGTTTCTTGGTGATGGGCTTGTCGGGGAAGATGGTGATCCACACCTTGCCGCCACGCCTCATCTTACGAGTCATAGCAACACGGCAAGCCTCGATCTGACGGTTGGTGATCCAATGGGCTTCCTGGGCCTGAATGCCCCAGGAACCGAAGTGCAGCGTGGTGTTGCCCTTGGACTTGCCCTTCATGGAACCGCGCTGGACCTTGCGGTGAAGAACGCGCTTAGGTGCGAGCATTACTGACCCCTCCTATCGTTGCGCCTGTTGTTGCGACGCGGACGGGAGCTACCCTCGAGTGCGGGATTCGGGGCAGGCTGGCCCTTCATCTTCTCGCCGAGGTAGATCCAGACCTTGACGCCGCAGGCGCCCATCGTCGTGCTTGCGGTGGCCTCGCCGTAGCCGATAACGGCACGCAGGGTGTGCAGGGGCACGCGGCCCTCACGGTACCACTCGCGACGGCCCATCTCGGCGCCGTTCAGGCGGCCGGAGCACTGAATACGAATGCCCTTGGCGCCGGCCTTGCGCGCGGACTGGACGGCCTTGCGCATGGCACGACGGAAGGCGACGCGGCCCTCGAGCTGCTCGGCGATGGACTGCGCGACAAGGTTGGCGTCGAGCTCGGGGCGCTTGACCTCGATGACGTCCACCTTCACGTTGCCCTTGCCGACACCAGCTACGTTCTCGAGCTCGGCGCGCAGGTTGTCGATCTCGGCGCCCTTCTTGCCGATGACGATGCCAGGACGGGCGGTATAGATGGCGACCTGAACCTTCTCGCCGGCGCGCTCGATGTCCACACGGCTGAGAGCCGCGCGCTCAAGACGCTTGGTGAGGAACTTGCGGATGGCAAGGTCGTTACCGAGGGTCTCGGCGTAGTCCTTGTCGGCGTACCAACGGGAACGCCACTGCTCGGTGGTGCCCAGACGGAAGCCTGTGGGATGTACCTTCTGGCCCATGTGCCTTACGCCTCCTTCCGAGGAGCGACTACGATGGTGATGTGGCTCGTGCGCTTGTTGATGCGCGAAGCGGAGCCCTTGGCGCGCGGCCTAAAGCGCTTGATGGTGGGACCCTCGTCCACGTAGGCGCGGGCGACCACGAGTTCGGCGCCACGCATGCCGTGGTTGTTCTCGGCATTGGCGACGGCCGAGTTGAGGACCTTGGCCACCGGCACGGCGGCAGCGCGGTTGTTGAACTGCAGCAGCTCCTGCGCACGAGCGACGGACTGGTTGCGAATCTGGTCCACCACGAGGCGGGCTTTGCGAGGTGCGATGCGCACGAACTTGGCCGTAGCGCGAGCCTCGTTGACGTTGACGGTATCTGCCATGTCTTACCTACCCCCTACTTGACCTTGTGGCCGCGGAACGTGCGTGTGGGGGCGAACTCGCCCAGCTTGTGGCCGACCATGGACTCGGTGACATACACGGGAACGTGCGTGCGACCATTGTGCACGGCAATAGTGTGGCCAACCATCTCGGGGAAGATGGTGGAAGCGCGCGACCACGTCTTGATGACTTCCTTGGTTCCCGCCTCGTTCTGCGCGGCAACGCGCATGAGGAGGCGAGTCTCCACAAACGGACCCTTCTTGAGACTTCTGCTCATACTTGCATACTCCTACTACTCGCTTGCCGGCTACTTCGTCTTTGTCTTGCGACGACGGATGATCAGGCGGTTGCTGCCCTTCTTGGGGTCACGCGTCTTGTAACCCTTGGTGGGCTTGCCCCACGGGGTGACCGACGGACGGCCGGAGGTGTGGTTCTTGCCCTCGCCGCCGCCATGCGGGTGGTCAACCGGGTTCATGACCGTGCCACGAACGGTGGGACGCACGCCGAGCCAGCGCTTGCGGCCAGCCTTGCCGATGACGATGTTGGAGTGGTCCGCATTGCCCACGACACCGATGGTCGCGCGGCAGGTAAGGAGGACACGACGGAGCTCCGAGGAAGGCATGCGCAGGACCGCGTAGCCGTTATCCTTGCCCATGAGCTGTACGGACGTGCCCGCGGAACGTGCCATTGCGGCACCCTTGCCAGGCTGGAACTCCACCGCGTGGATGAGCGTGCCCACGGGAATCTCGGAGAGCGGCATGGCGTTGCCGGGCTTGATGTCGATGTCCTTGGTGCCCGAAACCACGGTATCGCCCACATTGAGGCCGGCGGGAGCCAAGATGTAGGCCTTCTTGCCGTCAACATAGTGGAGCAGCGCGATGCGCGCGGAGCGGTTCGGGTCGTACTCGATCGACGCGATCTTGGCGGGCACGTCGTCGTGAATGCGCTTGAAGTCGATGCGACGATACTTGCGCTTGTGGCCACCGCCCTGATGACGCGTGGTGATGTGGCCGTCGTTGTTGCGTCCTGCCTTCTTGGGCAGGGGCTCGAGAAGCGACTTCTCGGGCTTGTCCGTCGTGATCTCGGCGAAGTCCGAAATCGTCTGGAAGCGGCGCCCTGCGCTTGTCGGCTTGAGGTGCTTAACTGCCATTACTCTTTCCCTTTCTTTCTCCGTTGGCCAACCCGCTCAGGGATTGAGGCGACCGCCTCTGCGGGATGACACCGGATGTACCACGGTACCGCGCGTATCCATCCTTGCGCGGTAAACTGCGCCCGCCCCGGCAGGGACGAGCGCCCATTGCCTTACTCGCTGATGATGTCCACGCCGTCGTTGGCAAAGATCTCGATCGTCTCGCCGGGAGCGACGGTGACGATGGCCTTCTTCCAGCGGCGCGTCTTACCCTTGACATAGCGCACGCGGCGATTCTTGGGCTTGACGTTGATGGTGTTGACCTTCACGACATGGACGCCGAAGAGCTTCTGCACGGCGTCGCGAATCTCCTCCTTCGGCGCCTGACGAGCCACCTCAAAGGTGTACTTGCCCTGCTCCATGAGGTCGAAGGAGCGCTCCGTGACGACGGGGCGGATGATGACTTCATACGGGGAGTTCATTATGCGAGCGCCTCCTCAAGGGTCTTTGCAACCTCGACGCTCATCACGAGAGCGGCGTTGTCGAGCAGGTTGCGGGTGTTGGCCTCAGAGACTGCGATGACCTCCACCTTGGGGATGTTGCGGAACGAGAGGTACTCGACCACCGCGTCGTCGTTGACGACGAGCGTCACGCGCTTGCCCTCAAGCTCGAGCGCCTTGATGATTGCGGCCGCCTTCTTTGTGGAGGGCTCCTCGATGGCGAGGGACTCGAGCAGGATGAGCTCGGAGTCGGCAACCTTGCCGGAGAGCGCGGAGCGCATGGCGAGCTTCTTCACCTTGTTGTTGGCCTTCTTGGCGTGGCTGCGGGGTACGGGCCCAAAGATGGTGCCGCCACCCGTCCACTGGCCGGCGCGAATCGAGCCCTGACGGGCGCGACCGGTGCCCTTCTGGCGATACGGCTTGCGGCCGCCGCCAGAGACCTCGTGGCGATTCTTGACCTTGTGGGTGCCTTGACGCATGCTGGCCTCGTAGGCAACGACGACCTGATGCATGACGGGGACGTTCGGCTCGATGCCGAAGACGTCAGAGGAGAGCTCGGCCTCGCCTACGGCCTGTCCCTCGAGGTTCTTGATTTCGACCTTGGACATGGTTACCTCCCTTAGGCCATACGGACCTGGACGAGGGCGTTCTTGCCACCAGGCACGGCGCCCTTGACGAGCAGGAGGTTCTGGTCGGTGTCCACGCGCACGAGCTTGAGGTTCTTCACCGTGACGCGCTCGTCACCCATGTGACCGGCCATGTGTAGGCCCTTGCGGACGCGCGCCGGATAAGCGCACTGACCGATCGAGCCAGGCTTGCGCTGGTTGCGCGAGCCATGGGTCATCGGTCCACGGTGGAAGTTCCAGCGCTTGATGGTGCCCTGGAAGCCCTTGCCCTTGGACGTGCCGATGACGTCAACCGCCTTGACTTCGCTGAAGTCCGCGACGGTCACCTGATCTCCCGGCTTGTACTCGCTGGCATCCTCGACGCGCACCTCGCGGAGGTAACGCATGGGCTCGACGCCAGCCTTTGCGAAGTGGCCTGCCATCGGCTTGTTGACCTTCTTCGCCTTGATGTCGCCAAAGCCGATCTGGACGGCTTCATAGCCATCCGTGGCCTTGGTCTTTACCTGCGACACCGTGCAGGGGCCTGCCAGAATGACGGTGACGGGCACGACGTTGTCGTCGTCGTCCCAGACCTGCGTCATCCCGATCTTGCGGCCGAGAATCGTGCTGACCATTCCTAGTCCTTACCCTCGGTGGTCATGGGACGGCAACTCTGAGCGCACCCTGCGCCCCTCCCCAGCGGACCACATCCTACGTGTGCTGCTTCGATGGGGACAGCACCCCCCAATTTCAGCAGCTTATCGAGTGTACACCGGGCCGGGCGTCTCCACAAAGTCTTCAGGAGGAATGCCCCAAAGAGTGGCCGCCTTACACAAAAGGTGACCGCCAGCCCGTTGCGAGCCGGCGGTCACCCTTGCGAGGGGATGGCCCCTACGTCATGCGGTTACTTGCGACGACGACGGCGTACGCCATAGCCAAGGGCCGCCAGGCCGCCTGCCATCATCGTGACGACGGCAGCTATGGACATTGGGTCGCCCGTCTTGGGTGTGCTGGTTCGCGTGGCCGCCGGGCTGCCCGTGTAAGTGCTGCTCGGGGTGCTCATGGCAGGTGCGGCCTTCGACGCGGCAGCACTTGCGTTCGAGTTGTCGGATTCCTTCTTGGTGTCTTCCGACTTGGTGGATTCAACCGGATTCGTCGGGTTCGTGGGGTTCGTGGGGTTCGTGGGCTTCTCGCCCTCCTCAGGCGCCGGATACTCGTTGGTGATGGTAAAGCCTTCGTCCGCGCTGCCCTCAACGCTCTTCTTGAAGCCCGTGGGCGCACCAGAGACCTCGATCTCCTTCACGGTGTACTTCGGGCCCTCGGGCAGCTCCTCGAAGGTGCCAGAGTCCTCATCCTCGGTGAGCGTGAGCGTCATTGCGGGATCGAGCGACTTGCCATCCTTGAGCAGCTCGACCGTCACCTCAGCACCCTCGGGCCAGTCGATGTCCTCTCCGTCGCGCAGCCATTCCTTGGCCACCTCGACCTCGACGGTCTCTCCCTCAGGCTCCGCACCTTGGAACCTGTTGGTTACGACGAAGCCTTCTTCGACGTCACCCGACTTCTGGTACTTGTAGATGCCGCCACCATCGGTGATCCTGGTCTCGCGTACGGTGTACGTCGCCTCCTCGTCGAAGTTGCCGACCTCGAACGTGGACTCTGACTTGTCGGCCGTGAGCTCAACGACCTGGGCCGGCTCGAGCGACTCGTCATTGCAGAGCAGCTCGATGGTCACGCGCGCACCGGTAGGCCAATCCATCTCGTTGCCGTCGGCGTCCTCCCACACCTTCGACACGCCAATCTCCACGGGGGTGTCTGGCTGCCTGGCCGGGAGTGTATTGGTAATCGTAAAGCCCTCGAACATGTTGCCGTCTACGGTGCTCTCCGTCACCGTCACGCCCGAGACCGTAGTCTCGCGCACGGTGTACTCGTGCCCGGGCTCCATGCCCGAGAAGGTAGCGCTCGTCTGGTCGGCGCTCAAGGTCTCGGTGTATGCGGGCGTGAGGGGCTCGCCATCGCTCAGGAGCTCCACCGTGACGGTTGCGCCCTCAGGCCAGTCGGCGTCCTCCCCTTCCGCACTCTTCCAGACCTTCTCGACCGACACGACCGGGCTGACGCTTGCGCTGGGTGTCATGCTGCCATACGTCGGCTCCCAGTACTCGTCTTCCGGCATGAAGTTGGCCGCCTTGAACGTTGCGATGTTGTCGATGTCGGCGGTGGCGCTTGCTCCCTCGGCAAACTTCGCGCTGAAGGCAACACGCAGCCAGTGCCCAGCAAGCGGAGCCGCCTCATCCTGCAGGTTGGACAGGCTCACGCGCAGCGTCTGCTTGTCGAAGCTCACGTTAACCTTGGACGCATCGAGCGCGGTACCCTTTGCCTTAACGTCCTTGACCTTTCCGATGTCGTCGACCTTCACGCTGCTCGGATCGGTGCTCACAAACACCAGCCTGTCGTCAAGCACGTCCTCGACCTCGCCGTACACGGCGTCACCGGCCACGTACGCCAGAATCTCGTACTCGAACTCCTCGCCCAGATTCGCGTCCATGTGCGACTTGCCGTTGATGTACTTGTCGACAATCTCGCCGAGCTTGTGGTCCTCAACCAGGATGTGCCCGTCCTTGGCAACGGTACCGTTGGCCGTCACCGTGCCGTCGGCAGCAATCTGGAAGGTGGTGTCGGTCGTAATGGCGTAGCCCTCGGGAGCGACGGTCTCGCGCAGGGTGTACTCCTCACCTACCTTCAGGCCTTCGAAGACGCGCGCCTCGGTGGTGGAGACCCACTTCTCGACGACGTTGCCCTCGGAGTCGATGATTTGCATGTGTGCGCCTGCAATCTCGGCACCACTGGTGGCATCTAGCTTGGAGACCTTCACGCTCCTCTTGGCATCCTCCACGAGCAGGACCCCACCCTCGGTGACGCTACCGCTGCTCGTCACGTTGCCGTTCTCGTCGATAGTAAAGGTGGTGTCGGTTGCGATGGCGTATCCCTCGGGGGCAACGGTCTCGCGCAGGGTGTAGGTCTCGCCGGCGGTCTTGAGGCCCTCGATGTCGTGCGGCTTGTCGGTGGAGACCCACTCCTCGACGACCTCGCCCGCGGAGTCGATGATCTGGATGGTGGCGCCGGGCAGTTCCTCGCCGTTGGCGATGTCGGTCTTGGAGACGGTGACCTTGGTCTTTGCGTCCTCGACCAGAAGCACGGTGTTGCCCTCGTCATCGGTGGTCTTCGTGCCGTTTGTCTTGACCTTGCCGTCCTCGGTAATCGAGAAGGTGGTGTCGCTCGTCAGCGTGTAGCCCTCGGGGGCGACGGTCTCGCGCAGGGTGTAGGTGACGCCGGTGTTCAGCAGGCCCCTAACCACGTGGATGCCCTCGTTGACGTCCTCGGTCGTCTCGTCGTCGGCCAGGGAGTCCCATTCGGTGATGACGTTGCCGTCCTCGTCCAGGATCTGGATGTGCGCACCCGCAAGCTCCTCGCCCGCGCCAATCTCGACCTTGGAGACACGCACCTCCGTCATGCCGTCCTCCACGACCAGGACCGTCTTTCCGTCCTTGTCAACGGACTTTGCGCTGATGACCTCGACCGTTCCGTCGGCGTTGATGGTGAATGTGGTGTCGGTGGAGAAGGCATAGCCCTCGGGGGCGATCGTCTCGTGCAGCGTGTACTCGACGCCGGTCTTGAGGCCCACGACCTCGTGCGGCTCGTCGGTGGAGACCCACTCGACCTTCTTGTCGTTGACCTTGACGACGTTGCCGTCCTCGTCCAGGATCTGAATCGTGGCGCCGGCGACTTCCGCACCGCCGTCAACGTCTGCCTTGGAGATGGTAACCCTGGTGAGCGCGTCCTCCATGAGGATGGTGCCGTCCTCGGCCTGACCACCACTCGTACCCGTGACGCTCACAGTGCCGTCCTCCGCAATCGCGAAGGTGATGTCGGTGGCGATGGTGTAGCCATCGGGGGCGACGGTCTCGCGCAGGATGTACTCGATGCCGGCCTTGAGGCCCTCGATGACGTGCGGTTCATCGGTGGAGACCCACTCGACCCTCTCGCCACCGGCCTTGGCAACCTCGAGCTTACCGGTCTTCTCGTTCTTTGTAAGTACCTGGAGGGTCGCACCAGGAAGCTCATCGCCGTTGGCGATGTCGGTCTTGGAGACGGTGACCTTGGTCTTTGCGTCCTCGACCAGAAGCACGGTGTCGCCCTTCTCGTCGGTGGTCTTGGTTCCGGTGGTGGTCACGTTGCCGTCCTCGTCGATGCTGAAGGTGGTGTCGGTAGTGACGGCGTAGCCCTCCGGCGCGACGGTCTCGCGGTCTTGAGGCCCTCGATGTCGTGCGGCTTGTCGGTGGAGACCCACTCCTCGACGACCTCGCCCGCGGAGTCGATGATCTGGATGGTGGCGCCGGGCACCTCCTCGCCCGCTCCGGTCTCGACCTTGGAAACCTTGACGTGCGTCTTCGCGTCCTCCACGAGGATGACGTCCGTGCCGTCCTTGCTCGTGGTGGTCTTCGCGCCAGTCTGGACCTTGCCGTCCTTGTCCAGCGTGAACTCGATGTCGGTGGCTACGGTGTAGCCGTCGGGCGCGACGGTCTCGCGCAGGATGTACGTGACGCCGGTGGTGAGGCCCTCGATCAGCTCAGGCCCTTCACGTTGCCGCGCTCGTCGATGGTGAAGGTGGTGTCGCTCGCCACGGCGTAGCCGTCGGGCGCGACCTCCTCGTGGAGCGTGTAGGTGACGCCGGTCCTGAGGCCCTCGATGACCTTGGCCTCGTCGCCGGAGACCCACTCGAGACTCTCGCCCGTCGCAGTCTCCACGACCTCTCCGCTCTCGTCCAGGATCTGGATCGTGGCGCCGGCGAGCTCGTCCTCGCCGCCCACGGCCCTCTTGGAGACGGTCACCTTGGTGAGCGCATCCTCGACGAGGAGCACGCCTCCCTCGGTGACGGTGCCCGTGCTCGTCACCTTGCCAGTCTCGTCGATGGTGAAGGTGGTCTCGCTAGCGATGGTGTAGCCGTCGGGGGCGACGGTCTCCTTGAGCGTGTAGGTCTCACCGGTCTTGAGGCCCTCGACCTCGCGCGCCACCGTCGTGGAATCCCACTCCGCGGCGACCTCGCCCTTGGAGTCGATGATTTGGATGTGGGCGCCCGCGACCTCCTCGCCGCCGGCGATGTCGGTCTTGGAGACCTTGACCTTGGTCTTGGCGTCCTCGACCAGAAGCGTGTCGGTCGTGCCGGCCTTGACCTTGGCCTTGTTCTCTGCCTCGAGGTCGGTCTTGACGGTGCCGTCCTCGTTGAGCTGGAACACCGTGTCGGTGGCGATGGTGTAGCCGTCGGGGGCGACGGTCTCGCGCAGAGTGTAGGTGGCGCCCGTCGTCAGACCCTCGACCACGTGGGTCTTGCCGGCCTCGGAGTCCCACTCGGTGACGATGCCCTGATCCGCGTCCAGAATCTGGATGTGCGCGCCTGCGACCTCGGGGCCGCCCGCCACGTCCACCTTGGAGACGTTGACCTTGGTCTTGGCGTCCTCGACGGTGAGCACGTTGTCCGTGACGTCGGGCCTCGCGAACACCAGGTTGTAGAGCCAGGACCACACGGGATTGTCGCCCTCTTTGTAGCTGACGTTTACCAACTCGTTCTGGTTGACGACGATGGTGTAGACCTTCGGGTTGAGCGTGTAGCCAGCGGGTGCCTCGATCTCCTGCAGGGTCCAGGTACCAGGCTTCGCGAACGAGATGGTAATCTCTCCGTCACGGTTCGTGGTATAGGTGCTGCCTTCGGTCGCGACCGAGCCCTCCTCGACGAGGCAGTACTTGGCGCCCTCGACGACGACCTTGTTGTTGTCGGCATCGACCTTGTGCATGGTCAGCTCGACCGGCTTGAAGTCAACCTCCTTGCCGATGATGGTGTTGGTCAGGTTGTAGCCCTTGTCGGCGGTTCCGCCCTCGGTGGTGTAGCCCTCGACCGCGTCTACCACTCGGTACTCAAGCTTGTTTTGGCCCTCGTACTCAGGCAGGCCGGTGAAGGTGTAGGCAAGGTCATCGGCCGTGATCGTGGCGATCTTGCCCTCCACGTCAGCCCAGTCTCCCTCGCCGACCTTGCTCTGGAGCCGCACCGTCACCTTTGCCGGACGCGTGCCGTTGGCCACGTCCTCAGGCGTGTCGACCCAGGTCTTCGTGCCCGCGACCTCAACGGTCTTGAGGGTGTTGGTGAAGTCGAGCCCGCTCGTCTCCACGGTCTTGCTGGAACCGCTCTTGCGCACGGTCGTGCTTGCGACGTAGCTGCCGCTACCGCCGTCAGTCACCTCGACGACAACGTCGTACACCACGTCGCTGTAGGCAATGCCGCTGTCCGTCTTGTTGGTCTCGTAGACCTTGTAGTTGTAGGTGCCCTTGGCGTTGAACGTGAGCTCGTCAAATGAGTATGTTCCGTCTTCCTCGTTTGTCGTCGTAAGCGTCGTGTCTTCGGCGTTGTCGCTGACACCCTTGAGCTCGAAGGAGAACTGGCCTTCGACAAGCTCGGCAAGGCCCTTCCCATCGAACGTCTTCGTGCCGCCGAGCGCAACCTTTGCGGGCTTCAGCAGGTCGTCCTTGACCAGCAGCACACCTTCCTCGGTAGTTGTGCCAGAGTACGTCACCTTGCCGTTCTGTGCGATGGAGAAGGTCGTGTCGGTGGCGATGGCGTAGCCCTCGGGGGCGACGGTCTCGCGCAGGGTGTAGGTCTCGCCGGTCTTGAGGCCCTCCACCTCGTGGATGGACTCGTTGACGTCTGTGGTATCTGCGTTGTCGGTGGCGGAGACCCACTCGGTCACCATACGACCCTTGGAGTCGATGATTTGGATGTGGGCACCCGCAAGCTCCTCCTCGCCCGTGATGTCGGTCTTGGAGACCTTGATGGTGGGCAGGGAGTCCTTAACTAGGATGATGCCGTTCGTGTCCATTGCGGAGCTGGTCACCTTACCGTCGGCCGCGATCTGGAAGGCGACATCGGTAGCGATGAGGTAGCCCTGCGGGGCGACGCTCTCGCGCAAGAGGTAGGAGCCCGCCTTCAGGCCCTTGATCTCGTGCACGGATTCGTCTGAGGTCCACTTAACCAGCTGGTTGTTGATGCGCACCGCATTGCCTTGGGCGTCCAAGACCTGCAGCACGGCGCCGACGAGCTCCTCGCTGCCCGTGATGTCCGTCTTGGCCACCTTGACGGAGGTCATGGCATCCTCGACCAGCAGGACGCCGTCCTCGGTCATGGTGCCGGTCGTGGTGACCTTGCCGGTCTCGTCGATGGTGAAGGTGGTCTCGGTGGCGATGGCGTAGCCCTCGGGGGCGACGGTCTCGCGCAGGATGTACTCGGTGCCGGTCTTGAGGCCGGTGAAGGTCTTCTGCACGGTACCGTTGACCTTCTGGGTCTTCCACTCGTGGATGACCTTGCCCGTCGCGGAGCCGTCGTTCTCGACGATCTGGAGCGTCGCGCCCTCGACCTCCTGGCCGCCCGCGATGTCGACCTTGGAGACGGACACGGACGTCAGCGCGTCCTCGATGAGGATGGCGCCGGAATCGGAGGTCTTCGCCTCGGTGGTGACGGTGCCGTCCGCGTTGAGCGTGAAGGTGATGTCGGTGGCGATGGTGTAGCCCTCGGGCGCGACGGTCTCGCGTAGCTTGTAGGTGCCAGGATTCAGGCCCTCGATGACGTGGGTCGTGCCGGCCTCGGACGTCCACGCAACACGCCCGTCGTGAAGCGTAACTGGGCGGTTCTGGCTGTCGAGCAGCTCGATCTGTGCACCCGCGAGCTCCTCGCCGCCGCCGACGGCGACCTTGGAGACGGACACCTTGGTGAGCGCGTCCTCCCTTCACGTTGCCGCGCTCGTCGATGGTGAAGGTGGTGTCGCTCGCCACGGCGTAGCCGTCGGGCGCGACCTCCTCGTGGAGCGTGTAGGTGACGCCGGACTTGAGGCCCTCGATGACCTTGGCCTCGTCGCCGGAGACCCACTCGAGCCTCTCGCCCCTCGCGGTCTCCACGACCTCCCCGCTCTCGTCCAGGATCTGGATCGTGGCGCCGGCGAGCTCGTCCTCGCCGCCGACTGCCTTCTTGGAGACGGTCACCTTGGTGAGCGCGTCCTCGACGAGCAGCACGCCTCCCTCGGTGACGGTGCCCGTGCTCGTCACCTTGCCGGTCTCGTCGATGGTGAACTTGGTCTCGCTGGCAATGGTGTAGCCGTCGGGGGCGACGGTTTCGCGCAGGGTGTACTCGACGCCGGTGGTGAGGCCCGTCACCGTGTGGGCAGTCGTGTCGGACGTCCAGCTCGTGAACACCTTCTCTTCGCCATGCTCGTCCTTGTAGGCGATTTCGATGGTGGCACCCGCAAGCTCCTCCTCACCCGTAGCGTCAGTCTTGGAAATCGTGACGGAGGTCATGGCATCCTCGACGAGGAGCACGGTCTTACCATCGGCGCCGGTGGTCGTGCTGCCCTGCGTCTCGACGGTTCCGTCAGTGCCGATGGTGAACGTGGTGTCTGCAGAGACTGTGTAGCCCTTTGGCGCGGTCTCCTCGTGCAGCGTGTAGGTCACGTCGGTCTTGAGGCCCCTGATGATGGCGGGCTCCTCAGTTGAGGTCCACTCACGCACGACCTTGTCGCCATCCTTGATCTGGATCTTGGCGCCCGCGAGCTCCTTGTCGTTGGTGACGTCATACTTGGAGATGGCAACCTCGGTCATGGCATCCTGCACCAGAATCACGCCGCCTTCGGTTACGGGCGCGCTCGCGGTGACCGTGCCGTCTTCGTCGATGGTGAACGTGATTTCGGTGGCAATCGTGTAGCCGTCGGGGGCCACGGTCTCGCGCAGAGTGTAGGTGACGCCGGTCTTGAGGCCCTCGATTACGTGCGACTTGCCCTTCTCAGAAACCCACTCGAGCTGCTCGCCCTTAAGCGTGACCAACTCGAGGTCATCGCTGTCGGCCTTCTTCTGCAAGACCTGGATGGTCGCGCCTTCGATCTCTTCGCCATTCGCTATGTCGGTCTTGGAGACCTTGACCTTGGTCATATCGTCCTTGACCAGCAGCACGGGGTTGCCGTCCTCGTCCTCGGTGACAGTGCCACTAGTGGTCACGTCACCATGCTCGTCCACCGTAAAGGTGGTCGCAGTGGCAACCGTATAACCGTCGGGAGCTACGGTCTCCACGAGAGTGTAGGTCTCTCCGACCTTGAGGCCCTCGATTACGTGCTTCTCGACCTTGCCGGTTTGTTCGTTCTTCTGCGTGGTCCACTCATCGACCTTCTTGCCCTTGGAGTCGACGACTTTGAGGGTTGCGCCCTTGAGCTCCTCTTCGCCGGTAGCGTCGGTCTTGGAGACGGTCACCTTGTTCTTGGCGTCCTTGATCAAGATGTGGTTGCCTTCGACGACGGTATCGCCGACCTTGACTTTGCCGGTCTCGTCGATGGTGAACGTGGTGTCGGCAGCGATGGTGTAGCCCTCGGGGGCGACGGTCTCGCGCAGAGTGTAGGTGACGCCGGTCTTGAGGCCCTCGATTACGTGCGGAGCACCGTTGGAATCCCACTCCTGCTTCTCGCCGTCCACCGTCACGACCTCGCCCGATGCGTTAAGAATCTGGATGTGAGCACCCCTGAGCTCCTCGTCGCCCGTAATGTCGGTCTTCGATACGACGACCTTGGTCTTCGCGTCCTCAACGAGAAGCTCTCCGCCCTCGACCGTGGTCGTTGTCTTGCTACGGTCGATAGTGCCGTCCGCGTTGAGCACGAACGTGGTCTCGGTGGCGATGGCGTAGCCCGTAGGCGCAACGACCTCGCGCAGGGTGTAGGTGACGCCTGCGATGAGGCCAGTCACCTCGTGGGATTCCTCGCCGGAAGTCCAGTGCGTGAACTCCTTCTCTTCGCCGCCCTCGGTGTAGACAATCTGCATCTTTGCGCCGGGCAGCTCGAAGCCGTCGGCGATGTCGGTCTTCTTGATGCTGACCGTCGTGAGCGCATCCTCGACGAGAATGGCGCCGGAGTTGGAAGTCGTTGCCGTGGTAGTGATGGTACCGTCCGCGTTGAGCGTAAAGGCTATGTCGGTGGCAACCGCATATCCTGCCGGGGCAACGGTCTCGCGCAGCACGTAGTCACCCGGCTTCAGGCCGACGATGTCGTGCGTCTTGCCCTTCTCGGAGGTCCATGCCACGTCCTTGTTGCCAAGCGTGACGACCTCGAGTTCGCCCCCGGCGTTCTCCTGCATGAGCTGGATCTGTGCGCCCGCGAGCTCCTCGCCGCCGCCGACGGCGACCTTGGAGACGGACACCTTAGTGGGCGCGTCCTCGATGAGCAGGACGCCGTCCTGCGTGATGGAGCCGGTCGTGGTGACCTTGCCAGTCTCGTCAATGGTGAAGGTGGTCTCGGTGGCGATGGCGTAGCCATCGGGGGCCACAGTCTCCTTGAGCGTGTAGGTCTCGCCGGTCTTGAGGCCCTCGATGGTGTGAGGCTCGTCGGTGGAGGTCCACTTCTCGATGACCCCACCCTTGGAGTCGATAATCTGGATGTGCGCGCCTTCGAGTTCCTCACCGGAGGCGATGTCGGTCTTGGAGACCTTCACGACGGTCTTGGCGTCCTCGACGAGCAGCACGCCTCCCTCGGTGACGGTGCCCGTGCTCGTCACCTTGCCGGTCTCGTCGATGGTGAACTTGGTCTCGCTGGCGATGGTGTAGCCGTCGGGGGCGACGGTCTCACGCAGGGTGTACTCCTCGCCAGCCTTGAGGCCCTCGATGGTGTGGATGCCCTCGTCGACGTCCTCCGTGGACTCATTGTCGGCCGCAGAGGTCCACTGCTCGACGATCTCGCCCTTGGAGTTGATGATCTGGATGGTCGCGCCAGCGACCTCCTCGCCGTTGGCGATGTCCACCTTGGAGACCTTCACGACGGTCTTGGCGTCCTCGACAAGTACCGTGTGCGCGTCCTTCACCGCGGCAGCGTTCTCCTCCTGGAGCGTGGCGACGGTACCGTCCGCATTGAGCTGGAACACCGTGTCGGTAGCGATGGTGTAGCCCGCGGGGGCGACAGTCTCGTGCAGGGTGTAGGTGACGCCCGTCGTCAGGCCCTCGACCACGTGGGTCTTGCCTTCCTCGGAATCCCATTCGGTCACGACGCGCTGGTCTGCATCCAGAATCTGGATGTGCGCGCCTGCGACCTCGGGGCCGCCTGCGATATCCGTCTTGGACACATTGACCGCAGTCTTGCCGTCCTCGACCTCAAGCACGTTGTCCGTGACCTCGGGCTTGGAGAACACCAGGTTGTAGAGCCAGGACCACACGGCGTTGCTCTCATCGTAGGTCACGCTCGCAATCTTGCCCTTCTTGACCTCGATCTGGATGGTCTTGTCGCTGAGCGTGTAGCCTGCGGGAGCCTTGGTCTCCTTAAGCGACCAGGTGCCAGACTCTGCGAAGGTGAACGTTGCGGTGCCGTCCTCACCGGTCGTGGCAACGACCGGTGTGATGTTCTCTTTGTCAGTACGCGTCAGGGTGAACTCGGCGCCCGCGAGCTTGAGGCTCTCATCCTCGGCGTCCTTCTTGCGGACGGTGAGTTCCACGGGAGCCTCGTCGTCACGATGGCCGACGATCTCGTTGGTGATCACGAAACCACGAGTCGCATCAGACGCGACGGTTGGCTCCTGGTAACCCTTGACCGCATCTTCGGTCACGGTGTAGGTGTACACCTCGCCGTCCTCGTCGTACTTGTCCAAATCCTCGAACGAGAAGAGCCACTCGCCGTTGTCGTTCGGCTTGACGGTCGCGGAGTCAATCTTGGCATCGTTCTGCAGCAGGTTGACGGTGATGGACTCGGGACGCGTGCTTGCGGCCTTGGATGCGTCATCCGCCCATTGCTTCTGGCCGCTGACGATCGTCTTGACCACATGGGTGTTGGTAATCTCCTCGCCGGCTGAGACCTTGCCCGTCGTGCTCGCGACATAGCCCTCGGGTACCGTGGCCTCGGAGACCTTGTAGACAATCTCACTTGTGCCGTTCATCTTCGGTAGGTCAGTCCACTTAACCTCATAGGTGTTACCGTTGTCGGCCACCGTGAGCTTGTCGAGGTACTTCGCCGTTACGTCGGTGTTGTCGGCCCAGAGCTTCATGTTTGCCTTAAAGCTCTCGGAATCGGGACGGACGCCGTCCTCGTCTCCGTGGTCTTCCCACACCTTGGTGATGGCAACGTCCACGGAGTCCATGGTATTGGTAATCGTGAAGCCGGTCGCTACACCACCCGTGACCTCCGTCTGGTAGCCATTGATGGCAACCTCGTCAATCGCGTACTGCTTGCTTGTAGCCTCGTATACGGGAAGGTCGGTAAACGTGATGGCGGTAGCAGACTTGAGCGTCTTGGTTTGGTAGACGTCCCCACCCAGGAGAAGCTTAACCTCGACCTCAGCACCGGCGGGCCACCTCATCGACTCGCCATTTGCGTCCTTCCATACCTTGCTAACACTGAGCTCGGTGGTCTTGGGCGTCACGGTAACGGTGTTGGTCTCGTCATGGTAGGTCGGCTTGCGCTCTTCGCCTTCACCGCTCTTCGCGGTGTAGACAGCGTACCGTGCAGTGTTGGGCACGCCCGTGTGGCCATTGGCAAACGCAGTGCTCACCACTGTGCCGTTGCCCGGTACCGGTTGTGCCGCAGTCTCGTACTGCGACCAGTTGCCCACAACGTCGTTGTTGAGCTTGGCCAAGTAGGTGACCTTTACCCAATGGCCGCGGTGTAGTTTGGCATCGGGAATCTCGACCTCGAGCTTGTTGTCAGTAATCCTCGGAACCGCCACAACGCTTGTGCCGTTCTTGCTGACGGTACCGAATGCGGTGTGATCGTTGTCCTCGCCGAGGTCGACCACGGTAACGGAAGTCTCGTTGCCATTCGCAAACTTGACCCCGCTATCGAGCTCGTCGGTAATGGTGACGCTCGTTGCGTCTGCAGTCACGTAGGCCAGGATGTCATAGTTGAAGGTTGTGTCGAATGCGTTGAGGTTTGCGTGAACGTCCTTGTTCACGTACTTCTCCACCTCGGGACCAGCCTCGGCGTTCGTGATGACGAAGCCGTCCGCAGCACTTCCGGCTACCGTAGTGATAAACCCGGCAGGCACGCCTGAGACACTCGCCTCGGCAACGCTGTACTCCTTGCTCTCGTATACAGGCAGGTTTGTGAAGACATCGCTCGGCTTACCGGCAGTGAGGGTCTTCCTGTCGCCCGTGGGCACACCGTCAAACAGAAGCTCTGCGACAACTTCGGCATCTGCGGGCCAGCCGATCTCCTTGTTCTTGGTGTTGGCCCACCTCTTCTGAACCTGCACGCTGGTAGTCTTGGGCGTCACCGTTACGACGTTCGATTCGCGCTCGTGGCGCTCCTCGAACTTGTCGTCGCTCGTGTCGCCAGGAGTCTCGGAGCCTTCAGTTTGGACGTAAACCTTGTAGCTGGCCTTGTTGTCGATGCCTCTATGCTTGGCAATCTCGGATATGACGGTACCATTGTTGTTGATGCTCTTCTCTGCGGCCACGTACTCGGCCCACGTGCTCACGGCACCTTCGTCGTTGTTGAGCTTGGCAGTGAAGGTCACCTTGACCCAGTGGTTGCGTAGGCTCGCGGCATCATTGATGGTGACCTTGAGGTTCTTTCCTTCAGTCGTCGCCACCGCATCGACCGGATCACCATCGGCATCCACGGTGCCGCCTGCCTTGTGGTCGTTGGTCTTGCCCATGTCGGCAACCTTGACCTCGACGCCTTGCGTGAAGTCAATGTTGTTGATAAGCACGTCGTTGATCTCCACCCTATCGGCATCGCCAGTAACGAATGCCAGTATGTCGTACGTGAAGGTGGAGTCGAACGCATCGAGGTCGTAGTGAACGTCCTTGTTCACGTACTTCTCGATGGCAGGCTTGGCGTCCTCGACCAGGATGACCGTCTTGCCCTCGGCGTCCGTGGTCGTCGTGCCGGTCGTCGTCACCTTGCCGGCCTCATCGATGGTGAACTTGATGTCGGTGGTGACGTCGTAGCCCTCAGGGGCGACAGTCTCGCGCAGGGTGTATTCCGTACCCGCCGTGAGGCCTTCGATGAGCTTGGGCTCAGTGGTGGAGGTCCACTCAAGCTGCACGCCGGTGGCGGTGGTCACGATCGCGCCCGTCTGGTCGAGCACCTGAATCGTGGCCCCCTCGAGTTCCTCCCCGTTGGCGATGTCGGTCTTGGCGACTTTGACTGCAGTAAGGGCGTCCTGGATGAGGAGCGCGTTGCCTTCCACGACCTTGCCCTTGACGATTACGTTGCCGTTCTGATCGAGCGTGAAGGTGATGTCGGTGGCGATGGTGTAGCCTGCCGGCGCGACCTCTTCGCACAGGGTGTACTCGACGCCGGTCTTGAGGCCGGTTATGGTCTTTGCCGTATTGCCCGACGTCCAGGAGAGCTCCTCCCCTGCTGCGTTCGTTGCGACCTGGAACTCATTGTTCTCGTCCTTAACGAGAATCTTGAGCTTGGCACCAGGCAGCTCTTCGCTACCAGCGATGGCCGTCTTGGAGACGGTAAAGGTAGTCGGAGCATCCTTGATGAGGATGACGCCATACTTCTTTTGTGCACCGGTAACGGTTACCTTGCCATCCGAATCGATGGTAAAGGTGATGTCAGTTGCAATCTTGTAGCCGTCGGGCGCGACGGTCTCGGTCATGGTGTAGAGTTCGCCCGTCTTGAGGCCCCGGATGACGTGAATGGCCTCGTTCTCCTGCGTCTCTGGATTGTCAACGGCGGAAACCCAGCTGTCTGCAATCGTGCCCTCTGAGTCGGTAATGACAATCGTTGCACCCGGGAGCTCGGCATCGTTCGTTATGTCCACCTTGGAGACCTTGACTTCGGTTCGCGCGTCCTGTACCAGCAGAATGGTGTTGTCGTGCTCGTCGGTCGTGTGGGCGCCCTCGGTGGTCACCTTGCCATACTTGTCAATCGTAAAGGTGGTATCGGTAGCGATGGTGTAGCCGTTCGGAGCGATGACCTCATGCAAGGTGTAGGTACCAGCCTTAAGGCCCTCGACCACATGAGGTTGCGTAGTGGAAGTCCACTCCGCCTTGTTGCCGTGAATATCCTTAGCCACCTCGTCATCCTGATTCAGAATCTGAATCTTAGCGCCTGGAATCTCTGCGCCGCCATCAACATCTACCTTGGAGATACTGACCCTAGTGAGCGCGTCCTCGACGAGGAGCACGCCCCCCTCAGTAACGGAGCCGGTCGTGGTGACCTTGCCGCGCTCGTCGATGGTGAACGTGGTGTCGGTCGCGACGGCGTAGCCGTCGGGGGCGACGGTCTCGCGCAGGGTGTACTCGACGCCAGTCTTGAGGCCCTCGATGACGTGCGGCTCGTCGGTGGAGGTCCACTTCTCGACGACCTTGCCCTCGGAGTCGATGATCTGGATATGGGCACCCTCAAGTTCCTCGCCGCTCGCGATGTCGGTCTTGCTCACGGTGACCTTGGTCTTCGCGTCCTCGACGAGGAGCACGCCGCCGTCGGTGACGGTGCCGGTCGTGGTGACCTTACCGTGCTCGTCGATGGTGAAGGTGGTGTCGGTCGCGACCGTGTAGCCGTCGGGGGCGACGGTCTCGCGCAGGGTGTACTCGACGCCGGTCTTGAGGCCCTCG
>CADBYM010000052.1 GCA_902798915.1 uncultured Coriobacteriaceae bacterium | reverse complement strand
GCATCCCGGTCCAATCCATTTATCACCATATTCCGTTATCAAAGATCAATCGAACTTTTTTCCGTTTCCCACTTGACAGAACTTAGCTGGTCTTTCGTTGGTTCATTGGCTGCCTGATGCGTGCGCGAAGAAAAAAGGCGCGGACCGGGTGATTCCCAGTCCGCGCCTTGAGCGATTCCTGTCGCGCAGCTACGACGACCGTCCGGGGTCGTCGCGGATTGGGAAGGAGGACCAAGCCCTGAGTGGGCTGGCATAGAGCAGCGTATATTGCTCTTTGCGGGAGGCTGCAAAGAGTGCCGTCGAAGCGTTGCTGTGTGCCAAAAGAACCATGGGAACCTTTCCAATCCGTTGAAATCGCACCGTAGCACAGACGTTCAACGGTGTCAATAGGTACCATGACGCAAACGAAGGACGGTCCTCTTTGATTTTTTCTGATTCAAGGTGAGACACACGTGCGGCAAGTGCGTACAACGAACAAGAGCAACTTGAGGCGGTAGTTCACGAAGAACGGAGGACTAGAGATGAAGAACAAGATGGGTATCGCATTCGTGACGACGGCAATGTTGACGGCGACTCTGGGACTGGCGGCGTGCGGCGGCGGAGCGGCTCCGGCAAGCGAGCCGGCCCCTGCGCAGCAGACGACCACGACGCAGAATGCCGCGCCTGCAGAGACCGCCCCGGCTGCCGAGGCAGCACCTGCCACCGAGGCCGCGCCCGCTACGCAGGCCGCACCTGCCGCACAGGCGCCCGCGACCGAGTCGGCTCCGGCCCAAACCACCACTAGCACCAGCAGACGACTCAGACCACTACCCAGTCGAGCTACATCGGTGACGCTGCCGCCAAGCAGGCCGCGCTCGCGCATGCGGGAGTCGCCGAGGCCGATGCGACGGCGTGGGGCGTCGAGCTCGACACCGACGACGGTGTGCCTCACTACGACATCTCGTTCCATGTGGGCATGACCGAGTACGAGTACGACATCGACGCCACGACGGGCGCTGTGCTCAGCTACTCGTCCGAGGTCGACGACTAGAAAGAGTCCTTTCGTTAACCGCTGCGGGACCGTGGTCGCTTGTGACTACGGTCCCGCAGCGGTTAGAGACGGTCAAGACGGTCAGAGACCAAACCGTGATGTTTCGCGCGTGTGACATGCTTGAGCGCGGCATGTCAAAGGTGGTATAACCACTTCCATGAAAAACGCTGCGCACATATCGTCGGCAGAGCTTCTCTCCGCACAGGGCCTGCTGCTTCTGTAGGCGCTTCCGCATGCAAGCGGTTGCGCCCATAACCCCTTTTGCAGACTTGTTTTGTGTTCGCGCACGTTCCCATGTTCCAGAACGGAGAAATCATGAAGCTCGCATTCTCTACCATCGGTTGTCCCGCATATGTTTGGACCGACATCTATCCCATGGCCAAGGACCTTGGCTTCGACGGCATCGAGATTCGTGGGGTCGCCGGCAACGAGTTCGCGCCCACCGCGCAACCGTTCCGTCCCCGTCAGCGCATGCGTACCAAGTCGCAGCTGCGCCAACTCGGGCTCGAGATCCCGTGCTTCTCGATTAGCTGCGAGCTGTACAACGAGAAGGGCCGCGCCGGTGCCCTTGCCGAGGTGTCGGACTATCTTGAGCTGGCAAGCGAGATGGGCACGCCGTTCGTTCGGGTGCTGCTCTCGCGCGACATTCAGCCCACGGGCATCGAAGATGACCAGCCGGTAATCGATGCGTTGCGCGAGCTGGGCGACCTCGCATCCGTCTATGACGTATGCGTGCTCATCGAGACCGAGTCCGACTACGCCGATACCGCACGCCTCGCACGGGTGCTCGACGCGGTTGCCTCCCCGAACGTTGCGGCACTCTGGGACATGCAGCATCCCTATCGCCTGTTTGGCGAGACCCCCCAGACCACCCTTGCCAACCTAGGCAAGTACCTGCGCTATTGTCAGGTGAAGGATTCCGCGATCGTCGACGGCAACATCGAGTATCGCATGATGGGTGAGGGCGACATGCCCCTCACGCAGATGTTCGACGCCCTGCGCGATGCGGGCTATGACGGCTATCTCTCCTTCGAATGGCCGCGCAGGTGGGCGCGCAACGTGGCAAAGGGCGAGCCGGGCATCGTATTCCCGCAGTTCATCAACTACATGCGCTCGTACTTCCAGGGAGGGTCGGCGGAGCCGGTCCCGAGCATTGTGCAGCCTCGTCGCGAGGCGACCGTCGCCGTCGCGTATGAGGGCGAGCTGCAGCACTCGCTCACGAATGACGGCACCTATCCGTGGCCCAAGGAGCACCTCATCGACCACACGTTCCCGCAGGTGCTCGACCACATCTGCGAGCTGTATCCCGAGCAGTACGCCTTCCGCTACACCGAGCCCGACAGCCATTACAACCCCGAGCCGGATACCAATGGCGAGTTCTACGTGCGCACGTATCCGCAGTTCCGCGACGACGTGGACGAGTTCGCGCGTTCGCTCATCGCGCTGGGCGTACGCCCGGGCGACAAGGTGGCCATCTGGGCCTCCAACGTGCCGCAGTGGTACCTGACCTTCTGGGCGGCGGTCAAGATTGGCGCGGTGCTCGTCACCGTCAATACCGGCTACAAGATTCACGAGCTCGAATACCTGCTCAGGCAGTCGGATACGAACACCCTCGTGATGATCGACGCCTACAAGGGCACGAGCTATCTCGACATCGTCGACGAGCTCATCCCGCAGCTCGTGGGGTCGCGTCCCGGCGAGTGGGCGAGCGAGAAGCTGCCCTTCCTGCGCAACATCATCACCATCGACGGGCCGCACGATGGCTGCTACTCATGGGGCGAGGCCCTGGCGATGGGTTCCCCGCAGCTGCAGCCCGAAGTCGAGCGCCGCTGTGCCAACATCGACAAGCACGACGTGTGCAACATGCAGTACACCTCTGGCACGACGGGCTTCCCGAAGGGCGTCATGCTCACGCACTACAACGTGGTGAACAACGGCAAGGCCATCGGTGACTGCATGGACCTTTCCACCGGAGAGCGCATGATGATCCAGGTGCCCATGTTCCACTGCTTCGGCATGGTGCTGGCCATGACCGCATCGATGACGCACGGCACGCAGATGAGCCCCATCCCCATCTTCAGCCCGCGCAAGAGCCTCGCCTGCATCACGAAGGAGAAGATTACCTGCTTCCATGGCGTGCCCACGATGTTCATTGCCATGATGAACACCCATCCCGCCTTCGAGGAGACGGACTTCTCGCACATGCGCACGGGCATCATGGCGGGCAGCCCCTGTCCCATCGAGAAGATGCGCGAAGTCGTCGAGAAGATGCACATGCGCGACATCTGCATCACCTATGGCCAGACCGAGGCGAGTCCGGCCACCACGATGAGCAAGACCACCGACACGCTGGAGCAACGTGTGGCGACGGTCGGCCTGCCCATCTTTGGCGTGGAGTGCAAGATCATCGACCCCGAGACGGGCGAGACCTTGGGTGACGACGAGCCAGGCGAGTTCTGCAGCCGTGGCTACAACACCATGAAGGGCTATTACAAGATGCCGGAGGCCACGGCCGCGACCGTCGACAAGGATGGATGGCTGCATTCCGGCGACATCCTGTTGCGTCAGCCTGACGGCTACTACCGCGTGACCGGCCGCGTCAAGGACATGATCATCCGCGGTGGCGAAAACGTATATCCCAAGGAGATCGAGGACTTCCTCTACACCTTCCCCAAGACCAAGGACGTGCAGGTCATCGGCGTGCCCGACAAGGTGTATGGCGAGGTTGTCTGCGCCGAGATCATCCTCCAGGAGGGCGAGACCGCGACGGCGGAGGAGGTCAAGGAATTCTGCCGCGCACGCGTTGCCAAGGAGAAGGTGCCGGAGTACGTGGTGTTCGTGGATGGCTTCCCCATGAACGAGGCCGGCAAGATCCAAAAGTACAAGATGCGCGAGGAGGCCGTCGATCTGCTCAACCTGCACGAGGCGGCCAACATCGAGACGGCGTAGGCAACGCGCGCCGAGGAAGGCCGTCCCCTTTGAGGACGGCCTTTGGATGCTGGAAGGATGGCCTTTGGGGCCGGCAAGGGAGGCAACATGCGGGTATCGCCGATTACCGTGCTCGTGGGTCACGCAGGTGTTGGCAAGACGAACGTGTCGCTGGGTTTGGCGCTAACCGAAGCGGCGGCCGGACGAGAAGTGACGCTTGCCGACCTCGATGTGGTCAATCCGTATTTTCGGTCGAGTGACTATCGGGAGTTGTTGGCCGGTGCGGGCATCCGACTCATCGCGCCGGTCCTTGCCGGCACCACGCTCGACACGCCGAGCCTGACGGGCGAGCTGGACGCGGCCATAACGCAAGTGGTTGCCGATTCCGAACGGCGGCGCCTGATTCTTGACGTGGGTGGTGACGACGACGGGGCCACCACCGTCGGGCGCTGGTCGGCGCCGCTTCGGGAGGCGCAGGCTGCAGGAAAAGCCCAAGTGCTGTATGCGGTCTCGGCGTTTCGTGCGCTCACCACAAAACCCGAGGATGCGGCGTCTATGCTGCCGGGCATCGAGGACCATGCGCACCTCCGGGCGGATGGCATTCTCAACACGTCGAACCTCGGAGACGAGACGACACCTGAGCATGTTGAGCGCGGCATCGCCTTCGCCACCCGCGTCGCCGAGCTGTGCGGCCTTCCCTTGGTCGCCACGATCGCCCCTGCGGTCGCAGGCTATGAGGGTGGTGACGTCGAGCAAATGCCCCGTTACGTGCGTCTTCCCTGGGACTGACTGCTTGCCCACCGTTCCTATGTGGGGAGGGGAGCAAGGCCTTCCTCACGGGCGTACTCCTCGTTGTCGCGCAGAATGTAGAGGTCAACGGTGTCCCATGCCACATGGCTGAACGCCGAGCGGAAGCGCCCGCCAAGGTTCTCCTCCACTTGTCCGGCAAGCACGCGGTTTGCGGCGCGCACCACGTCGCGCTCGCTCACATCATGGGTGGTGAGCTGCTCTACCTCGCGCGTAACCTGCGCAAGCCTCCGCTGCGAGAGCGCCAAGCCCGTCTCTGCCTCCGTCGAGGTCTGATACACTCCGACGCTCGACTCACTCACCTGCTGAATCTCGTCCTGTTGGCGCCGACGCTCATCCTCCATGGTTACGGGGAGGATGGGTACGCCCATCATCATGGGACCTGCGAGCGAGAGCACCGCAAGGACCGCCGCGACTTGTCGCGCGGTCGGGAGCTGCGGTCGATAGGGAACTCGCCCCAACGCCTTGTCGAGGTCGTTTGTCATGGGCTCATCCAAGGTACGTCGTGTGCCAATCGACATCTTAAGGGTAGCAGAATGAGGGGCAATGGAGGATGGTGGCAGGCCCGGCAGGTATTGAGGGGCTGGTCTTTTTGGCTGTAGAGTGCCAATGAGAGCGGCAGGTCTTTTACCGATGCGAGGGGATTGCGAGGGTGATAAAGATTGCGGGGTGTGAACAAGCGGGGTATGATAACAAAGTATGCCGCGCTGCGGTTGGCGCAAACGACAGAGAGGACTAGCGATGCTCGAGATCAAAACCACTAAGGGCAACCCAACGGTCATGCAGTTCATGGGTCGCGTGGATACCATTTCTGCGCAGCAGATGGAACGGGAGCTTGAGGAGGTGCTACCGGGCGAGACGAACCTCGTGCTTGACTTCGCCGGACTTGAGTACATTGCATCGGCAGGACTGCGCGCTCTCCTAGAGGCAGTGAAGATCATGAAGCGCCAGGGTCAGATGAAGGTCATCAACGTGAACGAGGTTGTAATGGAGACCCTCGAAATCACGAAGTTTACCAATTTCCTTACCATTGAGTAACGCGTAGAGGTGGTTCCTCGCATGAAGAGAATCCTGCACAGCATCACTCTCAAGATTCTTGCAGTCATTGTGTTAGTGCTCTGTATCTTTGTGATTGGCATGCGACAGTCTGGTCTTGCGAACATCATGAGGACAGTAGAGGACGAGGCTCAGGCAAATGCCATGCGGGTTGCCGGCATCGTTGCCGAGAGGGTTGATGCGGAGCAGCTCACTGCTTGGGCGCAGGGAGATCAGAGCGATTCCTACAACGAGGTTGCAAAATCGCTTGACGATTTGTGCTACACGACGGGTGCCGCCCTCGTGTATGTTACCCGTCGCGATGCGCATGATCACGAGAAGGTCCAATTCATCTTTTCGTCATCGAGCAAGGAGGAAGGCTGTGAGGATTATCCGGTATTTGAACGTGGCGAGGAGCTTACGTTAGCTTACGAGGCGGGCGTTGCCGCATACGACTATCTGTATGACGGTGGCGATGATGAAGTCGCACTGTTTTCCGACAAAGATGTGGACACGGGCAAGGATCATGTGACGGGTATGGTGCCCATCATCGATGCCGACGGCCAACTACAAGGTATCGCGTGCGCACAATTCATCCTCGACGATGGCTTTGCCATGGGTGAGGTTTATACGCAACGAATCTTGCAGCGTGCCGTCGTACTGGCAGTCGTGGGTTTGCTCGTGCTCACGCTCTTCTTGCATTACTTTGTCATCCATCCTCTGCACCAGATTACTGCTGAGTCTACGCGCTTCGCTTCGACGCATGTCCCCGGCGAAGAGTCCATCAGCAAGTTGCTAAAAAAACGAGACGAGATTGGCTCTCTCGCCAACGCTGTCAACGAGATGGAGGAGCAAGTCTGCGCCTATCTGGACGTCTTGGTACAGGTCACGGCGCAAAACGAGCGCATTGGCACCGAGCTTGAGTTGGCTAAACGCATTCAGGCGGACATGCTGCCAAACATATTCCCCGCGTTTCCTACGCGTAGTGAGTTCGATATCCACGCGAGCATGGATCCCGCCAAGGAGGTAGGCGGCGACTTCTACAACTTCTTCCTTGTGGACGAGGATCACCTTTGCATGATGATGGCGGATGTTTCGGGCAAGGGCGTACCTGCTGCACTCTTCATGATGGCCTCAATGATCATCCTCACGAACTACGCACGTATGGGCAGCTCGCCTAACGAGGTGCTGCAGATGGCAAACGACACCATCTGCGCCAACAATCGCGAGCACATGTTCGTTACGGTGTGGGTTGGCATTTTGGAGATTTCGACCGGCAGGCTCATCGCCTCGAGCGCAGGTCACGAGTATCCCTTCCTGCAGCACGGGGACGGCGACTTCGAACTCTTCAAGGATGAGCACGGTTTCGTCTTGGGTGGCATGGATGGCCTTACGTACGATTGTTATGAAGTGAACATGGAGCCTGGTAGCAGGGTGTTTGTATACACGGACGGCGTTCCCGAGGCAACTAATGCAAATGAGGAGGCGTTTGGGACGGAGCGCATGCTGCGGGCTCTCAACCACGATGCCCATGTTCCCCCAAAGAAGACTCTCGAGTTCGTGAAGCATGACGTGTTCGAGTTCGTTGGTGACGCAGAGCAGTTCGATGATCTAACCATGTTGTGCCTGGAGTACAAGGGTGTGCCAGACTCGCAGAAGGGCTGAGGCCATGATGGTTAGGCAGACGGGAGGTAGTTGCGGATGGGCGTGAGCAAGCAAGGAGACGAGGGCAAGACGCTACAATGGTCAGTGTATTTTCAAAATCCCGCGTTTCTTGAGCGTACGAGGATGTTTCTCATAATGGAGGAGCTACGGCCCCTCGTCCGTGCGTGGTGCGGCTTGCGTGATGGTATGCGTATCCTCGATGTCGGCTGTGGGACCGGGTACTTCTCCCGATTGCTTGCCGAGGGTCCCGAGGACGTCTCGGTCGTGGGTGTGGATTTGGAAGAACCCTACATCGAGTATGCGCGCTCTCAACAGGGCGTGGGTGGGCAAGCTTGCGAGTTCATGGTTGCGGATGCCCATGCTCTGCCGTTCGAAGACAACTCCTTCGACTTGGTGGCGAGCCATACGTTCCTAACGAGTGCACCCGAGCCAGATCAGGTTATGGATGAGATGTTGCGCGTAGCGCGACCTGGTGCCTTGATTGCTTCGGTAACTGCCATGAACTTCATGGCCCACGGATATCATCTTGGGTTCTACCCTGATGATTGTGCGTGGGTATCGGAGTATCGCAAGATGGAGCAAAAGTTTACGCTGATTTACAGTGCGATAGACCCCCTTCAGTCTCGTGTGCCGGGTGTAGCCACCGAACTGGTACCGCACTTCTTCGTCGAGCACGGGCTAGAGCGGGTGAGTGCCTATCCGTTAGGCAAGATGTTCTGTCTTTCGAATGCGGCGGTGAGTGAGTCCGATAAGCTACGCTGGATTGATTTGTGTGAGCAGTCAGAGACGATGAAGCTCGACGCATTCTCCGGGCTCGTACAATTCTGGCAGCATGTGTCTCATGAGGAGGTGGCGCGCTACCGCGAGCTGTTGCGGGAGCGGTGCGCTTGGCTGCGGGAGCATGTGAACGACAACGAAGCCTGGGACTGGCAGGGTGGAGCGAACATCCTGGTATGTGGCACCGTTCCCCAATCTGCCTGAAGGGAGCACAAAGACAAGGAGGCGACATGCTGAACGAGGCAAGCCGCGAGGAGGCGTGGGCGGAAGACGTGATCTTTCGCGCGCAGAGGATTCTGGCCGATGCGGGCATCTTGACGCGGGCTCAGTTCACTGACAGCGTCTTCTCGGATGTGAGGACGTGCCGTGTGTCTCTGTGGCGCACTGAGCTGGGGGCAAGCGTGAGGGGCATCGACGATCGACGCTGTATGGCGCGAGCGTATGCGAGGCTCATGGCGCTTATGCAGAACGGCCTGCTTGCGAGGCGCCTTGCCCAGCCGCAAAACTACCAACCCGCAAATGGATATGTGCCGCCCGATGCTCGGGAAATGTCGGTGAGGGACATCATCGTTCAGCACGACCCCTTTAGTATGCGCTTCATGCGAATGATGGGCGCGACGAGCGATGCTGAGGGCGAAGCATGCATGGCTCGGAGCTTGAGCAGTCTGAGCGCGGAGTTCAACGCGGAAGCTGCGCCCGTAGTTCCATACATGAATCTTCGAACTGGCACGACCGTCTGGCTGCCGTATGCGCTTGTGGACCGCTATTACGGATCAAGCGGTGTCTCTGCGGGGACGTCGCTTGCGGAGGCATTGGCCGGCGCCTTCTCGGACGTGTTGGAGCGGTTCGTTCACAAGAGACTTCTTGAAGGCGAGAAGTTGCGGCATCGCGTTCCACGCGACGTACTCGAGGCGTGCGGTGTGTGGGAGGTCATCGAACGCATGGAAGGGGATGGCGCACGGGCGGTGAGGGTCTATGACGTCAGCGCCGCAACGAGCGTGCCGGTGTGCGTGGCGATGGTATGCGATAAGTCAGACGGGAGCTTCGGTTTGGGCATAGGGTTGCACCGCAACCTGCGCCGTGCTGCGTTACGCGCCCTGTCGCAAGCTACTCGGTGTTGGGACATGGAGGGTGGGACACGTCGATGTGTCTTCGGTTCAAGTGATGTGGCGTTAAGCTACCACAACCCCACAAACGTGATGAAGTCCGGAGTAGGGGTTTATCCCGTCTCGATGATTTCGGACGGTGAGGACGAGGTGTTCGAGCCGTGGTCCCGGTGGGAGCAGATGGGAGACGGCGCTTTCGTCAGGCATATGACGGACATTATGCTCGACCTTGGGTGTTCGCCACTGGTGCGTGACTCGTCACACTGCGGCTTTTCCTCGTGTCGTGTTGTCGTGCCGGGAATGAGCGAGATGTTCCTCATTGACCCGATGTCTCAGCGGGCCGATAGCTCGTCCATACGCAATGCGCTCGCATTCGGACACTTTCCCAAGCTAACGGACGAAGAAGAGGAGCGATTCCTTCGCGTGACGCGCTTCATGGGAGGGTCGCTCGACCAGGGCGATATCTCGCATCTCGTCATGCGCCCGCTAAGCTCCGAAGGATTCTCGGTAAGGCGCATCAGCGCTTTTTTGGCGTTACGAAGGGGCTTTTACCGCGAGTCATTTCGACAATTTGTGTACTTGTCCCAACAGGCTACCGATGAGGCCGACAAAGTCTATCTGCGCTGCATGGGAGAGTGTGCACGTCTCCTCAGCTCAGGGGTCGCGGCGCAGGATGTTGCCGAGGTGCTCGAGCGAACCTTCGATGCGGATGTTGCCAAGCGTGTGATAAACGAGACTCGTGATGTGCCCGGAGCGATGCGTCGCGCCTTCCCGCAGTTGCACTGCTTCGATTGCGAGCACTGCGAGGTTGCGGGTACAGGATGTGCAAATCCACAAGAGGTTAAGGTGTTTCGTAGGATACGCGAAGCAATCAAGGCCTCGAAGGTTGATCAGCAAGAATTGCTTGACCTGTTGCAGCGATGGGGATTCACGACGTAGGAGGTGCCATGTACCCCACAACAGCCGTATCTCGCATAGGCTTGAGCCGAACGCCACTTTGTCGTGCGTGGAAGGCCCCCATACTCGCCGTGTTCCTTATCGTGGGCATGTTGTTGTGCAGCTGCGGATCAGAGCCTGCCACCGGGCAGCCTTGCACCATCATGCTATACCTGTGCGGCTCCAACTTGGAGACCCAGGAGGGCCTTGCAAGCGCAAATATCGACGAGCTCCTGAAGGCGAGAATCCCCGCAGACGCAAACGTAATCATACAGACGGGCGGCTCGAAGCGTTGGCACGGGCATGGCATCTCAAATAAGAAGCTACAGCGCTACGAGGTGCGAGACCACAAGCTCCAGCTGGTGGAGGAGCTCGATTCCGCAAGCATGGGCTCTGCCTCGACGTTTTGTGACTTCTTGAAGTGGGGCCTGAAGAACTACCCCGCAGAGCGGAACATGTTGGTGCTGTGGGATCACGGCGGAAAGTCCGCCGAGGCGATTTGCTTCGACGAGCGCTATGATTTGGATGGACTCGACCGCGCCGAGCTCAAGGAGGCTCTGGATGAGGTCGATCTTCCGGCAAAGTTCGACTACGTGGTCTTTGACGCGTGCTTCATGTCTGCCCTTGAAGATGCGGCGCTCCTGAGTGACTACGCCGACTACCTCATTGCCTCGCAGGAAGTCATCCCCTCGTACGGCTTGGATTATGCGGAGCTCCCGCGTGACTTTGCTACCATGAGAGATGTTGAGCTGGGAAAGAGCATTTGCGACAAGTACCTTGCGAAATGTCAAAACTATGGCAAGGGCGACATGGCGGAGCTCTCGTTGCTCGACCTCTCTGGGGTTGACGATGTAGTGAACTCGCTGAGTGCGTATTGCGATCGGTTGGTGGAAGTCGAGCGGGAGGCGGGCGGTACGGCAAAGATCGTCGGTGCGGTGAGGCTCTCGGCACTTTACGGCTCCACGTCTGCAGCGAACCTCTTTGACGTCGACGTCTTCTGTGATTCGACTCAGCTCTTCGATATAGACGCAAAGCCAGATGACTTTGCCGATGCATACGATAGGCTGGTGGCCTACCGGGTGAAGGGACGAATCACGGACAGTGACGGCGTGTCGCTCTTCTATCCCTTTGAATACGATGCCAAGGTGCTTGCGTCGTATATAAAGACATGTCCGGTAAAGGGTTATGCTAAGTTGCTTAAGGGGCTCTTTGACGGTGTGCCCAAGCAGGCGATTGTGTTGGAAGACGCGGGAAGCATCGGCAAGGATGGCGAGTTCAAAGTGAGACTGGCCGAGGGGAGCGAGCATTACTTGGCCTCGGTCAAGTACGAGGTTGACACACGCTCTGCGCGTAGCGCTAGTGGCTATGCTCTGATGGGCGAAGGGTGTGATGTGCATGCAGTTGACGGGCGTACCTTTACCAGTGCATTCACTGGCAAATGGCCGATGCTACAAGGCCAGCCCTTACTCACGGAGGCCTTCCAGGTTCTCCCGCACTCGGTAGCGTATTCGGCACCAGTTGAGGTAAACGGAAAGCGAACGAGCTTCGTTACGGTGTATCAGTATGAGGAGGAGTACTCAGACGGGTCGTACGTTGCGGGTCATCTGTGGGAGGGGTACGACGAGAATGACATCCCTTCCAAGGATTATTCACCTATCCTCGCCGGTGACGAGGTTGCGACTCTCAAGGCCTCGGATGAATCGGGGGAGCGCGTCACCCCTAGGAAAGCAAAAGCCATCGATGCTGATGCGAATGAAGACGAGGCAAATCGAGTTGTCGACGATGCGTTGCCCACGGGCACATATCGCTATCACCTTGTCTTTACCGATGTGCTGGGGCGTGAAGTAGTGTCGGACTATGCTGTATACGACATCAGCAAAGGCAGCTGCGAACTCGTCGGCGTGGAACAGCAGTAGGACGTGGTGTGGAAAGGGACCCAAAGCATGAGGAAGCTTAGGGGACGGGTCGTATACGCGTTTTTGTTGCTGGTTACATTTGTCTTTTGGAGTGCTATTGCACGGCCGGTGTATGCAGATGGGGCTGATGCGACCATATATGTATATGCATGTGGCTCAGATCTCGAGTCGCGCAAAGGTGTCGTGTCGGATAACATCGACGAGTTGCTCGAGTGTGATCTGCCCGAAGGGGTATCAGTGGTCATCCAGACGGGAGGCTCAAAGTACTGGTGGAATTTTAGTATCTCGACGAAGCATCCCCAACGCTTCGAGGTGCGCAACCACAAACTCGTGCTCCTTGAAGAGCTAGAGGACCAGAGCATGGGTGAGGCATCTACCTTGCGCGACTTCCTGTCGTGGGGTGCAAAGAGGTACTGGAGCGAGCGCAATGTGCTTGTCCTCATTGACCATGGTGGGCTATCGGGAGACAGGCTGTGCTTCGACTACAACTGGGAGGAGGATGCCCTCACACGTAGCGAACTCGTCGAGGCGCTCAGTGACGCTCATCTTCCCGCCAAGTACGACCTTCTCGCGTTTGACGCATGCTTTATGGCCAACGTCGAGAATGCCGTGGCGATTGATGACTTTGCCGACTACGCACTCGCCTCGCAGGAGGAGGTGCCATCCGTGGGGCTTGACTATGCCAGCATCCTCGAAGGTGTCGCCACGAAGGACGTGCGACAACTCGGAAAAGATGTATGTGACGCATTCGTGCAGAAGTGTGACGATTGGGGCAAGGCTGATTACGCGGCTCTGTCTCTGCTCGATTTATCGCAGGCTCAAGGATTTGCAAACGCATTTGACGGTTACTGTGCTGACTTTTCGTCATCATTGGAGAATCGACAGTCTGCGGTCTCTGCAATTAGCGGGAGTGCGCATGCCGCAGCCGTATATGTGGACTCGAAGACTACGAACCTCATCGATGTAAAGTGCTTTGTTGATGCAGCACATTCCGTTCGAGCATGTCCTTCCGAGCAGGTGCTTGACGCATATGGCACTTTTGTGGCGTATCACCAAGGGGGAAAGAAGGTGCAGAGTACGGGTGTGTCGGTGTATTACCCCTTTACGTCCAGCACGAAAAAGCGAAACGCGTACATGCGCTCGTGTCCCTTCGAGGGATACAAGACAGTGCTTTCCCGGGTGTTTGACTCCGAAGCTGAAGGGGGACTGACATTTGCCGACGCAGGGAGTGTAAGGAAGGACGGTACCTTTGAGGTAAGGTTAGCTGAAGGTTGTGCTGATCGCGTGGCGTCTGTGTACTACACGCTCAAAAGATATGATGAGTCCGAGAAGGGCTACGTAAGGGTCGGCGAAAGCTACGACGTCGTGCGCTCAGAAGCGAGCGGGACGTACGCGCTGGAGCCTCAGCTCACGTGGCCCACGATGGGAGGGCAGCAGCTCTGCACCAATGCGTTTCATTCAATGCCGAATGTTGTGGTGTATACAGCACCTATTAAGGTAGAAGACTCTAGGGCCACTGCATATGCGATCTATGAGTATGGGGAACAATACCGTGATGGATCCTATACGCACGTAGGCACACTCAAGGGTTTGCAGCCGTTTGACGTTGCGTGTACAGGGTACCGCGCGTTTGCGGGTGGGGACGAGGTCGCAACAATTGAGTCATACGATGTTTTGGGCTTGTGGATGAGAGACCGCGACGCATTTGTCATACCCGAAGGTGCCGAGAAGAACGAGAGCTCCCTCATCGTGGATGCTCCGATAGGCGACGGCCTATACACGTGCCAGCTTACCTTTAGAGACGGGCATGGCCGGAGCGTGGTCTCAAATGTCGCCATGGTGGAAGTCAAAGAAGGGACGCCCAACGTCACCGAGGTTCGTGGTTCCTACTGAGGCTTAACCGGTCGGAATCCCGATGCTTATGTGGAAGACGTGAAAGAATTGGACACTCGTTCTATAAACCACATCGGTTATCGGGTGTGCATCACTAGAAAGACCTCACGTTTGCCTTGGCGGATTGTCGCGAACCCGGGCTCACGCATAGTAGCCACCAAAACTCGTACACTCTATGATGATATTGTGAAGAGCTACCTACAAGGCTACAAGCAAGCCCGTGCTGGGTCCCGCCGTGGTCTAAATTATGAGGTTAATATATGCCATCGCCATGCGCGAGCGGAAAGGAGATGCAGAGATGAGGATGGGAAGCAGGAGGGCGATATCGGTCGCCCTAAGCCTGATTATGGGGCTGTCGCCGCTGACGGCGTGCTCCTCAGGCACGGGCACGGAGCCTAGCGGGTCTGCGGAGATGTCCAAGGAGATGGAGGGCGAGCGGGCCGAGGAGCCGGGCCTGTTCAGGTCGCTGTTCGACGCCGAAGGCAGCTACGTGGTCAGCTTCACGGCCGAGGACCTGATTTATGACGATGGCGCCGCGCCCGAGGCCGAGATTGGCGAAGAGGAGCCGGAGGCCGAGATTGGCGAGGAGGAGGCCGAGATTGGCGAGGAGGAGGCCGAGCTGGGCGAGGCCGAGGATGCTGAAGCAATCGACGAGGCCGTTTCCGAGGACGCTGCTGCCAAGGAGGAGGCTGTCTCCGCAGACGATGCAGCGAATGCCGAAAATGCTACTATCGATGAGTTGACCGAGGATGACGTAACTGTTACGTACCCGTACCTGCCAGCCGATACGGAAGGCGATCCTGAGTCCCGTGAGGCTGAGGTAACTTCCGTGAGTGTTGAGGATGGCATGGCTACCGTTGCGTTCACTGACCATGACGCGCTCGAGAATGCCACTGTGGCCTACACCATTGAAGTCGCGCCGCTGCATGCCCACGCAGTCCTCGAGGTCGAGCAGCCTACCCAATCGCTGTCCAGCGAGACCGAGTTTGTCTCGTCGACTTCCGATGCCTCGGAGGTAGTCGTGAACCTCGAGGGCGGCGAGTTCGCCGAGGGTGTAGATGCCTCCATGGTCGAGCTCGGTGGCTCCTTCGAGGGGATGCAGGTTGAGTCAGCTGAGGTTGATGGCACACAGCTTAAGCTGTCGCTCGCTGGTACGCCCGTCATTGACGAGGCATCAGCCATCTACTTAGATGGGCTTGTCACCATTGCCCCTGAGGCCCTTGACGGCGGTACTGTGGCGGTAACCACAAGCGTACCCGTCGAGACGCCTGTGGCCTCGGTTGAGTCCGAGGGCATCCAGGCCGATGGAACTACCGTGACGGTACCCCTGCTTGTTGCCGGCATGGATTCCGAGGGAATAGAAGCCTCCGATGTAAGCTTTGGTGATAACACCAATGTCGTTGCCGTCGAACCCGATGGCGAGGGCAGATTGGTTGCTACTGTCGAAGTTGCTGATGCCGAGGATTCCGCCGACGCCGTAGCGAAGCTCGCGGAAGCAGAGATATCCGTCGGTGAGGCAGTGTCTGCGCCCGGAGCAATTTCTCACGCTACGTTCAAGACGCAGGATTGGGTTGCCGGCAATTTCGACAACGATGTTGCCATGCTCCTTAAGCTTGAGCCAGTCGGAGGTTCCTTCGTTGATGATATCGATCCCGAGATGATTAATCTTTCGGCGGACTTTGACGGCGCAATCGTAGATCAGGTCAATCTTGAAGATGATGGCACGCTGAACGTGATGATTAGCATGAAAGCCGATGGCATCGATGCAAATCAACTTCAGTTGTTCGGAACGGTCGAAATGGCTGAAGGCGCGATGATAGAGAACTGGGGAGATGTTGCACCTGCAACAAGCGTAACGGATGCGTACATATCTGATGATTCCGGGAGAGCTAATGATGATTGGGACATTCCACATGATTACGAGGGATTCGTTGACTTCGATGTGAACTTCGATGAAGATGCATCTGTGAGCCGAGCAGTGGGACAGCTAATGAACGAGTATGAGAGTGCTCACAAACAGAGGATCGCGTTGGAGAAAGAGGCCAAAGAGACTGGCGATCGTGTTTCTAAGTGGAAGGGCCTCCACGACGAGATGACCGCAAAAGACATTAAATACGATCACTATATTGCAGCGATGAAGGGCGTTACAGGTTTCATCGGGTACTTCGGTGGCGAAGATGGTGAAGTGGTCGAGAAGTGGCTGAATGGGTTCGGCGGAATTTTGATTTCCATTGGAACAGGCACGTGGTGGAATATACCTGCAAATGTCTGCAACGTCATCAAGTTGCTGTTCCCCATGAAGAATACCAAAAAAGAGGTTTCCATCAAGGACCTGTTGAAGGCACTGGACTATGTCCAAGCTACCGTAGATTTCATTAACGATAAATTGTCCGAAGTCAGCAACAAGCAGTTGACCAATAAGATTGCTGAGTTGGAAAAGAGACTCATCAAACTCAATAGTGCAACTTTGAGGGTAAACTGGTACCTGGAGAACGCTAGCAACGCAGTCGCGAGTGCAGTTGGGGGACAGCCCGACGAGAGCCATCCTGCTGATGTAAGCAAAAAGTATCTGGACTGCGTATATAGGACATGCATGGAACTTGAGAAGAAGAAGGTTTATGGGTATCAGGATTACACGACAGATACTCAGTACCTTAAGCAATGCATGGATCAGGTCATCGGACGACTTGATGAGGCAAAGAGCGACGGATCGAACAGCTTTATGTTCCAGAGTGATCTGGAGACCTACGACAGGCTTATAAGCAGTTACTTCAATTGGGGTCCTCAGGGATACAATGCGCGTAAGGCTTTCCGTGACAACGTGGAAGCTAGGTTTAAGTCGGCATATATAACGTATGCGTTGGCAGTAAACATGTCGGAAGACCCGCTCATGTTCGAGACTGATACGAAGACATACGAGAATGTGCTGCAGGCAATTACGGCGTTGAATCCCGGAAAGAGCGTTGAGGAGACGAGAAACAGGAAACCCGGCGAAGGCGTGAAGTGCGAGACCATCGGTGGTACGAATGTTGTGGTGGGCTTCTCATCGAATTCGACCAAAACCATTGCGAACAAGATTAACCTTCAAGACTACCTTAAGAAGCTCAATGGTAAGTCCATCGTTGAGGATCTTGTAAGCGCTGGTGTAATGCCTGAGGGTTGGAAGCCTGCCGATAATGAGATTGGTATTGCTTTTGATCCGGCCAAGGCACCTTCGGAATGGCGACGCAATTCTGGTGCGTTTGCGAAGAGTCATCGTGATGTCACGTATGTATCGAAGTATCTGACTTGGGATGGAAAGCTTGTTGAGAAGGATGAGTTGCTGGAGGATACAGGAAAGAAAGAAGGTGACGGCGACTATCACAAGAAGTATGTACTGATTTTCTCCATTGCATAAAGTGAATAAGACTCACAATATGTAATAGCTGAATCCACATGGGGGTATTGCATTGAAGCGATATCCCCATGTGGCTTTGTTGTTAGAGTTTTGACTCACAACGGGAATGTTATGTGTGGCAGTTATAACGCAAAGAGTTGGCACAAAGCATGTGTCCCGTGAACGACTATATTGACTTCTTTGCTGGTGAGAATGCTCTGATATTTTTACGTTTAAGTTATATTGTAAAATATGTTGATGTGGCAATGCAGCTTTGCATGTTCTGCCAGAGGCAACGATACACGTAGTGTTAAGAATAGAAGCATGCAAGTGTGTGCCAAGCTTAGTATGCGCTCGATTGACGATACCATGCGGTGTGGTGGACGAATCGTGCGGATTGTGGCGCACCATAGGTCGCATGGCCGAGCGTAAGTATGTACCGAAATCAATGATGTGGTGTAGCAAAGACTCCGTAGCTGATGAGTAGCCCCATATTGAACATTTGCGGAGGGTTATGTGTATGTCAATGCTACATCGTAAAAAGATATTCAGGTTATTGATGCATGATGTGTGATGGCGGTGGTTTGGCACTGCTTTCAGCATTTGCATCGTAGGTGCCTGCATCGTCACTGTTCATGTATGTGGTAGTGATAGCAAGGGCGTGAACGGCGCCGACCTCAAGGGGAAGATCAATGAGATATACGATGACGGCACGATTCCGGATGATGAAAAGAAGGAGAGGGCGCATGCGCTGGTGAAGGAGGCGTTCTTCCCGAACCTCAACGACCAGGGCAAGCCGCAGGAGAACCCCAACCCGCCCGCGCCCGGCGGCGACAACAAGGGCGACAACGGCGGCGACAACAATCGTCCGCGCGCGAAAAGCGCGGCGCTCCCCAATCGCCCGAACTTTGACTTGGGCGGCGGCGGGGCCGGCGGCGGAGGCGGGGCCGTGCCGCAGCCGGCCGCGCCCCGGGTCACGGCGGAGCACCTGGACATGATCGCCAAGGAGATCCTGAAGGACAAGGCGGAGATCAAGAAGCTCAACCAGCAGGTCAAGGACA
>CADBYM010000051.1 GCA_902798915.1 uncultured Coriobacteriaceae bacterium | reverse complement strand
AAACACGAGGTCATGAGTGTATAGAACATCAAAGATTGAGAGCTAGGCCATCTAGCAGGGGATACTCTGAGGGGGTGTAGAGTATATAATAGCCAGTGCGGAAAATCGTTATCAAAATCGGTAAATTCCCTGTTGGCCGCCATTGTATGTGTCGATTTTCCGCATTTATGCTTATAGGCTATATACCCATCGACTGGCCTTTGCCCCGTTAACGGCCCCACCGCCCCCGTCACCAGTCCCCGCACCACCGTTGCCAACCTTCCCGCCGTTCGCAAAACACCAGATATCGCAAAAGCACCGGCCCTCAGGCATGCAAAGCGCATTTGGTGCGAAACCTCGATGCTAACGGCATCCGTTCGCATGCCAACCTATGGGACAACCGCACATCACGCGCGTACAATATGCATATGAGGCACCAGTCACCCATCAGCTCAACACCCGGGAGGTTCACCATGAAGAAGATCATTGCATTCGTCGCCACACTGGCAACGTCACTCTCGCTGGCGGCATGTGGCGGCACCCCCACGCTCGACATCAACACTGACGAGACGGGCATCCATGTCGTGGCCACCGACAACGTGGCGGGTACGGGCGATGGAGAGATCACCATCGACGAGGGATATGGCCTCTGCGTCAACCACATCGTGGAGCAGGGCTCGTTCCACGTCACGGCAACCGATGAGAAGGGCGACGTGGTATTTGACAAGGAGCTCACCAACAACATCGCCGATCTTGTACCGGCAAACGGACAGATTGACGTGACCATCAGTGCTCAGGACGCCGTCGGTACGGTGGACGTCATCGCCTACGACGAGGCGGCGCAGAGCCAAGCAGACGCCACACTCGACGACGCACTTTCGGAGGTAGACATGACGCGCGGAGACGTCGGCCTCGCGAATCCCTGGTCGGACGCGCAGACCCCCCAGGAGGCAGCCGACGGCGCAGGCGTCGGCTACTTCGAGGTGCCCGCCGACGACATGGAGGTAGACGGTACCCCGCTGAGCTGGAAGGGCTACCAGTATATGATGCACCTCGCCGAAGCAGACGGCACAATAGGCACGGCCGAGCTCACGGTGCGCAAGGGACTCAATCAAGAGAGCAAAGACGTCTCGGGCGACTTCAATGAGTATGCCGAGGAGTGGGATCTGGAGGCAGACGGTTGGACCGTGCATTGCTTCGGCAACGAGAAGGGCAAGGCATCCAAGGCCATCTGGATTTCTGACAACTTTAGCTACAGCATCACGACTCGCGACCAAGACGACCCCGAGGTCGCCTACCCCCTGAGCGACGAAGCCGTTACCGCCCTCGTGTGCGAAATCCAATAGGCGGGACACCATGGACGATTTGCAACACACACGAACGTTTTTTCTCATCTTTGCCGTGGCGCTGGTGGCCTATGGGGCGATTCTCGTAAAGACCGGCGACAAAAACCTCCTGCCCTATCGGGCGATGCTCTCCGTCAGGAATTCGGAGGACGTACGACGCGTCGGGTACATCACCGCCAGGATCGGCATGGTGATCGGCATCATCATGCTCGTACTCTCGTTCATGAGTCGCTAGGAACCCGCCCCGATCACCAGGTAATCATCTTGGTGGCCGGGGCGGGTCCATTCGTTAGTAGTCCCAGCGCACGACAACACCAGTCTCCACACAGATGAAGGCGCAGTTCACCTCAGCGAATCCCTGTGAGAGCAGGGTCTCGGCATAGAGTCGGGCCTGCAGCTCGTGGCGTTGCGCGACCTCCTCTTCCGTAAGGTCAAGGTCTCCGGTCTTGTAGTCCACAACTAGCGCATGGCCAGCGCATGATGTCCCCTCGGTACACAGCAGGTCGATGGCACCTTCGAAGTAGTCACCATGCGACGACTCCGGCACATGCACGAAGAAGGGCACCTCCGCGCGCCGAAGCGCATAGCCACAGGTCTCGCGCAGCAAGTCGGATGACTCCCAGCGAGCGATGGCGGCATGCAGGCGCACCAGTTGTCGTTCGGAGAGGTGCCAAGTGCGTGCGAGTGCCTCCAGTCGCGCCGGGTCATGCTTGTCGCTTCCCGACTCCACCATAATCTGCGCCAACTCATGGAATGCGGAACCCAACGCCGTGGCCTTGTCGGCATCGTCGAAATAGGCACTGCCCTCAGCATCCGCATCGAGCTGCGCCTCAGAGGGCAGCTCCTCCGACATGCCCCTCCGCGCACGCTCTTCGGCAACCATCGCCGCATGCAACGACGAATAGCTATAGATACCCTCGCGCTCGCGCCAGCCATAGACCGCAAGGTCGCGATGCTCGACATCAAACAACTCAAAGGTTTCGCGCGGTGTACCCAACGTCTCGGAATCGTCGCGCCCAGTCATCACCGTACCGAGCAGCGGCACGAGCGAGACCGCTTCCGGCAGCTCCCCATCAAAACCTGCAAGCGTCCCTGCCGAGACGGCCTGCCATGGGTCGTCCTTCTCTTCTCCGCGACGCAGCTCGACCACGCGTGCCAGCGCAGGGCTGACCGACATGCGGCGACGCACGATGCACGTACCGCCCATGCCGTCGTCTTCGCGCGCCTCGCAGCTGATGCCAAGCTCTGGCTCGATGCTCACCTCGCACTCGCCAGGCGTGGGCTCGTCAAGCTCAGGGAACGCCCCCAGCATCCCCATGGCCAACTCAGACTGATAGTATTCCTTCTCTGCTATGGGCAAACCAACAACCAGAGCCTCCTCGGCCCTCGTCAGAGCCACGTACAGAAGGCGCGCCTTCTCTGCCGCCTGCTCACGCAGCTCCGCCTCCTTGAGCCATGCCGCCCATTCGGCCACGTTCGAGCACGCACGCGCATCATGCGGCGTCTCGAGCTGGTTACATAGCTTCGAGAAGTTCGAAGTGTCCGTCTTGGGAACCACGCACAACACGCGGCGTCCCTCAACGGGGCCCACCAAGACCCTCCCCTTGATGGAAGGCTTCCCCCAGCACTCGGCCACTGCGGTAACCCCGAACTGCAAGCCCTTCGAGCCGTGTACGGTCATGACCTGCACGGCCTCGATCGCGTCGCCCGCAAGTCCCTTGGGCGTAAGCTTGGCAACCGAGAGCCACTTGTCGAACTCGTCGGCCGCGCGGGCAACGCCAAGACCAAGGCTCGTCGTGAGCTCGCGCACGTACCGCACGGCCGCCAGCACGTTGGCAGCGACCGCAAGTCCGTCGGTCCCCTTCTGCTCGAGGCGCGCCAGCCAGCCGCTCTCCTCGATGGCAGCCTGACACACATCCGCCAGCTCCCAACTTCGCAGGCGTGCGAACGCACGTGTGAGGACCTCGTGAGCAACTTCCAGCCGCGGCGAGGGATCCGCCCCACCATACAGCTCCAAGTCACCGCCCATGAAGCACTGCTCGATCTGGCGCTTGGTCGGCGCGTCGAGCACGTCCTGCTCGCGCGTTCCCAACATGCAAAAGTCATCGGCATCCAAGCGGAACATGTCACTGGAAAGCACGCGGAAGAGTCCGTCCTCGGTATCGTGCGGATTCGCGAAGGTGTGCAGCAGGGCCTGTATGACGCCGACCTCCGTCGTGGATGTGAACGACGATCCGCCCGTGACGACCGCCGCCAACCCACGCGCCCGCAAGGCGTCCAAGTAGAGCTGCACACTGCTCGTTCTTCCCAGCAGAAGAGCCATGCTCGAAACCGGCTGTCCGGCATGCGCGAGCTGTGCCAAACGGTCTGCGAGCTGCGCAGCAAGCGTTGCACTCGTGAGCGATGCCGGCCCTCCCTGCGCCACCTCCAAGAACACGCGCGGTAGCTCCTCACCCGATGCAGTGCGTGCTCTATAGTTGCTTCTACGACCAGCATTGCCGGCCAGCTTGAGAAAGTCATCCAAGATGCCTGCGTCTCCGCACACGCGCTCCACCAACGCCAACACGTGGTGGTCGCTACGATAGTTCACGTCCATCTGCACGTGGACCTCCTGCGGAAGGCCGCGCCCACGCGCGCGAAACACCTCTACGTCACCACCCCTGAATCGATAGATGGACTGTTGGGCGTCGCCCACCGTAGTGAGATGCCGCGCATCCTGCCCCGAGAGTAACGAGATGAGTTGGAGCTGCTTCTGGTCGGTATCTTGGAACTCATCAATCATCACCAGCTTGAAGCGACCCGCATAGTCGCGTGCAATCTGCGCGTTTGTCTGCACCGCACGCAAGGCGAGATCGATGAGGTCATTGTTGTCCACATATGAGCGCTCATGCTTGAGACGGGCGTAGCAGCCATCAACCCGCCGAGCCAAGGCAACGAGTTGCGGCGCGAAATCCTGGACACGCTCAAAGTGAGCGCAAACCGTCGCGGCGGCACGCGCCTCGCGCACGTCGTCCATCAAGGGCTTGGCATCCTTTCGCTGAATCCTGGGCATCTTGACCGACGCGAGCGCTTCGCAGGCCCGCTCGGGCGTACGCTCCGTAGGAGGCAGCGAATAGAAGCCGTCGAGGGCTTTGAGTGATGCAAAGACGTCCTCCTGCTGCTTCTGCGTGAGCTTGAACCCGGCCAACGCCTCAAAGCAACGGCGCAGCCGCCCCACCTCGGCCATGGTCTCGTTCGAACGCGGACACACGAGGTCGTCATAGCCATGCGAACACTTCGCGGCCTCATCACGAAGGAGCTTGATCATGCCCACCACCGAGGTCGCGCCCTCGCTCTGCCCCCAGAGCGGAAACTCCGAAAAGAGCGCGTCGTAGGCCCCCTCCTCCTGCGCCTTCGTGAGCACCTCGTCGAGCGCTCGAGCCAGAAGCGCTTCGGCGACACTCCCCTCGCACACTTCGAAGGATGCATCGATGCCCAGCTCCACTCCATGTCGCTTGAGGATGCGCGAGCACATGCCGTGAATCGTGGATATCCATGCGCCGTCGACACGCAGAGACTCCTCACGCAGGTGCGGGTCTTCCTCGCCCGCCTGGCGGAGCGCCCCGCGCACGCGGTCCTTTATCTCCATAGCCGCTGCCTTGGTAAAGGTGATGACCAGCGCCTCGTCAATCGAGTTCAGGTAGCGGCCGCCATCCTCATCGGACCCTTTGGAAAGGGCATGGACGAGGCGCGCCGTGAGCGTGAACGTCTTGCCCGAACCTGCGCCTGCAGCAACGAACAAGGGCTCGTCAAGCCTGAGAACCACATCGCGTTGGGAATTGTTGAGCCTCGAAAGGTCTATCGTTGCCATTATTGCGCCACCCTCTTCTCGCATTGCGTGACGGGACAATAGTCACAGGAGCGCCTGTCGCGTGGCCGTGCCTCCACGTTGCCCGCGAGCATCTGTTGCACCTGTTCCGCGATGAGCTCCTCGGTGTGGTCAAGAAGGTCACCCATACCCGGCTCGCCCTCCCCATTCGGCGGAACGCTCACGCGCGGGAGCCTTCGGGCACTCACGTTACCAAACACAAGGTCAACCACGTTGGCATCGCCGACGCCCGCGAGGGCATGAGGTGCCTTGGTGCTCAGGTAGACGCTGCCCACCAACCGCAGGCGCCCCTCGAAGGCACGTCGTACCACCTGCGCGTAGATAAGGGATTGCACGCGCGAGGGCAGCTTCGTTCCCTCGAGCACGCCATCCTGCAGCGCGTCGTACTCCGCAGCAAAGCCTTCGGGACGTTTGTTCTTGTAGTCGATGATGACGGCAGTCCCGTGCGGGCTGACGTCGATGCGGTCCACCGTGCCCGTGAAGTACGCGCCTGCATACGGCACAAGTTCCTCGTGCCGACCGAAACCCCACTCAAAGAAGCGCGGCTCAAAGCCCTCGAGGATGCGCGTCTGGTACGCAAGCGACGAGATCAGGTCCTCCTTGAGCTGTTGCTCCTGTGCGCGTTCGGATGAGTCGTGTGCAATGAGCAGCTGCTGGGACGGCCGCGGACTATGCTCTAGGAACATGTGCTCGCGATGCAGGTCGAACTCCAACTCTAGGGCAGCGATCGCCTCCTCAAGGTTCTTCCCGCTCACGCATGAACCCTCGATGTGACGAGCGGGGTCGAGCTCCACGCGCGCCAAGAGGTCCTCCTCCGTGAGCGCCTCTCCGAGCGCGCCCGCTCCCTCGGCCTCCAGGGCACGCAGCAGCAGCCTGCGATGCGTCACCTCGAGCACGCGATGCGCGAACGTACCCATCTCGGGTGCCGCATGGCCGGCGTCGACCGTCCCCAACCGAAGGCGTCTGAGGCTAAACCACTTGTAAGGGCACTCGAGGTATGTCTCCACCTGTGATGCCGAAAGAATCGGCAATCCGTCCGGAAGGGAATCTCGACCCGCCTGTGGAACGAAGACCAACCCGCTCGAAGCCGACGTCAGATGGCCAGCCGGAGCAACCTCGCACGTGGCGACGCATTCTGCGGGCAAGCCGGAGTCGCTGAGGTTGCGCGCGAGGAGCCGCTCGCTCCAGAGTCCCACGGCAAACGGCAGTTGGGTCGGCGACGTCCCTGCCGAGACTCCGTATGCCGACATGAGCTCCGAGAGCATCACGGAAGGGTAGGTCTCTTTGCCGTCCGCGTCACAGAGTGCCCGCTCGACCACCACACGCGACCGCGACACTCCGAGGGCCGCACGGAACTCGGCACGTGACTGGGTCAGCGGACTCGCCTTCGGCTCCACGCCCAGCCGCTCGAGCACCGCCTGCAATACATCCTCTTTGCCCTCAATCGGCTGCTCTGTGGAGGTGAGACCACAGAGAACGACCGCACCAACGCTCGCCTGCGCAAGCTGCGCTGCCTGGGATACATTCGTCACGAGCACCTCAGGACGTTCCTTGTTTGGTCCAACGCCGATGCGTGACACCATCTGACGTCCTTCGGCCGCCCAACCCAGCAACGAGACGACCTCCGAGAGCGGGCGCTCGTCCGCATGCCGCGGATCGAACGAGACACCAAGGTTGCGAATCGTCTTCGCAAGGCTTAGCATCCCCTCGAGCGCCGCACGCGCCTCGTCCGCCGCTGCGTCCCGTGACTCATGCACACCGGCATAAGGCGCCAGCAGCTTCGCGGCGGCACTCCCCACACGCCCGCGCAGCAGTTCGACGGTGGCTCGGGCGACCGGCGCCGACGTGAGGCGCTCCGACTGCAGCATCTCCAAGACACGCGCTGGCGTCAGCAGACGGTTCCCTCGCCAAGCGGCATCAAGGCGCCACGCCTTGTGGGGCTCAACGTGCGCAAGGTCCTCGAGAAGAAAGTCGATGAGACTGCGCGGTGGCCACCAGCTCATGTCGCCCAGCTGGGGCACGGGGCCCTCGAGGCCTTGGCGTGGCTCTGGCCACGAAGCTGCAAGCTCGCTCAACCGCGCCACCTCGAGCGCGAAGTCGAGGAAGGCACGCGCGCTCCCGCCATCCGTAAGGGGTTGGGTCCATTGTATGCGCGCGGATATCCCACGCTCCTCCAGCTTGGGCACCAACTCGCGCCAAGCACGTTGCGCATCGGGCACTGCCACCACGACGGACGGGCCCCGGTAGGGCTTGGCATCCGCCAGCTCCCCCACCAACTCGCAGACACGCCGCGCCACAACCTCTGCCTCCGCCAGGGGCCCGGCCGGAAGAAGCATCTCCACGGGACAGCTCGCCCCCACCGCACGTCGCGCATCACCAAACAGGTCATCAAGAAGGCCTTGAAGCTCAGGCTCACGCACGAGGGGAGCACCCTCCTCCCGCGCATCGAGCATGGCGGAATCTCCCCCCAGTGCCTCACGCAGCGCATCGACAAGAAGCCAAGCCTGCTCATAAGACGGAGTCCGCTCCGCAGGCGCCACGACGAAAAGCTCACCTCCCCGGGCAAATGCCCCCAGCAACTCGCGATCGGCGCGTGCCGCCCGCGTGAATCCCGTCGCGACGACATGCGGCGCAGGCACGTCCCCGCCAACGAGCTTTGCCGATAGGAGCGCGGTAGCCTCGGAGACGCTTACGTAGCCGAATTGCACGAGCATCTGCGACAGCTTGCCGGCCAGACGCACGAGGCACGTCTCGGCATGGGTGAGTCCGGCCCGCTCGCAGGCATCCATGCGCACCCGTCCGCATTCGTCAAGCGGCAGCCATGGCAGTGAGTCCGCAACCAGCCGCGCGAGCACGCCCACGGTGCCGGGAAGCAGCGCAAGCGGACCGCGCTCGTCTGGCGTCGACGAGCGCATCGCCTCATACGCAAGAACGGTGAGCACGCTCCCGTCCGCGATGGCGCGCCCATCGCCCCACGTCTCCCAACAACCACGCGCCCAAACCACAGGCGTGGTGGTCTTGACTCCCAAGGCAAGGCCATCCTCGCGGGCAAGGTCGCGCTGGGCATCCGTCACCTGCGCCAAGCTCAGCACGAGCAACACCGCCGACCCGCACGTCTCCACAGCGCGACGCAAGACGCGAACGACATCCGTTCCCACCAAGCGTTCCTCGCGCGTCGTGATGATAGTAAGCGCCATGGCAATCCCCCTCCGTCGGTTCTTACGCACGACATCATAGCAGGAGGGTGGGACAAGTTATGGTCGCAGCAGCCACGGGCGGCTATCGCGCCTTTGCGTCGGCCTCGGCTTGGCCCTTCTCCGTCCGATCCAAAACCAACCGATATCCTCCCGTGCCTCCATTCAGGCACTTGGACACACGACTCACCGTGGTGGACGAGGCACCCGTCTTACGGGAGACGTACACATACGAAGCGCCATTATTGAGTAGACGCGCCACCTCAAAGCGTTGCGCCAGCTCGACTACCTCGCGACACGTAAGCCAATCGCTGATGAATGCCCGCGCCTCTTCGGGAGTCTCGATGGCACACAGAGCCTGGGCGATTGTCTCTGCCGCAGCATCATTCGCCGTGTCCGCCTTTGCCATCATTCCTCCTCACATGCATGGTCCGGTGGCATGCCGCAATAGCAGAGTGTACCATGGTAACCGTGATCATCCGACTCAAATCCCAAAGGAGGGATATCATGGCATTCTTCGCCTCTTGGCTCACGAGCGCCATCGCTGCGGCAGTGGCAGTGTGGCTCATACCCGGCTTCGAGCCCGTCGGCGACAAGCTCACGAGCATCGTGGTCTTCTCGCTTGCCATCGCACTTGTCAACATGAGCGTCCGTCCCATCATGCAGTTCCTCTCGCTTCCGCTTACCGTTCTGACGCTCGGCATCTTTCACCTCATCGTGAATGCCGCCGCGCTGCTCATCGCAAGTTGGCTTTCGGTCAACATCTTTGGGATGGGCGTTCACATCATAAACTTCGGCTCCGCCTTCATCGGCGCCATTGTCATCTCTGTCGTGTCGAGCGTCGTCGGCAGCATCATCGGCGCCGACTGACGCCCAACAGCTTGACCAAAGGGGGGTGCCCCGGTGGTGCAGTTGCGCCACCGGGGCACCCCCCTTTTTTGGCCCTACGACGTGCGGGCTGGCCTTATGCCATGATCTTGCGGAAGAGCTCCTTGACGGTCTCGTGATCTGCCTCGCGCGGGTTGCCGGGGTAGCAGGCATCGGCAAGGGCATCGCTTGCAAGCTGGTCGAGGTCCTCTTCCACCAAACCGTCACAAGTTTTGGGAATGTTGACGTCAGCGGAAAGCTGCTTGACGGCGGCAATGGCGGCGTCAGCTGCCTCTTCCGTGCTCATGCCAGCAGTGCTCACGCCCATGGCGATGGCGACCTCCGCCAGACGCTCGGTGACGACGGGCTTGTTGTACTCCATGGCGATGGGGAGCAGCATGGCACATGCGACGCCATGCGGGGTATCGTAGTGGGCGGAGAGCGTGTGCGCCATGGCGTGGTCGATGCCCAAGCCTACGTTGGAGAAGCCCATACCCGCCACGTATTGGCCGAGCGCCATGCCCTCGCGGCCACTGCCCGGCTTGCCGCTCTTCGCCTCGGCGTAGGAGTCACGCAGGTTCTGGCTGATGAGCTGGATGGCCTTGAAGTGGAACATGTCCGAAAGCTCCCAGGCACCACGGGTGGTATAGCCCTCGATGGCGTGAGTCAGGGCGTCCATGCCGGTGGCAGCCGTGAGGCCAGCGGGCATCGAGGCCATCATGTCGGGATCGACAACGGCGACGTCAGGGATGTCGTTGGTGTCGACGCAAACGAACTTGCGCTCCTTCTCGACGTCGGTGATGACGTAGTTGATCGTGACCTCTGCGGCGGTTCCAGCGGTGGTGGCAACGGCAATGGTAAAGGTGGCGTGGTTCTTTGTGTCTGCAACGCCCTCAAGCGATACGACGTCGGCGTACTCGGGGTTTTCGGCGATGATGCCGATGGCCTTGGCGGTGTCCATGGCAGAACCGCCACCAACGGCGACGATGCAGTCGGCACCCGAAGCCTTGAATGCCGCAACACCATCCTGGACATTCTTGATGGTGGGGTTGGGCTTGATCTCCTTGAATAGCTCCCACGTAATGCCTGCCTCATCCAAAAGGTCAGTGACCTTCGAGGTGATCCCAAACTTCACAAGGTCGGGATCAGAGGCAACGAACGCCTTTTTGAATCCGCGACGGGTAATCTCTCCCGGAACCTCCTTGATGGCGCCGGAACCATGATACGAGATGTTGTTGAGAACGAAGCGCTGTGCCATGCGATGACCTCCTCAGTCATTCTGATTGAGCTGCAGGGCAATTATAGAAGAGTTGCCGCGCCGTGGGAGCCTAATGGCGCCCGCATCACACTTGATATGCCGCACACATCAAAAAAGCCGTGCAAAGGAAGCATGCCTTTTGTGCATACGTGAGGAAAGCCGGAGCATGGTGCAGACTTCAACTCTTTCTCACGCGCCACACGTAACGCGACGCCCCGCCACGAGATTCACGGCGGGGCTGATGGCGGAGCTCACGGGTGCGGAGCCGTCGCTAGGCCGCGCTTTCGCGCTTCTTTCGACCAAAGAGGCCACGCTTCTGGCGCGGCTCGCGCTCGGGCAAGTCGGCACGCGCGGCCATCTTGCGCGGTGAGTCGCTCTCCCACTCGAGGTCGAAGAACGCGGCCCACGGGTCGTTGCGGCTCACCTCCACGCCATAGCGCTCGTCGGAATGCGCCTGCTCAACGCGCATGATAAACATGCCGAGCACGAAGAAAAGCCCCGAGAGAAAGGACGGGCCGAGCCACAGCGCATAGTACAGCGGATCGCGCACGTCAGAGAGCAGGTCAAAGACACCCGTCAGGAACACGGCATACATCACGACAAAATGAAACAGGCCGAGTCGCCATGAGGTGCGACCCGTCGCGCGCGTGCCGTGCTGAACAATCTCGCCCATGATGAAGCCGTATGGAATGCAGCCGATGGCAAAGGGCATGAGGAAAAGGAACACCCAGTGGGCACGATTGAGACCGGCAACCTCACCGTAGTAAGAGAGCGCTGGACCCGCGGCAGCAAGCGCGAAGAAGAGCACGTACGTAAACCACAGTGGCGCCATGCGCCTGAAGGACCTGACCATGATTCCTCAATTCATACGGCAACACGAATCAAGGATAAGGCAAATGCCCGTCACCGCGCAAGTATCATGTATATCAGTGAACAAATGAAGCAGGCGCACGAGAGTTCACGCCGCCCACGGGAGTTGCCCCGTGGGCGGTCCCAACCTTACGAGAACATCAGCTCATCGAAGCTGTGGTAGCCAAGCCCTGCCGTGAGCAGCCGCTTCGCGCAGGCGACTGCCCCCGAAACGAATATCTGACGACTCGTAGCCCGATGCGTCAGGCACACCTCCTCGTCGGTCCCGAAGAGGTGGACCTCATGGGTCCCCGCGACCGTACCGCCTCGCAGCGCGTGCATGCCAATCTCGCGCTTGGGACGCACGCCCACGATGCCCTCGCGCCCATAGGAGACCGCGCACTCCCCCGCAGGGTCGACGGCGGCGAGCAGTGCCATGGCCGTGCCGCTCGGCGCGTCTGCCTTCTGGTTGTGATGCGTCTCTGCAATCTCTATGTCCCAACCCTCGAGGGCGCGCGCCGCCTCGGCAGCAACGCGCCGCAGGACCGCAACGCCCAACGAGTAGTTGGACGACCACACCACCGGGGCAACCGAACCCAAAGACTTGAGCAATGCAAGGTCGTCTTCGGCCAGGCCCGTCGTACCACTCAGGAGCGCCGTCCCCGTGCGCCGCACATAGGCAGCGACATGCGACAATGCCTCAGGCCGCGAGAAGTCGATGAGCACGTCGACAGCCGGTGCATCGTCGTCAAGCTGGTCGATGGTGTCCACGTCATATCCGCCGACGAGCTCGAGCCCATCTTCCGCCTCGACCGTCGCGCATACGAGCTGCCCCATACGCCCATTTGCTCCGACCACGACTACCTTAGCCAATGAGACCAGCCCCTCTCATCACACGCTCGACGCGGGCACGCGTCTCGGTCGCCATGGGATACAGCGGCATGCGGTATGTCTCTTCGATCATGCCCATCATTGCGAGTGCCGCCTTCACCGGAATCGGGTTGACCTCGCAGAAGAGCGCATGGACAAGGTCGAGACCATCAAGCTGCATGCGCAGGCTTGACTGGTAGTCGCCGCCCAGGTAGCTCGCCACCAGATCATGACACAGCTGCGGCTGGATGTTCGCCCATACGCTGATGACGCCGGAGCCACCAAGCGAGAGAATCGGCACAATCATGTCGTCATTGCCCGAGTACATGCGGAAGCTCGGCGAGAGATGCCGCGCAACACTCGTTGCGTACGAAATCGAGCCCGAGGCCTCTTTGATGCCCATTACGTTGGGATGCTCAGCGAGGCGGATGACGTTAGCCTCGCTGATGGAGCACCCCGTGCGACCGGGAATGTTATACAGGATGGACGGAATCTCCACCTGGTCGAGGACCGTGGTGAAGTGACGATAAATGCCCTCCTCGTTGGACTTGTTGTAGTACGGCGTGATGAGCAGGAGCGCATCGCATCCGATCATCTGCAGGCTCTTGGCTTTATTGAGGCTTTCGGATGTGGCGTTAGAACCCGCGCCACCAATGATGGGAATGGCACCGTTGACGCGGTTGACCACATGCTGCGCCACCGCCACGTCCTCGGCGTCGGTCATGGTCGATGACTCGCCGGTTGTGCCAAGCACCAAGATGCCGTCGGTTCCGTTGGCGAGGTGGAAGTCCACCAAACGATCGAGCGCCGCGAAGTCAATCTCGCCATTGTCCTTGAAGGGGGTCACCAGTGCCACGATGGAACCAGTGAGTTCACGTACGTCTGCCATGCTCTCTCCTTGTCTTCTCCCGCGGGAGCGCACCTCGCGGGCAACGGAGCATACGCACAACGTCCCAGCAAGAATAGCGCCCCCGCGCGTTGCCACCCAACCCGCGGACAGTCCTGAGCGTGTTCCACACAGGCCCACCGCGCCTCGCCGCCGCTCGCCGCAGTTCGGCGGGCCTCGCCTCACCCTGGGGTCACTGCCCGCCGGCTCTCCCAGGACTCTTCGTGCCCGCTCCTCTATCCGTGCGAGACAGCGTAGCACGTGGCGCCATTACATGACAAGTACGTGTCATTGTCTCGCAAAGAAGTGCGGACACAAGGAGTATTATCTATCGTGAGATATAATCGCGCACGAATAAGGAGCGCTCGTCATGACTCTTCAGCAACTACGCTATCTCATCGCAATTGCCGAGTTCGGCTCCATGAACGCAGCTGCGTACAACCTCTACGCGAGCCAGTCGAATCTGTCTACCGCCATCCGCGACCTCGAGCGCGAGCTGGCCATCACCATCTTTAAACGTTCGAACCGAGGCGTCACGCTCACCAGCGAGGGCACCGAGCTGCTCGGCTATGCCCGTCAAGTAATCGAGCAGGCAGACATGCTCGAAGCTCGCTATGCCAAGCGCGAAGCAGGGCGAACGCGGCTTGCCGTAAGCGCACAGCACTATGCGTTCTCGGTGCAGGCGTTCGTCGACGTCATCGCAGAGTGCAGCACCGACTCCTACGAGTTCATCATGCGCGAGACCTCGACTGGGCAAATCATCCAAGACGTGGGCAGCTTTAGGAGCGAGATTGGCATCCTGTACATCGACAGCTTCAATCGCCGCGTCATCGAGAAGGCCATTCGCGACGAGGGACTCGCCTTCCACCCGCTCTTCGACGCGCGTATACACGTCTTTGTGGGCGCGCAGCACCCCTTGGCCGCCCGCAACCTCATCGCGCCGCGCGACCTCGAGGAGTGGCCCTGTCTCACCTTCGAGCAAGGAACCGATAACTCCTTCTACTTCTCCGAGGAACCCTTGTCGTACCTCGCCCATCACAAGAGCATTCGGGTGAGCGATCGTGGCACCATGACGACCATGCTCTCCCATGGCAACGGTTACTTGCTCTCCTCCGGCGTGCTCTCGGACGAGATGCAGCTGGGCAACATCGTCTCGGTTCCCTTCGATACTGAAGAACGCATGCGCGTCGGATACCTCATTCACAGCGAGCGCAAGCCGAGCGCGCTTCTCAAACGATACATCGAGCGTCTCTCTCAGATAATCCGCGAGAACCCAAGCGTCGAGGCATTCTTGGGCGATGAGCCCGCGTAGACCCCGCTCCCAAGGGCTCATGTGCGTCGGATTCGGCAGCGTGGTGGTTTTAAGCCTTATGTTGATTCTATGTTCCTCAACCAATTATACTTTACCTAGGTAAAGTATATCACGATTTGTATTATTATGCATTATTAATAATGTATATTGTTGCCTTCGTTTTGCATAATTTGAGGACCATTTGCAGCACATGACAAAGCGTACTGCATATTATGGAATTGAGCGATGTTCAGTTGCTTCATATTTGCCAAACACAACCCTCTTTGCCGCCTCAACCTGCACAAAAGAACCAAAAATAGTGCCACCATTTGTCGTTCGAAAGAACAAAATCAAGCCCTCTTCAGAATTGAACTAGTTTGAAACTCGAATAATCCCCTTTGAAACCGACACAAGAACGCTAGCATGAAAATGGAAATCACTCTATAATTTCAACTTGGTCATTCGCGAGAATGGAATGGGAAAAGCCATCGCGTTACAAAGGCATTCCTCTCGAGTAATTGGGGGTAAAAATGAGCGATAGGGTAATCGCCGCAGTTCCGGTGGCTACCAACAAGTTGGTCGTTTGGTTCGACGGGGGCGCTTCCCGCATCTACCTTGCCCAAGACCTCGGTATCGGCAGCGACCAAGATTTGAACGCGTTCGAGATCGGCCACGACGATGAAAGCATCTCTTGGCCGGGAGGCATCACCTTCGATGCCGAGCAGCTCAGTGCCATGGGCAAGGAGATTGACATTGTCGGCGAAGAGAAGATGCGTCTGCTCAAGAGCCTCTCGCGTATCCGTCGCGATAACTCGTTCTCGCAGACGCGACTCGGAGAGGCGGCAGGCATCAGACAGTCGGTGATCAGTCGCATCGAGGGCTGCGAGATTTCCCCCCAGATCAACACGCTCATCAAACTGCTCGCTCCGCTCGGCAAGACGCTGGCAATCGTGGATTTGAATGAGCGATAACTAGCAATCTGATAACGACCCATGCGGGCCCAAGAGGGACTATCCCTCTTGGGCCAATCGTTCGCACAAGATTGTGTTGAAGAGCTTCGGGTTTCCCGTGCCACGCGAGGTCCTCATACATTGGCCCACCAAATAGCCAATGACTTTTTTGTTTCCCTCACGATACTGTCGCACCTGATCGACACAGCGCGCCAGAACCTCATCAACGGTCGCCGCAAGTGCTTCCGTATCGGTGCTCTGTCGCATGCCGCGCTCGTCGACCAACCTCTGGGGATCATCGCCGGTTCCGTCCACGAGCTCGAGCACCTCACGTGCCTGCATGAACGTTATGGCATCTGTGGCAAGAAGCGTGGCAAGACTGGCAACCTGCGCGGACGTCACGGCCTTGGTCGCCGACAGAAGGTTGATGATCACGTTGGCGACCATGGGCACATGTTCCTTGGCTACGGCGCAAGCCGCCTCCTCGAAGAAGGACGCGACCCGCGGGTCTGCGGCAAGTTGCGCGGCATCGGCACGCTTAAGCGCATAGGCCACCACGAAGCGGTCGCGCTTTTCGAGCGGCAACTCGGGCACGCGCGCCCTGCAGCGTGCAACGAAGTCATCGGAGAGGCAAAATGGCGCGAGATCGGGGTCCGGATACATGCGATAGTCATCCGCCGTCTCCTTGACGCGCATCACCACGGTACGTCGTTTGCTCGGCTCCCAGTGGCGCGTCTCCTGACGCACGACTCCACCCGCCTCGAGCACCTCCGCCTGACGGCAGATCTCGTATGCGAGCGCGTCATGCAACGACTTAAAGGAGTTGATGTTCTTCATCTCGGTCTTGGTGCCCAAACCCCGTGCGCCACGACGACGGATGCTCACGTTGCCATCGCACCGCATGGAGCCACTTTCCAACGAACAGTCGGAAATGCCCAGCGTGAGGAAGGTCTGCCGAAGCCGTTCCATAAAGACTCGTGCCTCTTCCGGCGTGCGCAAATCTGGCTGCGTGACCAACTCTATGAGGGGCGTCCCGCATCGGTTGTAGTCGATGAGACTCTCCGTGGCGCTCGCGATGCGCCCCTCGGAACCGCCAACATGCACCATCTTGGCGGCGTCCTCCTCCATGTGAATGCGCAGGATGCGGATTGACGCCATGTAGCCACCGTCAGGGTCCTTCTCCACCGTAAAGTCGGGACGTTCCGTAGCGCCTTCTCCCGTGACCTCGAGGTCAAGGTGCCCATGCATGCAGAACGCGACCGGGCCCTGCGTGGTCTGGAAGTTCTTTGACATGTCGGGATAGAAGTAATGCTTGCGATAGAAGAGCGACCGACGCTGAATCTGGCAATCAGTGGCAAGACCGGCCATCACAATGTACTCGATGGCCTTCTCGTTGGGTACGGGAAGGGCACCCGGCATGCCCAGACACACGGGACAGACGTTGGAGTTGGGCGGATCGTCGTGGCTCAACCGACAGTCGCAGAACATCTTCGTCTTGAGCGTCGTCAACTCGGTATGAACCTCAAGCCCTATGACGGCCTCCCAATCGCGCAGCACCTCCCGGAGCAGCCTCATGCGAGCACACCTCCCCTCCTCGCAAACGCTGGCGCCACAACCCCAGGCCGCATGCGACCTGCCTCCTCCATACCGCGCTCCAACGCACGGGCAACACGCAGGAGGACGTGATCCTTAAACGCCGGACCTTGAAGCTGCGCCGCAATCGGCATGAGGGACTGCACGCCCAAGCCAATGGGAACGCATACGCCAGCATTGCCGGCAATGTTATTCGAAATCGTAAAGAGATCTTGCGCGTACATCTGTGTGGGGCTGCTCATCTCTCCGAAGCGAAATGCCGTCGTGGGTGCTGCGGGGAGCAGCAGAACGTCGCAACGCATGAAGGCGTCCCGATAGTCGTTCGTGATGAGCGTGCGGACTTGCTGGGCAGGATAGTAATACCGATCATAGACGCCCGACGCAAGCAGATAGGCGCCCAATAACTGACGACGCTTCGCCTCGGCGCCGAAGCCATACGCCCGCGAACGCGCCGTCTGCTCGGCAAGCGTCGCACAGTCCGGCGCCCGAAAACCATACCGCACGCCATCGAACCGTGCGAGATTGCTGAACGCCTCCGCAGGCCCGATGACGTAGTAGGCAGCGATGGCGGCTTCCATGTGACGAAGCTCGACCTCCACCAGCCGCGCACCCTGCGCCTCGAGCGCAGCACACGCTTCGGCGAGGGCGGTACGCACCTCCGCGCTCAGGGCCTCATGTTCCATCAAAGACGTGATGACCCCCACACGGATGCCCTCCACCGGCTGCTCAAGGTTATCGAGAAAGCCGGCAGACATCGCCTGCGACGTGGAATCAAGCGGATCCCTGCCACCTGCAACCAGCGCATTCATCGTGAGCGCGACGTCAGATACGCACCGTCCGAAGGGACCCACCTGGTCAAGAGACGAGCCAAATGCCACCACTCCATAGCGACTCACCACACCATAGCTGGGCTTCATCCCCACAACCCCGCAGAAGCTCGCAGGCTGCCGAATCGAACCGCCTGTGTCTGACCCAAGCGCAATGGGCACTTCACCTGCCGCGACCGCCGCCGCGCTTCCGCCCGACGAGCCTCCTGGCACGCGCTGTGTGTCCCAAGGGTTGCATGTACGATGGAAGGCGCTCGACTCGGTAGACGACCCGAACGCAAACTCGTCCATGTTGGTCTTGCCGACCGGCGTGGCACCCGCGTCAAGCAGGCGCTGTACACACGTGGCCGTGAAGGGAGAGTCGAAGTGCTCAAGCATGCGACTTGCACAGGTGGTGCGCGTTCCCACGAGTTGCATGTTGTCCTTGAAGGCTACGGGAACGCCCGCAAGCGACCCCAGCGGAGCGCACCGCGCACGGCGCTCATCGGTCTTTGCCGCAATCGCCAGCGCAAGGTCACCGCTAATCTCCAAGAAAGCCTGAACCTCGGGCTCACGCGCCTCGATTGCATCCAAAGAGGCCTGTGCTACTTCGACGGCAGTAAAGTCACCGCACGTCACGCCGTATGCAATCTGGGCAGCGCTCAGCTCGCTGATGTTTGGCATCGGCCGTCAACCTCCCCATTGCCCAAGATGGACGGTACACGAAACGCTCGGTCACGCGTAGCGCCCGCGTTGCCGAGCGCAACGTCAATGGCAAGCGCGCGCCCGTGAGCATCTGGCTCGTCGGGTGCCATTACATTGCAGAGATCGCCAATGGGATGATACGTAGGCACCACACCCGCAAGGTCGTATTCGCGAATGGGTTGGAGCATCTCGATGGCCTCGTTGAGATAAGAGGTCATCTCGTCGAGTTCCCGCTTGTCGAGAGCGATACGCGCATAATCGGCTATGTCGCGCACGTCTTCGCGTGTAAGGGCCATCAGTCCCTCCTTTGCCAAAAAAGGTGCCACAAAGGGGACGTCCCCCTTGTGGCACATACTCCCGAGGGAGGGTCGATGCGACAGCCCTAACGCTTGCGCCGCCTCAAACCTGCGAACGCCACGCCCAGACCGCTGATGCCTGCGGCCAGCATGCCAACCACGGAAGTGGCGTCACCCGTGGAAGGGGTCTTCTTTGCCGTCGACGAACCAGTCGCGGAGGTTGTCGAGCGCGTAGTCGACCTGGTTGTCGAATTCGAGGTGGAGGAGCCACTACTACTGTTGCTGTTGCTCCCGTCGCTAGTCCTGCCCAGCGAAATCTTGATGACCTTCTCGTCCGACTCGACGGTGCGCTCAGACCCGGCGTTGTTGAACTCGGTGGTGGAGTAGTACGGAATCTCGGCCACGCTTCCGCTACCGGTGACATAATCATCAAGGCCTACACCGTCAATGACCTTGGCCTTGAAGATAATCTGGACGGTCTTGCCACGCAGATTCGCAACCTCGTCATCAGCCTTGTACCAAGAGAGCGTCTGGCCCTGGATGTCAACCATCGGCGAGAGGCCTTCGCCGTCCTTCACGCGCACGATAACCTGATCTGCGCCGGTGGTGTACTGCATGACGTTCTCGAGGTCAAACCACATGCGAATCGAAGTAGCATCACCGGATATTTGCTGCGAAATCATGTAGGTAACCTCAGTGGTTCTCGACATCAGCTGCCCGCCGACGCTTGTGCTCATGACGGGCACCCTGTCGCCATACGCATTCGCAGGAGAGGCATCCGCAGAGGAACTATCCCCACCGGAAGGATCTGCACTGGAGCCGCCAGGGTTGGGGTCTTCGCCCTCAGCCCACTGCGCGTAGAGGGTGGCACTGGCATTGATCTTTACGGAAGCGCCATTCCTGAGTCTGACGCCCGATCCGTCGGCCTTGGTGTTCCAGCTCTCGAAGTAGTGGCCGCTGCGCACGAAGGTGTTGGCGGGAAGCGTCACGCTGCTTCCCTTCTCAACCTCGACGTAGTCCATCTCGCCCGTCGCATCATCGGCGTTCTTGTCGAACGTCAGGCGCACGTAGCCCGGCTTGATGGGAGTTCCACCCGTCCCATCACTGAAGCTCGCACCACTTCCGTCAGCCTTGGTGTTCCAACCCATGAAGGCGTAGCCCTCGCGCGTGAAGGCGTTCACGGGAAGCTTGACGCTTGTCCCCTTCTGCACCTCAACCTTGACCATGGAACCCTTGGCATCGTCGGCGTTCTTTTCGAAGGTGAGGGTAACCGTAGTGGGAGCACCCCACTGCGCGTACAGCGTGACGCTGGCATTCACCGTAACGGTCGCCCCGTCATGAACGGTCGTGCCGCTGCCGTCAGGCTTCGTGTTCCAAGTCTCGAACGTATAGCCCGCACGGGTAAAGGCATTTGCAGGTAGCTTGACCTTGTCACCCTTCTTGTCAACGGTAATGGAATCCATCTTGCCCTTGGCATTGGAGGCGTTCTTGTCGAACGAGACGGTAATCGTGCCCCACTGCGCATAGAGCGTGACGCTGGCATTCACCGTAACGGTCGCCTCATCCTTGATGGTCGTGCCGGAACCATCCGCCTTGGTGTTCCAGTTGAGGAAGACGTAGCCCGAACGCGTGAAGGCATTTGCGGTGAGTTTGGTCTTCGCGCCCTTCTCGACCGATATAGCGTCCATCTCGCCCTCAGCATCGCTGGCATTTGCATCGAAGGTGACGGTAACGGGATCGGCTGTCTTCCACTGAGCATAGAGGGTAACACTGGCACGAATGACTACCTTTGCTTCGCCCTTCAAAGAAGTGCCGCTGCCATCCGCCTTGGTGTTCCAACCGGCGAAGTCGTGGCCTATAAGTTTGAACTTGTTCTTTGGCAGCTCGGTACTCCACTGCCAGCGCTGCTTCGTTGCATTCCAATCTTTGGTCGTTCCGCTAATCGACTCCATCTCGCCGGTAGCGTCCTCTTCGTTCTTGTCGAAGGTGATCGTGACCTTTGACTTCTTGGATACCGTCCACTGCGCGTATAACGTGGTGTCGCTGCTGAGCGTGACGCTGCCCGCGTTCTTGTGCGACGTGCCCTTGCCCTTGGGATCGGTGTTCCAGCCGCTGAACTTATAGCCCTCGCGCGTGAAGGCGTTCACGGGAAGCTTGACGCTTGTCCCCTTCTGCACCTCAACCTTGTCCATGGAACCCTTGGCATCGTCGGCGTTCTTCTCGAAGGTGAGGGTACGTCCCATCACTGAAGCTCGCACCACTTCCGTCAGCCTTGGTGTTCCAACCCATGAAGGCGTAGCCCTCGCGCGTGAAGGCGTTCACGGGAAGCTTGACTGTGTCGCCCTTCAGTGCCGTGATGGGATCCATCGTTCCCGTACCGCCATTCGCGTCGAAGGAAAGCGTGACTTCTGGGATGGGCTCAAAGTCCGCCTGCACCGTGACGTCGCTGCCCGGCATCACGAAGGTAGTCTCCTGCGCGGTCGTGTCGCTGATGACCACGTCTGACGTGGTGGTGCTCCATCCCTTGAAGGTGTAACCCTCGCTCGGAGTGGCCGTAAGGTTGATCGTCGTACCCGCAATGGCCTCGGTGGGGTTCGCCGTCGCGACGCCGCCCTGACTTGCTGTCACCTCTACCGTGTATGCTTGCTCGGTCCACTGCGCCTTAAGGGTCACATTGGTGTCCGTCTTGATCTTATCGGTGTATGTTTTCGACGGATCGACACTGTCCTGCCATTCGGTAAACACGTAACCGTCGCGCTCGAACGTGTTGGCCGGAAGAGTGGTTTCGGTACCGTCGACCTCGATGGGATCCATCGTTCCCTCGCCGCCATTCGCGTCGAACGAAACCACTGCCTTGACCGTCACCGTAACGTCTTTGGTGGCCTCGGCGTACTCATCGGACTTAGCGGCTGTGACCCTCACCGTTGCGGTACCCGCCTTCTTGAACGTAAGCGCGCCGGTCGACTTGTCTACGCTCAGAATGTCGTTCTCCTGGATGGGCTGGCCATCCTTGTCAATGGTGGAGTCATCTTCCCCGACGACGGCATAGCTGAGGATAGCGCTGGCTATCGGTTCGCCATCCTCATCCTTTACCGTGGCCTCGACCTTCTTGCCCGTCTCATCCACTTTGCCGTCGACATCTGCGGCTGTGATGAATTGCTCCTTGACTGTGACGACCTCTACCTGTAACTCCTGACTGACGACGCCATTTTCCGTCGAGAACTCTGCGATCGTAGATGTGGTCTGAGCGCTCTCTACAGAAATGTCATTCACGTGAGTAATGGTCGCATCGTCATCGAGAATCGTCTGAATCGACTTGTCGACTGCCTCCGCCTCATCTCCCTCCCACTTGCAGGGGAACTCGGTCACGCCCTCCTTGCGAGCAACCTCTTGCGCGTCTTCTGGGCCTGATTCGGGCACGTACAAAAGCTTCACCGTGTAGGTAGCGGCCGCCCAAGCAGGGCGAGCCAAGATTCCAATGGCACCTACGAGCACGAGCAGCACGGCGACGAACGCAATCGCACGCTTTGACCTCGTGCCAAACCTATTGTCCATTTGAGCTTCCTTTCGACGGCGCGTCTTTCCGGCATAATAAGCCTGACTATATATTTATAAGAGGGTACGGCTCCACCGCCTCTCCGTCAACCTCAATTCCGCAAACTACAGCGTGCAATAATGACGTTTTCGCCCGTTTTCGCCCCTGCTCGTATGCAAATGCCACATATCTGCGCCGTCAATGATTACGAAGCAGGCCCAACTCGCACCTGTGACAGGCGTTGGTCGCCCCACTTCTTGTTGCAAATGCGCAATCGACCCGTTTCTGACTGCAAAGCCTTAAGCTTTCTCGCCGACAAGGGAACCTCCTCAATCAAAAAGTGCGCAATAGATTTTGAATCTGCGGCAAAACACCAGTTGGCGTTCTCCTTAAAGCAATCCAATGTACAGTCGCTATTTTATCGAGTGCGCATTGGATTGCTTTAAGCTCAATGCCAACTGGTGTTTTATAATGGCTTCAAAATCTATTGTACACTTTTCCCAGCCGACGGGATACCACGCCTTCAGCTTCTCGGAGCGTACGGCTCCGCGCGCTTCTTGTACGCGGCGTGAACGATCCACACGCCTGTCGTCGAAACGCGCGCGAATGCTACCATGTGCCAGAAGCACGTTCCCGCCCGCGAAGGCAACAGACAAAGGAGCCAAACGATGACAAACGCAACAAGGCGCCTCGGCAGCACGCTGCTCGCACTCTCTTTAGCCATGACTCTTGCCAACTGCAGCCAACCCGAAGCCGCAGAGACCACTACGACCGACGAGCCGGAAGTCACGGAAGTCCAGACTACTGAGGTCGTTCCGCGCGAAACCGAGGCCCCCGACGCCGGCGGGCGCATCGACGTGACGCAAACAGGCACACAACTCGCCACCTTCGAGGGCGACAAATATATAGTGAGCGACGCCACGGTGGACCAGACGCAGGGTGAGGCTTATGGGCTCCAGGAGATCTGCGTCATCCGCCAGCCGGAGACGTGGAACATGGCAGAATCCATCGGCTGGGACCGCAACAGCATCACGTACAACAACATCGCCACGGACTGGGGCAAGATGAGCTACCGCTTCGAGTACATCAACGAAGCGGGGTCCGAGACGCTCGGCGCAGCATGGTCGCGTTCAACCGAGGAAGGCTTCTTTGGTGAGGGCGTTGACGTATCGCACACGAGCATCGCCGGTCACGACATCGCATATGTGGTCAACGACGATGCGGCATACGAAATCGCGCTCGGCATCAAGGACCTCGAGGCCCAGGCAGAGGAGCTCTCCCAATCGCACAAGTTCGTCTCGATACATGCCTGGGAGTCACGCGGCGAGGCATGCGCATTTGCCGCCAGCATAACCTGCGAGGTAAACAGCGATTCGGACGACGCAATTGACGCAGAACAGCTCCTCTCGGATGCGTACGCCGCGCTTGAATTCGTCGAGGGCACATCCGAAGATGTAAAGGCGGCATCGTATAAGTCCGACCTCACGATCTTGAGCGCAGACGGATCCAAGCAGGCTGTCGTCAAGCGCAATGGCGCAACGCTCATGTCCTATACCCGCAACTCAGTGGCGCTCTCGAAGTCGGAGGAGGGCGTAGGGTACACCAACCTCACCATTGACTTCGCACCTGAGGGCGGCCTTGAGGCAATGCCCGAGACTACCGCCTCAACGGACAAGTACGATGCCGCGTATGGCTACGTCGAGGTCGATGCGTCTGACGTCGAGCAGCACGAGGTGGACGGGCTTACCGTCAATGCGCGCGTCATCACCGCTACCTTCGACATGGGCGAGCAGGGTCAGAGCACCTCTCGCGAGCTGCGCGCGTGGTGCGATGTGGATGGCAACGCACTGTATCTAGAGACACCCCTGCAGCAAGACGAAGACGTCGAGTCGGCCCTCGCCCGTGCGCTCGAAGGGCGCGTGGATATAGCGATGTAAGGAGCCAGGCCCGAGGAGGACCAGCGCCCTATCTCGCGGAAGCGTCTTCGTCAAGGCCATCGAATAGTTCGCCGGGTAGGCAGGTGCGATGAAAGCGTTCTTCTTTGACATAGACGGCACCCTCATCGATGGAATGAGTGGCCTTCGGACCATTCCCAACACCGTCACTACCCAACTGGAACGCCTTCATAGCGCAGGTCACAAGCTCGTCATCTGCAGCGGGAGACCATACGCGATGATAGGCGCGGACCTGCGCCTTCCCCTCTTTGACGCCTACATAATGTGCAACGGTGCCCACGCGGAGGCCGGCGGCGCAACACTTCATACCGACCTCATGAACACCCAACTCGCCCGCAATTACGTGGAGCTCTTTGAACAGCTGGGCATGGAGTACATGCTGCAAACGACACACCATTTATCTAGACCGTCGCTTCACGCTCATCCAGCGATTCTTCTCGGACTTCGGGCAACCGGACATATTCACTTTCGACTTCGACAAGGACGAGGTGCTCGGACACACCATCAAACTCGAGACGCACACCGCCTCAACCAACTATGAGCGCGTGAGCACGGCCGTGTCAGGTCGGTCAGGCTTCACCGCACACCTCGACAACGACGGCACCTACAACGCCTTCGAGATCTACTCCCCCACCATCAGCAAGGCAGTGGGCATGCGAGCGGTGCTTGAGCACTATGGCATCGACGTCGAGGAGAGCCACGCCTTCGGCGACGGCGTCAACGACGTCGAGATGATTCGCTACGCAGGACACGGCATCGCGATGGGCAATGCCTGCGACGAGCTCAAGGAGGCCGCTGACGAGGTGTGCGGCCCCGTAACGGAAGACGGCCTCGCGCACTACCTCGCCACCATACGATGAGGCATCTTGGGGGAAAGCGGTCCCTTGCGCGACAGTCCCCCAGCCCCGTTACACAACCGTTTGGGATCCGTTCTGCCAGATGTAGATCTGGTCAACCGCGTGCACGTTCCACGGCGTCTCGTAATCACCGGTGCCGACGTCCCACGCAGACCCACTCATGGTCGCGTAAGCCAAGTCGACCCCACCACTATACTCACGGAGCTCCCCAAGGCCACCTTGGTCAATCCAGCTCGTGCCACGGAACGTGACCGTGTTGTTGCTCCAGTCCACGTTACCGCTGACATAACAGGTACCGTACGTCTCGCCCGGGCCGGATTCGTCGGAACCCACATAGCAGACGCCTTCCAGATACCCCGTCTCGGTAACCGTAGTGAAGTTGAACGCCACTGCCCTGTTTATGTGGCCGTCACCACCCTCGAGGGAAGACGTACCCACATAGGTTCCGCTCCACTTGCGCGGGAACGTTGAGGCGGGCGTTGCCTCCGGCACAACAACCTCTTGCGGCACGGCAACCTCTTGTGGCACGGCAACCTCCCGCGGCACGATAACCTCATGGGGCACAACGACCTCATGGGGCACGACCACCTCCCTCACCACGGTCGGAGCGGTAGTCTCTGGCTGTGTTTGTTGGGACTGGTTGTTCTGCGACTGGGTGTTCTGCGCGCTCGCGTTCGCATCCGTGTTCGATTCCGCGTTCTTTTTCTTCTTCTCGGCAGAAACCCACTTCGCGCTGAGGGTCGTGTCGCGACTCACCTTCAGCGAGTCCCCTGGTTCGTATTCGTTTCCCGTGCCGTCTGTCCAAGCGTCGAACTTGTAACCCTCCCGCTTGAACTTGCACTTGGGAAGCACGACCTCCTCACCCTTCTCGGCCTCAACTGGCTTCATGGAGCCGGAATCCGCACCGGAGCCGAGAAACTCCACCGTCACGACGGGCGTCTCCTCCGTCACGACAGCTGCCTCCTCCGTCACGACGGGCGTCTCCTTCGCGTCAGACAAATCCCCACCGACAGGCGTCTTGCCCTGCGTGTTAGATCGCTGTAATCCTCCCACAACGACCAACACAATGATGCCAGCGACCGCGATCGCTGCAACGGCAGCAATCGCATCGCGCGCCCTGTTTCTTGTGGGGCCGGCGTAAATCGGCGGCGTACGTCTGGTTGGCTCCGCAGCCGGAGGCGTGCCCGTCCCGCTACCCAAGGGACGCCCGCATGCCACGCAGAAGCGCGAGTCAAAGTGGTTCGCCGCCCCGCATTCGGAACACACCTTCACCGAACCGCTCGTCCTACCGTCTATACGTGACATGCGAACCTCCCGTCGCGAGCTCTCAACTCTGCATTATAAGCCGTGACGTCCATGGCAGGCCACCCGGAAGCGGTCCCATGGACGCCTCGCGTGGCGGCTAGTCGAGCTCTGCTCCGTTGGACTTGATAACCCGCTGGTACCAGTAGAAGCTCTTCTTGCGGCTACGAGCCAGGGTACCCTCGCCGGCGTTGTTCTTGTCCACATAGATGAAGCCGTAGCGCTTGTCCATCTCGCCAGATGAGGCAGAGACGATGTCGATGGGTGCCCACATGGTGTAGCCAAGCAGGTTGACACCGTCCTTCTCCACGGCATCAATCATGCAGCGGATATGCTCGCGCAGGTAGTCGATGCGGTAGGAGTCGTCTACCATGCCATCGTCGCCCACCTTGTCGTACGCACCGAAGCCGTTCTCCACAATCATCAGCGGCTGGTCGTAGCGCTCGGTGAACCAGTTGAGCGCATAGCGCAGGCCTACGGGGTCGATGGGCCAACCCCAGTCGGTCAGCTTGAGGTACTCGTTGGGCACCAGGTCGTTGGCCACGCTCTCCAGGCCCGGAATGCCCGCCTCGTAGAAGTTGTAGTCGGGGTTGTCGTCGCGGGCGGCCACGGCAAAGCTCATGTAGTACGAGAAGCCGATGTAGTCGACGATACCCTGCTTGAGCGTCTCAATCTCGTCATCAGAGATGTCGATGTCAAAGCCCATGCGCTCCCAGTAGCGGAACATGAACTGCGGGATGCGACCCTTGGCATGCACGTCGCAATACCAATAGCGCTTGTGGTCGGCCCAAGTCTTCTCCATCTGGTCCTTGGGATCGCAGCTGTGCGCATACAGCGGGCAGAAGGCAATCATGCAGCCGATCATGGCGTCAGGATCGATCTCGTGGCATGCCTTCACTGCCTTGGCGCTGGCGATGAGCTCGTTGACGGAGGCCTGGTACATAAGCTGCTCGGGGCAGTCGCCAATGTCCAGTACGGCGCCCTCCTGCAGCATGTGGTGCGCAATGGGGGCGGCAGACTGGTTGTTGATCTCGTTGAAGGTCATCCAATACTTGACCTTGCCCTTGTACCGCTCAAAGCACACGCGCGCAAACCGCTCGAAGTAGTCGATGCAGCGCTTGTCTGCGAATCCGTTGTACTCGGTTGCCAGGTGATACGGCATCTCGAAGTGCTGCAGCGTGATGACAGGCTCGATGCCCTGCTCGCGGCAGGCGTCGAACATGTCGTCATAGAAGGCCAGGCCCTCCTCGCAGGGCTCGGCGTCATCGCCATTGGGGAAGATGCGCGTCCAGGCGATGGAAGTGCGGAATGCCTTCATGCCCAACTCGCCAAAGAGCTTGATGTCCTCGCGGTAGTGGTGATAGAAGTCGATGCCCTCATGGTTGGGGTAGTTCTCACCGGCAATGACGCCGTCGGTGATGCGACGCGGGATCCCGTTGCCACCGGCCGTCATCACGTCGGCAATGGAGATTCCCTTGCCGCCCTGGTCCCAACCGCCCTCGAGCTGATGTGCCGCGACGGCGCCGCCCCACAGGAAGTCCTTAGGAAAGTGTGACATGGCGTTCCTTTCTTCGATGCGCTGTACGATGCCTCCCCCATTGTCGCATCTCGCCAAGAGCGCTTGGCGAGGTCATCGGCAGAAGGCAACGCAAACCCTTACGGTACCGTTCGGGCAGCTCTATGACGTCGAGACAAGCGGAAGTGAACATTCATGTAGCCCCACAGCACACAGGCTTTCTCCATAGCTGTGATTGGGTCTTGCTTTTTAATTCCTAGTAATTACTATGAATTGGGTGACAAGCACAGCATGCCGCGCACGCGGCTCAACCATAGGGAGAGATGCCATGTCCAACCAGCTCCTCCGCGTGAGCGGACTCTCGGCCGGAACCGAGGACAAACCCATCCTGCACGACGTCAGCCTCGCCGTCGGCGCTGGAGAGACGCACGTGCTCATGGGGCCTAACGGCGCAGGCAAGTCCACGCTCGGCCACGTCATCATGGGCGATCCCGCGTACCAGGTGTCCTCGGGCACCATCGAGTTCGACGGCAAGGACGTCACCGAGGACGCCGCGGACAAGCGCTCCCTCGCCGGCATCTTCTTAAGCTATCAGGCGCCGGTGGAGGTGCCCGGCGTGCCCCTCTACTCATACCTGCGCACCATCACGCAGAAGCGCCCCGAGCTCAAGATGACGGCTCGCAAGTTCCGCGCTCGCGTGGGCGAAATCGCCGATCAGCTCGACATGGGCAGCTCCTTCCTCACCCGCGAGCTCAACGTGGGCTTCTCGGGTGGCGAGAAGAAGAAGATCGAGATGCTGCAGCTCCTCCTCCTGCGCCCCAAGCTGGCCATTCTCGACGAGACGGACTCCGGCCTCGACGTGGACGCCCTCAGCGTGGTGAGTCGTGGCATCGAGACCTATCGCGCCGACTGCGACGGCGCCCTACTCGTCATCACCCACAACACGCGCATCCTCGAGCGACTCAAGGTGGATCGCACGCACGTCATGGTGCAGGGCCACCTCGTGGCCGAGGGACCGGCAAGCCTCATCGACAGCATCGACGAACACGGCTTCGAGCAGTTCGAGAAGGCGTCTGCGGTCGCGGGCGGTGAGCGCGCGTGAGCGAGAGGACCGAGAAGCGCACGCAGGTCGCCGACGTCGATCGCTCGCTCTACGACTTCACCTACTCGGAGGAGGGCTACGAGCGCTACGAGGACGGCCTGACCCCCGACATCGTGCGCGCCATCAGCGAGAAGAAGGACGAGCCGCAGTGGATGCTCGAGATGCGCCTTGCCGCGCTCGACACCTACCATGCCAAGGAAATGGCGCCTAACTGGGGCCCCTCCATCGCCGGGCTCGACATGGACCACATTTCCACCTACGTGAGCCCGCGCACCAAGCAGGCCAAGAGCTGGGAAGACGTGCCCGACGACATCAAGAACACCTTCGAGCGCCTGGGCATCCCCGAGGCAGAACGCGAGAGCCTCGCAGGCGTAGGCGCCCAGTACGACTCCGAGATCGTGTATCACAACATGCGCGAGGAGGTCGCCAAGGACGGCGTGGTGTACACCACCATCGAGGACGCCCTGCACGACCCCCAGTGGGAGCCGGTGGTGCATGAGTACTTTGGCACGCTCATCCCGCCCGCGGACCACAAGTTCGCCGCGCTGCACTACGCGGTGTGGTCTGGCGGCTCGTTCGTCTACGTGCCGGCCGGCGTCACGGTGGAGTACCCGCTGCAGAGCTACTTCCGCCTCAACGCCGAAGGGGCCGGCCAGTTCGAACACACCCTCATTATCGTCGAGGAGGGAGCGGACCTGCACTTCATCGAAGGCTGCTCGGCGCCCAAGTACTACGAGGCCAACCTGCACGCCGGTGCGGTTGAGCTCTTTGTGAAGGACGGCGCGCGCCTGCGCTACTCCACCATCGAGAACTGGTCCAAGAACATGTACAACCTCAACACCAAGCGTGCCCGCGTGGGCGCAGACGCAAAGATGGAGTGGGTCTCGGGGTCGTTCGGCAGCCACGTGAGCTACCTCTACCCGACCACCATCCTCCAAGGCGCGCGCTCTAGCTGCGAGTTCAGCGGCATCACCTTCGCAGGCGCCACGCAGGATCTGGACACCGGCTGCAAGGTGATTCTCAACGGACCACACACCACGGCGAGCATGGACACCAAGTCCATCTCCAAGGACGGCGGCTGCAACACCTTCCGCAGCTCCGTGGTAATTGGCCGTCGCGCCGAGGGTGCGCGCGCCACGGTGAGCTGCCAGTCGCTCATGCTCGACGACATCAGTCGCTCCGACACGATTCCCGCCATGGACGTGCGCAACGCCACGGCAAGCGTAGGCCACGAGGCCACCATCGGCCGCATTTCCGACGACACGGTGCTCTACCTCATGAGCCGTGGCTGCACGGAGGCCGAGGCCCGCACCATGGTGGTGGGCGGCTTCGCCAACCCCGTGAGCAAGGAGCTGCCCCTAGAGTACGCCGTAGAGATGAACAACCTCATCAAGCTCGAGATGGAAGGGGCGATAGGCTAATGGCAGAGTCGACGCTCGACGCTCGGCAGGACGCTCGACCCACAGCGGGCCACGTGACGCTCGAGCGCGTCAACACCCCGCCCGCTCAGACATGGAACTACCTGCGGGCCAACGACATCACCCTCACCGTGCCTGTGCACTCGCGCAAGGGCGACGTGTTCTTTGCACTCCCGCGTCTCTTCGAGGGCGTGGAGTGCGGCATGGGCCCGACCGTCACCGCATGGGCGGAATCACAGGCGAAGGACGCGCACTACGTTGAGGTCAAGGCCGGCGAGAAGCGCAAGGAGCCCATCGCGGCGCAGGAGGACACCGGCGTGATGGTTCGCGCTGGCGCCGAGGCAACCATCGTCATCTGCACCCAGCCCGATGGCCCTGTCCAGGACACGACCGCAGCGCTTGTGCGCGTCATCGCAGAGCGCGGGGCGCGCGTGCACCTGCTCGAGTTCGTATGCGGCGGATCCGATCAGCGCCTTGACTCCGTGGGCATCGTCGCCGACGAGGACGCGCGCATCGACGTGCGGCAGTTCTTCCTCGGCGCGGGCACCACAGCGGCAGGACTTGCCGTCGCGCTCGACGGCAACCGCGCGCGGCTCGACCTGACGTGTCGCTACCTCGGCCGCGAGCAGGACATTCTCGACATCAACCACGTGGTGCGCCAGCGCGGACGCAACACGCACTGCGACGTGCGCGAGTCCGGCGTACTCGACGGTCACGCGAAGAAGTCACTGCGCGCCACCATCGACCTCGTGCACGGCTCCTCGGGTTCGGAGGGCGCCGAGCTGGAGAACGTGCTCATACTCTCCGACGACGTCACCAACAAGACCATGCCCGTCATCCTTTGTGACGAGGACGACGTGGCCGGCAACCACGGCGCCTCCATCGGGTCGGTGGGGCCCGAACAGATCCAGTACCTGCGCGACCGCGGCCTCTCGATGCAGGAGGCCGAGGGGCTGTACGTGCGCGCACTTTTCGACGAGGCGCTCATCTGCGCACCGACGCCCCAAACACGCGCGGCCGTGCTCGCACGCGCCACGGACGTTCTTGGCTCCGAGGTCGCCAACGACCTCGTGGACGGGCTCGGACTCAGGGACGCGGAGGAGGTCTAGCCATGGCATCCATCCTCAGCGCCGCACAGCTCGCCACCATCGAGCAGAGTCCCTACAAGCAGGACTTTCCCCTGCTCGCACAGAACCCCCAGCTCGCCTTCCTGGACAGCGCGGCCACAGCCCAGCGGCCGGCTGCCGTCCTCGACGCCGAGCGGCACTTCTACGAGACGATGAACGCCAATCCTCTGCGCGGCCTGTACCGCCTCTCTGTCGAGGCCACGGCCAGCATCGACGAAGCCCGGACGCGCATCGCGCGCTTCATCGGGGCAACGGACGATGACGGCACGCCCCAAGGCAACGCCATCGTCTTCACGCGCAATGCGAGCGAGGCGCTCAACCTACTCGCTCACACGCTCCCGCGCCTCACAGCGCTAGGACCTGGCGACGACGTGGTCATCTCCATCATGGAACATCACTCAAACCTGATTCCCTGGCAGCAGGTGTGTTCCGCGACCGGCGCGAACCTCGTGTACCTGCGCCCGTCGGAGGACTTCTCGATTCCCGAGTCCGAGCTCACGGAGAAGATCGGCCCACGAGCAAAGATCGTCTCGGTAACGCACGTATCCAACGTTCTGGGCGTGCAGAACGACGTCGCCGCCATCGTAGCCCGTGCACATGAGGTCGGTGCGCTCTGCATCGTGGACGGGGCACAGTCCGTGCCACACGTCACGGTAAACGTCCGTTCGCTGGGTTGCGACTTCCTCGCGTTCTCCGCGCACAAGCTCGGTGGCCCCATGGGCATCGGTGTGCTGTGGGGAAGGCCCGAGCTCCTCGACGCCATGCCCCCGTTCCTCGTAGGCGGCGAGATGATCGACTCTGTCACCGAGACAGGCGCCATATGGTCACCCGTGCCCCAGAAGTTCGAGGCGGGCACCCAAGATGCTGCGGGGTCGTACGCCACGGACGCCGCAATCGCCTACCTGGAGGCACACGGCATGGCCGCACTTGAGGAGCGCGAGCGCCTGTTGGCCGCGTACCTCTGCGAACGGCTCCAGTCGCGCGACTACATCACAATCGTCGGTCCCTCCGAACCCGATCGCCACGTCGGTGCCGTCTCGTTCGATGTGAGGGGCATCCATCCGCATGACGTTGCCTCCATTCTGGACATGAGCAACGTGTGCATTCGCGCGGGGCACCACTGTGCGCAACCCCTGCTCACCTATCTCGGCTGGCATAGCACCTGTCGGGCAAGCGTGGCATTCTATAACGACAAGGCCGACATCGACCGACTCATCGCAGGGCTCGACACCGTTTGGGGGATCTTCAATGGATGTAACTAGTCTGTACAACGAGCAGTTCATGGACCACGTGACTCATCCCGATTACAAATACGCGATGGAGGATGCCACGCACGAGCACGACGGCATCAACCCCTCGTGCGGCGACGAGCTGCACCTCTCCGTGCGTCTCGGTGACGACGGCCGCATCGAGGAGTGCGCCTACACCGGGCATGGCTGTGCCGTCTCCATGGCCTCGGCCGACATGATGAGCGACCTCATGGTGGGAAAGACACCCGCCGAGGCCATCGAGCTGTGTGCGCTCTTCAAGGACATGGTCACCGGTGCCGAGAAGGACGCGAGCAAGCTCGAGGCCGAGCTCGACGAGGCGGCGCTGCTCATGGACGTGAGCCACATGCCGGCACGCGTCAAGTGTGCCGAGCTTGCCTGGCGCACCCTCTCCGAGATGCTGCAGGAGTAGACCGCTCGCCAAGGGCTTTTGAGGAGGTTTGAGCATGGCGGGGATGTTCTCGACAAAAGGCCAGTATGCGCTGCGCGCCATGGCCGACCTCGCCCAACACGAGGGGTGGGTCTCGCTCGGCGACGTCGCCAAGCGACAGAACATCTCCCGCAAGTACTTGGAGCAGGTCATCGCGCTCATGGGCAGAGCCGGCTACGTAACGAGCCTACGCGGTAAGGGTGGCGGATACAAGCTCACACGCAAGCCCGAGGAATACACGCTCGGACAGATTCTGCGCGCCGCCGAGGGCTCGCTCGCCCCGGTAGGCTGCCTTGACTGCACGCGCGGCCGCATCTGCCCCATCGTGGACACGTGCTCGACCATCTCGGTGTGGCGCGAGCTGGGCAAGGTAACGTCGGAGTACCTCGACAGCAAGACCCTCGCCGACATCATCGCGGAGCAATAGGCCGTTGGGACAGGTGGCCTCTCGCGTGCCGTTTCCAAAAGGCCACCATGCACTTCTCTTCGTTACATCTCCCTCACTACTTCTTACATTGGGCAACCAATCAGAAGCATTCTCCAAATTCTGCGCAACGGCCAAAGCTATCATCTTTGTGTTGTGAAGCGTCATGGAATAGGAGGGTCACTCATATGTTTTGCCCATTCTGCGGTTCAAAGGTCCCCGATAGCGTGAGGTTCTGCCCTTCCTGTGGCGGCGACATCGCCGCAGAGATTGACGCGGAAGTGGTGCAAGAGCGGCAACAACCTGCGCAGGCATCCCAACAGCAGCCCGCTTCGTCAACTGCAGCACCCGTCTCCACAGAACTCACCTCAGCTCAAAAACGCGAAATTGGACTTGCTCAAGCTGCGTCAGAAGGACTCGGCATGGGTTGGTACAAGTTCATGATTTACTTTCAGCTCTTCGCAGGCGCTGCCTTCGACATCATTGTCGGACTTAGCGTAATGAGCATATCTAGGCTTGGTTCAGGATATGGCACTTCGTCTTCATTCTTCGGTACGATATTTGTTCTCATGGGGGTTTTCTGCATTGCATTTGGCATCTTCTACATATATTGTCGGACTCTTATGGCCCGCTTTAGCACGAAGGCAATAACGACGCTCTACATCGTTTACGGTGTCAATATAGCAGTCAGTGTGCTTGGACTCATTGGATCTTCCAGATCTGGTTCCTCCCCAACAAGCACGATAATCAATCTTGGTGCTACCATTGCCCTTCTCGTAATCAACATGTCATATTTCACAAAGCGCGCTCACCTGTTCGTGAACGACTAGCACGGAGCGAAGTACAGTGTTTTGCTCACAATGCGGACACGAGCTCGAGTATGGGACACCATATTGCCGCACTGCGGCAAGCCCCACCAGCGCCCAAAGCACCGCACGGGGTTTCCAACCAGTGCACGACACCCGTTGACAACGCGCCCAACTCGATTGTGGACTAGTGGCTGCAGCTATCACACACCTTCATTACATCTCCTCCATCGCTTCTTACATTAATTGGCAGGTCAAAACCATATCCCTACTATTACGCGGGGCCGAAGCTATCATTTTGTTATGTGAGGCGTCTTCGCATTGGGAGGTACCCAACATGCTTTGTCCATCCTGCGGTTCAGAGGTTCCTGATAACGTGAGGCTTTGCCCTTCTTGCGGTGGCAGTATTTCTGCAGAGACTGACGCGGAAGAAACGCGGCGGGAGGAATCCACTCGCTCTACCCCGCAGCCTGCCACAACTGCCGCAAGTGCTAGCCCCACCGAGCTCACCTCCGCCGAGAAGCGCAGGATCGCTCTCGCTCAAGCCACGCAAGAAGGCCTGGATATGGGTTGGTACAAATTCGTAATCTATTTCTTGCTCTTCGCAAGCGGGGCAACCTGCATTCTTCTTGGCTGTGGCAAACATTTCTCCGCTCTCATTTTGTCTTCTTACAACATCACTTCTCCATCGAGCACAATACTGACCGTATTTGGTAACGTTTACTTCGTTTTCGCCGCCCTCTACGTCCTCCTCAGGACTCGCATGGCCAGATTCAGCAAGAATGCACCTCGGTTGCTCTCTGTCGTTTATGGCATTAACTTCGGATTCAGCGCTCTGACACTTACCTACTATTCTAGCTTTGAGTCTGATTTGAGTAGCATGCTGGTTGCCACTTTGGCCGGTATCGGTTTTCTCGCCGCCAACACGTCCTACTTCAAGAAACGCGCACATCTGTTTGTAAACGACTAACGCCGGGAATCATAGGTAGGTGGTACCGCAGTTCCGGTCTAAGTGGTACCGCCTGCTATCCCTCTCTCTCGGTCTGTTTTCGGCAAGCCATTTGCGCATGTTTGGTCCCTCTATGTCAGGTTACCCGCAGGCCAACGCCACACGACCTAGTATGAAGTCGGCGATGAGTTCCCCCTCTATCCTCAGGTATCACTCGTTTGGCTCGAGCTGCGAGGCGATGAGCGTAGACCTCCTTCCCTCGCGCGGTTCAGCTCGCAGCATAGGTCCGCAAGCCGCACGTATCGCGTGGGCAACAGCTTCCTGCACGCCGCGTTGCCCAATGCCTGTGCGATGTACGACGTACCCCGTCTTCGATATCGCGACGAGAACCTCGTCGACCTCGACCCATTAACTTGGTTGTCCTTCGCGTCTGTCGGGCTACGCCTGACCGTCGCAGCCACATTGACAGTCTCTGCGGTCATTGCATAGGGGAATGGAGTCTCATGACCATCCGAGAAGGCTCTCGAAAGACACGGCGGCAAGCCCCCATCTACGCCCCCAAAACACCATACGGGTCTCCAACCAACACACGGCACCGCTGTATCATAGGAGGCAAATGGTCGTAACGGGGAGGAATCATGGGCACGTACCTGAATCCGGGAAGCAACGCATTTGCCGAAGCACTCAGATCCGAGATTTACGTAGACAAGACCCCAATGATAAACCACCTCAATTCGGTCGCGAGGACCAAGCGCAAGTACGTAAGTGTCTCTCGGCCGAGACGATTCGGCAAAACGATGGCGGCGGACATGGTGTGCGCCTATTACGATCGCAGCGCTGACGCGTGTCATCTTTTTGAGAGCCTTGAACTCGGACGAACAGAGCCGGTGCGTCGTGCGACGGGAGAAGACCTTACCTGGGACGTCTATCTAGGAGCGTTCGACGTGCTGCGCATCACCGTGACGGAGTTCCTCAAACACGGTAAGTCAATAGCGGCGTGCATCGATCGCATGCAGCAGCTCGTGGTGCGCGACCTCGTACGCGAGTACCCCGCGGCCGACTACTTCGACAAGGGTGACCTTGCGATTACCATGAATGACGTGTACGAGCACACTGGTCGTCAGTTCGTCGTGGTCATCGACGAATGGGACGCCCCCATGCGTGAGCGTCGAGATGACGAGACGGGACAGCGCACCTACCTCGACTTCTTGCGGGATTGGCTCAAGGACAAGCAGTGCATAGCGCTCGCCTACATGACCGGTATACTGCCGATAAAAAAATATGGCCAGCACTCCGCCCTCAACATGTTTGATGAGTACTCTATGGTACGCCCGCTGGAATTGGCAGAGTACACAGGCTTCACTGAGGCAGAGGTCCGCACACTATGCAATGTGTGGGGTCGCGACTTCGACACCGTCAAATCGTGGTATGACGGCTATGAGGTGACAGGCGTCGTGCCCATCGCCGGAGACGATGCACCGCGTTGGTCGCTCTATGCGCCTCTTTCGGTCGCAAACGCGGTCAGAAGCGGCTCCATAGAGGGATACTGGGCGGGGACAGAGACTTACGAGGCCCTAGCCGAGTATATCCGCATGGATTTCGACGGCCTCAAGGGACGCGTGGCAACGCTCATGGATGGCGGTCGGGTCCAAGTGGGACTGGGCACCTATCAGAACGACATGGCAACGTTCCGACGAGCAGACGACATACTCGCCTTGTTGGTACATTTGGGTTATCTGGGCTGGAACTCTACCGCCAAGGAGGTCTTCGTTCCCAATCGCGAGGTAATGGAGATCTTCCGCGACTCCACCGAAGGTCCGACTTGGGACCTCGCATTTCGAGAGTACGAGGCGTCCAAGGCGCTCGTACGCGCGACATGGGCAATGGACGAAACCTCAGTGGCCTCAGCATTTGATGACACGCACGACAGGGCGGAGAACAAGACCTATAACTCAGAGGCTGCTCTTTCCTACACGGTACGCCTCGCCTACTACGCCGCCCTGCGCTGGTACACCGAGGCCGTGGAGTTCGACTCTGGCAAAGGATACGCCGACATTGTCTACCTCCCCTCACCCAGATACCCCGACGTACCCCTACTGCTCATCGAGCTCAAATGGAACAAAGGCGCCATAACCGCGCTGGAGCAAATACGCGACCGCCATTACCCAGACCGCCTGGGCCACTATGCGGGCAACATCCTGCTCGTAGGTGTTACCTATGATGCAAACTCGCGACCAGGCGCACCCGGTTACAAGCACCATACCTGTCGCATTGAGCGCGCATAGCGGGAGCTCGACGATCGCCGACGGAGACCGTACCTTCCCATCCTCTCCATACGCCAATCCTCCCATCAATCGTTCTGCGATGGGAGGATTGGTGGTTTGCGAAGCCAGAGTTGCCAGATGCCTGTGCTCTGACGTTTACGCGCAATCGTGCAATGAGCAATCGAAAACGAGCTTCGTCGCACGTTCGAAGACGTCTCGATGATGCGCCGGTCGCGACGAGCGGCCTGCTCATGGCTCAAGATCGCGCAGCCTCGCTGTAGACGCGATGCGTCGCCTCGTCAAACAGCACCCACTCAACCAAGTCGAAGGAGCCGGGGTGCTCGGCCAAGAACGCGCGGACGGTTGCGACCGCAATGTGCGCCGCCCGCTCTACAGGGAAGTGGTAGACGCCGGTCGATATGGATGGAAACGCAATCCGACGGATACCGTTCTGGAGGGCAACCGCCAAAGAGTTCCTATAGCAGCTCGCCAGCAGTTCATCCTCGCCACGACTGCCGCCATGCCACACAGGGCCGACCGTGTGGATGATATGGGCGCAGGGAAGCTTGTATGCACCGGTAATCTTGGCCTCGCCCGTCTTGCACCCATGGAGCTTGAGGCATTCCAAGCGGAGCTTGCCACCCGCCGCGCGATGGATCGCGCCGTCCACGCCGCCACCTCCGAGCAGCGTCTTGTTCGCCGCGTTGACGATGGCGTCAACATCTGTAACCGTAGTAATGTCTCCCTGTATACAGCAAATGGCAGTGGTCATCGTTATCCCTCCCCAGCGTCTTGACGACCGAAAATCAAACTGTGCCCCACGCAGAGTGACCACCTCAGGAGTAGCTTGGAGTACAGCCTCACGCCCTCCTCTTCGTTGGGGCGAATTGCGTCAAGAGGGCATTGTAACCGCAGGCTATACCCCAATGCACCTGCCGCGTCGCCACCCATAGAAGTCCATGGTACGGCAAAGACACTGTACACCTTCGGGTTGGGATCGAACGCGAAAAGGCCGAGCTTCACGGCGCAAGACACGTACCCCTCGGGGCGGCACCGCTCTCGTCCACCTTGTTCTACGCCGCATCGACTTCAGCTGGTAAGATGGCTTCGGAAGGAAAGAGGGGGCACGCAATGGCACGCACCATAAGCATAGGTGCGCAGGGGTTCGAAGACCTGCGCGAGAACGACTACTTCTACGTAGACAAGACGGGCTTCGTGCGCGACTGGTGGCTCTCCGGCGACGTTGCGACCCTCGTGTGCCGCCCTAGGCGCTTCGGAAAGACCCTCAACCTCGACACTGTGCGTTGCTTCCTGTCAATGGAGTTCGCCAGGCGAGGCGAGGAGCTCTTTGGCGGCCTTGAAGTCTGGGACGACCCCAAGATGCGCAAGCTACAGGGCGCGGTGCCGGTGGTAGCGCTCTCCTTCGCTCGCGTCAAGGCGCTGACGTTCGGAGACATGCTTGCCGACATCTGCCGAATCACATCGCGAGCCGTGGACATGCATCGCTACCTGCGCGGCTGGGAAGGTCTGACCGCCAACGACCAAATCATGCTCGATGAGATACGACCCGACATGGATGGCACAACCTGCGCCGACGCCCTCAACTTGCTCTGCGATCTTTTGCGACGCTACCACGGCGTGTCCCCGGTGATCCTGCTCGACGAGTATGACGCACCGATGGAGTGCGCCTGGACGCACGGCTACTGGGAAGAGGCCTCTGGCTTCATGCGACAGCTCATGAACTCCACCTTCAAGACCAATCCCGCGCTGGGCCGCGCCCTCATCACAGGGGTGACGCGCGTCTCTCGCGAGTCCATCTTCTCAGACCTCAACAACCTGCTCGTGGTGACCGCCACCACACCCATCTACCAGACCTCCTTCGGCTTCACCCAGGCTGAAGTGGACGCGGCACTTGAGGAATACGGACTCTCTGGGGCACGAGACGAGGCGCGACGTTGGTACGACGGGTTCGCGTTCGGAGGCATTGAGCACATCTACAATCCGTGGTCGGTGACCCAGCTCCTCCAGTTCGGCGAGTTCCGCACCTACTGGGCCAACACCTCCGGAAACGGGCTCGTCTCCAAAGTTGTGCGGCGCGGCGATGAGAACCTCAAGACCGACTTCGAGGAGCTCATGCGCGGCGGAACGATCGCGAAGATCATCGACGAGCAGGTCGTGTTCTCCGAGCTGGCGACAAGGCACAACGCTGCATGGGCACTACTACTCGCCGCCGGCTACGTCACCTCACCGGGACACGTGCCCACAAACGTCGAGGAGACACCTCGCACTTTGCGCATCACCAACCACGAGGTGCGGCTGACCTTCGACCGCATGGTAGAGGGCTGGTTCTCGCCAGCTGGAACCCGATACGACCAGTTCGAACAAGCGATTCTCTCCGGAGATGCCCGCACGGCCACCAAGTGTCTTGCCGCTGTAACGATGGCATGCCTGAGCAGCTTCGACGCGGGCACGCACCCCTCAGAGTACAGCGAGCCCGAGCGCTTCTACCATGGACTGGTCCTAGGGCTGCTAGCCAGCCTGCGCGGTCGCTGGTCGGTGGAGTCCAACCGCGAGAGCGGCTTCGGACGCTACGACGTGGCACTTGTGCCCACGGATGGTGCGAACGGCACCGATCCCGCCGTTGTCATGGAGTTCAAGGTCTTCGATCCGGACGAAGAGCAGACCCTGGCTGAGTAGTAACCCTTAATGGTACCAACAGTCAGCAGTGTTGGTACCATCAGTCAGGTCTAAGCGGTACCGCTCGTAAGGTTGGTTGGTACCGGCATCA
>CADBYM010000050.1 GCA_902798915.1 uncultured Coriobacteriaceae bacterium | reverse complement strand
GAAAACGCATCCCGGTCCAATCCATTTATCACCATATTCCGTTATCAAAGATCAATCGAACTTTTTTCCGTTTCCCACTTGACAGAACTTAGCTGGTCTATCGGTTGCATCGGCTGAGCCCAAAAAATGCCTCTTCTGCCATCTCCATGCTACCACACTATGCGTTGGTGCGAACAACGTGCGCGAGCAGCTGCCCTCGCGTGACAATACCCTCCGTCCCCGTTGTCACCCGTTGTCACGAGCTCTTTGGCTTGCCGCTTCTCAATCGACGACCCGCATCCTCGACCGTCTTGACCGCCGCACTGAGCACGACATCGACGCCAGAGCTCGCGGCGCGTTGCATGAACTCCATCACCATACCGCGCGTTCGCTCATCGGTTGACCCAAGCGCGCGCAGCACCCGTTGGAGCTTGTCGGGCGACGAGGCGATCTGTTCAAGGGTCGTGGCGCCTCCCGCCTGCAGCGCGTCAAAGATCTCGTGCGTCACGCGCTCGCGGTCGTCCAAGGGTATCTCGTTCGCCCACGAGGCGATGACCTCGTTGAGCACGACGCAGTCGGGCTGAAGCTCACGCACTTGCTCCACGCCGTCTCGCAGGACCTGCCACGTGGTGATGTCGTGCTGCCCGATGCCCGACGCAGGACTTGCCACGATGATCCGCTTCTCGTTGTCGTGAGAGAAGAGCATGCCTATCACGCTGAACGAGGGCACGATCAGGCGCAGCCGATCTCCCAGTGCAACATGCGGGCTTCGAGCCAAGACTTCCAGCGCCATACCGGGGCCGTCGTTGGAGTACACCTGCGTGATGCGCTCGCGAAGGCGCCGCGGGCAGCACACCGCGGCATATTGAGCAAGGTTGCCACCCTTCGAGTGTCCGCCGACGCGAATGTCCCCATCGGCCGCATCCATGGACTCGATGGTCCGCCCGAGGTACCTCACGGCCTCCTGCTGCGCGGCGGTAACCCGAAAGCTGATCATGAAGTTCTCGCGCCAGCCGGCAAGCGTCGTGTCGGTCCCGCGAAACGCGACGTAGGTACCAGACTGGGGCATGCCGATTCGCATGGCAGCGAACTGAAGCGAGCGCCCCTTATCGACGATGTCTGCATAGGCACTAAGCCGCGCGTCTCCGAATCGCTGCGAGGCGCCGATGAGCTCCACAAACGATGTGTCGACCTTCGCGAGAGAGCGCACAAACGGGGTGACGTCGCCATTGGCCTTCTCGAGCAGCTTGCGACATGCCTCGCGCAGCTCCATGCATCCCCCCTGGCCCTCCGTAGGGACGATGTCGGTAAAGTCGAGATAGACGAACGCCGAGAGGATGAGGTTGTCCACGTCATTGAACGGTCGCTCGCCGAACGCGAGGTCGCCACGCCATCGCAGGTAATCGTGCATATTCGCCATGCGATCGCCTCCTATCCACACCCCTTCACATCAAGATTATCACGAAGGGCAACCGGACGATGGAGTACAAGCCAGGAAAGCGAGTCGTTGCCCGACGGATGTGCCAGACCGCATGCGAAGACGCAATACTCACAGCTGATGCCGATGGTCTTACGCCAACGGCCTGCCGTGGCGACGGGTCACACCGTGCGGGCATGCTACGATACTATGGTGCCACTATCCCCGCGCCGCCCAGAGAGGAGCTGCCTCGATGAACGCATACGACTTCGACGGCACCATCTTCCCGTCGAACTGCACAATCAGCTTCGCGATATGGTGCATGACCCGCCACCCGCGGCTCTGGATCACCTATGCGCCGCGCGCCTTCAAGAGCCTAGTCCTCTACAAGCTGGGGAGAGAGCCGAGCTACCGCATGCTGCGCGTGCTGTACAGCTACCTCAGGGACGTCAACGACTTCGACACCCAAATCGAGCGGTATTGGGACAGGAACGAACGGAAGATCTCCTCTTGGTACCTCGGGCAGAAGAGACCGGATGACCTTATCATCAGCGCCTCGCCGTCCTGCCTCATAGAGCCCATCGCACGCAGGCTCGGCGTGGACTTCGTGGCAACCGACTATGACCGCGAGCTCGGAGTCCTCCTGAACAACCTCATGTACGCGCGGGAGAAGTCCCGCTACATCATCGACCACGGCTTCCCCGTGATCGAGCACTTCTACTCCGACTCGCTCTCGGACACGCCACTCGCGCTCTGCGCCGAGCAGGCGCATCTCGTGACCAACAGGGCGCGCAAGGTACGCGACTGGCCGACGCTCGACGAGCTCACCAAGAAGAAGGTCAGGAAGATGATTAACACCGGCTGGACGATTCACCTTGATGACTGAGCGCCCTATCGTTCGCGCGCCAGTCGACAGGAGTCGCGTCGGCCCACACATCGCATGCTGATGCAAGCAATGGCGTCGTTCTTACAACCCAAGCTCTAACGGTCTGGGCTTGCCAAACAGGTAGCCCTGCATCATGTCGCATCCCGCCTCGAGCAGGAAGTCATGCTGGGCCTTTGTCTCGACACCTTCGACGAGCGTTCGGATTCCCAAGCTGCGCGCCATCTCCAGCACCGATACGAGAATCTTCCCCGAGCGAACGTTGGTCTCCATGTCGCGCAGGAACTCCATGTCGACCTTGAGGACGTCGAACTCGTAGTCCTTGAGCAGATTGAGCGAGCTGTAGCCACACCCGAAGTCATCCATCCACACTTCGAATCCTGCCGCTCGAAAACGCTCTATCTCGACGCGAAGGTTCGATTCCTCCTGCATCGCACTCTCGGTGATCTCGATGGCAAGCAGCTCGTGGGGTATGCCCCAACGGTCGCAGAGCTTGGAAATCACGCCAAGGATGTCGCACAGGTCGAAGTCGAGCCTCGAGAGATTGATGCTTGCCGGTACGTATGACAGCCCCTGCGCTCGGCATTCGGACAGATGGCGACACACCGTGTCCACGACACAGATGTCGAGCCCGTGGATGAGGCGCGCATCCTCGAGCGTGGGAATGAACATGGCCGGAGAAAGGAGGCCACGTTCGGGATCGTCCCAGCGAGCAAGCGCCTCGAAGCCACAGAGCTCGCTCGTTCGAGTGTCTATGACCGGTTGTGCAAAGGTGCGTATCCAACCGTCCGTCACGGCACGCTCTGCGTGATGCGCCACATATCGCCTGACGAAGAGGTGATCCCTATGGTCTTCGCCAAAGCAACAATACGCCTTGTCGTAACGCCCCTTGATGCTCTCGCAGGCGAGTTTCGCGCAGTCGAGGGCCACATACGGCGTGACCGATTCGCTCGAAAGCCTGTATATGCCACATTTGACCTCTGGAGCAAAGGACAGCCGAAACGCACGGGTCGCGGCATGGATCTTGGCGCATTTGGAGACGATGTCGGGACTGCTCGTCAGGACCGCGAAGCGATCGATCGAGATGTGAGCCGTCACGTCGGCAGAGAAGACCTCCTTGATCTGGTTCGCCACGAACAGAAGCAGGTCATCGCCATCCTCATGCGAGAAGGCGCGGTTGTAGGACTTGAAGTCATCGATGTCAAAGTACAGAATCGTCATGTTCTCGGACAAGTGCGGATCATCCATCGCATACTGCAATAGGTCGAAGAAGCGCTCGATCGTGAGCATGCCGGTGAAGGAATCGTAGTACTTGAGCTGCTCATGCGAAATGATGTCGACTCCCGTCGACCCCATCCGCTGCCAAATGTCCAGTTCATCAGCCGCTAGGAACGCGGCGGGTAGATCCAGATGATTCATGTATGCGACGAGGTCGTGTGCGGCATCGTTGACCAGCGAGCGCAATGCCCGCTCACTCATGGCCCCGACTCGAATCTTGAGCATCAAATCCGGAAATGTGGGAGCCGTGAGGCTACGCGTTCTGACTGCCATGCCTTGTATGGCCGCCAGAAACTCCTCGCGCGGCAGCTCATCAAGCCGCAGGAGCAGCGTCCTCTCGTCCATCGCGCGCATGTAGCCGGGATCCACGCCAAGGGTGACCGCCATATTCCTGAGCGACTCGAGCACGGCCTCACCGGCAGCCCGACCTCCCACCTGAAAAACCTCGTCATAATTTGCCACGCTCAGAACCGCAACCTGTCGTGGGGGAACGACGGCCATCTTGTCCTCCTCTCGCGTTCGTCGTAGACGATTGTAACGAATAGAGCGTCCCAGAGGAGTACCGCTCCCACCAACGGCACGTCGAGCACGGGCGGCTACCGGCCGACCTTTTCTTCCTCTCCATGCATGGGCACCACCCACAGCGGGCGGGCAATCATCGAGCAGAAAAGAGAGCGCGAAACACGATTCTGCCTTCGTCGTCCTCGTCCACCTCGAGCTTGAAGTCGTTCTTCTCGGCAATCGCGCGCGCGATCGAAAGACCGAGGCCATAGCCAACCTTGCCTCCCGAGCGGTCGCGCGATCGCTCCCCGCGCACGAACCGGTCAAAGAGCGTCGAGAGCTCGCGCGAATCGACGTCGTGCGCCCAATCGTTGCGCGTCGCAAACACGGCGATGCGGCCAGACTTCGTCACCTCTACCAGAATCGTTCCGTCGCCCATTGCGTATTTGATGGCATTGTCGACGAGGATCTGCATGAGCTGCCGGATGGAAGGCTCGTCACCCCTCACGCACACGTCCTCGTCTATCGACGTCACAAGCTCCTTGCCTTGGGCGATGGCAAGTCGCGAGAAGGTTTGAACGCACTCGTATGCGGTATCGCTCAGCGACACCTCAGAGAACACGACGTCATTCTCCTGCTCCTCCATCTTCGAAAGGACGATCAGGTCGTTGACGAGCTGCCTCATGTTGTCGACCTGACGATTCGTGCTGTCAATCCACTCCTGCTCCTCGGGCTGGTCCGCAAGATCCTCCCCCAGGATGTCCATGTTCGTCGCTATGACAGAAAGGGGCGTCTTGAGCTCGTGCCCGGCGTCCGAAACGAACTGCTTCTGCTTTCGCGCGCTTTCCTCCAAGGGCCGCACGATGAGACCGGAGAGACGGAGCATGAAGAGCGAGGCGATTGCAAAAGCACATCCGCCCACGACGAGTGCCACGATGAGCAGTTGCCTTAGAGCTTCCAGATCTGTGGTGCAGTCGAGGAAGAAGACCCGCTTCTGGACATCGGACTCATCAACCAAAAACTTGTAGTCATCCAGATACCCCTCCGGCGTGCCCAAGCCGAGAGCGCTCCGGGCGAGTTGGCGGGCATTCTCGTCGGTTATCTCGCTATCCGCACGGCTCTTCACGAGCATGTCACCATCGTGGGTCACGAACACGCAAAAAAAGCGACTGCCGTACTGTGCGCGCGCGGACCTGCGTCCCCCGTGCTCCATGCGCTTCATGACGTCGAGCTCAGGACCGAGTGCCTGAATGCCGTCCTGTGCCGCAACATGCTGGCCATCATCGACGACTTGTTTGCGGAGCCGCTGGTCGTTCGCACTGTCTTGGAATCGTAGGTCTGCATCGAAGTTCGCATCGGTCTCACTTGCGATCTCGACGAGCGCATTGTGAAGGTTTGCGTCAATCTGCAGGTAGTGCGCGTAGTTTATGGCAAGCATCAAGGCGAGGAGCGACAAGAACACCGCCACGATCGACACGAGGACGATCTTTCGTCTTAGCCGTTTGATCACGGAGTCACTCATGACTCGTTTCCATACGAAAGTAGGTATCCGGCATTGCGAACGACGCGAATCTTGACCTTGGAGCCAATCTTCACAAGATTCTTTCGCAAGTAGGAGATGTTGGTAAACACCACGTTTATCTCCACCTCGGAATCCCATCCCCATATGTGGGACATGAACTCATCGGAGCCCACGATCTTGTTGGGGTTGCGCATGAGCATCTCCATAACTTGGAACAGCTTGTTCCCAAGGCGCACGCTCTTGGTGCCGCACGTCAGCTGATAGGTCCCGCTGTCCAGCTGCACGTCACCGAACGAGATCACATCCGGCGTGAAGGCCTCGGCACGACGTAGGAGGGCGCGTACGCGCGAGACCAGCTCCTTGCCCGCAAACGGTTTGGGCAGGTAGTCGTCCGCCCCGCTGTCGAAGCCCGTCACTCGGTCGTCAAGCTCGCCCAACGCGGTGAGCATCATCACGGGAAGCCCCATGCCACGCCGCCTGACCTCCTTGAGCACCTCGAGGCCGCTCATGCCTGGCATCATGATGTCGAGAACGGCAGCGTCGTAGTCACCGTTTATCAAGAAGGTGAGCGCATCCCTCCCGTTGCTTACCGCGTCCACGGTATAGCCACTGCGCTGAAGCAGCGTGGTGACTCCCCGCACGATGTCTGGATCGTCTTCCGCAAAGAGCAGCTTCATTGTAACTCCCTAGAAGGTCTGCACCAGGTCAAAGAGATAGAACGCAATCATTCCAAGATAGCATACGAGACGTAACCACCGCAGCATGCCGGGAATCTCTTTGTGCATGCGCGTGGTCAGGGCTCCCGAGAGCAGCAGCACGAGCAGCAGCGGTGAGATGATGCTGGCGCACGCGAAGGTCGCACCGGTCACCACCGCAACGCCAACGGGAAGCGTCACGCATAAGCCCGCCACGATGATCAGAGGAGCACACGGCGAGATGCCAAACCCAGCACCGGCCAAGAAGAGCGCCGGGATGTGAATGCCTTCTTCCACCGCCTCTCGCATCTTGTGGTGGTCGCGGCACTGCCCGCCGCATGCCTTGTTGCCGCGAGCCTCCCGCAACCACCCATGCAGGAAATAGATTCCCACGCCGATAATGAACAGGTCAAAGGCGCGATTGACCCACCCCGAAGCAAACAGCTCGCCCTGCAAAAACGTCGACTGGCCAACGAGGGATGCCACAAGGCAGAGCGCGGCGACGCTTGCGATCTTGCCAAGGTAGAACGAGAGGAAGGCAATCATCGACTGCCGCGCATCGCGCGCGTGCGTCATGACGTAGCCCGAGAGCAGCATCCCGGCACCCGACCCACAGCAGGTGCCACAACCCAAGCCAACCGACGTCGCAACCGAGATGCCCTCCAACAGCAGCGTGAGACCCATCACTATCCCCTTTCGCACCCTATGAGCGCCGCACCAATCGCCCCGTTGAACTGGGGGTGCGCGGCAACGTACACATCCTGCATGAGCTCTTCCTCAAAGGCTTGGCGAAGCCCGACGTTCAATGCGCCGCCGCCGCTCATCAGCACGTCGCCGCCCTTCTCGGACTTCCGCATCATCTTGATGATGCGCCGCGCCATGGACAGGTGCATGCCGGCAAGTATGTCGCGTCGGTCGTACTTGCGCGCCACGAGCGAGATCACCTCCGACTGTGCGAACACCACGCAGGTGGAGTTGATGTCGCACGGCTCGGTGCTCTGGAGGGACAACGGTCCCACTTGGTCGATGGTCGTCTCCAGAATCTGCGCGATGACCTCCATGAACTTGCCCGTTCCCGCAGCGCACTTGTCGTTCATCGAGAAGTTCTTCACGGTGCGGTTGGCGTCCAGATAAATGATCTTGCTGTCCTGGCCGCCCACGTCGACGATCATGCCCGGTCGCCATTGCGGCGGGGCGGTGATGCGCACGCCGTACGCATGGGCAGTAATCTCGCTGATGTCATCGTCTGCCACGTCGAGCACCTTGCGGCTGTAGCCCGTCGCCATGATGTAGCCCAACTGCCGATCCTTGACTTGGCTGCGCTGGCAGAGCGCGTCAACGAGGGCGCTCGCAGTACCGCTGTTGTCGATGCCCGTGTTGCGCACCATGGTGTCAATCACGACGCCTCGTTCGTCAATCATTGCCGCCTTCAGGTAGGTCGAACCACCGTCCAGTCCAATGTAGTACCGTTTCATGTTCCCTCCGTTCTCCAGCACGACCTTGACGCCGCGCACGGCTTCTGCACCTATCCACGAATTGCCTTGAGCGGCCCCTTCTTGAGCTTGATGGTCTCCACGAACGCCTCCGAGCGAATGCGCAGCTGCTCGACGTCTTGGTCGGTGTAATCGCTTTCCAGGCGAATGACGGGGATTCCCATGCTCTCGAGCTCCTCCTCCACGAGGCGATACTCATAGTCGTAGACCAAGCACCCGCGCAGCACGTGGTAGATGACGCCCTCCACGCGGTAGTCGCGTACCATCTGACGGAGCCGGTAGATGCGCTGCGAGTTGTCCGCGAAGGTGGGGCACGGACAAGGTCGCAGCGAACGGATGGCAAGCGAGCGCATGAGCCCGTCAAATGACGCGTCCACGGGAACGACCGGATCGGACATGCCACGTTCCCCCATGCAAGTCTCGTCGGCAACCACCATGCCACCAGCCTCCTCAACGAGCAGGGGAATCTTGAGGTTGGGGAAGACGATGGGCGATCCCGTGAGCATGATGCGCGGCAGGTCCTTACGCGAAACAAGCTCGTTGCCACGCGCCTTGCGCTCGAGCTCATCGTTGAGCGCACCCATCGCGCTTGCCCACACCCCCGCTTCGAGATACGAAGCCGCGTTCATAACGGCCATGGCGTGCGTGCCGTACAGCAGATTGGGCGTGACACGCTTTATGCGCAGGAAGCGCGACAGCTCGTACTGGGCTCGCCCCGTCAGGTTGAGGGCGTTTGCGAGCGATTCATACGTGACGGCCTGACCGGTTACGCTCGAGACCATGTGCATGAGCTCGTAGAGATCCTCCACGTAGTGCTCGATGTCCTCGTCTTCCCTGTTTGCGGGCACATGCAGCGGATGAACGGGCCACCTCTCCCGAAGGAGGCCGGCAATCCTCTTCTTGCAATCGCAGGTTATGGGCACCACCATGAGCGAGCAGTTCTCGTAGAGGGGCAGCGTACCCATGTGCTCGAATCCGGCAATCGCCTTCACGAGCGGGCATGCGTCACGTGCCACCACATCGTCACCTATGGAAAAGGCCGTGTAGTGCCCGCTGCAAAGCTTGACTGGGCGAGCGCCGGCGGCATAGATGAGCTCTTGGGGAACCTGCACGCAGTACGTGCCCACCGTCTTCGTATGGTGCGGGCGCTCCACATCCAGACCTTGTACGTAGATGCGCTCCAACGCGTTGAAGAAGGGCTCCATCTGTTCGATTGTGCCCCCAAGGTCGCGCATACGGCGCAAGTACTTTTGCGTCATGTGCATGGACTTGGTGGCGAAGCGCTGTTTGCGTCGTTGCTCGCGCTGCTCCTGTGCGACGTCAACACACTCCATGACCCTACCTCCCATATCCTTGAACGACCCTCAAGCGCTTAGAGACATAGATGTCCCTCCCCAAGAGGGTGAGCGAGAGGGCGCGATCCTCGGGGCAACACCGCACGCATTCGCCGCACATGATGCACGAGATGTCCGTCACGTCAGCCTTCTCGCGCTCGGTATAGAGCTGCTTGATGCCCATCGGACAGGCCTCGTAGCAAGCTCCGCACTCGGTACATGCGGTGCAGTCCTTCTTGATGCGGAACGGTTGGATACGGTAAGCCAGCCCCATGAGGTAGCCAAGCGGGCAGATCGTGCAGAAGAGACGGCGCTTGAAGAAGCTGGCGATAAGGACGAAGACCATGAGGAAGCCGCTCGCATACAAGCTCACCGAGAGACCTGCGGCAACGGGCGTAAGGGCAATCGCCGGGCAGAAGTTGCAGAAGTTGCCCCCAACGAAGCTGAGGCCGATCATCAGAAGCAGCATGACCCAACGTATGGGTACGAGCGCCTGGTACATCCGCTCGGTCATGGCGATGCCCTCGACCTTGGTCGCCTGCCGAATCTTGTGCATGACGTCCTGGGCGAGGCCCATGGGGCACACAAAGCCGCAGAGCACCCTGCCAAACACGAGGACGAACCCCAATGTGCTAGCCACGAAGGCCACGATGCCCATCAGCGGCAGGCCGGCGAGCTCCTCGAGGTGCGCGAGATAGTAGCAACTTGCCTCGGTGAGCTGGGACATGTTGGCGGGACACGACAGGACAGGGATGCTAATCCACGAGTAGCGCTGCCCAAGCAGCACGCCGCCAAACACCATGAGCGCAAAGAAGCCTACCATGCAGACCCATCGCACCACCATGAAGGCGGAGACGCGCCGACCATGCACATGCCCCTTGGTGGATGGCGTACCACGCCATGCCGCAAACGGACCACGGAAGGTGTCGCGGCGCATGAGGTAGTTGCGGACTGCGATGCACGCCACGATGCCGATGGCCGTGAGCAGGCCGATGATCAGAAGCGGTACGAGCTTGGTCAGGTGGTCGATTGTAAACAGCTGCTCGGCGGTGGTCGTGTAGACGTTCGTCTCATACTCAAAGAAGACGAACTGCCACGCAAAGTAGGCAGCCAGCACCATCAAGGTACACACTATGGCTGTTACGAGGGCTTTCTTGTTCATCAATCGTCATCTCCCCTACTACGCGCAGTATCGGCGCGCATATGCGCGGTTGGCAACGAGCATGCGCTGTTCGAGCATCTCTGCGAAGGCCTCAAGACGGATGCGCAGCTGCTCCACGTCTTGGTATTGGTAGTCCGTCTCGAGACGGAACACGGGAGTGTCCAAACGGTCAAAGAGTGGCTCCAAGCGCGAGAGTGCAAAGTCGTATTCAATCTGCCCCTTGAGGATGTGGAAGATTACGCCGTCCACTTCCATCGACGAGAGGAGATGTTCCACATAGTGCTCCATAGCCCAGTTCACCACAGAGGCGCTCGACGAGTCGAAACTGTAGTGTTTGCGGGAGATGGCACGCATGAGTGCCGTCGCACCACCCAAACTCTCCCGCGCGTTGAGGCTGGCAAAGCGTGACGTGCTGGCCGCATCTACGGTCACCAGCGTGTAAAGACCCGCGTCGTTAATGAGCTCGGCCACCTTATGCTGGGGAAAGAGTATAGGCGAGCCGACGACAAGGATGCGTGGCGCGCTGCTGCTCGGACAACCGATGGTTCTATAACGCGCCCGGACCTCTGCGGTTAGCTCGTCGAGCGCCGCCGTCCACTGTGCTAGGTCAGAGGCCTGACAATAGGTGTTCGTCACAAGGAGACGTGCCTCGCTGTCGAGCACCCCCGGACACTCCAGGCAGCTTTGCTCAAAGGCCAAGATGGCTGCCCGCGCCCTGCCCACGAGCTTGTCCGCGTTGCGCAGGCTGCGTGCCGTGACCCACCCCCCAACGTGGCATGCGACTGTGTGGACCAGCACCTCGGCAGAATGTTCCCACGCTTGACGTGCGGACGGGCTCGTTGCCACAGGCGGAATGTCGACGGGCAGAACCTCATGGCCTTCTCGCTTGAGGTGATAGGCAATCTTTCGCATGTTGTCGTTCGCAAGGGGCACCACGAAGAGGGGGTCTATGTCCGGACGTGCCGCGAGCCTTAGGGCGTATCCCAAGATGGATCGACTCGCGGGATCACTGTCGCGGGGCACGGCGTCGTCCGACCACTGGCAGGACGCGTGACTTCCGCCCAACAGGATGCATGGCGTCGTGTTGCATGCGTAGATGAGTTGTTCAGGGACACCATATCCGAGGACGACAACAAGCGGACGCGCATCATCATCTTGGGACATGCCGTCAGGATCCCGAGCGAAGCATGCGTGCCAGCTTGCGGCCGTATCCAAGAAATAGCGCAGGGACGATACGCCCGCGTTGGCCGTGCAGATACGTTGCAGTGTCTCTGAATATTCAGTCTCGTATGACATTGCTTACCTCCAATCCTACGGTGCGACGGCATCATAGCGAGCGAACTTCAAAGCAGATTAAAGGCACGGGCATCTGCGTGTGGAGAGTCTGTTTGGGGCTTTAACTCCGCTTCAAGTCCGCGAGGTATGGTTCGCGAGACGTTGGACGCTACTGCGAGATGGAGTATGTGATGATGCGCAATAGAATCATCGGAGCCTTCGTCGCCGTGTGGTGCGCGATATGCCTGTCCTACGTAGGCGTGCGCACCGCGGCGGCGGCTCTTGCGAACGGCACATCAATTGCGCGAAAGGATGCGGAAGCAGCGCCCGCCGCAACGGAGCGGGCAGAGCCGACGGAACAGGTGGAGCCGACGGAGTGGGTGGAGCCCGACCCTACCGTGCAAAGCGAGCCCACAACGCAGACCATGCCGGATGACTCGTCAGCACTCCCCGGTCTGATGCTGCGGGAAGAGCAGCCCGAGGTGGAAGCAGAGGTCGCCGACGAAGAGGAAGCTACGGATGTTCCCACATTACGAGAGTATCTTAGTGGCTTCACCTGCGGATCTTGTCACCGCAACTGCTCCCTCGACCATCCTCGCTGCCATAACGGCTCACGCTTGGCAGAAGCCAAGGCTGAGGAGTACTACAGCATGTATGGACAGTGAGTGCGACGGTGCTTGCGCCTCCAGTAGCCTGTGACAACTGACAGCTCAATATGCGCTGTTGCACTTCATGTCGCCTCGTGGTATTAAGCATTATCCGCAATTCGACAAGGAGTGGTGCCCATGGGCATTGAGGCGTGGCTTATGCCACCGTTGAGATTGCATACTGACGCAACACTGGCTGAGGTGAACAAGCGACTCGCGGTCGGGGGCGTATCGATTACGGCCGAGGACGCCCAAATGCTGTCTGCGCGCCGTACTGAGGCGTTGTCCAACACGGAACGAGCGGAGTTCGGCCAACCGGCCATTGTCGGTATCGCCGAGGTAGTCGCCACGTCACCCTACCTCTCGCAAGGCAACGCCGCGAGCATGCTCGCAGACCTACAGGATGCATTCTATGCGCTGCGAGATGAGCTCTCGATCGACGTTCCCGACGCCGAAATCGCCGAGGCCCTGCGCGGCTGTTTGGACGCATGGGGCGATGCGTCCATGGTCGCCTCGATATCGACGGAGGAGGTCATGAGCCATTCCGCCGAGTACGTGAGGTCAACCGAGGCGGAAGGCTTCGACGCGTACCGCATAACGGATGACGAGGGACGCGTATACACGTACGACCCCGCCAAGTGGGACTACGACGAGCAGTCAGACGGATGGGATGGAGAAAGGTGGGCTGATGACTGGGACGATTAGCGGGCAAAGTCACGTACCCAACATCGGCAGGGCGTCGCAAAGCTTCGCCCGCCTGATGGCTCACGTCGCCGAGCTGTACTGTGCGGGCGAATCATCGAGCATTTCCGCCTATGAGGCGCATGAGCTGGCAACGTCGGTGGCCTACGCACTGGGCATCGCGAACGCAACCCCCGTGGAAGCAGCCCGGGTGCTGGACATCGACGATCCCATCGCGTTGTGGAGAGAATCCGTCCGCACGCTGGAGAGACGAGCGAATGACGCGCTCGTCCTCTGGCAGGAGGTGGTGACGGTCATGCCACCCATTCGCAACGTCTCGCTAAGAGACACCTTGGCAAGCCTGTGCAATCTGCGCAAGAGCTACGACGCACGCTTCGCGGCACACGAGGTTCCTTGCGAAATCGACTACCAGCTGAGCGTGCCGGTGGACTCAAGCCTCATGGGCATCGATTACGTGGAGGCGTGGCTGACGCAACTTCTCGCCGAGACTCGCTGGATCGCGCAGTTCGACGTGAGCAGCTGCATTCACGTACTGGAGCGTGTTTGCCCCGACTACCGCGGCCTCCACGTAAACCTCTACGACCTGCTGATACCTTACGAGGACAAGCTCACGCCAGTGAGAAGCGAAATCGACGTGTCGACGCTACCCACATCCCCGTAGTCACAATTCCCAATCTCGAACTAGCCTATAAAACTCGCTGAAGTCTTCGTCATCCTCATAATCAATGATTAATGGGATGGGAAATACGGTGTCACTAGCATCATCGATACCGCCTGCAGCGCCCTCAAGATTGTCGGGGCTAAGCTCCGCGTCAGCCTCGTCAGCTGCGGCCTTGGCCTGCCTCATTGCTGCCAAAAACTCCTCTTTGTCGAAGCCCTCGACGGCCTCGCCGGCGACGGCGTATGCCTCGTCGGCGCTCTTGGCCTCCAAAAGGTGCTTCGCCAGGACCGCGTCGCTCTGGAGCATCTCGAAGAATCTTGCCAAGTTCTCGCTCATGTGTGGCTCCTCTCGAAAAGCCGCTCAGCCATAGCCGAGCCTTCGCATGTTTTGTGTAACTATAGCACTTTGACAACAGGGAGGGTGTCGTCACGCTAGTGGCCACTCTTCCACAGCAGGAGGGCCTTCGTCGCAAGCAGCGCGAAGCAAATGATCCCAGCGTAGGGCTGCCTTGTCAGGATGAAGACTGCCACGCTGATTGCCGACAAGGCCATCCCCGCCTCCAACGCCAGCTTACCCCATGGCTTTTCGGCGCGGGAGGCAGCCACCTCGCAGAGACCACAGAGCACCGTCGCCCCAACGCACACGGCAAATGCTGACCTGACCCATGGGCTGATTCCGTCGAGCGCCAGCAGGGGAACCGCGGCGGGGTCGTCGGGGCCGTTCCCGAACACCGGAACGAACAAGAGCAACGCTGGCAGCACGTCCATCGCGCCGCACACCAGCGAGGCATACTCGCGCGCAAGTGATTTCTTCTCGTCCTCCGCCGCCGCAACGACCTCGTTCGGGCTGATGAGCTCGTCGATGGTCACCGAGAAGAAGCGCGAGATCTCCCTCAACGAGTCGATGCTCGGGTATCCCCTGCCAGACTCCCATTTCGACACGGCCGTTCTCGAGACGTAGAGCGCCTCGGCGAGCTGCTCCTGCGTGAGCGACCCGGCCTTCCTCAGTTCCTTGAGCTTCTCGCTAAATTCCACGGTCATTCCTCCATGTCTTGCGCGGACAACCTTACATCTATGACGGCTACGGCAAACCGATACATCGCAAACAGGCCCGCAGCAAGCAAGATCGACCCAATTATGTCGGTAAGCCAATGCACGCCCGAGACCAACCTGCCCACGACCATGAAAGCAGAGAACGCCATAACGAACATCGTCACGAACCTCTTGAGCGACGAGCGGCTCAACCTTCGCTCGACCTGGTACCAAAGCGTCGGCATGACGCCCAGGACCAGCAGGGTCGTCGAGGACGGGTAAGAAGCCTCCATGACCCCGTCGATGGGAATCGGCCGGTAGTTGATGGGCACCATCTCGAAGACCAAGTAGGCGGACGCGACCAAGACGTAGTGGACCCCCAAAAGGAGCACGTCCGGATCGACCCTGAGCAGGCTCCTGCGACGAGCGAGCTGCGCGGCTCCCAGCGCCCCGAAGCCTAGGCAGACAACCACCGGCACGAGACCGAGCCAGTCGGTAACCGTATAGAGTGCCATGTGCACGCCCGTTAGGCTGTGGAACCAAGTGTTGAGCGTTGCGAACCCGAGGTCCGTGCCGTTCTGGCCCACCGGACGCACGTCCACGAGCTGCACCAGCGCAGTCCAGAGCGCGAAGGCACCAAGCAGCGCCATTCCCGTGACGTGGTCCCTCTCGAACCCTCTTGCTTCTCTCATCTGAATCATCCTTTCCGTCGGTGGCCCCATGGCAAGGTGAAGGTACCCTCCATGGGACCACCAAGAAAGAGCCACGCCGTCACATCAGCGATACGGTCCGTGTCAGTGCCCTCTAGCTGGGGTTTTGTCGTGACGTCTTAGCCTGGGCGCAGGAGCCACGAGGTGCTACCTCCGCCTGATTCTCACCGAGATGGTGTTCAGGTAATCGAGTGCGCCGGCCTCGACGGCAGCGCGATCTCCGGCGGCGTACTCGTTGTCGCACCCGATCCAGTCGTCCCATGCCTCGCGTGTGCAGGACATCTCGCGCATGTCCACGACCTCGGCGCCCTCCGTCTGTGCGAAGTTGGCACGCCACCAATCCATGTCGTGCATGAAGTCGAGCTGCTCGGGCGTCCAGGATGCGAGCAAGCACGCGGGCAGGTCATCATGGCAATCGTGCTCCATGCCAGGGATGGCAAAGAGCAGCTCACCACCATGCCTGACGAGCGGCAGCAGGTGCTTGCCGAGGTAGCTCGGCTCGCGGCCGAAGTAGTTGTAGGAGTCAACGCTTACGACGACGTCGAAGAAGCCGTGCGCGAAGGGCAGGGCGGTCGCATCCGCCTTGAGCGGGATGACCTGCCGGTTGGTGAGGCCGCACGCCTCAAAGAAGCGCATGTTGTCGGACGGGTCACTCCAGAGGTCGGCGGCATACACAGTGAGGCCAAACTCGCGCGCCATGAGGGCACTCGTGAGTCCGGCGCCACTCCCGAGGTCGAGCACGACGGAGCCTGCGGGGATGTCGGCACAGCCGAGAAGTTCCTCGCAGAGCTTGAGCGGGTTTGGCCCCATGCTGCGCTCGCGCATGATGAATTGGGGGAAGGTAGTTGCCTTCGGGAAGTTCATTGTCTTGTCCTGTTCTATGAGAATCCAATACATGTGCAAGGATTCGGAACGCAACAAACCGAGGGCATCTCGCGTGCCCCTCTTTATGCTCGGTTGTGGCGTTCCCTACAGAACAATGACCAAAAAGACATCCCCTTGGATGGCCGTTACCGCGAGGCCCCACGCCTCGCACGTAGTGCGCATCATACCACATTGCCGACGCTCACGGAACATCTGCCAGTGGGGACATGACGACACCCTCCTCGATGTCACGCGATGTCCCATTCCGCAAGCGTTGCGAGCAGACGCTGCTTGACTGCGGCGCAATCGAAGTCACCGCTGTCCATGTCGTGCTTGTCGCGCACGTAGACCTTGCACATGCCGCCGCAAAGATAGCGTACCTCGCATGTCCGGCACTTCTCATTGGTCTCGACACCGCTGTTGGCAATGGCGAGCAGGTCCCCACGCGCAAGGATGTCCGCAACCGACTCTGTGGACAGGTCGCCGAGTTGGTGCTCCTTCTCGCACCATGCGTAGCAGGGATAGACGCTTCCATCCGGTTGCATATACAAGCTGTGACCGAGCCCACACGAGAACTTTGGCTCAAGGGATTCGGCCGGCCTGAGGTCGGATCGCCACTCGAACGGGGGAACGGCGGTTCCGGCCGCCCGACCCATGGGAACGGGAGCGGATATGACTAGCTTTCCAATGCCGTGCTCTGCGCAAAACTCGCGCAAGAATGCACCTGGTGTACCCTCGCTCTGTTCGCGGGTCATGACTGCATTCACGCTTACGCGGGCACCAAGCTCAAGCGCACGCAATGCATTGCCCGTCGCATGCCGCCACGTTCCCTTGCCTCGCACGGCGTCGTGAGCGGCCTCGTCCCCATCGATACTCACCACGACCTCGTCAAATGCCTCGCAAATCCGAGCCATCAGGTCATCTGAGACCTCAAAGCCAAACGATGTGCGCAGCACGAGCGGGCATTCGTGTTTGTCGATGCCGCAGAGTCCGTCGAGGTACTGCTCGAACTCGCGATACACGAGCGGTTCGCCGCCCACAATGACCACGCCCTCGAAGCCCGCCTCGATGGCTTCGCGCGTAATGCGGAGGAAGTCCCGTGCGCCAAGCTCGTCGGTATGGCGCTCCCCTCCCTCCGCATAGCAGTACGGACAACGCAAGGGACAGTCGAACGTCGGATACAGGTAGAACTTACGTAGCTGGCCCCGCAGGCTCGCAAGCATCGGCTGATGCCGCTCGCTTGCCAAGCCCCATCGGTAGAGCTCGCTTGCCTCACGAAGCAAGCGCCTGCGAACCGCAACAGGATCGGGATGGTAACCAAGCAAGGCGCGTACTTCAGCCTCTGTCACGATCCATCAGCTCCTCGGCCAAGGCGATTACGTACTCATCTAGCAGCGGCTTGATTGACGCACACTCCTTCGCCCCCTCGCGACGCCTTTGCGGACAGCCTCCCAAGCACACGGGGAGCACGGGACAGCCCAGGCATTCCTCGTCGTCTGGCCACGCGAAGTCGTACCACGACGAAAGCACATCCATGTTGCCAGACTGGGGTTTCGTGAAGTCGAAGTCGCGAACGTTGCCGAACGACTCGTCATCCCGTCCCACCGACTCGAGGCATTTGTAGAGGTTGCCCCGCTCGTCCACCACAAAGTCGAGCATCTTCGGCACCATGCACATCGGCCCACCGTAGCCGGCCCTCTCTACAGTCTTCGTCGTTGCACGCCTGAAATCAGCGAACTCCTCGGCGGGCATTGCCATGTCTTTGTAGGAGCCACAACCATCCATGTGACCGGGATACACGCTTATCTGCCTGTCATTCTCTCTGCCCAATTCGAGTAGGCGGTCTTCGAGGTCAGAGTACGTCCCCACGTTGCCCTTGTGCACGTTGCAGCGAACGACAATCTCGCTCTTGCCGGAAAACGAGGATATGTTGCGCATGATTCGTTCGAACGTTCCGCCACCGCTTCTGAGATGACGAGTCGCGTCATGCGTCTGGGCATCCGGACCGTCAAGCGTGACTTGCAAGGACCCCACCCTGCATTCGTCGAGAACGGCAGCCATCTGCGCGTCAAGAAAGTAACCGTTCGTAATGGCATTTGCGCTGTAAGAGATTCCTCGCTCGTCTGCCAACGCAATCAGGCGCGCCGAAAGCCTGCGGATGACTTGCGGCTCGAGCAGGGGTTCGCCGCCATACCAGCAGACATCCAATGCGCTCGGACGATACCGCTCCACTGCGGCACGTGCAAAGGCAACCAGCTCGTCTTGCACGTGTTGGCCCATCTTTCCCCCACGAGCGGCTTCGTAGCAGTACGGGCAGGAAAAGTTGCATTGCAGCGTCGGGCAGATCGTAAGCCTGAGCACGTTTGTGTTGCCACACTCGAGGCGCACGCGGTTACGCAGGTAGGCATGCTCGTCGTAGTCGACGAGAAAGCCAAGGTTCACCAGCTTCCGCACCGGCTCGCTGTTCTCCCCGTACAGATCGAAGTTGTCATAGTAGTCCCTCGAGAGGACGCTGAGGCGCAAGCATGTGCCCGTAAGAAAGTTGTAGAGCGCAAAGCCGCCCTCGGGGAGGGCGGCTAGATGATTGAACGCCGATTGCCTCATGTTCGCAACCGTTTGTTAGCAGTGTGGATAGCAGCTTCTACCCGTGCCGCCCGGGCACTCTTTCCGCTTATTGCAGGACTTGCCCCATGTGCCCCCACTCACCTGATCCAACTCGACATCAGTGAGTTCCGCTCCGGAGTCCTTGATGAGAGCAAGCAGGTCTTCTGGTGCCAGCTCGAGTCCGTTCTGCAGGAGCAGCTCTTGGGCTCGTTCAGCATGCTCGTCTCGAGTCCAGCCATCAACGACCGCCTTGCGTTGCAGCTCGATGAGAGCTTCTTTGAGTTCGTCGTTGCCTTCGATGGTCTTTTCGAGCGCGTCAAAGGTGCTGTTGCCCTCGCTCATGTTCATCCTTCCCTCTGCGTCACCACACGATTGATTCATTCTATTATAGCGCACGGGGTAACAAGGGGACAAGCCATTTGTCACGTGCACAACCTAGTCAGCTCCGTACAGCTCCGTGCGAATCGCATGCCACAGCCCTTGCTGCACTTTGCCACTCATTCGTTGCGCCAAGCGCCAAAAAGGCGCTTGGCGCAACGAATGAAAACCGTCCCTCAAAGAACAACGCGTGACGACACCCTACGTCCCCGTTGACACGAAACGTCACCTTACAGGAACGGGAGGTCAATGTTCGGCGGCTCGGGGTAGAGGCAACCGGCGCCGAGTTCGACGATGGAATCGACGACCGACCAATAGCCGCCGCCCGCGACCTTGTCGACATCATCGACGGAGAGCTTCTCGTTTGCGGTGCCCTTCACGTAGGCAATGAGCTCCTCCTGAGTGGCGTCGACGCCCTGGGCGGCTGCCCACTCCTGCATCTTGCCATCCTTGGCAGCCTGAGCGAACTCCTCCTTGAGCGCGTCGTCCGCGATAACCTTGCCAAACAGTTCCTCGATGGTCATGTGCCAATCCTTCCATCCAATCGATATGACTTGAACGTAATTCCTATCATAACATAACACTTGTGCCATGGGTTGCATGAGGACTGACAGTTTGTCACGCACGGGCGATGGTTCGTGTCTAAACGCCATTACGCAATTGCATGTATGTCGTATATGTTACACTGAGTGTGTCTTCACGAAAGGAGCACAACTATGAAGAAGCATCTGAGTAATTGCATACCTGCCGCCAACGCACGGGCGAACCTCGCACGCGTGATTCGAGGAGCCCTGCTGGGAGTGATTGCCATCCTCATCATGGTTGCTGTTGCACCCTCGCGCGCGCTGGCGGGGGAAACCTACTCCGTCAAGGTCGACAAGGGCTACCTCGCCCTGCGCACCGCGCCCAGCTACGACGAGGCCAACGAGATCGGC
>CADBYM010000049.1 GCA_902798915.1 uncultured Coriobacteriaceae bacterium | reverse complement strand
AAACGCATCCCGGTCCAATCCATTTATCACCATATTCCGTTATCAAAGATCAATCGAACTTTTTTCCGTTTCCCACTTGACAGAACTTAGCTGGTCTTTTGGGACGGGTGATGGTTTTGCTGAATATAGTACGCTGAAACCCGCGATTCGTCCCAGATTAGAATGGGATGACGTACAGTGTGAGCGTGTTGCACGTACCTTCGGCTGACGTCATAGCGCTCCAAACTGCTCAAGACAAACCACGACAGGTGGGCACTCCCGTCGGTCGAATCAAACGGATGCGTACGGCACCGTTGCGTGTCATGCACTGCCGGGTCGTCCTTGCGCTCATCACCCGGAGGGTCGTTGGTTGAATCCTGCCCCAGACATCGCGCGACCAACTACTTCAACCGCACGCGCGAGCCTTCTCGTTGTGAACGTGCCGCGGGGACGTTTGCTTAACGCTCGACTACGGGTGGCAACGGCATGGTATGGCCAGCAACAAAACGGCATACATTCTTAGTGACCCGATAGTCCACGAAGTAGGCATCCGTTCCCCAGCGGGCATCCCACCCGAGGTTGAACAGCAGGAAGTCCGCCTGTCTATCCCCTATTACCATCGGCATTGGAGACCGCCTCATCAAAGAGCGGCATCGTGATTGCAGCCATGCTCTCGGCGAGCTCGTCGGGGTCATCAACAAAGCCACGTGCCGCCCAATACTGAATGCAGTTAAAGATGATCCCGTTCCACGCCATAATGCGCAGGGCTCGCTCCTCGTCACGCATGGTATCGATACTGCGATTGATCTGGCCCAGCATCTCCATGCCCATGCCCGCCTTAAGGAGCAGCGGTATCTTGTCCCGATGGTGATAGACGGTTTGCAGGATGACGTGCCAGTTGAGCGCGATGTCCGTCCCCATTGCCGCGCTCACGTCCTCGGTAATCGCCCGAATATCGTCTGCGAGCACATCGGTCACCAGGTAGTAGTTCTTGTAAAAGGCACCGCGCGACACCCCAGCCAGCCGGATGAGGTCAACCACCTTAATGTCGCGAATGTCTCTCGTCTCCAAAAGGCGATAGAGTACCTCGCGCAGCGATTCGACAATGACGCGGTGCGACGCCTCGTTTGCTTTCCCCTCTATGTGTTCACGGCGCTCTTTGCCCAGCACTATGGCGAGGTGGACTATGTGATGCCCTTTGTGCTGTGGTACTCGTTCCAGCGGGCAGGCGTGTTCTTCATAAGTCGTCTTGGGACCGTTGCCAACCCCTACCGTGCCTGCATCTGCGAGCTCATCCTGACGCTCGCAGGATGTCTGTGCACCCTACTGGGCGCGAGCTGCCCACTGTGGTGGGATGTTGGGGCAGTCCTCGTGGGGCTTGGGCTGAGCTGCTTTCCAGCCCTATACCGCACGGTGCGTGACGAAATCCAACGGCGCGGCACCCTGAGCTTTGACGGGTCGATGATCAGCGGCTATGCCTTCTTTCTTGCTGGCATCGCCATCGTGCTCGTGCCTGGCGGCGGATCCGCTGTGGCCGCCCTCGCGTTTTTGACGACCATAGTGCTCGCTTCCCTTGGCTACGTGATCTGGCTTCGCAGCAAGAATCCCTACAAGAACGTCCGCATGTTTGTGGGCGACCAAGCCCCTCGGGAATCCACACTCTTCGCCGCGAGCGTCCTTGCGCTCGCGCTTTGCGTCCGCCTGTTTCGGCAGACCGCAAGCATGTGGGCTGTCGCGCTGCCGCCGGCAGCCCTCGTGCTCATGCTCGTTCTGGACGCCCCTCATCGCAAGGTGCCCTATCGCGCCCATTCCACGCGCACGCTCTGGTATGGCGCCGTGACCAACTTTTTGTACGTCTTCACGCTCTTCTACCTCACGTCGGTTGGCGAATCGGACGAGCTCGGCATCGTATACTTTGTAATTGGCGCCGGTGCAGCGGCGGGCACCCTCGTCGCCCCTCTTATTAAGCGAAAGATTACGCCCAAGCACTACGAGGTGTTATGCATCATGGGTGCCGTTATCGTATCGTGTGGTCTGCTTGTCCCGCAGCTCTATGTCGCGACAACGGCCCTCACGTCGATGCTCGTGACCATGGGCAATGCGGAGTCGTTTGCAATCTATCTCGACGATGAGCGCATCGCCCCCGAAGAACGTCGTCTCGTGCGCTCCAAGTTCTACGGGATTGGCAGCATCGTCGAGCAGGTGCAGATGGCGGCCGCGATTTTCGTGTGTTCGGTGATGATTCGAGGGGATGCTTCTGCCGCCATGGCCGGCTACGCCATTCGCGACACAAGTACACTCAACCTGCCGGTCTACCGCCAGGCATTGGCCATCTGCGTGGCACTCAACGCTCTGGCAGGGATATGCGTGGCACGTAGACAACACGAAGCAGGCGGCCGACGCTGAAGGCGGCGCGACGGTCGCTTATCCCAATACGTATCGACACGGAATGTGTAGCGCATCTTTTGTCGGGCCACCAGTTGCCAAAGATCGAACCCGGGCACGCTCGCCACGGAGAACAACCCGTTATACCAGCTGAACGATACAACCAACGAACAGGCACGCGGGCAATCCGATGGCAGTGCCAATGCAGGACTGCTTCACATGAAAGAGGAAGTCGTGGTATTCGGGCATGTCCTCCGTGCCGGGGATGCGGGTGCGCGGCGAGTGGCAAAACCACCCGCAATCAATCACGATGGCATCCCACCAGGTAATCGCAAGCCAGATGGTATATGAGTCGCGGAAGCCCTGCCAAAACGTAGTGTCGCCGTTCAGCTTCGCGAGCAAGAGAACGAGCGCTGCCGCAAGCACGCCCACGCCAATTACCTTACGCACGACCTCACCGGCGGTGAATCTTTTCTCGCTCAGCCTCACAAGGCCAAGCTCCTCGCATCGCCGGCGAATCGCAGGCGGATAATCCCCAATGGAGTCAAGCGGGTTTTTCAGAGTGAGGGGTATGACAATCGCCGTAAAGAGAACGATGGCGACCGCACACTCGACCAACAGAATCATTAACGCATCTCCGCCTTCCACACGTCAAATCAAGCTAGAACGCCAGCAGGCCGTTCTCGTCATGCTTGAAGTCCGGACCCCAAGCCACCTCCCAGCAGTACCGGGGCCCCCATGTTAACCTCTACGACTCCCGAGATGCGCATCGGGCAGTCTGTAATCGAGCCCATCACGGAAGAGCCGTACCTCGACCGCGACGTCTCGTTTGACTGCAAGATAGAGAAGGACGTCCTCTGCTACCGGCTGTTCATCGTGGGTGGAGTTCTGTCTATGTAATAGTGGTACGCGTTATTGTTCAACGCACCACAAGAGCCCTGAGCTCTCCGACGAGCTGCTCAAGGGTGCCAACGGCGGTGGGCTGCATCATCACAAAACGAGGAACGAACCCAAACCCAACTGGACCGGTGTCGACCCCGAAGATGGCTCTACAGGAATCACCTATACGTGGTAGGAATCCTATCAAAGGGGTTACCACAACGCTACGTAGTTAAGGGAACATAGGACGCACCTGTGCTGACGCGCCCGTGGACCTTGCCGTCCGCGAGCGCGTCCGAACCGCTTGCCGGAACGTCAGCCAAAAATGTCGAAAGACTTTTGCGCGCTCTGCGCGCAGGAATAGGGGAAGCCGCAACGGACGGCGACCGCTACGGACGCGAGAGGGTGCGAAATGGCAAGGGCGTTGGATATTCAATTCAGGTCGTGATCTCGCACCAGCATAGCAAGGGCACGGGAGCTCAAGAGCTCAATCGACCGCGAGCTCTAGAGCGACATGAACGTGAAACGCACGGTCGCCGAACGCGTGAGACAACGCATCGATTATCTCGTACGCGAGCGGGTATGGTACCGCTAGCCCCGGCGCATTCCAAACCAATGTCGTCGCATGAGACACGGACACCGGACACCCCGTCATATCACCCACGTGCACGCGATGTTCCGAGGCATGGATTGGATTCTATCTCGCAAATCGGTTAAGCATTACCGAACTCTTGCTTGACTTCTCATGAACAAGCAGTATTCTAAGAACATCAGTAAGACATTACCGAATGGAGAGACATGCTATACGACGAACTGAGGGAGAGGCCATACGACGAGGCTGGAAGGGATGCAGCCGACGCGCTGCGAACCCGAGGTGCCGTCGTCGCGGAGGCGCTCTACGGCACTCTCGCGCTGGAGATGCTGCGTGCGGAGCTCGGCGTCGGCGGCGGCCTGGACGAGGCGCTCGCCATGACCAAGGAATCGGGCCTGTTCGAGGCGTTCGTCCTCGACTACCTGTCCGACTCGCTCGGGAAGTCGGGGCTCGCTGCGGGAGAGCGGCTCGCGGACGTTGACTCCCGCGACGCGCGCGCGTTCGTCGCGCATGCCGATGCCGGCAACTTCGCCATCATGCGGGAGTCCGTCACCCCCTCATCGATTGCGGTCGTCGCGACCGAGATCCTCGAGATCGCGGACGGCGAGGAGGTCGCCGACTACGGCTGCGGCCAGGGGTTCTTCCTCGCCTACGCCGCTTCGCGCCACCCCGGGGCGACCTATGTGGGGTACGAGGTCAACCCTGAGACCGCCGCCGTCGCAACCCTCAGGATGCACGCGCTGGGACTCGACGACACCGTCAGCGTCAGCGTGACCGACCTGTTCGACTTCGCCGACGCAGGCCCGGAGTACGACAAGGTGTTCTCGCACTACCCGATAGGAATGCGCTTCCCGAGGATTAGGAGCGACAGCGCCTGGCTCCGGGACGTTGCCTCCGGTCATGCCGGCTACGGCAGGCCCGTGGTCTTCGACTGGGTGTTCAACCAACTCGTAATCGACACCCTGAGAGATGGCGGCATGGGGGTCGTGCTCATGTCCGACGGAGCCCTCGTCAACGTGAGCGACGAGAAGGTGCGCGGAGGGTTCGTCGAGGGCGGTTGGATCAGGAACGTCATCAAGCTGCCCAAAAACCTGCTGCCCGACACGGGCGCCGGAAGCAACCTCGTCGTGCTTGCGGGCGGCTGCGGGGGCGTGCACTTCCTCGACGCGACGGGGCTCGCGGTCGAGGGCAGGCGCAAGAACACGCTGTCCGACAAGGCCGTCGAGGTCATCGCCACTTACGTGAAAGAAGAGGCGTACGACGAGGAGTGGGAGCGCGAGAATCACCCCGAGCTCCATGACGAGGAGAAGGGCCTCAGGCCGGCGACGATCTCGTGGGCCACGATCATCGTAGGCGGCGACGAGGAGTTCTACCAGCTCAACAAGGGGGTGGAGAGCTGCACCGCCTCGGCGGGGGCCATCGCGTCGGCGCGCTACAAGCTCGACATGAAGTACCTCGACGACACCATCGGCTACGACGGCTACGACATGGCGTACGATCCCGACGAGCTCGGGAAGCACGTGACGTCAATCCGACGCGGGGTATCACTCAGGGCGAGCGAGCTTGATGACATGATGGTGGCTTACGACACGGGCGTACGCTACCTTGCCCCGACTGGCATCGAGGACGGGCTCATCAGCGACGACCTGCCCTTCCTCTCGGAGCTCACTCCCAAGTTGGAGAAGCATGCGCTCCGGAGCGGCGACCTGCTCATCAGCAGAATCGGCCAGCCCTACCGGATTGCCGTCGCTGACGTCCCCGAGGGCACGGCCATAATCCCGAGCTCGAACGTATTCGTCGTGAGGGTGGACCCGGAGGACATCGATCCCTACTACCTGGCTGCGTACCTGCAGAGCTCGCGGGGCGCGTGGGAGCTAGACAGAGCGTCGTCCGGCGGCGCGGTGCCGTCCATTTCGACGAAGACGTTGAGGGAGGTCGAGATACCGTACCTCGAACCATACGAGACCGAGGAACTGGTCGAGTCGTACCAGAGCAAGCTCGAGGAGATACGCCTGACCAAGGAGCGCCTCGAGAGGGCGCGCAAGGACCTGCTGGACTTGCTAGATTAGCGGAGGTGCAAACATGCCCTACGGGACGTACGACCCAATTGACCTCATCGAACGCGTGGAGAGGCGCATAGGAGGCGACACGGTGACCGCACTTGTCTCCATGCTCGGCAGGCTCGGCACCCTCGACCTGCTCGTCCAGGCACTCGGCCTCGACGGGGTAAGCACCCAGGGTGCGCCGACGCGCAAGGTGCTCGTCATGGGCGCAAGCATGGTTCCGGTGGACAAGCTGCGCAGCATCACGCGCAAGGCGGGCTTCGACCAAGACTGGTTCGAGTACCGCCTCGACTACGAGAAGCTGGACAGGCGCTCCGTTGGCCGCCTCCGCAACTCGAGCTACAGCGCGGTCATCGTGGGGCCCATGCACCACAGTGTGGAAGGGAGAGGTGACGCCTCGAGCGCAATCCAGCGCATGAAGGACCACCCGGAGTCATACCCTCCAGTCATCGAGGCCCGTGACTCGAACGGGCTCAAGATAACCAACAACACCTTCAGGGAGGCACTGAAGGAGCTCGACGAGCTGTTCGCCGCCTAACGGGGCCAGGACGAGGGGCTAACGGGGGAAGCGGTGCTACTCTCGCCATAGAATAGCTAAGCATTAAGAGGATGTGCGGGTATGGATACAAACTATTGGGTCGAGGAGACCGAGGACATCACCTACGAGGCGAACCGGATCTGGGCGAACGCCAACGTGCTTCGTGGCACATACATGCCCGACAAATATGGTGACGTAATCATCCCCATGACGGTGCTGCGACGTCTCGAGTGTACGCTCGAGGCGACCAAGGACAAGGTTTTGGCTGCATACAAGGCCGACCCGGGGCGGGCGCCGAAGGCCTTGTGTCGTGACGCCAAGCTCTCCTTCTACTGCGTAAGCGAGTTTACACTCGCAGAGCTCTTGAACGATTCAGACAACCTTGCGTCCAACTTCGACGCTTATCTTGACGGCTTCTCAGACAACGTGCAGGAAATCTTTGACGGATTGAACCTACGCGCTCATATCAGGCGTATGGACGAGCGGAACTGCCTGTACCCGGTTGTTCAGAACTTTGCGACGATGGATCTCTATCCCGAACGTTTTGACAGCTCACGCATGGGCGGTATCTTTGAAGACCTCATTCGGAGATTCTACGAGAACGTCGAGGCCGGACAGTTTTACACGAGTCGTGACATCGTGCGGACTATGGTCGCTCTTGCCCTTGCTGAGGGGGCGGAAGACACCTACGACGTTGGCAAGGTCATCACCGTCTATGATGGGGCGGCCGGCACTGCCGGCATGCTGACCGCTGCGGAAAGCTATATCAAGCGATACAACCCTCAGGCAATCGTAAAGTGCTATGGGCAGGAGGTAATGCCGCAGACCCATGCGGTTGGCCTCGCGGAGCTGCTGATTCGTGGACAGGATCCCACGAACTTCCGCCTCGCGAACACGCTCATGACCGACTGTTGGCCGAACGCAAGCATGCGACTCGCAATCATGAATCCGCCCTTCGGGTCGGAATGGGGCGGCAAGGGCGCATCCGATTCCAACCAAGAGCGCTACGTCAATGGCGAGGACAAGAATCACTCGCAACGGCATCGCTGGCCTGCGGGCCTGCCCAAGAAGAACGACTCGCAGCTGCTCTTCCTTCAGGCCGCCGTGAACAAACTCTCTAGCGATGGCCGTGCCGTCATAGTCGAGAACGGCAGCCCTCTCTTCAACGGCGACGCAGGCTCCGGAGAGTCCGAGGTCCGTCGTTGGCTTCTGGAGAACGACCTGCTCGAGGCCATCATCGCCATATCGCCCTCGTCCTTTGTCAACACTGGCATCGCCGTCTACCTCTGGGTCATCTCGAAGAACAAGAGGGCCGAGAGGCGTGGCAAGGTCCAGCTCATCGACGCCACTGAGATTCGTCATTCCATGCGCAAGAACCAGGGCGAGAAGCGCTACGAGCTCACGAAGGCCGACCGCGAGGAGATCGTGCGCCTATACTCTGAGTTCGACGACTCCGACCCACGCGTCAAGATATTCGACTACCGAGAGTTCGAGTACCGCGAGTATACGGTCATCCAACCCATGCGTCGCAACTACGCCATCACCGAGGAGCGCCTGGATGCGATGCTCGCGGGACGCACGCTGAATGGCGTGTACGACGAGGATGCCATCGCAAAGCTGCAGGAGAAGGCGGAGCTCACGCCGCGCGAGGAAAAGAGGCTCGCGACGCTCATGGGTGGCAAGCCCACCTACGATGCCATCGTCGAGGCGTTGCGGGCAGACACGGGTGGCGAGATGTTTGATGACCCTCAGGCGTTCGACGCGCACTTGCGCAAGATTCTCGTGGGCTGCGACGTGACGGCGGCCCTTCGCAAGAAGATCGTCGATGCCCTGTCCGAGCGCGACGAGACGGCGCCTGTCCAGAAGGACCGTCGTGGCAACGTCATTTACGACGCATCCACCAAGGATACCGAGCGTGTGCCGCTGCTCACCGACGTGGACGAGTACATGGCGCGCGAGGTCTATCCGTACGTGCCCGACGCTCATGTGACCTTCGACGAAAACCTGGCCGCCAGGAACCCCGTCATCAAGACGGGTGCCGAGATACCGTTTTCGCGCTACTTCTACAAGTACCAGATACCAGAGGATCCCGAGGACGTGCTCGCCGAGGTGCTAGCGCTCGACGCAAAAGCCGACGCCAGCCTCAGGGTGCTCATGGGTGGTGAGTAGCGTGCGGGAGATGAAGGATAGCGGAATACCGTGGGTTGGTGAGATACCGGCTGACTGGAAGGTCGGAAAGATCAAGGGGTGTCTTCATCGACATGAAGTGAAGGGTCATGGCGACGCAACAGTGCTTGCCCTGTACCGCGACCATGGCGTTGTTCCCAAGGACAGTCGCGATGATAATCATAACCGCACGGGCAAGGACACGAACGACTATAAGTTCGTTCGCAAGGGAGACCTAGTCATCAACAAGATGAAGGCCTGGCAAGGCTCGCTATCTGTTTCGGGATACGAAGGCATTGCCTCTCCTGCCTACTTTATCTATGAGTTTGTAGGACAGGACCTCGATAGGGGTTACGCTGACTTTCTGCTGCGTTCTACGTATAAGCAGGAGTTCGAGCGTGTGTCTGGTGGTATCCGTGAGGGGCAGTGGGATTTGCCCAGGTACGATTTCGAGCACATGCAATTGCCGCTACCTGATATTGATGAGCAGCAGCGCATTGCCGACTACCTCGACGAGCGTTGTATTGCCATCGACGAGGTGAGGCGCACCATCGAGGACGAGATCGAGGCACTGCGTCGCCTGCGCAGGGCGACCATCCACCATGCCGTGACCAAGGGCCTCGACAAGGGTGTGCCCATGCGGGACAGCGGCATCGAGTGGATTGGTGAGATACCCGAGGATTGGGACATCGTAAGAATTAAAAACTGTTTGAGGCGCCATGACGAGAAAGGACTTGGTGACGCTACTGTTCTGTCGCTGTACCGTGATCATGGTGTTGTTATCAAAGACAGTAGGGATGACAACCACAACCGTACGGGCAGGGACACCGATAGTTATAAGTTCGTCCGCAAGGGCGACCTCGTCATTAACAAGATGAAGGCATGGCAAGGCTCGCTCTCTGTGTCGGGATACGAGGGCATAGTGTCGCCAGCGTATTTTATCTACGAATTCATTGACGAGAAGCTGTCCAAGCAATACGCCGACTATTTGTTCCGTACTGTTTATGCCCACGAGTTTAAGCGCGTTTCGGGTGGCATTCGTGAGGGTCAATGGGATCTTCCCGCTTACGACTTTGAGCGTATGCCTCTTCTTCTTCCGTCCCTTTCCGAGCAGCAACGCATAGTCGATTACCTTGACGAACGCTGCTCCGCCATCGACTCGGTCATCGACACCCGCACGCGACAGCTTGAGCGCCTCGACGACTACCGTCGCTCGCTCATCTTCGCCTACGTCACCGGCAAGAAGGAGGCACCCTCCCATGAGTAACAGCCGATCCACCGGCGAGCTGGGGTTCCAGCGCCAGATAATCGACAATTCCGATGGTTGCGCAATCTTGAGCAACAGAGGGCGATACACGACTTTCGAATACAACGGGAGAACGATAACCTTTTTACACGGCAAGGACCTCATCGAGTATCTTTCCGTCAAGGAGTGGGACGACGGCTATCTTGTTGTGGAGTGTAGGGGCACGGTTAAAGGAGTATACGAGGACTATATCGACTTAATATACATTTTGGAAAACCTGTACATGGACGCGCGGGCATATTTGCGCGGGATAAGGGAGGTGCGCATAGCACATGCCTGAGGAGAAAATCAAACAGATAGCCGATAACGCCGACATGATAGTGAGAGGATACGCCTTCACCAGAGAGGGTGACTTGATTCGTGTCTTCAACACTAACGATGGCCTCTCCGCTACAGTTATAACCGCTGATGGCACCATGGTTGAGAGCAACATGGACGAGATGGAGCAGGCGTTGGTCCAGAGCATATGGCAACGTGACTCGAAATACATGGAGGACTAGCCATGCCAAAGTACTTCAAGTACAAAATATGTGGTTACTACCTCTACTACACCGCGTTCTGCATCATCGAGTGCATGCACGTCCATGCAAGTGACTCAAAACTAACGGAGTCTGGCTCCGCGAAGTTCTTCGTGAAGAGCGACGGAAGCTCCGTGGTTCAAAGAAGGGGCGTCCTCACCGACCGTGAGGTCCGTAAGATTCAGGCATTCATCAAGGAGCACTATCTGGAGATGTACGAAGTTTGGAGGACGGACAGCGAAAACGGCTTCTACAAGGGTGAGTAGTGCCAGGGACCAGTGACTTCACGCTTAAGCTGGAAGAAAAGGAGGAGGTTCTGACCTCATGAGCACCGCACGATCCACCGGGGAGCTGGGGTTCCAGCGCCACATCATCGACTCGCTCTGCGCCGACGCGCACTGGCACGAGCGCAAGGCGTCTCGACACTACGATCGCGACCACGCGGTGGATCGTGGCATGCTCGAAGAGTTCCTGGACGACACGCAGCCCGACGCGTTCGCGACCCTGCGGCGCACCTACGGGAACCGTGCGCTCGACGTCATCGTCTCTGAGTACGAGAAGGCGTGCCGTGCCAAGGGCTCGGCGCAGGTTGATGTGCTCAGGAACGGTGTTGACATCAACAGCGTCCACGTGGACCTGCTCTACGGTAGGCCGGCGTCGGACCTTAATCCTAAGCTGACGGCCAAGTACGAGGCCAACCGGCTCTCCGTGATGGAGGAGGCCTGGATTGACGACGCCTCACGGATTGACCTCGTGCTGTTTGTGAACGGCTTCGCATGGGCCGCATTCGAGCTCAAGTACCAGCCGGACGGTTCGACGTGGCGCGACGCGGTCCATCAGTGGACCTACAAGCGCGACCACAAGAACCGCCTCTTGGAGTGGCAGGTCGGGACCATCGTAAACTTCGCGATGGATGACGAGGAGTGCCACATGGCCACGAGGATGGACGGCGAGAGAACCCACTTCCTGCCGTTCAACCGAGGTCGCGGCGAGGGCATCAACCAAGGCAAGGGTAACCCGGTGGATGATGGTAGCGGCGACTACCCGACGCACTACGTCTGGGACGACGTGCTTGCCTTCGACTCGGTCATCGAGCTTTTAACCAAGTTCGTTTTCGTCTCCCGTAAGGAGGAGTACGATCAGGCCAAGGACAGGCGCGTGCTCAAGGAGGCTGTCATCTTCCCGCGTTACCACCAGCGCGACGCCCTGCACAGGATGCTCGAGAGCGTGAGCACAAGCGGAAGCGAACTCAACTACCTGATTCAGCACAGCGCGGGCTCCGGCAAAACCTTCACCATCTCGTGGCTGGCACATCGCCTGTCGTCCCTGCATGGCGTCGATGGCAACCAAGTCTTTGATACGGTCATCGTGGCGACCGACCGCAAGGTCGTTGACCGGCAGCTCCAGGCGGCTATCAAGTCGCTCGAGCGCACGACGGGCGTCGTAAAGGTCATGGGCGAGGACTGCACCTCGGCAGACCTCTCGGATGCCCTCTTCGAGGGGAAGGCTAAGGTGGTCGTGACCACGCTGCAGAAGTTCCTCTACGTGGACGAGCTCGCGGGCAAGCTCAACGACCGGCGTTTCGCCGTCATCATCGACGAGGCGCACAATTCCACGGCGGGCCGCAACCTCATGGCCATCCAGAATGCCGTGGGCGGCGAGCAGGCGGGCAAGGACGAGGACGTTACGGACACCTATGCGCGGCTAGTGCGCAGCCATGGAAAGAGGGCGAACATGAGCGTGTTCGCGTTCACGGCGACGCCCAAAGCCCGCACGCTCAAGCTCTTCGGTGCCGTCGACCCGAGAAATCCCGACCTGCAGCGAGCTTTCCACACCTACTCGATGAAGCAGGCCATCGAGGAGGGCTTCATCCTCGATGTGCTCAAGAACTACCTCGAGTACCGCACGTACTACCAGGTGAGCAAGGCCGTGGAGGACGACCCGCTCTTGCAGACGGCCAAGGCCAAGCGCGAGATCGCGCGCGTCGCGGAGCTCGACGACACCAACATCAACCAGCGCGTCGGCATCATCGTCGAGCACTTCCGCAACCACGTCCTCGTACGGTGCGGACTCGGTGGACGCGAGAAGGCCATGGTCGTGACCACGGGACGTGAGGAGGCCGTGCGCTATCGCGTGGCGCTTCAAGCCTACATCGAGCGCCATCACTACCGTGACGTGCACGCACTCGTGGCGTTCTCGGGCAAGGTTCCCATCGACGTCGAGTACGACGGTTTTGGCGCCTCGCGGGTGGCGAGGGGATGGGAGTACACGGAGCACGGCATGAACGGGAACCCGCGCGGCGTGGCGACAGAGGATATGTTCGACACCGACGCGTACAGCGTGTTGCTCGTGGCGGACAAGTTCCAGGTTGGCTTCGACCAGCCCAAGCTCTGTGCCATGTATGTCATGAAGACGCTGCGCGACGTCGAGGCAGTGCAGACGCTCTCGCGCCTAAACCGCGTCATGCCGGGCAAGAAGACCGTCGTGCTGGACTTCAAAAACACCTGCGAGGACATGGAGCGGGCCTTCTCGCGCTACTACACGGCGACGATTCTGTCCAACACCGTGACGGTGTCGCAACTCATCGAGATGGAGTCAAAGCTTGACGGCTATGACGTGATCGACGATGACGACGTGGAGAGGTACGCCGCCATCGTGCTCGGCGCCGCGACCAAGAAGCTCACGCAGAGGGACGCGGCCAAGGCCGACATGCTGGTCCGCCGGGCCAAGAAGCGCCTCGAGAGCATGTACCAGGGCAACGCTGTGATGCAGGGCGAGTTCCGCATGGCGTGCTCGGGCTTCGTGCGCCTGTACGAGTTCCTGTCCCTGGCGTCGTCATTCGGAGACGCCGAGATGGAGAAGAAGTACGGCTACGTCCGCGACTTGCTCGAGATCTTGGACACGGGAGGGCACGGCGGTGTCTCGGTCAAGGACAAGATCAACTTCGAGCAGTTCACGCAGAAAGAGGTCGGCGACACCGGCACCAAGAACAGGGCGCACCCGTCTGACCCGATGGTGCAACTGGCGGGCGTGAGCACGCGGCTCACAAACGACGAGAGGGACCATCTCTCGGAGATCATCGCGGTGGTGAACGCGCGCGTCGGCGGCGGGCTCGACGCGGACGTGGCCATGGTGACTGGCCTACAGATCAAGGAGCTGCTTCTCAAGGTTGAGGCGCTCAAGGCGAGCGCCAAGGCTAATGGCGAGGAGGACTTCGCCATCGCCTACTACGATAGCGGCGAGGACGTACTCTACGACGGGCTGCAGCAGAACAACCAGTTCTTTGGAGAGGTACTGAAGGACAACGAGCTGATGCGAAGGCTGCTCGGGCTCTACGTGCATGACGTGTACGAAACGCTGAGGAGCGAAGAGCAATGAGGCACACTACCAGTCTTGCGAGGGGATACTGAGGTTAGCGACACATCCGGTGTATGACGAGCATGGTGACCTCGTCGACCATTATGAATGGAGAGAGATTCCGATCCTGTTCAAGGACAACTGGCGCCTCGAGAGGGGCACATTCTATCTGGGCAAATTCAAGGACGCCGTACCTCCGTCCTCGGCTCACGAACAAGTGAGACTCATGGAACCCAGACGCGTCCGCCCTCGATCATCTGCGAGTATATGCCATATTCTTCCTTCATCTTTAGCATATGAAGCTATCTGGTTACCCGCTTCTGCTGCAGCACCATCCTCAGGTCCGTCACCTCCCCGCCGAGGTCGAGCACCTGGCTTGCTCCGTCAAACCGAAAGCCGAAGCCCTCGTAGAAGCGTATGGCACGCTCGTTTCCCTCAAGGACCCACACGACGACCTTGTCGAAGTCCGCCATGCTCTGGAGGGCGGCATTCATGAGCCCCGCGCCGATGCCTCGGCCGTAGCAGCCGCTCAGCAGGTAGATGGCATAGACCTCGCCTGCCTCCTCCATGTCCTCGTCCCGACAGGGGCCGAAGTCCGCGAAGCCGATTACCTCGTCGCCATCCTTGGCGAGAAGCGTGCTGACGCCCGCGCGGAAGGCATTCAGGGCCCTTTCCTCGGAGAACTCAAGCGTCCTCGCATCGAGGAAGCCTTGGTTCAGGAGACCGCGATAGGCCTCCTTCCAGGCCGCGCAGTGCACGTACGCCTTCCCCTTGGCCTCTTCCTCACTGGTCATCGGCACGATCGAGACCTGCATCGCTTTCGCCTCCTTCGACGCTCTCTTCTCGGAATTGTAAGGCATGGGACTTGTTGCGACACGAGCGGACACTTCACCTGACCCCATCGGCTGGGCTATCGGAGGTGACGCATGGGCGCTAACGGCTTGGATGAGTATTGGGTGCCGGAGCATGTGAAGGACTATCTGCGTAAGCTCGGTTTTGTTCTTCCCCTGGATGACATGGAGCCCTGGATACGCTCGTGGAACGAGGACGGAATCTTGGAGTACGTCTTCGTCACACGAGCGTTCCATCGTGGCAAGGCCGTGGACCAGCTGCAGATGCACCTGCGCGGGCCCCTCGGCACGTACCGGATCAGTACAGTCTGCTTCGACTCGGGAGGGAACGTTATCGAACCGGAGAGCATCATCGCCGAATATGACACGGGCTCGGCGTCCTGACCTTCTCCATCGTGAGGCCCGCAGTGGCCACCATGCGCGTGGACTTCTCGCCCTACGGACAGTCCGTCTTGCAGACACAATAGACGCCGTCCAGGCAGTGGACCTCGCCTTCAATGCGCTTATCTCCGAGGTAGACGTGTCCAAGATGAGGGTGTTCCTCTCTCTGACGTGATGTTCGACCAGAAGACCGAAGACAAGGTCTAGAGTATCCCCATATCCTTCGGAAAGGGCGGCTGCACCGTGTTTAGGAAGGCCATGTCAACTGAGGACTTGATCCAGGAGTTCGCGCCGTCACTTCGCACCTCATCGCAGTCCGAGACATTCCGCATGGCCCTTCAGATAATCGGGGACCTCACCAGCTTCGGGCTGAGTACTTCGACTTCGACCAGTCGCGCGGGTATATATCAAGACGACCACGGATGTCAGCAGCGATGACAGTACTCTCACGAGGAATATCGCCAGACACGAGTACCTACTGGGTACCTCTCTGTCGAGCACTAGACTTGCCCTTCTTCACATGAGACGCAGCTTCGGTGGATAGCCTGCCCGACGAGGGCCTGACATCGTGCCGATTCGTTGACGCAATCATCACTGACTGCTGGCCTTGCGTTTCCGTGCCGTCTTGCTGCTGCTCCTGCATGCCACCTCGAGTGGCTTTCTGGCCGCCATTGGTGTTCTCACCGTCCATGTGATGCTCCTTCGTCTCGCGTGCGGGCAGAGACGAGCAATGCCCGCACCTTTACCGGTACGAGCATCATCGTAGTAAGCCACAAAGTAACTTCAAGCGTGTAAGATTGGCGAATCTATGCCTCTATCATCGAGTTGACGATGTTGTTGGTCAGCGTGTACTGCGCGTCGTCGTCCAGCAGACACGAAGTCCTAATCACCATCGTGCCGACGAGCGCGTAGGATCCCGAGTATAGGATCGTATCATCGAACCCGGCGAGGTACTCGCATCTCGCCCGGGCATCCTCCAAGGTCGGATACACTTCGACTGCTCCACCGCCGTCTACGCCCTTCTGCACCGGTGAGTAGCCCTTAACAACGTCCTTGCCCAAGAGTCCGGTGGTGAAGTACGTACAGGAGCTGTAGCCGCCATCCTTGCCAAGCATCCCGTTGGGATCGTTTGTGGCCATAACTGCTCCAATCTTATCTACCCCGTCAACGCATTCGAGCTTATCGGCAACCCACTCCTCGCTCGGGTTCCTGAGTGCATTGAGGATGGGTATCTCCGCAGACAGCTCCTTGGTCATAGCACGTACGGTCGCGGTGTCTGCATCGATCTTCTCGGCACGATTGCCACCCACGACTGACTTGCTGACGCTCAGGTAGCCCGCACTCTGCACGCTCAGTTCCTGCGCCTCCTGTACGAACCCCCTAAGATTCTCAACAGAGAGACCGTTCACGGCGCTGTTGTATGCGGGCACGACTGCGTTGTACTCGTCCACGGCCTCGTTGTACCTAACCGTCGCAGCCCGGGCGGGTACTACTAGGTTGGGAAAGAAATAGTAGTAGGAGAATGCGCCCAAGGCACCGACAACTAGGGCTAGAAAGAAGAAGAGTTTCAGTCCCGTATGGCGGCGCTTCTGCTTGGGTGGGTTTCCGTCCAACGCGCTTCCGAAAGCAACCATGGCCTCTTCGGTTGGCTTGGTCTTCCTAGCGATAACGACGCCGGCAACGTCCACACCGTTGCCGCTTGGAGTGGCTGCGATAATCGGGCCATAAATCTTCCTGCGTCCCCCCGTGACGCGTGCCACGTAGATTCCTTCGTCAAGGTCTTCTTCTAGGATGACGCCCACATCCATCATTGCGTCACGGATCTGGTCGAGAGTCGTGACATTGCGCTCGAGCGTCCTTTGAATCACAGTGCCCTTCTCGCCGTCGAAGAACGACGTCAGCTTACGTTCAAGCTTTTCGTTGCCCATTACAGCCCCAATCAGTGTATGTAGACGACGCCATCCATGCTGCTCAGCATCACGGTTCGGATCTCGTACTCGTTCTCTGGGAAGCTCTCGAAGGCCCGGTTCTTGGCCGTCTCCTCGAAGAGCGGCTCGATGAGCCCGGTTGCATATGCCTCCCGGTCCTCTGCGGCGAACATGTCTTTGAGCCCGTCCTCGCTCAGCTTGTCGTTCAGCTTGGACGCGAGGTCCTCAGCCTCCTTCTCGCTGACAACGTAGTCGAAGCAGCACTCGGAGAACTTGTCTGAGACGATTTCGTACATCTCGTCCGCGTCATCCTTGAATATCTGGTCGCCAATGAGATCGGCCGCGGTCGCACCCAATACACCACCAACGATGCCGCCGAGAACTATGCCAGCCTTTGTGCCGATGCCGGGAGCGAAGTGCGTGCCAACCGCACCGCCTGCAACACTACCGATCTCAGTACCCGCCATGCCGATGACGACAATCGCCAAGTTCTTGACGAACTGCCCTTGGGACATGCGTCCATGGTACAGGTCAAGGGCGTCCGGGATGCTCAACACGGCAACAAAGCCGACGTTGAATATGAGCTTGCTGTTCAGCAGCTTCCCCGCTTGCTTTGCGAGGGCAGTGGAGGTCAATCCCGCCGTCTCGCCACCAGCGGCCTTGATGATGGCCCTGCATGCGTCGTCGCCAAGCCATGCGGTCACGCTCTCGGTCGTCGGCGCCATCGCGTCAGCCAGGCCGGTCCTCATCAGCTGGGCCGAGAGCACGTGCCCAGCGAATACGGCCGAGCCACTGACCAACGCGCTTTTTGCCGACTCTCCAATTGCCTCCTTGACGGGCATTCCATCGTTCATGCAGATGAGGAAGTCGATGGCGAACGTGATGCCGGCGACCGGCGCTGCGGACACAACACCTTGGGTCGCATCGTACTTCAGAGAGGTTAGGTTCCCTGCTTTTGTGAGGTTAACGGCCTGCTTGTAGGTGAGGTTGCCCTTGCGGACAAGGTTCTCAGCCTCGGCGGGGTCGGTGATGCCCGGCACTTGCCCGTCCTCAATCTTCTCCCGCATCAGTCTCACAGCATCGTCATACTGGTCTGCGGGGACCTCGAGCTGCATGGGCTCCCCGTTCTTCATGTAGCGGTATTCGCCGTTCTCGAAAGCCGCGTTGACGCTTCCATCTGCGCTCTTGTAATACTTGTCCTGCACCCAAGTAACGGTTCCGTCGCGGTTTACTATCTTGCGGTCTGGCCCGTTCTTCGTATTGTCGTAGCCGACGACCTCGGCATCTAGGCCCTTGAGCTTGTCGATAAAGTTGTTGGCCTCCTCGGCAGCAAAGCCATGGCCACGAGGATCGGTGAAGCGCCGCGCCAAGAAAGAGTACCTTGCGTTTAGCGTCTCGCCCGCAAGGTAGCCACCCTCCTCACCCAACGAGAAGGCGTTGTCATCATGGTTCGTCTCCTCATCCAAGATGGCCTCATAGTCCTCGGATGTTGGGCTTTCGGTAGAGTTGTCGGCAGCAGCCTCCTCCGCAAGAGCCTCCCTGATGCCGAGCCATAACGGCAGTGAGGTGCTTTGCGTTCCATAGAAAAGACCTGCCATGGCGGCAATAAGGGTCGTTGCGATAATGAATGTTGCCATGGTTGGCGGCCTATGCAGCTTCATATGGTCCTCCCAGCGTAGGCTTTTAAGGCGCTTTGGGCAGGAATTAGGCATTTGGCATATATGATGCGCGCTTCGGTCTGGCATCTCCTCAACTGCCAGTCGAATCCTCGGCATTACAAGCACGCTAATGACCTTCGAACTGGTAGGGTCCCGCTGGGGATACATCCCGCGATGTTTGGGGCGCTTACACTCTTGATCATTTGTAGTTCCCACTCTATCCATAGCCATTTTGGCATTATGCCACAGTTAGATTGCCGTACTCTTATGGCGTCTACCAGCGGATGTATAAGACCGTGTATCTGGGTTTTGCGAAGCCTTCAAGGTTTTGCTCTGTGCAATCGGGATTGTCGAACTCACAATCGCCGCCGCATCAATGTGCGTTCTTCAATTGTGGAGATCGTGCGATAGATCTTGATCTATTTCGTCCACTTAGGGATCATGATCTTAGTTCTCTGGACAGAGAGCTGGATTGAGCGGGATCGGATGATCTCTAGGTGACAAGATGAGCGCATTGAAAGAGGCGCAATAACTCTGCATCTGGAGCCGGGGAACCGGCTTTTCTCATCTCTCGGAAGGACGTCCGTCCCCTCGACCCTTACGTTGGAGCACGTAAAGAAGGGACGTTGAAATGGCCACTTCCGTAAATCAGACTGAACATGGCATCATCATCCGCCTCAAGCCCTGCGCGTCTCAGGTTGTCGGTGACATCGAGCGTCTCGTCGGTCTCATGCCGGCGCGCGATATCATTGGACTCATCGATAGGGTGAGCCTCGAGGCCAATCCGCGGGAGTCCAAACTTGGCCCGGTCACGGAAGCGATTCAGGAGTCGATAATCGAGGACGAGGGTTCTGCCGACAAGCTCTTCCCCTTCAAGTCGAAGGGCATCCTCGTGGCATCGGCAAACTACCGCACGCTCGATCGCGGTCGGTTCGAGCTCTGGTTTACCGACAAGAAGACCGAGGGCATCCTCGACGGTGGGCATAACACACTTGCAATCGGGGCCTACATCCTCGGGCAAGCAGCCCTCGCTGCAGGTGCCTCTGTCCCCACTCGCCGTTCGATCGCAATCTGGGAGAAGTTCAAGGAAGAATGGGAAAGCAGGCGCGAGCAACTCGACGCGTACCAGCTCTATCTCAGGACCGAGGAGGGAAAGAAATCCCTGAGTGATCGCCAGATCTCGATTCTCGACTTCAAGATTCCTGTCGAGTTGCTCGTGCCAGCTCGGATCGACGACGAGCTTTGCGTCGACAGCTTTAAGAGGAGCCTGCTCAGCATATGTGATGCGCGCAACAACAATGTTCAGCTTACTGACGACACGAAGGCGAACCAAGAAGGGCTCTTCGACGCCATGAGGAACCTTTTCCAGGAGCGGGATCCGGAATTCGAGGCGCAAATAAGCTGGAAAACGAACGATGGGGGCCGGATCAGGAGTCGTGACCTTGCCGCACTTGCCTGGATCCCTCTTTCGAAGACGACCTACGTGATTGGCAACGACAAGATAGTCGAGGCACCTGCGCCAACGCAGATATACAGTGGCAAGGCCCGCTGTCTTGACAAGTACATCGATCTGATGCGCGACGGTCGCATTACTAGCGAGGTCGGTGCCACACAACGCGAGCTCAAAGACACGCAGGTGCTGTCCGCGCTGAAACTTACCACAGACATTCCCCGCCTTTTCGATCTCATCTATCAGATGGTGCCGTCGAACTACAAGGGAAACTTCGGCAACATCAGTGCGGTCAGGAGAATGGGCAACAACTCTGGAGTTTACAAGACCCCGTTCTACGAGTTGCCCGCCGATCGCCCCGTGCCAGACGGCTTCGTGTATCCGCTGGTAAACAGCCTGAGGGCTCTCATCGAGCTTGACGAGGAGACCCAGGAGCTCTACTGGGGTACCGACCCGTTCGAGTTCATCAAGACGCCCGAGTTTGGCAATGCCATTACACTGTTCAGCGGGGTCATCCAGCAGTCTGACTACGACCCACAGAAGGTCGGCAAAGGCGCCATGAGCTATAGCTCCGCCGAGCAAAGCGTGGAGCTCGCGTATTTCAAGCTCAAGATGATGTCTCACATCTAAATGGCTGCACCCTCATCGCAATCATATATGTAGGGGGATGTAACATAAGGTGCCTAACGAATTGGGCGGGCCCGGTGCGGGTCCGTCCGTTTTTTATGCACCGCGGCGAGCCGGCATCTGCCGAGGAAAAG
>CADBYM010000048.1 GCA_902798915.1 uncultured Coriobacteriaceae bacterium | reverse complement strand
GATATGGTTCTTGAGCCGCGTGCCGACTTCCATAACGATTTCCTGATGCATCCTGCTTGGGGAGGCAAGGTCCCACAGCTCGCCGTCGATGAGCTCCGCGCGAACACCTTCGGGCAGCGCCCAGTAGTCGCCGGCGGTATAGCTTTCCCTTGATAGCGGCATGGCATCCCCTTCTCGCGCATCGCATCTTCAGCACCGCGCCCAAGTATACCCGTATGCGACAGTTCTTCCTGTCCTCACTCGCTCTTGAACACCGCGGATCGCGACCCCCAAGGCTACTACTGTGCCGCCTGCGGGGGCTGAGACGACCTTCTATGGCGCAGAGGGCAAGCGCACGGAGTGATGGCTCTTGCAAGCAACGTCTTCACGCCCTTGCCCCATGATCGACCCCCATACTATGCAATCTCTCATTGCTACAGCCGCTATCGCATCGAACGTGCTGCGTAACGCACATCGTCAATGTGGCAATTCCAGCTTCCCCCTTGTGTCACAATGTCACGCAGGGGAAAGCCCCTAGCATGGCACGCCATTTATAGATAAGGAGTGAAGATGGCAGCAATCGATGAGGTCTGCGAGTTCCTCAAGGACTGCGGCACCTACTACCTGGCAACCACCGACGGCGACCAGCCGCGCGTGAGGCCGTTTGGCACCGCCCACATATACGAAGGCAAGCTCTACATCCAGACCGGCAAGAGCAAGGACGTCGCCAAGCAGCTCGAAGCCAACCCCAAGTTCGAGATCTGCGCCTTCATGAAGGGCACATGGATTCGCGTGAGCGGAACGCTCGTGGCCAACGAATCCGACGAAGCGGCAGCTTCGATGCTCGAGGCCTACCCCTCCCTTAAGAGGATGTACGCCGTCGGTGACGGCAACACCATCGTGTACGGCATCGAGAACGGCACGGCGACCTTCTCCAGCTTCACCGACGCGCCACGCACCGTCGAGTTCTAGGCCTCCAGCCTCACACCCGACCGATAGATGGCACAGTTGTTGGGAGTCTCGTACATCTCAACGCACGTCACGGGAAGCTCGCGCGCACGTAGGCGCTCGCATACATAGCGCGCGAGATTCTCTGCCGTGGTCCTGAACGGCAGCCATGTGAGCGAGAACCCCTCGGCCTCGAGTGCCGCCGCAATCTGGGGCTTGAGCGAACCGTCCTCGACGAGAAAGGTATGGTCGAGCTCACCGGCGAGCGTACGCACCTCTCGCTTGAAGATGCCGAAGTCAAGCACCATGTCGCGCATCGTGCCCTCAGCATGCAGCTCTTCCTGCGCGATGTACACGACCATCCGCCATCGATGACCGTGCAGGTTCTCGCATCTGCCGTAATAGTCGGTAAGAAAGTGCGCACTGTCGAAGCACGCCTCGGTCTTCAACTCGTACATGGTCTTCCCCTCCCTATGCCATCGGCCGCATAGCCTGCGTTCCTCTTTGAGCCTCAGCCGTGAAAGATGGCTGCCACGGCACCCGCCGTCGTGATGGACCCGCATGCGACGAACGCTTCGTCCCATAGCGCGTGAACGGCCTCGTCGACGGTCCCATACGTTCCCCGCACGTCACATCCCTGCTCGCGGAACAGTCCCGCAAGCTCCTCGGCAGCCATCGCGCGCGGTGAGTCCGTCTGCGTGCACACGACGGCAGGAAACTCCGGTGCAAGAAGTGCCACGATGCTCTTCACGTCCTTGTCGGCCAGCACGGCGCACAGCAGCGCTGGCCGCTCTTCAACCTCCGGCTCAATTGCCCTGATTGCCGTGAGGAACGCCCTCACCGACTGCGGGTTGTGGCACGCGTCGATGAGCGCTGGCGGATCGGCACGCACTATGTCAAACCGTCCCGGCGTGGGGCACTTGGCCACCGCATCAAGGAGCGCGTCCACACCGAGCTGCCTGCCGAGAAACTCCTCGGCCAGCGTCACCGCACACGCGATGTTTGCCGCCTGATAGGCCGGCTTCAAGGCTTCGATTCCCCGGTACTCCGCCCGTGGGGTGCGCACCGCCAGCCGCAACGGGGCTCCGACGCACGTGGGTCGCGCGTCTATGGCAAAGCTCGCGTGCGGCAGGTCGGCATGGGAACGCGGCACCCCGGCATGCATGAGCCCCTCGGCGTCAGCCAGCACATCCGGCCGGACCAGCACCGGCACAACACCTTCCGCTTCGCATTGCCGCAAGAACACTTCCTCCATGGAGTCAGGCGTCGCCGTGCCCACGCCGAGCACGCAGGTGCGCCCATGCTTGATGACCGCCGACTTCTCGCCCGCAATCTGCTCGAGCGTGTCTCCCAAGATGCGCATGTGATCGAGCCCGATGCCCGTCACCGCGACGGCACGAATGGACTTTGCCGCCGACGTGGCGTCCCAGCGTCCGCCCATGCCCACCTCGAGCACGGCTACGTCCACACCCGCCTCTGCAAAGACAACCATCGCGGCAACCGTCAACAGGTCGAACTCGGTTATGTCGTAGGGACGCTCACCGGCCGCTTGGCGCCGCTCATTCACCCGACGACCTGCCTCACGGGCACAGGCAATGCCATGGGCAAAGCTCTCCTCGCTCACAGGCCTGCCATCCACCTCCATGCGCTCGGTATAGCTCACGAGCTCGGGACTCGTGTAGAGCGCCGTCCGCAGCCCCTCCCCGGCCAGAATCGCAGCCACATAGCGCGAGGTTGATGTCTTGCCGTTGGTTCCCGCAACCTGCACGCAGTCAAAGCGCAGGTCTGGATCTCCCAGCTCGGCCAGCATGTCCTCCACCGTCTCGATGAGGGGGCAGATGCCAAACCTCAGCGCCTGGTGCAAGGTCGCGAGGGACTGCCCGTACGTAGGCGCGGCCACCTCAAATGGGACCGTGTAGGCTTCCATCTTGCTCATCTCCTTCGTCAGAATGGCTGCGCGTCCAGACCGCAATCCTCGCACACGACAAGGTCCACTGGCAGGTCGTGCGGCTCAACAACGCCCAGCGCGCAAAGGTCGCCCATCAAGAATTGCGCACGACACAAGCCCATGGAGACGCCCTCAAAGCCTGCGAGAAAGCCGTCGTAGAAGCCGCCGCCATAGCCGATGCGAAAGCCCCTTCCGTCAAAGGCCAGCCCGGGGACGAGTGCGAGCGCCGATTCGCATCCCGTGGCAGTCACCTCGCGCGCTGCATCGGCGCGCGGCTCCTCAACCCCCATCGCACTCCTCTCGAGCCCGTCGAGGGTGTCGACCACGAACCAGCGCATGCACCTCTTTCCGGAAACGCAGCGCGGCAACGCCACGCGCTTGCCCTCGCGCCACGCATGCTCGACGAGCACCCGCGTGTCCACCTCACATCCGAAGGAGAGGTACGTATAGACTTCGCTTGCCTTGGCCCACGCATCGGACCGCAGGACCTTCTCTGCAATGAGCGCATCTATGCGCGCACGCTCTCCCGCACCGATTGCCGCACGAGCCTCACGCAACTCTTGTCGTAGCGCACGCTTGCGGTCGCGCACCTGAACCGCACCCTCACCCAATGGATGCCGTACCCATGCCGATGAGCCGCAGGGCCTCTTCGCGCGCCTTGAGGTCCGTCTTGAACCACCCACGCACGGCACTCGTCACGGTGAGGGATCCCGACGCACGGATGCCGCGCATCGTCATGCACGTGTGCGTCGCCTCGAGCACCACCAGTACGCCGAGCGGGTCGAGGCGCCTGACGAGCGCGTCGGCAATCTGCTGAGTGAGGCGCTCCTGGAGCTGAGGCCTGCGCGCGTAACCACTCACGCAACGAGCCAGCTTCGAAAGGCCTGTGATGCGCCCATCGCGCGGCAGGTAGCAAATGTGCGCGTGACCGGTGAAGGGCAGCAGGTGGTGCTCGCACATGGACGAGAAGGGAATGTCACGCACGATGACCATGTCCTCGTTGCCTGGCTCGCTGAACTGCCTGAGCAGGTGCTCGCTTGGATCCTCCTGGCATCCGCCGAAGATCTCCTCACAGGCCCGTGCGATGCGATCCGGCGTCCCTAGAAGACCCTCCCGATCGGGATTCTCTCCAATGGCAAGCAAGAACTCTCGCACGGCCGCCTCGACGCGCATCTTATCGATGGGACCGTATGCTCGCTCCTCAACCATCTGCATTCTCCTCATCCATGACCAAGCAGCCTAGGACTCAACGAGCCGCTGAAGGCACAACGCCATCTCGCCCATGAGTGTGAGGCCATCGCAGTCGGAGACAGGTATAAGCTCCGGGATGGAGTCCTCAGGCACGATTTGCGCAAGTTCCTCGTGCAGCTCTTCCATGTCGGGCAAGAAGTCGCACCAGACGAAGGCCGCATCCGGGGCCACGGTGCATATGGCAGCACCGAGGTAGTGCGCGACGAGTTCTCGCATCCCATCGAAGCGCCAAGCCGCATCCTCAAGGTCCATCGATAGCTTAAAGCGCTCGGCAAACCGAATGAAGCTCCCATCTCTTCCGCGCCGCCCAACATGTGGCTTTCCGTCAAGGACATACCCCTGCTCGCAGCCAATCTCACCGATGGATTGCGCGTGAAACACGATGTTGTCGAACTCCTGCTGCACCACGTAGCAGCCCGCCGCGGCCGCTGTGGCATTGTTGTCCACATACACCGGCACACCCCACGTGCGGCTCAACCGCTCTGCATCGTCCGCCGATGGCACTCCCGCGCCGGAGCCTGCCAACGCCGACTCCCTGCTCATCATAAGGGGAAGGGCCATGCCCACCGCATCAAAGTCCTGAGGCTCGAAGCCTTCCAAGCGAAGTGTGCTCAGAAAGTCTCGAATTGCACCCTCGTCGAGCGTATCGCGAACGATCATGCCACGCGCACGCTCCTCACCTTCGCTCATCGCCACGTAGCTAATCGTCGACTCGTCCGCACGATGCACGTAACTCACGGCAAGCACCGACTTCGTGTTGTCGTAGCCACGCACGAAGCGAAGGTCGCTACCTGCCGTTCGCCTTGCCTCGTGAAGCGCATCCACGAGTATGTGCAGTGCCGCATTCACATCGTACGAGCCAAACACCGAGGCAGGTAGCTCGAGAACTACGACGCCCGGCAGGGCCTCGCGCACTTCCCTGAGCCGATGCCCCACCTGCGGCGCGATCAACACTGCGACAAAACCACTGCCGCGCTGCATGGCATCCTCAACCGAGGTCGCACAGAAGTCATACGCAGCGCCATGCTCTCTTGCGGTCTCGTTGAGCTTGTTGGCAAAGAAGGTCGTTGTCATACCACAGGTGCAGCACAACAGCACATGTCGAACCTCACGATTGAGGCACTTGTCCAGCGTCTCAACCATCTCCAGGAAGAGCTTCTTGGCACGCTCCATCTCTTGAAACTCGAAGTGGAGGAAGAAGAGCGAAGATCCGTCCTTGGCGCTTTCCAAACGAAGCTCAACGACCGTCTGGTCATCGATGGCGTAGAAGTTAACCTCCCCGTTCGCCACCTCACAGCGCAACACGAGGTTTTGACCCTCACCTTCCTCTATGCCGCAGCCGTCAATGCTTTGTGAGAGAATCCACTCTCGATAGGCCGCCGCCTCATCCCCATGTACATCCATGGCACACCCCGTCACTTCCCCGTCTCCAACAAGCCGAGCGAAGCGTACCTACCTCCTCGCAAGATAGGACTCTGCCGCCTCGACGACATGCTTCGCAAGAACTGCGGTGGTCACTGACCCCACGCCACCTGGCACGGGCGTCACGGCATCGACGACGTCACGCACCGCTTCGAAGTCGACGTCTCCCACCAACCGCTTCTCCTCAGCATCCCAGTTGATGCCCACGTCCACCACGACCTGCCCGGGACGCACCGCATCGCCTCCAACCGTCCCAATGTGGCCCGCTGCGACGACCAGCACGTCTGCCGCGCGACACTTTGCCAAAAGATCGCGCGTGCGCGTGTGGCACATCGTCACGGTAGCGTTCCTTGCCTGCAACATCATGCTCACCGGCCTGCCAATGACAAGTGAGCGTCCCACCACGCACACGTCAGCACCTTCAAGGTCGTAGCCGTAATGCTCGATGAGTTCCATGCATGCCTCCGCCGTGCACGGAGGAAACCCGACCGGCTCGCCCGCAAACACCCCATAGAGCGAGCCTGCCGTCGCACAATCCACATCCTTGGCAGGGTCGAGAGCCGCACAGGCCGTCACCTCGTCAAGCGTCGAGGGCAGCGGACGCAGCATCAGGCAACCATGGATCGAATCGTCCGCGTTCACCGTCATGATGGCATCCATCAGCTCATGCTGAGCACAATTGGCAGCAAGCGTGATCTTGCGCACTTCGATGCCCAACGCCCCACAGCGCTTGCAGGCACCTCGCTCGTACGCGAGGTCATCGCTGCGCTCGCCCACACGAATGATGGCAAGCGTGGGTATGATGCCTTGCTTTGCAAGTGCCTCGACGCGCACGGCAAGCCGCTCCCCCATCGCCTGAGCCACAGGCAGTCCCTTCAGAAGTCGTGCCATCTGGATTCCCCTCTTCGTCGGTTTGCATCGCAGATTTCGATTAGCCTCTGATTCGCGCCCGCACGTCGGTCGCACAGGCTTCGGCCCGCGCGACGAACTCGGCAAGCAAATCGTCGCATTCCTGCTCGGTGACGCGCGCGAACTCGCGATCGTTGAGCGTCTTCGTATTCACGTACACATTGAGACTCGCCGCCTCGAGTGCCGCTCGGCACAGCAACGCCCCGCATCCGATGTCCGAAAGGAGCATGCGCGAGCCCTTCTGTCCCATCTCCTCGAGCAGCGCAATGGCCTTGCCCGTCTGGCGCATCATCTCGAGTGGTGCGGCACACGCCAGCTTGGTGCACCTCTCGAGAGTGTCGGCACGCTTGGGATCATCACGCGGTATGGCGTAGGCACGGCTGAGCGGCACGAACGCATCAGCGTCCTCCTGAACGAGCTCGATGAGCCGCTGCCGCACATCCTCGGCCTCGGCAAGCATCCTCTGCACGTCATCCTCGACGCCGGCATAGGTCTTCTTGCCAGCGGTGTAGTTGCCCACCATCGAGCAGAGCGCCACGCCAAGCGCGCCGACGAGCGCGGCTGCCCCGCCACCACCGGGAACGGGCTCCTTGGCCGCAAGCGACGTCAAGAAGGTGTTCCACGTACCGTCCAACAGGCCCTTGTTCATGCTTCGAACCCCCAGTAAACCATTCAATTCTTAATTCTCGGTGCGTCGTCTGCGCGAGAGGCCCCAGACAAGCATGCAGCCCCCCGCCGACACGAGCGACGCAAACAGGGCGTGCGATTCATCACCGGTTCTTGGCGTCGCCTTCGACGAGCTCGCGGTCGTCGTGCTCTGCTTCTGCTGAGAGGTCACCTGTGCGGCAGGCGCCGGTGCAGCAGGCGCCGGTGCGGCAGGCTTGCTCGGCTGAGGATTTTGGGCGGCTTGCTCACTTGGCTGTGAGTTTTGGTTCTGTGGGGTTGGTTCCTCCGTCGCGTTCGGATCCGTGCCGTCCCAGCTCTCGCCATAAAAGTCCTTGCTCTTGTCCGGGAGCCCGGGATCGCTGCTCGACTCTTTGGCGTTCTCCCACGCGTCGTCCGTGAAGCCGTCCTCCGGCCATGTCTCATTTGCGCCAACCTTCTCGCCGTTGTCCTTCTGGCTGTACTCATCAGAGAGCGCCTCGCCCACCGGTGCCGGATCGGCCTTCGTCTTGCCACCCGTGTACGCAGACGCAGGTATGGTGTATGCCTTCAGCGTGAAGTTGTCGATGACGGAATCGCCTTTCTCTATCGCATTCGGATAGCGATCGGCCTCGCTCGCCTGTGCGGGCGTCGCTTGCGCGACCATCCCCTCGTCAGCCACGTTCTCGGCCGCATCCGTCTCCGCGACCGTCGGTGCAGCGGCTTCGTCAGCCTGGGGTGCGGTCTCGGCAGGCTCGGTCTCGGCTAACTCGGTCTCTGCCGACTCGGTCTCGGCAGGTGCGGCAGCATCGACCTGCGCCTCGTCCTCGACGGTCGTAGCCTCCTCGGCCTGAACGTCCATCCCTTCGGACTCGCCTACGCCATTCGCTGCCTCGGTCACCTCCGCCTGGCCGCCCTCTGCGACTTCCTCGTCGGTCTCTTCCGACTGCGCGACCATTCCATCCTCAACGTCAACATCAGGAGTCTCCTCAGCATCTGCCTCAGGAATATCCCTGAAGTCAACTTCCGCACCTTGGTCGTCCGCCGCGGCACCCTCATCGGCTTCGGCCACCTTCTCTTGGGTACCTTCCGCATCCGTCACGTCGAACTCGGGTTGCTCGACTACCTCGTTTGCCTCCTCGACGTTTGTCTCTGCGACTGATCCGTCATCCTCCACCGGGGCCTCCTCCGGAGCCTCCGCAACGTCTGCGTCCTCGACCTCGGCCTGCGGCTCCGCAACGTCTGCGTCCTCGACCTCGGCCTGCGGCTCCGCAACGCCTGCGTCCTCGACCTCGGGCTGCGGCTCCGCAACCCCGCCGGCTTCGTCCTCACCCTGTGCCTTGAGACCGCTCACGTTCAATCCGTTGTCTATGCACTCGCGCCAATCGTACCAGCCGTCTTTCCAATAGATATAGCTTTCTCCCTTGTTGATGACGGACTTGCCGTACACCCAATTCCTCTCGCCCCCATCGATCTTCTTCTGAGCGTATGCCTTACTGTCCGCCTTGTTTGCCGCCAAACCGAAGTTGTGACTTCCGTCGCTTCGCGTTACGTAACCCGTGCTCACGATGGAGAAGCGCGAACCAGGATCGAGCTTTACGGCCTGCGGCAACGCCACGCGATGGAATCCGCCGTATTCGAAGGTCTTGACGAAGGACGCGACCTTCTCTCCCTTCTCGGGATTCGTCACGCCATCAGGGAGCTTGTATACCTCGTTTTCGACCGTGGTGTTCTCGGCATACGTGCGCAGACCGATCGAGGTGAGTACCTCGTCCCCGTTGGGGTCGGCGGTAAAGACATTGGCCGTGCTCACACGGCTGTCGGATGTGGCGAAGTAGAAGCCGTCATCCGCCGGCAGATAGTCGTGCTGGTACACCGAGAAGTATTCGCCCCCGGAGAGGTCGGTCCCGAACTTCATCGTCCCGGGCTTCTTTATGCTCTTATCGTAGTAGGAGAGGTAGAAGTAGCCCGTGCTCTTGCCTTCGGCGTTCTTGATGCCCCACGTGCCTTTGGTGATTGGTCGCCCGTTCGCGTTGCTCACGGCGTCGGTCTCGCTGCCCCAGCTGTTCTTTACGATCCACGCCCCGTTCGCCGGAGGGGTCCTGCTGTTGCCGCTCTCAGCGGTACCAGAGAGGAAGTTCTCCCTTGGGTAGTCGTCATCCCATCCCACGATCACAACGGCATGATTGGACTGTACGTCGTCGTAGGTGTAGTGCGCCCAGTTGTTGAGCTCGATGTACTTCCCGTTGGCGCTTGACTGGCTAGGAGATGACGAGTCGGCGCAGAAGCTGACGCAGACGGCTCGGCCCTTCATGAGCTCCTTCTTCGTGGCCTCAACGGCATGCTGCGAGAGCCCAGCCCAGTTGCCCTTCCCGTCACGCTCCACATACTCAGGCAGCGCGTTGCCATCAATGAGCGCGAAGCCGTTCGACTGGTCGCGCTGGGACATGTCAATCGACCAGTCGAGGTAGTCGGAGTAATAGTCGTTCTCCGCGACCGTCCCAATGTAGTTGTTCCAACAGTTCTGGAGGTACTGTGCCTCGGTCTTCGCGTAGTTGGGATTTGCCGAGTTCTTTTGTATGAGCTCACCGAGCGTCATGTCGTTCTTTCTTTCGACCTCGGCCTTGACGAGCTCTTTCCACTCGTCAGGATACTTCTGCATGTACTCGTACTCGGTCAGGCCCGCATCGTTCTGGTACGGGAAGCTCCTTTCGAGCAACGGACCCACACCCGACGAGAAGAGCGTCGAGGCGACGATGCCGTTGGCAGTACGATAAGCGGCGTTAGTATCGCCCTCGCTGCCCAAGTGGTAGAGGCCCTCATCGTACTGGAACCCGCTTTGGGCCTCCGTTATGGGGTTCATCGAGAAGTAGATGACGTGCTTTTCGGAGAGGTCGAAGCCAGACTCTGCATAGGTCTTGCCCATATCACTGAGGATGCTCGACTCGGCAGCGGCGATCGCCCCGAAGGACCAGCACGTGGACCAAGGGTTCTGACGCTTGACGGGCGTGACGACGCCACGCTCTCGCAAGTCGAACTTCCTCGGCAGCGATTCCGCCTCGGCAACTAGTTCTTGCTCGGATTCCGCCGCTACCGCAGCTGGCGGTGCGAGGAGCGAGCCGATGAGGGACAGGCTCAGGGTGGCTGCGAGCGCCTTGCGGAGCGTACGAGAGAGTTTCATGGGGGTCCTTCGTTCCAAGGGCGTATATGCTGCGATCTCGTGCCGACATGTCGTTGCGAACCAGCCTTCGGCGAGCGCCCGTCGACAACGACACGCAACTATACTACTCGCTAACAGGCACCATGGCCGCGAAAAAGTCCTGAAGTTTGCGTTCGCCCACGCGGGACGCCGGTTCCGGGACGAGCGCTCAGGTGACGCCCTACGTCTTCGCAAAGCCTTGGGAATAAGTCGAGATTATGAGCTGAGGAAGGCTGCATTTTTGTGTACCATCAAATATGATGCCAATTGCACGGTAATCACCGTCACCGACCATCTGGGCGATTTCAGAGAATGGAGCGCGTAATGGAGCTGAAGGCCTGGGAGTACGACGAGTTTCCGGCGTTCGAAGAGAACGTGCCGGGAGCAAGGTGGCTCGACACCACCGGCGACGAAGTCGGCGTGAGCTACATCCCCGACGTGCAATACCAGCATGTGGGAGGCGTGGCGCGCGTCCTGCAAATCCTCATTCCCACGAGCCGCAACTACAAGGCGCCAAAGCCCGGACGCGCTGCCTCGCGCAGGTATCCCTGCATCGTCTATGTGCAGGGGTCCGCCTGGATGACGCAAAACGTCTATGCCAACCTGCCCTGCATCGCACGCCTTGCGGCATGGGGTTATGTAATTGCCGTCGTTCAGTACCGCGAAAGCGGCGTGGGGGTCTTCCCCGATCAGGTGCGCGATGCACGCAACGCCGTTCGATTCATGCGCGCGCACGCCACTGAGTACGCCGTGGATCCCACGCGCATGGCCGTTATGGGCGACTCCTCGGGCGGACACACCGCCGTATATGCGGGAATCCTACACGACGACGACACCGAGCATAACCTCTTTCCGGGCATCTCTGCAGAGGTCTCCTGCATCGTCAACTATTATGGTTCCACCGACTTTACCTTCGAGGATGCCAACCCCTCCACTTCCGACCACAACGCCCCCACCTCGCCTGAGGGGATGGTCATGGGCGGCATGGACCTCAACGAGTGCCAGGATGCCCGCGATGCGCTCAGCGTGAAGTGCAACATCGACGAGTCAACCGACATCGCGCCGGTCCTCATCATGCATGGCACAAAAGACCGCGTGGTCAACACCAAATGCAGCGTCTATCTGCACCAACGGCTACAGGAGACGGGACACGAGAGTGCGCTGTACCTTCTGCGCGGCGCAGACCATGGTGGCCCGGAGTTTTGGACGGACCACGCCTTGGCAATCGTGGATGGCTTCGTGCGCGCACGGATGTGATTGCGCGGCCCAGGAATCGACGCCAAGGACGGCCCGAAATCGGTAGAGGGACGGTCCGAGGGCACTGACTCCCTCGTAGGCAACCGGCACGTCCTAGATGCAGGGTATGCGCAGCCCTCCCATGCCGATTACCTCGTGAACGCGCACTGGCTCTCGCATCCCCTTGGGGTGCACGAGCGCGACGACATCGCCACGCACCACCACCTCGTTGCCGGCAGCCAGAAGGGTCTCGTCGGTCACAAGAATCTGTCCGCCCTGCGCAAAGCCTTCCACCCGTGACGCAAGGTTCATGTTACGTCCAATCACGTCGTACTTCATGCGCGTCTCGGAGCCGATGCAGCCGACTATGGCCTCGCCCGTATGAATGCCGATGCCCACTTGGATGCACGGATAGCCACGGGCCTGGTTCCACTCGTTGACCTTGGTCATGCGGCGCTGCATAGCGACGGCGCTGTAGACGGCCTCACGGGCGGCATCCGGGTTCTTCTGCGGCGCGCCGAAGACGACCACGATGCCATCGCCTGCGAATTCGAGGATGTTGCCCCGCCAGCCGTCGATGATGAGGATCATGTCTTCGAGGTAGTGATTCAGGAGCTTGATGTATGCCTCGGGCTCCATGGCCTCGGCGAGCTCCGTCGAGTTCCTGAGGTCGGCAAACATCATGGTCACCTCGCGTCGCTCCCCAGCGATGACCCCGTCGGAGGATGACGCGAGCTCCACCATCACCTCCGTGGTCACGTAGCGCCCCAGAGTCAGCCGGTGCTCCGCCTCGTTGTCCCTGATGGTGCGCTTCAGACGCGCCACCTCCTGCTCCAGCTCCTCAATGCGCCTTCTTGCCGCCTCGTACGAGTTCGCATCACCACTCACAGCTCAATCACCTCGCCTTCGCGCGCAAAGCGCACATCGGAACGTCCCAGAGAGCGTTCGCGCTCAAGGAGCATCGCGTCAGTACTGTGCGGGTCGTGGTGCACGATCAGGAGGCGCCTCGCGCCACTGCTCCTCATGACCTCCAAACCCGCCACATGTGTGGAATGACCGAAGCCGCGATGGGTGGCGTACGTCTCCTCGTCATACTGCCCATCGTAGAGCAGCAAGTCGACATCGCCGGCAAATTGGGCGAGCCGTGCGCACGCATCGTCATCGTGTTCGAAGTCAGTCGCATACACCAGCGTCTTCCCCGCAAAGCAGATCTTGATGAGTCGGCATCCCCCTGGATGGCTTCCCAGTTCGGTGTGCACCGTGACCTCGCCGATGCGCATGAAGGAGGGTAGGGTGTTGACCTGCAGGTCGCCACCATAGTCACAGAGTCGAATCGGCCACAAGGGGGGTGAGTACAGGCGGTCAAGCTTCTCCCAGGCTTCCCGCTCGCTCCGTGCGGGAACGAGCAGTCTGGTAGTCGTGCCAGGTTGAGCGAGCCTCGAGTACATGCCCAGCCCGAGCAGGTGATCCACATGCATATGACTCAGGAGGATGACGGGATCGCGAGGCAACGCATCGGGCGCATTCACGATCCCGCTTCCCGCATCAAGAAAGATTCTCTCTTCCCCAGCCTCCACCAAATAGCACGAGGTACTGCCCCCATAGAGGGCGAACTCATCGCCGCAGACAGGAACAGAGCCCCTCGTTCCCAGAACTCTTATGCGCAGGTACTGCTCAGGAACCATACGGATGACCGCTACAGGCGCTTCGCAGCGCTCTTCTTGTTCGCTCGGGCAAAACGTAGCATGTCTGTGAGTTTGGCCACAAGAGACTTGCTCTTCCTCTTGCCGGTCCGCTCCGCCTCAATCGCCTCATGTACCGCCCTGCAGGCCTCAAGATAGCGTGCGTTCGTCTCGCGCAACCTCGCACTCAGCGCACGCATGATCGCAAGCACCGTGTCAGGACGGTCTTCGAAGTACGTGGAGAATTCGTCAGCGTCAATCTCGTCCACCACCGTGCCCGCCTCGAGTGCCACGGCGGTCGCGCTGCGCGGATAGCACTCTGCCAGTCCCATCTCGCCGAAGAACTCACCTTGCCCCAACCTGGCTAGCATGCGGGCGTCATCCGAGCCGTAGTTGGCATAGATGCCCACGGAACCGGAGGCAATCTCGTACATGGTGAGGGCGAACTGCCCCTCGCGGAAGATAACGTCATCACACCCAAACGTCAGTCGCTCCATCGGACTTGCCCCCTATTCTGCGTCCGTCTCAGCCTGCATCTCGTCATGAATTGCCTTGAGCTTGTCGTTCTTCTCGAACCCGTAGGTCTCGGAATCGACCACCTCGCCCGTACGCCCCCCAACCGACTCGTCCACTGCCTGGCAGACCTGAAGGTACTTCTTGGTGGTATCCCTCAACTTGTGACTCAGACGCGAGAGAATGTCCACGACCCTGGCCGGCTTCTCGCGCAGGAACTCCTCGAACTCATCCTCGGATATGCGACTGAGAACGGTTCCGTGGTCGAGGCTGACGACGGTCGCCGATCGGCTCGCATGGTCGAGCAGTCCCATCTCGCCGAAGTAGTCTTCCATCCTGAGCTCGGCAAGCCTCTCCTCGTTCTTCTCCCCGTAGTTGGCGTAGACGCCAACGCTTCCCCAGCGAATGTAGTACAGGCAGTCGCCCGGATCACCTTGCCGGAAGACGACTTGGCCCTTGCGATACTTCTCTTCCCTCATCGAGTCCTCCTCGAACCCTTGCCCTACACCTCCAAGTTCGTAACGGCACAATAGCCTGAAGAGATGACCTGTTGAAACGTATACCGGAGCTCCTTCCCGCTGAGCGAATCAACGTGGTCGCGCTCCACCACCTCGCCATCAATGGCAGCGCGCTTGGCGTCTTGGTACCAACCTTCCTTGAGGTGCGGATACAACTCCCTCATACGACGGCCAACGAGCGCATCCACCGGAAGCCCTCCGAGCTGCGAGAACTTCTCGTTGGCATAGATTATCTCCGCATTGTACAGCTCGCTGTGCTCGTCATGTGCCACATGGTAGACGCTATAGGAGAAGGGCAGGTCGTCAAACAGGGCAAAGTCCTTCCGAACGGGAACCCGACGACGCCTCCCATCCTTTCTCTCCGACCACGCGTTGCGCACGAGCACGATTATGACTATAAGCGCGGCCACGGTCAGCACGCACACCACCACACCGATGACAACCTCGCCAAGTGCATCGAAGATGCTGACTCTGGCGTCCTCGGTGAAGTATTGCGTCAGCGCCGCGTTGACGGTCGATGTCGGCACGACCGCCGTCGCCTTCGACAAGATCGAATACAGCTCCGTATCGCTCCTATCAACCGCGAAGCAGTAGTCCATCTGCACCCCAGTCGACCAAGTGGCCAGCTCATACTTCTCGCACAGTCGCGCAATGTTGTTGTAGCGGTAATTGCTGATCAAGACGCAGTCTGCCTGCCCGTCCGCCACCGCCTTGAGACACTCTTGTGTGTCCGCATAATAGATGGCACGCCACTCCGGGAAGTGGTCCAACAGGAACATGTCGTAGTTGGGGTTGTCCTTGTTGACCGCGACCGTAACCCGTTCCCTGCCCGAAAAGCTCATCTGCTCCGAGGAGCGAATGATGGCCGACATGTCGGTGTGCATCAGGGCCGGCGTCATGAAGACGCCGCGCACCTCCCCGTCGTATTCGCTAAGATTGGCCGGAAACACACAGTCCACGTCCCCGCTCTTCATCGCCTCCACCGCAGCCGCGGCCGTCGCATAGCACACCGGCTCGAAGCTCACATCGGCATTCTCGATGCCGTCGGAGACAACGTCCAGACACTCCTTGAGCGCTCCCGTGAGCTCCCCCGTATTTGGGTCCTTGGCGCAGAACGCAAGGTAGTTGTCCTGATACCCCACCCGAATGGCGCCATGTTCCTCAAGCCATGCCTTCTCCTTGGCATTCAAGAAATTGTTCACGCTGGACGTCTGCAGGTACTTGGCATAGAGCTGCTGATTGTAATACTGGTTCTCGCCTTGCACGCGGTTCATCGCGTTGTTCAGCTCAACGAGAAGCTCAGGTCGCGACTTGCTGACGACGAAGTAAAAGTCGGAGACGCCGACCCTGCAGACCGGCACGGCAACCTCCTTGTCGAAGAAGCCGTCCAACGACAGGTACAAGTCGATGGCACCCGATGCGAGCTTCTTGAGGTTGCTCTCCTCCGTACCCGTCAGCTCCTCGATCTGGGCCTTCACGCCATTTGCCTTGGCCCATTCGCGATAGCAGCCAATCTGGACGCTTCCCTTGTTTGCACCGATCTTCTTACCGTCGAGCGTGCTATAGTCATCCGCCGTTATGCCTTCGTTGCCAGGTGCCGCATAGAGATAGTATTCCTCCGAGCCCATGGGAAGGGACGAGAACAGCATGCGCTCCGCACGCTCGTCCGTGTACGATACGTCGCTCATCAGGTCAATCCGGCCATCCTCTAGCATCTGCAGCAACTCAGGCCAACTACCCCTCACGTACTCGTAGGTCCAGCCAGTGTATGCGGCAATCTTCTGCTGGTAGTCATAGGCATAGCCAGAACGCCGCCCAAGATCGCCCGTGGTATTGAACGGCGATTCGTACCACCCGACGCGAACGACGTTGCGCGACTCATGCGCAAGGGCGGTCAGGGGACACAGAAACGCCGCCAGCAGCACCAGCGACATGATGATTGCGACATCTCCGACCCTCCTGTGCCACACTGACGTCGACATCATCTTACCTCCCCGACTTGCGAATACGTTTGTTCTCGTACATGAGCTCATCTGCACGGCGCAAGACGTCGTTCACGTTGTGGTCACTCTGCGCGTCATACACCGCGATGCCCACGGCAACGTGCACCTCGTCCCACGCATCGTGTGCCGAGGCACTGATCTCGGACATGGCCTCGCTAAACTGCTTGAGCAGGACGTCCCTGTTCTGAAGGTCGTCATTCTGAAGAATGACCGAGAATTCGTCCCCACCGATTCGGAATACGGGACTGTGCTGGAAGACACGACAGATCAGGCGGCAAGCCGCCAAAAGATACATGTCGCCCTTCTCGTGCCCAAACCGATCGTTGATCAGCTTGAGGTTGTCGCAGTCAAACATGCCGATGGCAAACGCAGCTGCTTCGCCTTCTTGGTCTATGCTCGCTTGCAAATCATCGATGTAGGTGGCGTAGGCCCCCTTGTTCCTCACATGCGTCAGGGCATCCACATAGACGAGCTTGCTCAAGTCGGAGATGTGATCCTTCATGTGCCTCGCCAGACGCTTGAAGGTGTTGGTAAGCCTTCCCACCTCGTCGTCCCGGTCATATTCCAGCTCGATGTCGTAATTGCCACGATCAACCTGGTCCGCCGCCTCAGTCAGATCCTCAAGCGGCTTGGTAATGCGCCTGGCATAGAGCATAGTCAGCACGCTCGCCGCAATCAGCACGAAACCCGCATAGACCGCGATCTCTCGAATCAGCCGCTGCCAATCTCCCTCCGTCTCCGCAACCGGCACCGCGACGTTCAGACGCATCCCGTTGCTCAGAGGTAGCCACGCGGCAATCTTTTCCACCCCATCGTAGGTGTAGCGGACGAAGGTGCTGTTGTCGATCGCCGATTCCGGCAGCTTGAGAGCATCCTTCTCGCCAGCCTTCAACGCATCGATTCTTGGATGAAAGAAGATGTTGCCTTGCGCGTCACTCAGGAATGCATATCCGTTCTTGTACAGACGTATGCTCTCCACCTGCTCCGCCATGGTGGCATAGTCAATCTCAATCCCGACCACACCAACGAACTCGCCTCGCCAATAGATGGGAACGTTGTAGGAAATCACGCGCATGCCGAGTCTCTCGGTGATGTACGGAGGAAGCCACGTGGCCTCACCCTCGAGCTTGGGAATCGTGTACCAGACCAGCTTGGAGGTATCCTCCGTATCGTAGAGCGTGATGTCGGTCACATCATGCTCCGCAAATCCCTCCCCATCGAGGTCTATGTACCAGAAGCCCTTGACCTTCGAAGAGACGTTGGGATTGATGCGGTAATAGTAGGTGAGAACGCCGCTCGTCTTTGAGGCCATCACGTCGAACTGTTTGCTCACGCGCTTCACATGCTCTGCAAGCTGCGATTCCTCAAGGCCATCCAAGTCTGACTCCACGAAGGAGGCAACCTTGCTAACCGAATTCTGGACACCGTTGAAGTAGAAGTCGAGATTCTTCTCTCCGGTCTCGCATAGGAGCAGCAGGAGCTGATTGGACTTCTGCTTCTCGCTGTTTTGGATAAAGAACACCGTCAGCATGGCCATGCTGCTAACGGTGATGACGATCATGCATACGGTCAAGAGGGCCATTCGCGTACGTATCGATCGCATGCGCACCTCACCGCCCCATGTCCTGGCGAATCGTTGCCTCAAACTCCACCGGATGAAGCGGAGGCGAGAAGTAGTAGCCCTGCACGAGCGCACACCCCATTTGTTTGAGCAGTTGCAGTTGGGACTCCGTCTCGACGCCTTCCGCTACGACCAGCAGCCCAAGGCCCTTCGCTATCCCCAGAATCAGCTCCACCAGCTGAATCGCCTTCTCGTCATCCTCCATGTGCTGGATGAACGCTCGGTCCAACTTCAAAACATCAATCGGAATGGCAGAAAGCATATTCAGCGACGAATACCCAGTTCCGAAGTCGTCCATCTCGACGGTGTAACCTTTCTTGTGCAGACTTTCGACGACACGAATCAGCTGGTCAGCGTTCTCCACATACGCAGACTCCGTGACCTCGAGCTTGATCGCATCCCGGTCGAGCTTATTCTCTACAAGCATATCATCCAACGTGTCCTCGAGCGTCGGATCGAACACATCCATGCGAGACAAGTTCACAGAAACCGGAATCGTCACCCCGAACTGCAACCGCCAGCGGGCAACCTGCCGTGCCGCCTGTGACCAAGCGTACTTGTCAACCGCATCTATCTTTCCATTGCGCTCGAACAGAGGGATGAAGTCACCCGGCGCAATCATGCCCAGCTCAGGATGCCTCCAGCGAATCAGGGCCTCGGCGCTCACGAGCTTGGGCGGGTCGACGCGGATGTCGTACTTCGGCTGATAGTAGACCTCGAACTCATAGCCATCCAAAGCACGACGCAAATCGTTGAGGAGGCGCTGCTCGTACATCTCGCGCTTCCGAACCTCCTCGTCAAAGATGACCAAGCGCTCGTTGAAGCGCCCGCGTGCCATGCTGCACGCCGTTTTGGCCATGTCGAACATCTGGATGGGCTCCAATTGCGTCTGTCCCGACAGCACGCCCATGCGAAGGCGGATACTCGCGTTCGGCGCAATGGCTTCCAGCTTTTGTTGCAGACGATTGAAGATGGCCTGATGATCATCTACATGACGACAGAAGACATCAAAGCGGTCGGCACCAAAGCGTCCCGCGATTCCGTCAGCCTTCTTTGCAAAGATGCGGATGTCGTTGCTCAGGACGCGCAGCACCTGATCGCCGAACTCCCTTCCACTGAGCGCGTTTATCGAGTGAAACTGCTCGATGTTCAGGACGATGGCGTCCATCGGCACGTCGGGTTGCTCGTCTCGCAAGCGATTGGCGTACTGGATGAGGTAGTCGCGGTTGTAAAGGCCCGTCAGGGCGTCGATCTCCGTCGCAGAGATGAGCTCCTTCGCCAACCTCTCCGCTCGCATGCTGCGCACCATGAGGAAGGTGATGACGAGCAGGACGGCGACGATTCCCGCCATCACGAATGCCATGTTCTCGGCTAGGAAATCTTCCAAGGTACTCTTGGCATCCTTGCTTACGTAGAACGACATTGCCGAGTGGATTGTGGAGTCGGGAATCTGGCCGACGACCTTTGCCAATATGGAATACAGCTCCGTGTCCCCCTTCGCCACCGCCAAGCTCGAGTCCAATACCACCGACGTCGGAAAGGACGCAAGGTGGTAGCGCTCGCAGATCCTAGAGACGTTGCTGTAGCGGTAGCTACTGACAAGTACGCAATCAGCCATGTTGTCGTGCACGGCCTTGAGGCAGTCTTCGGTGGTCTCGTAGTACACCATCTGCCAACTGGGAAAGTGATCGAGTAGGAAGGCGTTGTAATTGGGATTGCCCTGATTGACGGCGACGACCACGTGCTCCCTGCTGGTAAAGTTGGCCACGTCTGCCTGTCGCACAATCGCATAGACATCCGTGCTCACCAGAGGTGGCGTCATGACGATGCCGCGTCTCTCGCTGTCGTAGCCACCCAGACTCGCCGGGAAGACGCAATCCACCTCGCCGCTCACCAACGCCTCTTGAGCAGCCTCTGCCGTCGGGTACGCCATGGGCTCAAAGGAGAGCCTTGCGTTCTCCATGCAGCTCTCTGCGTATTCCAGGTAATCCTTCAGCGCGCCCGTCAGCTCTCCCGTCGTCTTGTCGGCGGCGCAGAAGGCCATGTAATTGTCCTGGTAGCCCACACGTATGCTACCGTGCTGGGCAAGCCAGTCGACCTCACCCGGCGCCAGGAACGCATTCGCGCCCGCGGTCTTTATGTACCGCTCGAACATCTGTTGGTTAAAGAAGCGATTCTCGCTCTGGACCCTGTCCAATGCGTTGTTCAGCTCGGGCAGTAGGTCAGGTCGCTTCTTGCTGACCGCAAAGTAGAATTCCGAAGAGCCGACCTTGAACGTCGGCACGGAGCTCTTCGGATTCGTGAAGGAGTCCACCGTGACGAAGGCGTCCAGCTTGTGGTTCTCGAGCATTTGCAGCGACTCGCCCTCGGAAGCGAGCAGCTCGACAACCTCTGATTCCACCCCGTTGCGCTGCGCCCAATCGCGATAGAAGGCAGCCTGTACGCTGTCCTTGCTCACGCCCACCCGCTTCCCATTGAGCGTCGAGGGGTCCAACGGGTCGATCTGTGTGTTGCCCACAGCAGTGAACACGTAATAGTCCTCCGAGCCCATGGGGAAGTCCGTGTACAACATGTTCTTGGCGCGTTCTTCGGTGAAGGAGACGTCGCTCATGAGGTCAATCTTGCCATCGACGAGCATCTGTAGCAGTTCCGACCAACTCCCGTTGACATACTCATAGCTCCAGCCGGTATAGGCGGCGATTCTCAGCTGGTATTCGTAGGCGTAGCCCGACCTCCTCCCGAACTGATCCACGGTGTTGTACGAGGAGTCATACCAACCTACGCGGACGACCTTCTTCTGGGCCTCCTGCGCATGAGCGGCAAGCGGCGCCACCAAGCACACGACGACTGCCAGCGGTGCGACGAGCACCAGCAGTCGCCGCATGGTTCCATATGCCCGAGCCATTGTCCGCCTCCATATGGTCGCTCGCTGGCCAAATCCACAATGCGTTGATGAACGGCTCTTCACATAGTAATACAAGCTAGCTGCCACATATGCGTTCGCGAGCCGCTGGTACCCCGAAGGGCACGCACCTGCACGGAGCTCGATGCAGGAGGCGTGTGCCCATGGCCTCCCCGACCCATCTTTGGGAACAGACGATGGCAGATCCCCCACTCGCACAATCGGGTAGGAGGCGCGCCATTAATTGACGCGCCGTCCTCCCACACCACCGTGCGTACCGTTCGGTACACGGCGGTTCCCAGACTTAACACTTCAC
>CADBYM010000047.1 GCA_902798915.1 uncultured Coriobacteriaceae bacterium | reverse complement strand
GCTCCTTCCGTACGACCATGGAGGAAGCATAGCCGATGGGATTCGAGGGGTGACATTTTCGCTCGTTGAGGGGGTGACATTTTCGCTCGTCGAGGACAGTCGGAGTCTTCACGCTCAAAAATGCGAGGATGAATTGGACCCAAAAGCAACCGCAGCAGGCAAGCGCCGTTTGATTAATGCCGTTTACCACGGAAAGAGCCAGCTCACTCGGAGAGAAGAGCCCGCTACAGGCAATGAGCGCCCAGACGGCATCGAACACATCGAAGACCATGAACGTTATAAGCACAAGGCGAAAGTGCCGGTTTTGGTCTTCGGTGCCGAGGTTGCGCGAGACGGCACCCATGATGATGAGCGAAAGCACAAAGCAAAGAGTATCGACAATGACATATGCAGCGGTAAACTGCGCTCCGAAATACATCATTCTCCAAACAATCGTCTGACTAGGTAGCATCATCCGCAATGATGCTTGTCCGTGTTGGCTTGTCAGATCCCATGCCCCAGAGACATCGTCCAGCCCTAGAGCTTGAGGTCAACCTGAGTCGATGGATCCACGAGCTTGGTAAACGACTGTCGTGACTGCCCTACCAATCATAGCCATCTTTGCCGAGAACTGTGCACCTCGATGCCCATAGCAATCAATGCTGCATGGTTACCTTCGAGCGAACATGAGGGGGCGTGGGCCAGCACCTGTGCTAGCCCACACGTTCAATGCACCTCAAGCCCGCGAGGTTGAGCCATCCATGCAATGCCCCAAGGAATCACCCAAACGGGCATCCTCAACCAATTTGTCGAAATGCACCCCGCTTGGCTCTAGAGGAGTAGCTCCGCAATCTGCACTGCGTTTGTGGCTGCACCCTTGCGAATCTGGTCGCCGCAGCAGAAGAGCGTCAGCGCGTTAACGCCATCGGGCGCAGACATGTCGCGACGGATGCGCCCAACATAGATGAGGTCCTGGTCGCTCGTTTCCAAAGGCATGGGATAGCGCAAGTTCGCGGGATCGTCCACCACCTTGACACCCGGCGCCGCCTCGAGCAGGCTACGTGCCTCGTCCGGCGAGATTGGCCGCTCGAACTCGGCTGTAATCGACTCGGAGTGCGAGCGCATGATGGGCACACGCACGCACGTGCAGTTGACGCGCAAGTTGGGCAGGTGGCAGATCTTGCGACCCTCGCGCCCCATCTTGAGCTCCTCGTCCGTGTACGCCTCTTCCTTGAAGCTCGAGATCTGGGGAATGAGGTTGGCCGCCAGTTGATATGCGAACGGCTTGGTCTCTCCCACCGGCTCGCCCGACGCCACACAGCCCATCTCGCGCTCAAGCTCGACGAGCCCAGGCATGCCCGCGCCAGATGCGGCCTGATAGGTGCTGGCAATAATGCGTGTGATGCCCGCAGCCTGATGCAGCGGCCAGAGCGGCACAAGCCCGATGATGGTAGCGCAGTTGGGGTTGGAGATAATGCCCTGGTGCCATTTGACGTCTTCTGCGTTGATCTCGGGAATGACCAGCGGCACGTCCTCATCCAACCTGAACGCGTGGCTGTTGTCCACGCACACGGCACCACGCTTGACAGCCTCGGGCAAGAGACGCTTCGCCGTTGCGTCATCCGCAGCACCCAACAGAATGTCGATGCCTTCAAAAGCATCGGGTTGCGCCTCGACGATGGTCACTTCCTCCCCGCGAAACGCTATCGTCTTCCCTGCCGACCGCGCACTTGCCAAGGGAACGAGACGCCCGACGGGGAAATCGCGCTCCTCGAGGCACTTGAGCATCTGTCTGCCCACCACACCCGTGGCGCCCAGAATGCCAACCACCTTGTCTGCCATTTCTCACTCCTTTCCTGCCCGTGGACTCCTCGCCAACCGCACAGTCTGGCGAGGCTGCACGAGGCATGGGTTGTTCTTATCGCTCGCGCATGACCACGGCATCGCCGAAGCGATCGTAGATCACCCGTATGGCCTTCTCGAAGTCCTCGTTCTGCACTCCCACAATGATGCTGATCTCCTGCGAGCTCTGGGTTATCATGCGGATGTTGATGCCTGCCTCCCCCAGTGCTCCGAAGATCTGCCCCGACGTGCCCGCACGCCTGCTCATGTTGCGCCCAACGACGCTGATGAGCGCGAGGCCAGGAAGCACGTTGATTGAGTCCGGCTGCACGTCGCGCTGCATGTCGGTGACGATGGAGTAGATGGTATCCTTGACGTCGTTGCCGTTGACGACGATGGAGAACGAGTCCACACCCGTCGGGATGTGCTCGACGCTCACGCCATAGCGTTCGAGGATGCTCAGGGCGCGCCTCACGCATCCAATCTCGTTGGACATGTGCGCCCTCTGCACGTAGATGCCGACGAAGTCCTTCTTGCCCGCGATGCCGGTGATCAGGTGCTCCCGCACATGCTCGTTCGCAGTCTCGCGGATGATCGTACCGTACTCTTCCGGAGCGTTGGTGTTCTTGATCTGAATGGGGATGTTGACCTCGCGCACGGGGAAGATCGCTTCCTCCTGCAGCACCGAAGCACCCATGTACGAGAGCTCGCGCATCTCCTCGAACGTGATGCGATGAATCCCGCGCGGGTTCTCCACAATGCGCGGATCTGCTGCGAGGAACCCCGAGACATCGGTCCAGTTCTCGTACAGCCCCGCATCGATGCAGCGCGCCAGAATGGCACCGGTGATGTCCCCCCCTCCGCGCTTGAAGAGCTTGATCTGTCCGTCCACCGTTGCGCCGTAGAAGCCGGGCAGCACGAACGTACCTCCAGTGTGGATGACGGCCTCGCGCAGCTTCGTCTGCGTGCGCTCCATGTCAATGGTACCGTCGTGATGGAACACCACCACATCAGCCGCATCCACGAAGGGCATCCCCAAATACTCGGCCATGAGCCGTCCGGTGAACCACTCTCCACGCGAGACGATGTACTCGGGCGAATACTCCTTGATGTGGTCAACGAATCGCATGAACTCAGTCGGAAGGTCGAAGGAAAGCTCGAGCTCAAGAGCAATGTCCAAGAAGCGCTGCTCGATGGTTGCCAGAAGCGACGCACAGTCAACACCATACTGGATGTGCGCATTCACGAGCAACAGGAGGTCGGTAATCTTGTTGTCACCGCTGTCGCGTTTGCCCGAAGCCGAGACCACGACGAACTTGCGTGCGGAATCCGCCTCAACGATGCTCTTTACCTTACGGAACTGTGCGGCATCGGCCACGCTCGATCCGCCAAACTTTGCCACCTTGATCACGCTATACCTCCTGAGGTAGGGCCGCCATGAAGGCGGTCTCATCCTGCTGCCAGATCTCCTCGAGCAACCTGCGAGCCCCTTCTGCTGTCAGGTTGCGAACCCGCCATGCCCCTGGCGCCCATGCGTCGCCGTGGGCGGGATTCACCGTGGAGCGATAGACGTAGTCGCACCTCATCAACGTGGACTCATACGCGAGGCCACGCGAGAAGTCATATCGCTGGCGACGTCCGCGCGCGACGTCGAGCACGTCTTGGACGATGGCATTGCCCGTAGGAAGGCTGCCCGCGCCTTGGCCATAGAACTTCAACGGTCCTATGGTGCCACCCTTCAGCGAAACGAGGTTGAAGTTGGACGGTACCGCCGCCTCGAGCGACATCAGGGGAATCGCCACGGGCTCTACGGCCACGGCATACTTCCCGTCCTTGCAGACGCCGCGACCAAACAGCTTGACCATCAGGCCGTGTGACGCAAACAGATCGAGGTCGCGCTTGGTGACCGTGCGTATGCCCGTGACCGGAAACTCCCGAACGCAGTCCACATCGAACGCGACGCATGCAGAGATGATCGTCTTGTTTGCCACGTCGATCCCGTCGATGTCGGCGGAGGGGTCGCGCTCCGCATAGCCGAGCTCCTGCGCACGGCCAAGCGCGATGCCAAAGTCGAGCCCATCACGGCGCATGGAGTCCATGATGTAGTTCGTGGTGCCATTCATGATGCCCATGAACGACGTGACCTCATCGATGCGCCGAACCTTCTCTATGCTGGCGATCCACGGAATCCCGCCACCGACGGACGCCTCGATGAGGAAGGCAACTCCATGCCCTTCGGCAAGCTCCGCGAACTCGGCGAAGTGTGCCGCGACCACGGCCTTGTTGGAAGTGACCACGTGCTTGCCCGCCGTAAGGGCGGCTGCGATGAAGGTGTGTGCCGGCTCAATCCCGCCCATGCACTCCACCACAAGATCAATCGACTCGTCATTGACGATATCGTCAATGCTCGATGTCATGCGCGCATCGGCGAGACGGTCGGGCAACTCGAGTATGCGAACCACCTCGAGCTCTGGTACGCATGAACGAATGATGCCATCCACGCCGCGGCCTACCGTTCCGTACCCCAGGAGAGCTATTCTCATACAGACCTCTTACGTACGTCTGACCTATGAAACTGGTAAAGCATACACCAACAAACCAGAACCATAGACCGTGGTTAAACAGTTCGTCACCTTTATGTGTCATGCTTGCTATACTTAAGGCTGTTTTGCAAACCGACCAGCAGGGAGTCCATCGTGGAGACGTTGTATCACAGCACGCGTGACGCCAGTCGCGTCATGAGCAGCAAGCAGGCAATCCTCACCGGTATCGCCCCCGACGGAGGACTCTTTGTCTCTGACCAAATGGGGACGCATGCGCTCGACCTCTCTCGCGTGTGCGCACAGGACTACCACGCGACCGCACGCCTTGTGCTTGGCGCGCTCCTGGGTGACTACACCGACGACGAAATCTCCCAGTGTGTGAGCGGGGCTTACGGCGACCAGTGGGACACCTCCGCCATCACGCCGCTCACCTCCCTTGGCGATGACTGGCTTCTCGAGCTCTACCATGGCCCGACGTGCGCCTTCAAGGACGTGGCACTCCAAATGCTGCCCCGCCTCATGAGCGTGGCGCGCACCTCAGCTGGTGACGGCAAGAACGTCATGATCCTCACTGCCACCTCCGGTGACACGGGCAAGGCAGCTCTCGAGGGTTTCGCCGACGTAGCTGGCACCGGCGTGACCGTGTTCTATCCGGACGGCAAGGTCTCCGACATCCAGCGCCTGCAAATGGTCACGCAGCGCGGCGGCAACGTGGCGGTGTGCGGCATTCGTGGCAACTTCGACGACGCACAGACCGAGGTCAAGCGCATCTTCGCCGACAAGGCTCTTCGGAGCCGCCTCGACGACGCGGGCTGCGTGCTCTCGAGCGCCAACTCCATCAACGTCGGACGTCTCGTCCCGCAGGTCACTTACTACTTCGACGCCTACGCACAGCTCGCCCGCGCGGGCATCGTCATGGTCGGCGAGGAGATCGACTTCTGCGTGCCAACCGGCAACTTCGGGGATGTACTCGCCGGCTATTACGCAAAGCTGCTCGGTCTTCCCGTGGGAAGGCTCATCGTGGCATCCAACGCCAACAATGTCCTCACCGACTTCATAACCACGGGGACCTACGACCGTCGCCGCACCTTCCACAAGACGATTTCGCCCTCCATGGACATCCTCGTCTCGTCCAACCTCGAGCGCCTTGTGTACTACCTGAGCGGCGGTGACTGCGAGCTGGTGGCCTCCTATATGGCCGACCTCGCCGAGAAGGGCACCTACACGGTCTCTGACTCCATTCTTCGGAAGCTCCAGTCCAGCTTTGGGTGCGGCTTTGCCGACGACGATGCGACCCGTCGCACCATTCGTTCGACCTGGGACGAGCTCGGCATCCTCATCGACACCCACACCGCCGTGGGAAAGGCCGTGCTCGACACCCGACAGCACGCCGGCAGACAGCGCGTGTGCCTCTCGACGGCATCGCCCTACAAGTTCTCCGCCGACGTACTCGCCGCCCTCGGCACCGATGTGTCGCAGCTCGACGGCTTCGCCTGCATGGACGCGCTCCAAAGGCTCACGGGCACCGTCGCACCGCAACAGCTGGCAGGACTCCGAACCGCCCCGGAGCGCCATACGGATGTGTGCGACCAAGACGAGATGAACGCATTCGTCGAGAATGCCTGCAAGCGGGTGTTTGGGTGATCGGCAAACGCGTTCTCACGTATTCCGAGGCCATAGAGGGCACCCTTGCGCCACGCGACACGGGGACGGTCGTCATTCGGGTTCCCGCAACCTCGGCAAACCTGGGCGTGGGCTTTGACGTGATGGGTATTGCGCTCGATCTGTGGGCGACGTTCTCGTTCGAGCCCTCCGCTTCGCTGGAGGTCCGCGGCTGTCTCGCGCGCTTCGCCAACGAGGACAATCTCGTATGGGTTGCCTACCAGCGAGCCTGCGGAATGCTTGACGCGCCGGCGCGGCCTCTCTCCATCTCCATCAACTCGCCGCTACCGCTCTCGGGCGGCCTCGGTTCCAGCTCCACATGCGTGGTGGCCGGCGTCATCGCGGCACTGCTCTTCTCGGGCAGGCCGTTCGACCGTGCCCAAGCGCTTAACATCGCCACCGCCATCGAGGGACATCCCGACAACGTCGCACCTGCCGTCTATGGAGGCCTCACCAGCTCCTTCGTCGAGGCGGGAACGGTCTATGCAGCCGTCATGCCCGTCGGCGAGAACCTGCGATTCGTGGCCATGGCACCACCCTACGAGGTCAAGACCGAAGAGGCACGCAAGGCACTTCCCACATCGGTATCCATGCGCACGACCGTATGGCAGATGGGTCGCTGCGTCGCAATGGCGGACGCGCTCGAACGCGGTGATGTCGACCTCATCGCAAAGGCGTGCCACGACAAGCTCCACGAACCCCATCGCATGCTCCTGATTCCCGACTACGATCTTTTGCGCACCCGTTCCCTCAGTGCCGGCGCTTGCTCCTTCGTCATCTCCGGCTCGGGCTCAACGATGCTTGCGCTCTGCGACGGGGACGAGGTGGCGCAGCGAGTGGTCGCGGCCGTCGAAGGCTTGGTAGAGGGAATGTGGGTAACGATTCTGCGCGCCACGACGGGCGCTCAGGCGCTCACCGAGGCTTCACGCGCCTGAGGAACGCATACGATATCAGCATGCCGAGGAAGCCGCCCGCCATGTCGATGCAGACGTCTGTGACGAGTGGTGCCCTGCCGGGTGTGAAGCTCTGAATCGTCTCGTCGATCATCGGAACCCCAGCCCAGACGAGCACGGTGATGAGTCGCGTCCCAAGTCCGCTCCGCGCCCATTCGCGCGCGAATCTCACTCCTATGAGCATAAGGACCACATATTCTGTGAAGTGCGCACCCTTGCGGATGACGTGCGTCATCACTTGGCCATTCGTCACCCCAAACAATGAGAAGACTGGGCGCAACAGCGCAACGACCCACGAGGATTCCTCAGACGACAGGTCCGACGGCATCATCGAATGTCCCCAGACGACGCAAATCCACAAGATGAGCAGCACGGCCCATTTTGCCCTTCGATTGTCTCGAAACGCCACGTCTATGCCTCCCGAGACCCGACGGTAAAGTGCCGTCCCTGCGGATGGTTGCTGCCACTCGGCCCTCCATCGCCCTCCGATGCGTTAGCATCTCCAGTCCTTTCGGGCAGCACAGGCTTCGTGTGCGCGTACTCCCTCACGATGCGTGCGTTGTTGAGCTCAAGTTCCTCGCGAAGGATCATATCGACCCTCTCTGAGGGATCGAGAGGAAGTAGGTCAGCCGAGATCTCATCCTTTGCGTCGACCGTGATGGCATCGGCAACGGCATCAGGTGTTCCGAGGTCGGGAAGTCGCTTCGTGAGCATTCTCGAACGCGTCGTGCGGTTCAAGTTCTTGAGCACCTGCATGGAGTGTGCATGCTCGAGTTCGGCACGTGCGCCATACAGCTCCAGCGAGCCCTCTCCTCGCTCGATGACGGGAAGATCATCTCCACCATGAAGCAAGTCGCTCAACGTGGCGTCGAGGCTTCGCGACTTCGCCGTCTGCTCCTTCGCCGATGCGTCAGGACCTTCCAGCGCGATGAATCGTCCCGCAACTACAGGCTGCTCCATCACTGGAATCTGTGACGCCATGGACCCCCCTTGGTCTAGGGTCAGGCTTCCGTGCTTTCCCACGTCCTCAGACGCGGAATCGTCACGTTCGTCCAGCAGCGCTTGCATGTTGATGGCGCTCGTAGGCTGCTCCACCATATCCGGCTCAAACTGGCCACGCTGCCCATGAGCCAACTCCAGTTCGTTGACCCGCTGCTCCAAACGCTTCTTCATGCGTTTGTACATTAGGCGCGAAATCAGTCCCATGGCCAAGGCACCGACGGCGATTCCCACACCTACGCTGGCCGGCGACGACCCCACGGCATCAATCGCCTCCTCATACGTCAATGCGCGAGCGGGAGACGGGGTTATCGAGGTGGTGACAATTGCGCCTACTGCCACAAAGGACAAGCCGTGGCCAACGCGCATGCAACTCGCATTCCATTTTGACTGCATATCGGGCTCCGTTGAAGTGTGATTCTGCGCCATTCAAGTATAGTGTTACTCGATAACTTGGGATAATGCAAGCATGCACATGGTTGCTATTGTTCCGCGACGTGATTGTACGACAGCATATGCGTGAAGGGATGCTCAATGAGGCAAATCGCCATCGTCACCGGCGCCTCCTCAGGCGTCGGTAGGGAGTTCGTCACCCAACTTGCAGAGGGGTCTGGAGGTCCTCTCGACGAGATATGGGCCATAGCGAGAAGCAAGGACGCGCTCGATCGGCTCGCAGCCTCCAGTCGGGATGTCCGCATCAGGCCCCTCCCCCTTGACCTAACCGACCCGAATGCCCTCGACAAGCTTTCGGAGGCTCTGGCCACCGATGACGCTCACGTCGAATGGCTTGTCAACTGCGCTGGCCTGGGCAAGTTCGGCAGCTTCGACTCTGTGGGGCGCGGAGCCTCCGCCACCATGATTCGCCTCAATTGCCTCGCGCTCGTCGAGGTCTGCTCGCTGGTACTTCCCCACATGAAGGTTGGTTCCCGCATCATCAACATCTCGTCGATTGCCGGCATTGTCCCCCAGCCATATCTGACGGTGTACTCGGCCACCAAGGCGTTCGTCTATGAGTTCTCGCGGATGCTCGACGAGGAGCTCCGCTCCGGGGGCATCCGCGTAACGGCAGTATGCCCCAAGTTCATGCGCACCGGATTCCTTGACGACCCCGGCGATAATGCCACGGCAACGTCCATGTGCCGCATCGGATTCCAAGACGTGAGAACCGTCGTACGCCGCGCGGTAATCGCATCGCTTTTGGGACATCCGGTCTGCATTCCCAGCTGGGACATGCGTGCCGCAGCCTTAGCGGCAAAGCTCTTGCCGCGACGCGCACTCTTCGCCATCGAGGACCTTCTCTTCAGGCGCTAGCCGCGCGTAAAACATTGGGTCACTCGGGGATGGCCCCAAGTGACCCAAGCATCTCAGCTCACGCGGCAACCTTCTGGGGCCACCCCATGGAACCAAGAGTATCCAAATCCAATCGCAACTACAGATAATCCGTCTGCTGCGCCTTCTTTGCAGAGCGAATCAAGAAGTCCTGATTGTTGTCGGTCTGTTTGAGGCCCTTGACGAGGGCAGATTCGGCACGCTCGATGTTGTTCATGTTAGCCAGCACACGCCGTATGCCCCACACGAAGGGCTGCAGCTCCGGATCGATGAGCAGTTCCTCGTTGCGCGTACCCGACGCCACCGGATCAATGGCCGGGAATATGCGCTTGTCGGCAAGCTCGCGATCGAGCTTGAGCTCCATGTTTCCCGTGCCCTTGAACTCCTCGAAGATGACCTCGTCCATCTTTGAGCCCGTGTCGATGAGGGCGGAGGCGAGGATCGTAAGCGAGCCCCCTCCCTCGATGTTTCTTGCCGCTCCCAAGAAGCGCTTGGGTGGATATAGCGCCGCCGAATCCACACCACCCGAGAGGATGCGGCCACTTGCAGGCTGTGCGAGGTTATACGCACGCGCCAATCGCGTGATTGAGTCAAGCACGACCACAACATCCTCGCCCTGCTCAACGAGGCGCTTTGCATGCTCGATGACCAACTCCGAAACGGCTGTATGGTTCTCGGCTGGCATGTCAAACGTCGAGGCAACGACCACGCCCTTGATCGAGCGCTCCATATCCGTGACCTCTTCGGGACGTTCGTCCACCAAGAGGCAGAAGAGATGCACCTCGGGATTGTTTGCAGCAATGGATTGGCAGATACGCTTGAGAACGGTCGTCTTCCCAGCCTTGGGAGGACTCACGATAAGCCCACGCTGCCCCTTGCCAATGGGTGCCACCAAGTCAATTGCGCGGCCGGTTATGGAGTCCTTCCCATGTTCCATCACCAATCGCTCGTTGGGATAGATGGGCGTCAAATCACGGAATCGCGGCCGCTTGCGCGCGTTCTCGGGAGGCTGACCATTAATGCTCTCGACGCGACCCAGCGGTGGATATTTGTTTCCCGAGCGAGCGGGGCTCAGCGTGCCCTGAATGTAGTCTCCTGGACGAAGCCCATATTGCCTGATTATCTGCTGGTGCACGAAGGCGTCGTTATCGCCCTTCATGTAATTGCCGGTACGAATGAAGCCATAGCCGTCGTTCTGGATGTCGAGCACGCCTTGAACAGCCCTGAAGCCCTCTGCGATGGCTGCGGCCTGGTACACCAAATCGACGAGCTCTGCCTTGCGTTTGCCAACGTAGTCGATTTCCAGCTCGGCCGCCTTCGCCCGTAGATCAGCCACCTTGAGCTTCTCGAGCTCCTCGCGCTTGAGGCTTGGTTCCACACTCGGCTCTGGCTGGTTGGAGCGTCGTCCACGTCGCCTGTTCTGCTGACCCTGTCGTTGTTGGTTGTTCTTGCCGCGATTCTGACCATTCCCGTTCTGACCGTTGCCTTGACGTCTGCGCTTCCGCTGCCCTCCGGCCTGCTGTTCCTGCGCAGCCTGTGCGTCACCGGAACCAGCCTGCACGTCACTAGAACCTTGCTGCTCAGGTGCGCTCTGCGGCTCTGGAACACTCGCGTCTTGCGTAGGTCGGACTTCGTCCTCCCCTATCGCCATGACCATCTGGGCATTCTCGTGGCCCCCATGCGCGTTGTCGTCCCGCACATGATCCTTCGCTTCAGCATCACCCGACTCACTGCCCGTTGCTGGCTGGCCCGCATCCCCCACGATGCGCTCCTCCGCATTGGCAGCAGCTTCGGTCTCCTCGGCCATAGGCATTACCTTTCTGACTTCGTGCGGAATGACCGCACCAACAAACGTGACTTGTGGATTGTTTGATTAATGAATGATTTCAAATGAACGGCGACTATCGCCTTAATGCTTCGCAACTATACAACAACACGCCACAAAAGAACAGACTTGTTCCATGAACGGCACATGATTCCCATTCAGATGCCACCTGTTTGGGCGCTTGCGCATGTCGGCAACCCTCAAACAAACGCCCAAACAGCTTACGCCTCGCTTATACGCGCCTTTCGACGAACCACGATTCCACTAATCCGATCCGCAAGCGCAACCGCCTTCTCGCGTCCACGCTCGGTAAGCTCAATGTCGAGCGAGCGCGTTGTGGAGCCACCTGGCCTGCTCCGAGTGACCAAACCCTTCTCCACCATGGCAGACACCGACATGGAGACCGTTGGCTGGAGCAGACCGAGCCTCTCAACGAGCACGGTGATGGTGCACCGCTCCTCCTCGCAGGCGAGAAGGCTGATGAGCACGAGTTCGCCCGCAGTGCAGTACACGGTACCCATCGCGTCGACGTACTTCCTTAGACGTTCCGCAGATATGCGCGCGAGCGGCTGCCCAGACGAAATCTTGTTGCGCGTGAGTGACGACAGCTCCCGTACGTACAAGCGCCCGTCCTCTGAGATGCTGCACACTATGTTGCGACGATCGACATCGCCCTCGCCTCGGTCGATAAGACCGAGGCTCGCCAAATGATTGGTACGATGCGTCATCGTAGGGCGCAGGGCACCTTGATAGTCGGCTATCTCTGACGTCTTTACGGCAACATCCGTCATGTCTAGCTTGCAGAGAATAGCAAACTCCTCGAATGTGAGACGGCGCGTGGTCTCCGTCTGTTGCCTTACGAGGTTGTACGCCCTCCGTATGGACAAGTACTCACGCAGCTCCATGAGGACCTCCTACTCGGCTTTCTCATCGAGGGGCCACTGTATCAAATCTAGTAATACCATACTACGGAAAGACTATATTTGTCATGTTCTATCTCATATTACGTTGCTGTCTAGGTTCAAATCTTGCTCGTCTTCACACAATGCTTACATTTGGGTCGGCGAACCCACCCCCACCAGTCGCAGGACCAACGCAAGGGTGATGCGAACCGCATCACAGAGAGCGATCCGGGCCTTCGAGAGCGACGCCTCGACAGGTCGTCCCTCCGATGATAGCACTTGACATTGTGTATAAAACCCATGAAACGCCCCTGCAAGGTCCTCCGCATAGTGCGATAGCCTAAATGGCGCCCGGTCGCGTGCACATCCGGCGATAAGCTCCGGCAGCTCCGCAAGCTTGCGCGTAAGGGCCAGCTCACTCGGATCTGCGAGCAGTCCCAAGTCGACGTCTGTTCCCACGGCGCGCAAGGCAACCTCTTCCATCCCCATTTGTGCCGCCTCCTCAGCCGAAACCTGAGCGGCGCGACGCAGGATTGAGCAGATGCGCGCGTGTGCATACTGCACATAGTAGACGGGGTTCGAGTTGTCCTGGCGCTTTACGAGTTCGATGTCGAAGTCGATCATCTGGTTGGCTGATTTCGAGACGAGCGTATAGCGCGTGGCATCGGCTCCAACCTCATGAAGCAACTCGTCGAATGTGACCATCGTCCCCTTGCGCTTGGACATGCGGACGGCCTCACCGTTGCGCAAGAGGTTGACGAGCTGCCCAAGCAGCACCTCCAAGCCGCCAGGATAGCCTAGCGCCTCGCATGCGGAGTCAACGCGCTTGATGTAGCCGTGATGGTCGGCACCCCAGATGTCAATGACATGGTCCACCCGCTGGAACTTGTCCCAGTGGTATGCGACGTCCGAGGCGAAGTAGGTGTACTCGCCGTTTGACTTCACGAGCACGCGGTCCTTGTCGTCTCCGAAGGTAGTCGAGCGGAACCACAGGGCCCCATCTTCGGTGGTGTAGAGATGACCCATCTCCTCGAGCTTGTCGAATGCGCGATGCACCGCATCCTTGCCGGTCTCGTCAGGTACGTACAGCGATCGCTCCGAGAACCAGTTGTCGAAGTCGCAGCGGGCTTCATGGCACGTGTTCCGAATGGACTCCAACATGAGGTGATAGCCCTGCTCGCGCAGCTCCGCCACTCGCTCCTCTTCCGGCAGGGCCAGCAAGGCGTCACCCTCCGCCCGAGCGAAGCTCAGCGCGAGGTCGATGATGTAGTCACCGCCGTAGGAGTTCTCGCCAAGCGCGGCGAGGAAGGCATCGGTGAGAGGGTGGCTCTCGGGCCGCTCGTCGTTCTCGTCCTCCACGAACGCCTCACGGTCGGCCAAGAGCTCGGCATACGCCTCGTCGAGCGAGCGGCCTTCGCGCACCAAGCCAAAGAGCTGCTGATAGCGCTGCTCGATGGATCGGCCGAACACATCCATCTGGCTGCCGTGGTCGTTGATGTAGTACTCGCGCTGCACGTCATAGCCTGCGTGCTCCATCACGTTGCAGAGCGAGTCGCCCAACGCCGCCCAACGTCCATGACCGATGTGCATGGGGCCCACGGGATTCGCAGAGATGAACTCCACCTGAACTCGTTGCCCCTGTCCGAGCGTGGAGCGCCCGAACTCACTGCCCTGCTCGCGGATTTGACGCACGACGTCGTTCGCACTCGCGGTGTTGAGGTAGAAGTTGATGAAACCCGGACCGGCTATCTCAACCCGATCGATCGCACCCCCTGTTGCCAGATGCGCGACAATCGCGTCCGCGATGACACGCGGTGCGCGGCGCGCAAGCTTTGCCGAGCGCATGGCCACCGTCGATGACCAGTCGCCATGCGCCGAGTCTGCCGGTCGTTCGAAGCCGAGGTTGGCGACCTCAAATTCGGGCAAGTCTCCATCCGCCTGTGCAGCGGACAAGGCGTCGCGCACAAGACGTTCAAGTGTTTCGAGCATTATTGAAGTACTCCTTCTGTAGTTACTTGTTACCGATTACGCTGACTCGCGTCAACGTGTAGAAGCCTCTTCCGACGCAAGTCGCTGGCGAAGATCGGAAAGGCCACGCTCAAGTCCCACGGGATACGTCTGTGGGTTCAGGAAACGCTTGGTCGCGGGGTCCAGACGCATGATCGCGTCCTTGCAGCGCGCCTTCGCCTTCTCGATCGTCGAGGGCTCGCCGACGCACCTTCCGTCCGCAACGATCTGCTGCAGCAGCTCGCGCGAGGTATATCCCTCCAAGTGATACGTGGTGACGGGGTCGATGAGGTCAACCATCGCCGTACGATTGCCCGAGTCACAAGCATCGTCGACGATCATGTCTCCCACGGGGCACCCACTCGCGTCCTCGAAGCGGAGCACATGCTGTACGCCCGGAATCGTGCGCTTGTAGACCTGCTCCGAGAGCTTCATCACGGGACGCCACGGCTCGTCATCGGAGGAGCGCGTCGCCGAGAGCTTGTACACCCCGCCGAGCGCAGGCTGCGGATCGCACGTGGCGAGCTTAGTGCCAACGCCAAAGGTGTCGATCGGGGCGCCCTGAGCAAAGAGCGACTGAATGGTATACTCCTCCAAGTCGTTCGAGACGGAAATCTTCACGTAGGGCAGCCCGGCCTCGTCAAAGGCGGCACGCGTCTCCTTGGAGAGACGTGCAAGGTCACCCGAGTCAATGCGAATGGCGCTCAGACGCTCGCCCTCGGCTTCCATCTCCTTGGCCACGACGATGGCGTTCTTTATGCCTTGGCGGACGTCATAGGTGTCGAGCAAAAGACAGCAGTTCTTGGGACTCGACTTCGCGAAGGCGCGGAAGGCATCGAGCTCAGTGGGGAACGCCATGACCCATGAGTGAGCGTGCGTGCCAAACACGGGAATGCCGTAGATTTTGCCCGCAAGCACATTGGAGGTCGAGCCGCAACCTCCGATGTAGGAGGCACGGGCGACCGCCAAACCTCCGTCATGGCCCTGGGCGCGCCTCAGACCAAAGTCGGACACGGGATGACCTTCCGCCGCGTAGACCACGCGAGACGCCTTGGTAGCCACGAGCGTCTGGAAGTTGACGAGGTTGAGCAGCGCGGTCTCGAGCAGCTGGCACTCGATGATGGGGCCTTGCACACGAACCATGGGCTCGCGCGGGAAGGCGAGGTCGCCCTCTGGAATGGCCCACACGTCAACGTGCAGCCTGAAGTCGCGCAGATAGTCGAGAAAGCCTTCCTTGAACATGGGACCGCCGCCCGGCGCCTTCACGGAAGCGAGATAGGCGACGCTCTCCTCATCGAAGCGCAGGTTCTCGACAAGCTCCGCAATCTGCCCGACGCCACACGCGACGGCATACCCGCCACTAAAGGGGTTCTCGCGGAAGAAGACGTTGAAGCAGCCCTGTGCGTCAACGAGCCCAGACTCCCAGAACCCCTGTGCCATCGTGAGCTCGTACAAGTCGGTATTGAGCGCGACGTCTGTAGGGACGGTACGATCGGTGAGTGCCATTATTCAGCCTTTCTCGCTGATGGATTCGCAATGGTGGAATGTTACCACAGCCCATCGCACAGGAAGCCAAGAGGGCAAACTGGTAACAGAACAGGTCAGAACATGTGAGGTCAGGCGCCGTCCCTATTTGGGGCCAAAGAACACTATGGCGACGGCAAGCAGAACGGCAATCGCCACACCCGCCAGCACGATCTTTTGCCCCACTGGCATCGAGAGGTCATCGCCGGGTTCCATCAGGCTTCTGGCACGTTCCTCCTCGGCCCGCGCCGCACGCTCAGCACGCAGCCGCTCGAGCTCCGCACGTTCTCGACGAGCCCTCTCGGCATCCTCACGCGCAGCTTTTTCGGCTCGCAACTGCTCGAGCTCCGCACGCTCCTCCTCGGTGAGCGCGCCATCGGTCTGTACCATCGTCAATCCTCCTCAGGTCGGCGCAGGTCCTCCACGAAGCCTGCGCGATAGTTGGTGAATACCGCCTCCCCCGCCTCCTGCGTCGCGTCGAGGTCAAGGTCCGCCGCGATGCCAAAGTCGTGGTCGCCCTCGACGTCGGCAAACGTCTGGCGCACGTGCCAGACGCGATCGGTCCGCTCGTCTTTGTCGTCAACCTCGAAGAACTGCGTCGAGCGCGCGTCTGCATCGAGCAGCACGTCCTCGTGCTCGTCGTAGAAGGCGTCAAGCGCGGTGTGCCATCGCGGTGCCGGCCAACCCCACTCGGCATCGAGTTCGCCCAGCTCCCTCCAGTCGTCATGGGCGGCGAGTCGCACGCGCGCAAAGAGCGCGTTTCGCACGAGCAAGGTGACTGCACGCCGATCGACGACCACCACGTCAGCATCGGTCGGCGGGGCACCCGCGTCCTCGTCCAGCTCCCCTGAGCGTGCCCACTCGTCCACGAGGCTCGAATCGACGGAGCGCACCACGAGGCCCAACCAGGCGATGATGTCCTCGAGCCGCTCGTCGCGCGCCTCGAGCGGCAGCGTGCGCGAGAGCGAGCGATATGCCTCCGAGAGGTAGCGGAGCAGGATGCCCTCAGCACGCGCGATGCCGCAACGCTGGATGTAGGTCTTGAAGTCCGAGGCAGTCTCGAGCATGTCGCGCAGCACCGACTTGGGCAGGGGCTCGTAGTCGTTCGCCCAGGGCACCTTCTCGCAATACGTGGCGAACGCCGCCGTGATGAGTTCTTCGAGCGGCTTGGGATAGGTGACCTCCTGAATTCGGTCGATGCGCTCGTCGTAGTCAACGCCGTCAGCCTTCATGCGGGCCATCGCCTCGTTGCGTGCCGCCTTCTCTTGGGCGCGCAGAATCTGATACGGCTGTTCCAACGTCGATTCCACCAGGGATATCGCATCGTAAGCATATGTCTCGGACTCGCGGTCCAGCAGCTCGAGCGCCGCCAAGAGGAACGGAGAGAGTGGCTGGTCAAGCGCAAAGTCGGTGGGAACGTCAACCGTCGTGTAGAACCCGACGGAACCGTCCTCCCGCTCCTCGCGCACCACCACGCCGGCATCCATGAGCGTCGCGAACACCTCGTCCGCGCGTGTGCGCAGCGCCAGCTTCTGCTCGTCCGTCTGCATCGAGGAGTCGATGAGGTCGTGCACGCGCTCCCACGCATCGCCACCTTGGGACACCTCGGCCAGCACCATGGAGTGGGTGACCTTGAGCCGGGGGCGCAGCGGTTCGGGTTGGGACTCCACGAGACGTTCGAAGGTCTGTCGGTTCCAGCCCACGAATCCCTCGGGCGGCTTGCGCGTCTTTACCTTGCGAGCGCGCTTGGGGTCCCCGCCGGCCTTGGCCAGCGCCTTCGCCCGCTCGACATCATACTCAGTCGCCTGGACGAGCACGACGCCTTCCGTGTCGAAACCCGCCCGCCCCGCGCGACCGGCGATCTGGTGAAACTCGCGCGCGTTCAGACGCCGCTGTCGCTTGCCATCATACTTGGCAAGTGCCGTAAGGAGCACCGTGTGAATGGGAACGTTGATACCCACGCCAAGGGTATCCGTACCGCAGATGACGGGAAGCAGGCCCTGCTGCGCGAGCTTCTCGACCAGCAGCCGATACCGTGGAAGCATCCCCGCGTGGTGCACACCAACCCCCATGAGCAGCAGACGACGCAGCGTCTTGCCGAACGCCGTCGAGAAGCGCGTTCCCTTGCATGCCTCACGCAGGGCATCGCGCTGCTCGCGAGACGAGACGCCGAAGCTCGCAAGCGCCTGGGCACTCTTGAGGGCAGCATCCTGAGCGAAGTGGACGATGTAGAGCGGCGCGTCACCGTTGCGCAGGGCCAGCTCAACCGTCGCCTCAAGCGAGGTCTCCACGAACTCGTACGAGAGGGGCACGGGGCGCGGAGCGTCAATCACGAGGTCGACGTCGGCACCCGTCTGACGCTTCACCAGCTCAACAATAGCCGTCATGTCGCCAAGCGTCGCGCTCATGAGCAGGAACTTCGTGCGCGCGAGCGTAAGCAGGGGCACCTGCCACGCCCATCCACGGTCTGGGTCACCGAAGTAGTGGAACTCGTCCATCACCACCCACGCCACAGACGTGTCCTCACCCTCGCGTAGGGCCTGGTTCGCAAGAATCTCCGCAGTGCAGCAGATAATGGGCGCGCCGGCGTTTATCGAGACGTCGCCGGTAATCATGCCGACGAGGTCGCGCCCGAAGATGTCCACCAAGTCGAAGAACTTCTCGGAGACGAGAGCCTTTATTGGTGCCGTGTAGTAAGCGGTGTAGTCCGCACATAGGGACATGAAGCACATCCCCATGGCGACGAGGGACTTGCCTGAGCCAGTCGGCGTGCCCAGCACCACGTGGTTGCCCATGGCGAGTGAGAGCAGCGCCTCCTCCTGATGGTCCCAGAGCTCGATGCCACGCCCGTCGAGCCACTCCATGAAGAGTCCAAGCGCGTCCTCCCCCTCCAGGGGCTCCTCGCCCGCCTCGAAGTCGGGGGCAAGCGCGCCGAGGGAACCATAGGCGAATGCGTCAAAAGTGCTCATGTGAGACCTCCCGTTTTGTGTATGACCAGAAACTATATCCCATGTCTGGTCGCTCTGGCGCTGTGCTATGGTATTCGACGTTTTGCATGCACAACCAGGAGGATGGCGCATGGGGCTTGGCGAACTATTCTTGCTTGCCGTGGGATTGAGCATGGACGCATTTTCGGTCTCGGTGTGCAAGGGACTCGGGATGCAGCGTATCGATTGGCGCACGACGCTCGTGCTGGCGCTCGCGTTCGGCGGCTTCCAGGGCGGGATGCCGCTGATTGGCTGGGCGTTGGGCACCCAGCTCCTCTGGCTCATCGAGCCCATTGACCATTGGATCGCCTTTGGCCTGCTCGCCTTCATCGGGGGCGGCATGATCCGCGAGGCCATCACAGGCGAGGAGGAAGACGAGGCGAATGGGAGATTGAGCGCACGCGAGGTGCTGCTGCTCGCCATCGCGACCTCAATCGACGCGCTGACCGTCGGCATCGCCTTCGCGTCACTTTCCGTCAACATCTGGCTGAGCGTGGCCCTCATCGGCATCACCACCTTCGTGCTGAGCATCGTGGGCGTTCTCGTGGGAAACCAGTTCGGCATGCGCTACCAGCGTCCTTCGCAAATCGCCGGAGGGGTCATCTTGATTCTTATCGGCACGAAGGTGCTCCTCGAGCACCTTGGCTTCTTGGCCTAGGGCCTTGGGGTCAACGGTACCAATCGTAGTACGGGCTGTTTTTGAGCATTCTATAAGGGTTGCCGGATTCGGGCCACGCCCACTACGCGTTAAGCAGCTCAAGGAAGCGAGTGACGTCATTTGGCCTGATGAGCTCTTGGCCCTCATGCAGCCCCAGCTCCTCGGCCGTCTTATCGGCAAACACGACATCGGCATCTTCTGGCGTTGTGACCACCTCGCTTGCAAGCATGGTTGCAAAATCGCGCACGTTGAAGACGTCCGCGATGCGCAGGTGCCTATGCAAGAACGAGAACCCGCCCTTGCCCGCAATGTGCCGCATGCTGCGCTCGCCCAGGTTGAGCCATATGAATGCCGGATCCCTCAAGTCCAGCGCAAAGAGGAAGGCGGCGCGGCTCTTGCAGTTCACCACAAACGAGGACTGTACGGTAGCCGGTTCGAACACCTCGCCCGAATCCACAAGGTCGCGCAGCATGTATCCCGCACGGCACACGCAATGGTCAAAGGTTTTCGAACTGAACACGTTGTCGCAGAACACCAGGTAACGCCAGCGAATACCGCATTCACGCGCGAAGGTCGCAATGTCCACGTCAAAGTATTCCGAGCCGCCATCATAGCCACTCGTCTGGTCGCCCGAGAAGGCAATAGCGCGAGAGCGCACGCTCGACATGGTTCGCCAGGAGAACTCGAGCGTCTTGCCAGAATCGTCCAGCGCAAGGCATGACAGGTCGATGTCATCCACCTTCTCCCAATAGGTGAACGCACGAACCTTCTTGCCCCTAGGCAGGGGGATGCGCGTGCCGCGCGACAGGGTCCCGAAGCCGCCCATCGAGGCGCCTTCCTGTAGCGGCACTGCCATGTGGCGCATTTCGTCGGCGACATACACCCTGCCGAGCGAACCGTGGCATACACGCTCGAGCTGTCCACGAACCCACGAGGCCGCACTTGCCGCACGACCGTCGGGCAGCAGAGACCGACGGCGAGCAATCTCCCCTTCGCTCTCGTGGTGCTTGGTCAGCTGGCCCAAGCGGACAAACGAGAAGTCACGCGCTCCTTCGCGATTGGCGCCAACAGGCATCGTGCCATACTTGAGCAGCAGCTGCACAAGTATGAGTCGATTGCGTGAGTTGCAGGCGGCAAGCACGTAGCCAACGTCTGACTCCACCTGTGCCAAGTCCCGGTTGTCGTCGATACGGCTGAGCAGGTGATCGAGGTGCCGCAGGACCGCGCCGGGGCCCTTGGCCTTGAGAAGGGCATCGGTTGCCCCACGAACATCGCCCGCCACAAGGCAGCGCTCCATCACCGAGTATGCAGAGCGCCGATTCTTGCTGCGGATGGCCTCACAGAACTCATGCGCCTGAGTGCACTTTGGCCGATAATGCAGATGATGCAGCAAGCCATTCCACAGGCGCTTCTTCTCAAGGCAGGTGTCAATGTCCACGCTGCCACGCTCGACGATCTGGTCGATCACGGCGGTGATGAGCTTACGGTCGCAGTTGCGCAAGTTGAGCTTCTTCATCCGCGAGACCGGTTCGTACTCCAGGATGCTCAACCCCGTGTGAAACTCACTGTATATGAGCTTTTGTTCTGTGTATCGCAGCTCGTGCAGCCACTCCACCAGGCGTATGACATCCGGAAGCTCAATGAAGCGTGTGCAGCTGAGGTCACCGGTATTCAGGACAAGTCGGATGGCTGTATCCTTGCACGCACAGTGCTCCACAGAGAACTCCGAATTGTTGGAAGCATAGGCCTCCACCAGTTCCTGGTCTTTGGCATTGAGGGGTCGCGTGCTGGAGAGGAAGCCCTCCACCGCACGTTTGAGCAGCTCATCAGCCTCAGCGAGCGTGATGATGGCAAACTCCTTTGGCTCGACGTCCTCATCAAAGGCAAGGCGCTCGTAGCGGGCCTCAAACACCGAGTGGCCCGCATGCGAGAAGTCACCAAGGCAATACGTGCGGAAGTAGTGCAGCAGCTGGTCGGCCAGGCGCACGTCGGGACCCATGTGACGAACCGACTCGGGGAACCCACGGTAGAACGACAAGGGAACGTTGAAGCCAAGGTTGCGCTGGGCAACCGAAATCATATGCTCATTCGCAAGCTCGGGATTGGTGGTGACGTGGATTCTTGCATAGTGCCAGAGCGCGACGAGTGAAGCGACGACTGTCTCCGCCTGCTCGTCACCAGCACCAACGGCAGTGGGCACGCCTGCCACGAAGTATCCTTGAGCAAAGAGGTGATCTTCAAAGATTGGCAGCATGATACCTCCCTATGCAGCAAAGGGATGGCGGGCGATATCGCAGGACTGAACCGAAAGGACCTGAACCTAGCGTTGAAATAAGCCCTGCTAGCTGCCCGCCATGTTCATTCTACCAAACGCGCAGTGCGTGTCCGCATTGCGTCGAGGAACCCACCTCGTAGCCATGCCAGCTTTAGCGCGACGCAAACACCACGCGACCACACATGCACCTATAATGCGCCGTATGGAAGTAGTTGCTGCGAACATACTCACTGAGGTGCGCGACAGGCATGCGTTCCGCGCATGGCTCGAGCAAAACGGCGCCACCGAGATCGAGTGCTGGGTGGAGGTCAAGCGGGGCCGGCCAACGGACGAGGATGCCTTCTGGTACCTCGACGCCGTGGAAGAGGCGCTCTGCTTTGGCTGGGTGGACAGCATTCAGAAGGAGATCGACGGGATGCGCCTGCAGCGCTTTACACCGCGAAAGCCCAAGAGTCCCTGGACCGAACTCAACAAGGAGCGTGTCCGTCGTCTGGAGAAGCTCGACCTCATGACCGACGCGGGACGCGCCGTACTGCCTCCCATGGGGCCAAGGAGCTTCCGGGTGGACGAAGACGTCAAGGCCGCACTCAAAGCCGCCACATGCTGGGCGAAGTTCAAACGCTTCCCGCAGCTCTACCAGCGTGTTCGCGCATACAACGTGGCCTTCTACAAAAGCCGCAACCCCCAAGTGTACGAGAAGGCGTTGGCGAACCTCATCAACCACACGAAGCGCGGCCATATGTACGGCGAATGGAACGACTACGGTCGGCTCCTCGATTACTGAGCATCCATCCGTTGGACATACTGTCCCTACACCCTAGGACCCGCGCTCTACATCCGCTCGATAATGTCGGCAAAGTTGACCTCGAAGCCGGGGAAGATCTCGGCGGGAACCGTCTCGGAGAATGGGTACGTATCCATCACCGCCTCGGTGTCGAAGCGGTATGCAAGCACACGCGCGCGCTGCGGGTCACAAATCCAACACTCGCGCACGCCCGCCTCACGATACATGTTGAGTTTGGAAATGTAGTCCATCTCGGGATTGGAGGGAGAGACGACCTCGACCACAAAGTCGGGAGCGC
>CADBYM010000046.1 GCA_902798915.1 uncultured Coriobacteriaceae bacterium | reverse complement strand
CGCGGCGGACGCCCTTGCCATTGGCTGTGTGCTTCCCGCTGCCGGGCGCACTAGGGACTCTCACCCATTAGAGACGCGCCATGCCCGGCGCACAAGCAAACGGGAGACGAGCAACAAGCCCGTCTCCCATTCAATCAAGAGCTCTTGCCTCAGCCAGCCGATAAAATGTCGACTCGTATCCGAGCCAGCGTTCAATCAGCAGGTCAAATCCTCAGCTGCCTAGTCCAGGTCCTCGCCGTTGGACTCGATGACCTTCTTGTACCAGAAGTACGAATCCTTGAGGTAGCGCTTCATCGTTCCCTGGCCATAGTTGTCGGCGTCAACGTAAATCTGGCCGTAGCGCTTGGCCATCTCGCCCTCGCCATTGGAGACCATGTCCACGCAGCCCCAGTAGAGGTAGCCCATCAGAGGAATGCCGTCGAGCTCGACCGCGTCCTTCATGCTCTTGATGTTGGCACGCATGTAGGCGATGCGGTAGTCATCGTGCACGGTGTCGTCCACAAACTCGTCATTCCAGCCGATGCCGCTCTCGACGCACCACAGGTCGCAGTGATAGCGGTTGTACAGCATGTTGAGCGTGATGCGCTGCGTCTGCGGGTCGGTCGCCCAGCCCCACGCATTGGTCTCGAGGTACGGGTTGGCAACCATACCAGCAGCGCCACCATTGCCCTCGCCGGCCTCCAGATCGTCATCCGTATGCGTGGTAATGACGCTCGAGCCGTACAGCGAGAAGCTCAGGAAGTCACAGGTGCCCTCCTTCAGAATCTCCAGGTCGCCCGGCAGAATCGGAAGCTTAACGCCCTCGCGCTCGTACTCAGCGAGCTTGTACTGCGGATAGAAGCCGAGCATCTGGACGTCAGAGTAGAACAGCTTGACGTCGTTGGCCTTCATTGCGGCCACCTGGTCGTTGGGATCGCAGGTGTAGGCATATACGGGACCTGCCGCGAGCATCATGCCGATGCGCAGGTTGGGCCAGTACTTATGGGCGGCGATGACCGTCTTTGCCGATGCGAGGAACTGGTGATACGTAGCGTTTGCTACCTGCTGTGGCTTGTCGCCGTGAATGAGGCCGGCCGTCACGAATGGAGCCTCCTCGATGCAGTTTATCTCGTTGAAGGTAAGGTAGTACGTGACCAGGCCGTCGAATGCCTCAAAGCAGGTGGTGGCATACTTCACGAAGCAGTCCACCAAATAGCGGCTGTCGAAGCCGTTGAAGCGATTGGCAAGACTCAGCGGATTCTCGTAGTGATCGAGCGTCACGAGTGGCTCGATGCCATACTTGCGGCATTCCTCAAACACGCCACGATAGAAGTCGATGCCTTTTTGGTTGGGCTCGGGATCGTCTCCGTTCGGGAAGATACGGCTCCACTTGAGCGAGAAGCGCAGGCAGTTGAAGCCCTCCTCGGCACACAGCCGGATGTCTTCCTTGTAGTGATGATAGAAGTCAGAGGCAATGTGACTCGGATAGTAGATGTCGGGGTCGTCCACAAGGCAAACCTGAGCCCCCTCGGGAAGGTTGCGCACGGGACTGTGGAAGCACAGCGGCAGCTTGTCTACCGATCCGTCCGGCATACGGAAGGTAACCTGACGAGGGACCTTGTGCGCGCCGTTGGTCATGCAGTCAGCAGTGGAAAGGCCCGCACCGCCCTCAAACACGCCACCTTCGTACTGGTTGGAAGCGGTCGCACCGCCCCAGAAGAAATCCTTGCTAAATGGCATGCAGAGCCCCTTTCTCTATAAAGTATTTCACACTGTTCCGTAGTATACGGCTTTGTGGTAGGAATGCCGCACCTGCACAAGCGAACGGACGTAATCGCGCCACGGAGGGAAGAGGGCTTCACTCAAGCGTGATTGCTGCGGATACCATTGCCCGACCCCAACGCTCTAAAACGGTCCCCAAGGTGTTCGAGCACCTTGGGGACCGTCCTTGAAGGTACGACACGTATGTTTTATCGACTGCCCTTGATGTATGGTATGCCATCCGCCTTGGGAGCGATCGAGCGGCCCACAAAGAGCACGAGGACGATGATGGTCATTGCATATGGCAACATGGAAAGAATCTGGCTCGGTACCACGAAGTCGCCACCGCCCAACAAGATGACGAGCGCCTGCGTAAAGCCAAAGAGCATGCATGCGCCATAGGCACCAAACGGATGCCACTTACCAAAGATGACCGCAGCCATGGCAATGAAGCCATGACCCGAGATTGCCGTCTGGGTAAACTGACTGATAATGGCGATAGTCATCGACGCGCCACCAAACCCGGCGAACATGCCACTGATGAGCACGCATGCATAGCGCACCTTGTACACGTTAATGCCCAAGGTGTCGGCCGCTTGCGGATGCTCGCCCACCGCACGGATGCGCAGGCCCCACTTGGTCTTGTACAGAACGAACCACATGATGACCGCAAAGATGAGCGCGATGATCGTGGTGACGTTAAGGCTCATCTGCTCATGCACAATACCGGGCAGCTTAGGTGCGATGGGACTCATGGCCGCACCCTCGAAGAGCTGACGGCATGCGAAGAGCGCGATGCCGGGAGCCAACATGTTGATGGCAACACCCGAAATGGTCTGATCGGCCGCAAAACTCACCGAAGCCACCGCGTGCAGCAGTGCCACAATCGCACCGCAAATCCCCGCAAGAATGAAGCCAATCCAAGGATTGCCCGAGAAGTAGCTGCCAGCGGCAGCGGCAACCGCACCAACGACCATCATGCCCTCGATGCCGATGTTCGTCACGCCGGAGCGTTCGGAGATAACTCCGCCGAGCGCGCCAAACACAAGCGGCGTCGAGTACATGAGCGTGATGCTCAGAAGCAAAATGACGCTATTCATCCTATGCCTCCCCTGCCTGTGCGCCGTTTGCAAGCTCTTTGGCTTCGCGCCGTTGCTTGACCCTGTCTGCGAAGAACGGCGCGATGCCAGGTAGCGCCGTAAAGAAGACGATGGTGCCGATGGTGATGTTGATGATGTCGGAGGGAACGCCAAGCGCCTGTTGCACCGACATGCCACCATAGATGAGTGCGGAGAACATGATGCTGGCGGGAATGCAGCCGATGGGCGCGCATCCTGCGATGAAGGCTACCGACATGCCGTTGAATCCGTAACCCTCCATGGCTGCGAGCAATGTGATGGTGTGCGGCGAGGTGCCCGTGATGGCAAGCGCGCCGGCAAGCCCGCTGATACCACCCGCGATAAGCATGGACAGCACGATGTTGGACTCAACCGAAATGCCGCTGAATCGCGCAGCGTCGCGATTGAATCCCACGGCACGAAGCTCGTATCCCAACTTGGTCCTCGTCAGGACCCAGCTGATGAGCACGGCCACGAGTATGGCCACAAGGAAACCCACGTTAAGGTCTGTCTTGAGCAGGACCTCACGCAGCCACTTTACGCCCAAAAGAAACTCCTTGCCGGCATCCGACTTCTTCCAGCTTCCCAGAATCATGGTGTAGCTCGAAGGATTGACGGGAAACGCGCTCTGGGAGTTCGGCTTGTGGAAGGTATCGCTCATCACCACGAAGTTACAGAGGTAGAACGCAATCCAGTTGCACATGATCGAAGTGATGACCTCGTGGATGCCAAAGCGCGCCTTGAGCCACCCGACGAAGGCACCAAGCGCCGCCCCGCCTACGACGCCCGCGAACAACACCACCGGAATCTGAAGCGGCATCGGCAGGTTGAGGGACACGCCCACGATGGTTGCCAGTATGGTCCCAACTATATACTGGCCCTCGGCACCGATATTGAACAGGCCGGTCTTGAAGGCGAATGCCACCGAAACGCCCGTGAGCAGGATGGGCGTTGCCTTTATGAAGACGTTCGTGATGTACTTGGGCTTGCCGAAGGCACCGTTGAGGAGCGCCCCGAACGATGCGATGGGGTCATAGCCAGCGCTGATCAGCACAACGGCTGCCACAAGCAAGCCAACGAGTACGGCAATCAAAGCCGCTGCGAAGCGGCTGCGCAGAAACTTCTCGAGCCCTCTCACTTGAGCTCACCTCCCGCCATGAGTAGACCAAGTTGGTTCTCGTCCACCGTGCCTTGGGCAAAGGTGCCAACGATCTTGCCGTGGTAGATGACGGCGATGGTATCCGACACGTCCATGACCTCATCGAGCTCGAATGAGATGAGCAGGATAGCGGCACCTCGGTCGCGCTCGGCGACGAGCGTCTTGTGCACGAACTCGATGGCACCGACGTCGAGTCCCCGCGTAGGCTGGAACGCAATGAGCAAGTCCGGTTTGGACGTGACCATGCGCGCGATGATTGCCTTCTGCTGGTTGCCGCCAGAGAGCCCGCTCATGCGCTCGTCCTCGCAGCCATTGGGACGGATATCGAATCGCTCTATGAGCTCGCGCGTGTACTCACGCAGCTTCGCGTAATCCAACGTGATGCCCGCACCAAACTCCGCATCCACATGACGCTCGAGCACCGTGTTCTCGCTCACGGCAAAGGGAAGAACAAGGCCCCATCGATGACGGTCAGAGGGGATGGTGGCAATCCCGGCTTCGAAGGTGTTGCGTGGCGTCTTGTTGGTGAGCTCGACTCCCTTCATCTTGATGGTTCCCGACTCGCTGCGCACGAGGTTGGTGATGGCGTCTACCAGCTCCTGTTGGCCGTTGCCGTCAATGCCTGCGATGCCCACAATCTCACCCGCGCGTACGTCAAGGTCGAGACTGCGGACCTGCTCGATGCCACGCTCGTCCTTCACCGTGAGCCCTCGAATCTCGAGGGTCACATCACCGGGGTGAGCGGGAGTCTTGTCGACGGTGAGGTTCACGTTGCGGCCGACCATCTTTGAGGCGAGCTCAGTCTCGCTCGAGTGCTTGACGTCCACCACGCCCATGTACACGCCACGACGGATGATGGAGCACTCGTCGGCCGATTGCATGATCTCCTTGAGCTTGTGGGTAATGATGATGATCGTCTTGCCCTTGGCGATGAGGTCGTGCATGATCTCGATGAGCTTCTCGATCTCCTGCGGTGTCAGAACTGCCGTTGGCTCGTCGAGAATCAGAACCTCAGCCCCACGATACAGCGCCTTGAGAATCTCCACACGCTGCTGCATGCCCACCGTTATGTCTTCGATCTTTGCGTCGGGATCAACGTCAAAGCCGTATTCGTCGACGAGGGCCATGACCTCCTCGCGGGCTTTGCGCATGTCGAGCACGCCTGCCGCACCACACACCTCGTCACCCAGAATGATGTTCTCCGTGACCGTGAAGTTCTCCACCAGCATGAAGTGCTGGTGGACCATGCCAATGCCGTGCTTGATGGCCTCGTTTGGATTCGTTATGGCCACCTGTTCTCCGCCCATAAAAATAGCACCCTCGTCAGCCTGGTACAGGCCATAGAGGATGTTCATGAGCGTCGTCTTCCCTGCTCCGTTCTCGCCAAGAATGGCATGGACCGTCTGCTTACGCACGTCCAGGTCCACGTGATCCAAAGCGGTATAGGCACCGAATCGCTTGACGATACCATGCATCTGCACTGCGTAATCGGAGCTAACCTCCATGCGCACCTCCCTTTCTCGCTCGCAGCGTACTACCACCACGTGTGTACATTATATGAAAGAAAGGCAAATGCGGGTATAGAAATGCACTTTTTGTCTGATGAGCGCATGGTCATGCCGTAGCGATGCGAAGAGAGGCCCAAGCGGGGCTGTCCCCTCTTGGACCTCTCTCGAAGCGATTCGGCCATCTTGTCTAACGCGAAGGCGTGTTCCCCAACGAACCGCTCCAGCAAAACCGTATGTCTACAGTGACTTCACAAATGCGTCGAACGCGTCTTTGTCAGCCGGAACCACGATGTCGCCAGCCTTGATGTCGTCAAACAGAGCAACCGCAGCCTCATAAACGTCATCGGGCACCTTGTCATGCCCCTCAGGTATTCCCACGGCGTCATCAGCGGCACCGAGCATGAGGTTTTGGCCACCCTCGATGCTTCCGTCGATAATGCCCTTCGAGACGACGATGACTGCATTGTCCACGCGCTTGAGCGCGGAGGTGACGATGGTCTCGTATTCGGGGAACAAGGCCGCCTGATCCTGGTCAACGCCAATGCTGAAGACCTTTGAGTCGTTGCAAGCCTCAAGCATGCCGACACCCGCACCACCAGCCGCGTGGAACATGACGTCGCAGCCGTCCTTGATCATCTTCTGGGCGATGGACTTCCCCTTGGCCGCATCGGAGAAGGACTCGGCATACTGTCCTTGGTAGGTGACGGAAGTGCCGTTCTCCTTGTTCGCATACTCAACACCGGCATAGTAGCCATACTCGAATGCCTTGATGGTCTCGGACTCCATGCCGCCGATAAAGCCGACCTTGCCCGACTCACTCATGCGCGCGGCAATGTAACCCACCACGAAGGAGGGCTCCTCGGACTTGAAGGCTACGGCCGTGAGATTCTCCTTGCTGTTCTCGTTGGTTCCCTCAATGGATGCGAAGGTCACGTCAGGGTTTTGATCGGCAACGGCGTTGATGGCATCGCTCATGGAGAAGCCAATACCCCACACAATGCTCGCCTCGTCGTCGACGGCCTTGTCTAGGTTAGTCATGTAGTCGGAGTCCTGTTTGGACTCGAGGTAGCTTACCTCCCAGCCGGTCTCCTCCTGCAACTGACCCATGCCAGCCCACGCGAGCTGGTTGAAGGACTGGTCGTTGACGCCACCCGTGTCCGTGACCATCTCGATCTTGACGTTTGTGCCAGCGGCATCGGCGCCACCTGACTCAGCACCACTCTCGGAGGAACCACCACATGCGGCGAGCGTCAGGGCACCCATGCCCATCATGCCCAGCATAGAACGACGCGTAATCGAACCCATAGCCACACCACTCTCCTTCACTACCGCGCCCATGCCGTGCGCACAGACGACTAATCGCAATACTTATCATACTCTCTCCCCGCAACAGAAAGCGCGACTTCCATCATCTGGGTGAAGCTGGTCTGTCGTTCCTCGGCGGTGAGGCTCTCTCCGGTAAGTGGCAGGTCCGAGACAGTCCCAAGCGCAAGAGCACGCTTGCCCGCAGCCATGGCATTGAGGTATAGCCCGGCGGCCTCCATCTCGGTCGCGAGGACGCCCATGGAAATCCACGGTCGATACTCCTCGAGGTCGCCATAGAAGACGTCAGTAGTGAATATGTTGCCCACGTGGTAGCGGAACCCCATCTCCTCCGCAGTGTTTACCGCCTCGCGCAGCAGGTTGAAGTCGGCGATTGGCGCGACAGTGCCAGCAAGGCTGAACTGCGCCGCAAAGTTCGAATTGGTGCAGGCAGCCTGCGCTATAACCAGGTCGCGTACCTTGACCTGTGGCGCGAGGCCTCCCGCACTTCCTACGCGGATGATGGTGTCCACGCCAAAGAAGTGATACAGCTCATAGCTGTAGATGGCAATGGAGGGAACGCCCATGCCACTTCCCATCACCGAAACGCGACGACCCTCATAGGTTCCCGTGTATCCGAACATGTTGCGCACCTCGTTGAATTGCACGACACCCTCAAGGTAGTTCTCGGCAATGAACTGCGCGCGGAGCGGGTCTCCGGGCATCAACACGACCTTCGCGATGTCTCCGACCGCCGCTGCGTTGTGTGGTGTAGGCATCCTATCCCCTTCCAAGAATCGAGCGATTGGCTTTAGTGTCCGCTCGGCTCAGCATTGTCCCACTCAAAGACGTCCGTATTGAAGTTCTGGAAGAATTCCTCGGCGCTTTGAGTAATCTCGTCGTTCGACGGCATCCCACCGCCGAAGAGATTCGAGAACCAGTCGATGATGCTCTGAAAGAAGGCCCCGATGGCATCGATGACGCCACCGCCCTGTTCCTGAGCCTTCTTGGTGACTTCCTGCAGGTTTGTCTCGAATTCCGAGAGCGTCGTGGAGAAGGTGTCCTCGTCGTAGCCGAGTTCTTGAAGCTCCTTAGCGAGCCCCATGACCCTTTGCAGATCCTCGCCTGAGAGGTTAATGCCCCTTGAGGCAGCAACGCGCCTGACGACCTCCATGATCTGATCTTCCCCAAGGTCCACGGGCGACGAGACGACCTCGTCCTTCACTTCCGAGATAACCTCGGGGACCTGCATGCCATAGAGCTGTGAGAGCTCGGCTGTTGCGACTAGCTCCTCGGTCGCAACGCGCTCCCTGGAGTCATCGAGCTTCTGCCCATCGGCCTCGTAGGCCATGAAGACGCCCGTAAGTGCGCCCGTGCCCGAGACCGAGAACGGCGCCGTCACGACGAGGTTGCAATTCTTGACACCCGCAGTCTGTAGTGCGTTGTAGAGCATGTGGTTCGTAACATAGTTGAGATTGGCCGTTTGCACGTAGATGCCGCCAGACATGGTTGGTTGGATATAGGAGCAGGAATAGGTCTTGTTGCCAATCACCCCGAGGTCGATGCTGCCCGACAAGTGTGCGCGCTCGTCAGCATTGGTGACCGTAACCACCGTCAGACTCTTTAGGTCGGCCTCAGAGAGGCCGAAGAAGCTCAACACGTCGGCGCGCTGCTCGGCAGTGAGGTCGGCACCGATGGTTACCACACGGCTCGCATCCGCGAAGGCGGGACGTACAAGGCCGACGCACAGGAAGAGCACAATAGCGAGCATGGCAAAAGAACGTCTCATGATTCTCCTTCCGTAGACAAGAGAATCCCATGATAGCGTTCTCGTATGGAGGCCACCTGAATGTGCACCGATTACAAGGGTAGTGGGCAACGAACCCACATCTATCCAAGCCCCAGACTCCCCAACCATCCCCACCGCGGGTCGGCCATGAGCCCGTAAGCACTAAGCCACAAGCCGAGCGGGGCCTTGCGCACACCCTCAGCAACACAGTCCAACACCTGTTCGTCGCCAATGTAGATGCCCACGTGCCCGTGCGCCAAACCCTGCGCGGTGTAAGGATGCGCGGTCGTGGCGACGATCATCCCCACCTTTAAGTCAACGGTATCGACGTGCGGGCAGTATCTATCGCACAGCTCGCGTGCGCTACCCAACACGACCCCCAATCCGAGGCGCGAGAAGCTCTGCTCCACCCAGCTCGCGCAAAGATCGTCCCCCGTTCCACGCGTTCCGTAGGCACAGGCGACGAAGCGCTTCTGCAGAGGCGTGGCGTCTGCGGAGCGTTGCGGCTCATGCCCAGCCCTGACACATCGCAGCGCCGGATAGCCCCAACGCGAGACATCACCGCTCACCAAACCGCGTTTCCGTAGGTCAAGAAGCAGACGACGTTCTGCGTCTGTCATTCGCCCTCTTCCGCCGCAGTGTCAGAGCCATCCTCAGCAGGAGGCTCCTCACCCTCAGGAGCTTCCTCGACGACGTCCTCCGACGGCTGTTCGCCTTCCTGCCCGCTATCCTGTCCGCTCTCCTGGCCTTCCTCCTGCCCCTGTTCGGCCTCGGGGTTCTCGTCCGAAGGCTGCTCCTCTTGCAGTTGGGAATCGGCTTGCTCCTCGTTGGTCTCTTCCACAAAGATCTGACCGTAGTGGATGTCGGAGTCGCCCGAGTCATTGTGCTCCTCGACACGCGGCACCTCTACCACCACGACTTCCTCCCTGGGCGCCTCCTGCTTCTTTTGCTGCTGCTGTTGCTGCTGCTTCTCTTGCGCCTTACGTAGCTGCTCCTCGGTTCGCAGGCGATTGCGCTCGGCAACCGCCTCGTCACGACGCAACCGAGCGCTCTCACCAAGGGCATCGGTAAGAGTGTTCCGCAAGGGGTCGGTGCTTATCTTCTGCATGGCGGCCTGAATCTGTGCGTCTTTGATATCGGCGGTTTCGCAGGGAACCATCGTCAACCCTTCCGCAGGATCCGTTGCACAGGCACCATTCTGGTCTACCGAAACCTTCACGGGCACCTTGGGCAGATCGTACATGACGCCATCCGCAGAGATCGGCGATGCAACGACCGTGAGGGTGTAGCTACCTGGAATCATCATGAGGCCGGTCCCGTCAATCGCAAGGTAACCCTGCTGCTTCTCGACAGAGACGCCTTCGCTCGTCGTCCCCTCGAATTGGACGGGAATCCTGCTTCCGTCCTCGTTGAGTCCCTCAACCTTGACCGGCACAATCACCTCGACGGGATGGGCCACCTCGATGGCAACCCGTTCTTGGGGTTTGAAGGACTCTGGGGAGCTCTCAATCGCCCGTACGGGCTCGGCCTTCGCAACTTTTGCAGTGCTTGTCGGACGAGACGAGACCGCGTAACCGACTCCGCCCAGAGCCAGCAGAATCGCAAAGGTCACCGCGATGACTCGGCCCGTCTTCAACGGACGCCTGCCACCCACCAATGCACCTTCACCGGGTGCCTCGAGCAGCTCCTCCCCTTCTACCCCCTCGTACTTCGGCGCCTCGAAGTCGGGCTCGACCATCCTCGCCTTGACGTCGAGCACGCTCAAGTCTGAGGCCTCGTACCTCGGTGCCACATAGTCGGGCGTTCGGTTCGCATCACGCACCACGAGCACCTCGTCGTCATCGTCGGCAAAGACGGGAGCCGAGAAGTCAGGAACATGGGACTCGCCCTCTAAGACAGCGTCATCCGACTCCTCCTCGCCATAGACGGGCACCGAGAAGTCCACGTCCGCACGCACAACGTCCATGTCGGGAATGGCCCCTTGCGTCTCTCCCGCAAACGTGGGTGTCGAGAAATCTGGCAGACGGCTTTCCAGGTCCATCGCGAGGTCAGCGACGGGCTCATCTTCCAGATTCGGTACGGAGAAGTCCGGAACCGGACGACGCTCCACACCCTCCGGCACACGCTTGACGCCGAAGTCAATGGGCACATAGTCGCCCTCATTGACGAGTATGCTCGTTTGAGGCTCATTACAGATGGGACATATCCTTGCCCCATCAGGCAACTCTGCCCCACATGCTTTGCAAATCATGCTCATCCCCCATTTCGTACAGCCCAATATAGTATGAGAAAACCGGATGCACGACGCATATAAACGCAATCACCACGACTCGCGCCCACTTTTGCATGCAACTCACGTGAAGCAGACTCTCGGAGTGTTTTCGTACGGCACGGTGGGACGCACCTAGCGAGACTGGACGTTGCGAATCAGCAGTCTCAGAACACAAAAAAGACCCCGTAAGGAGCCTAGAGAAACAAATGGAGCGGGTGACGGGAATCGAACCCGCGTGGTCAGCTTGGAAGGCTGAAGTTCTGCCATTGAACTACACCCGCTTGCACAATCAACAATCAAGGATATTAGCACACTTACGGCAACATGCAAGAGACAGCTTGCATTTGTGGAGGCAAATCGCAAAAAGGACCTGCCAGCGGCACCATCATGCCATCGACGGTCGGACGGATGTCCTCTCGCCCTTGCGCAGGATGGCGACGGCGCTGGCAATCTGATCCTCCTTGGGACGTCCCGCCAATCGGAGCTTGTGCGCATAGGTCAGGGCCTCCCCAAACGCTGGACCGGGAGCGAAGCCCGCCTCGACGAGATCGCGTCCCGTCGCATAGGGTAGTGCCATGCGGCGATCATACTCCGCGAGCATCCGGCGCAGCGTTTCCTCGATGGGCGCATAGTCCACGGGTCGCATGAGGCCGTCTGCGGAGACGCGTCCCTCATGGTCGACCCTCGCAAGCAGGAGCAGATCCATCGGACAGACCGAGGCGTCAAAGAGATGCATGTACTTCTTTGCGCGCGAACCGTTCGCCACAAGCTGGTTCGGTCGCATGTGGAGCTCCACCATGTTTGCCACGTAGGAGGCAAGCTGTCGTTCCCGCGTCATGCGACCCAAGAACCTCCTCGCCAAGGGAACGCCCTCGATTTCGTGCCCATAGGCATGAACGACCCCGTTGACCTCCTGTCTTGCGCTGGCCTTGCCGAAGTCGTGGCACACGGCTGCCAACATGAGGCCTAGCGCGTCCTTCGACCGTTCTCGCATGACAGCCGCCCGGTCGACCACCTGCATGGTATGGGTCCACACGTCGCCCTCGGGATGGTACCTCTGGTTTTGCGTCACGCCGACGAGCGCCTCCACCTCGGCGAACCACACGTCGAGCTGCCCCATGCGCCGCAGCTCCTCGAAGAAGACCGATGGATGCTCGGCCTTGAGGAGCGCCTTCGCCAGCTCGCCGAAGATACGCTCCCCCGCCAACTCCGCAAGGTCCAGCGTCGCACAAAGCTCCCGCGTCTCGGGTGCCACCTCAAAGCCGAAGCGCGCGGCGAACTGCGCAGCTCGGAGAACGCGCAGCGAATCCTCCACGAAGGTCGAGGAATCGACGTGGCGGATGCGTCCCCGCGCAAGGTCATCCCTGCCACCGAAGAAGTCCAGCACCTCGCCGCTGAGCACATCTTCCATGAGGGCGTTGATGGTGAAGTCCCGGCGACGTGCCGCGCGCTCCGGCCCCACGAAGGGATTGACGCCCGCCTCAAGCTCGCGACACCCGCGATCAGCCGTCCGGTCTCCGCGTGGCATGGCGATGTCCAAGTCGTAGTGGCGAAGACCCATGATGCCGAAGCTCTCACCCATGGCAAGCCGCTCGCCCAGTCCGTCGAGAACACCTTCCAACGCTCGTACGCTGATGCCGTGAACCTCCACGTCCACATCCTTGTTGTCCCTGCCGAGCAGCCGGTCGCGCACGAAACCACCCACGTAATACGTCCTGCCGCCCGCCGCCGCTACGGCCCGAGCCACGCGCCGGGCCATCTCCACGTTTTTGTCTGTCATGCCGACCCCCTCAGGCACGTCGAAGAAATGAATCCCACCCGGTCACGTGAAGTACGGGCCACCAGATCAACGAGCCCGAGCATTAGGGGGTTCATTCATGGCAGGCAACCCTCGTGAGTCTCTGTACAACACTACGCGATCTGGCTCAGAAAAACGCAGTTCACGTCGTTCCACGAGACCTTCTTGGGCACCGTCAATCCCGAGATCCGATCCTTCAGGCCACTCTCCATGCCATAGATCCACGCATCAAGCTCGGGGATTGCCTCTTGCTGGTCCCCTTCCATCCCATGAACCTTCGTCTCGACAATCTGGTCGATGAGGGATCGCAGGTTGTCGTCAAGCAAGGCGTCGCAGAGGTCACCAAAGGCCATGGGTACAGGGCTTTGTTCCTCTATCGCCCACTTGCAGGCGAGCAACGCCCGAGTGGCGTAGAGGTAACGCTTGAGGGTAACTCTTCCGCTCCTTATGTGACGAACGGAGTGCTTCGTCGCCATCCCGAGATAGTGATGGGCGTGTGCCACGGGGTTGAAGCATCTCGGGGCAAGCTCTCTCACCTCGTGGAAGCGCTCCTCCTCACAATAGACTATCGGCGAACCAAGCCATTCGAACGCAGTGGGGTTCGACGAGCGCAGGAGCCTCAGGAACTTGCTTACGTCCCAACCCACTATGTCCAATTCCTCGTCGAGGCGCCATTCGATGGTGTCCCGCACGCCTTCGAGCCTCAAGTAGTCGATTTGTGGCCGCGCGTACACAAAGCGCACGTCGTAGTCCGAGTCCTCGCTCGCGAATCCCCAGCAACGGCTCCCAGACTCAATCGATATGAGCACCCGTACGCCCTTTGCACGCTCGCATTCCCGAAGCTCGTTCAGAATCACTTCTCGCATCAATCCCCCTAAATCCATCAGCACAGCCTGTCCCGCCTCACGCCACAATCTGCAGCAGTCGCGCAAGCAGCGCAGGGTTATCATACACAACGAGCGCAAGGTCGCTGCGTGCTCGAGTCACACCTTGGAACACGTGATTGCGATATATCGATGCATCGCGCGAACAATTCCCCTCGGGCACAAACTGCGGTCCCACCGCCATCACCACGCGTTCAAATTCCTGTCCCACTGACGCATTCGTCGTGAGACAGCCATCCATAAGGAGTTCCTCGGGAACCTCGATGCCCAGTTGCACGTACTCATAGCCACATCCGCGGAACGCGTTGACGAGCTCACAGGCCTGGACCGACCCCTCTGCGTAGGCAATCTTCACGTGACGCGTTCGCGCGGCCTGCCGACGACCTCGCAACCCAAAGAGCGTTCTCACGAATCCCGTGAGTTGCCTGTTGGTCCGCACCTTGCGTGAGAGGTGCCAGACCCGCGCCTGGGGAATCATGGCGCTGATTATGTCTTCCACGTTCCCTCGCTCCCAGTCCGCATCGAGAACTTGCCTGCGATCAAGCGAGACAAAGAGCGGAAGCCCCAACTTGCAGACGGCCCCGACAATGCCCCGCAGCTGAGAAGGCCACATTCTCTGCGCCTCGTCCACAAGCACTGCGCCATACCCAGAAAAGTCCCTCCGCTCCGAACCCTTCGCAGAGACCACCTCGAACGCGCCCTGTGACTCATTGAGCCGTCTATGCCCCTCAACAAGCACGCCGCAGTGCACGACGCAAATGCTCCCATCCGACGGAATCGACTTCGCCAGGTCGTACAGGAGCAGACTCTTGCCCGTCCCTGCGCTGCCGTACACGATGTACGCAGGCTGTTCTGCCACATCGCGCGCCTGCTCACAGGCGCGCAGAAAGCTGCTCTTGATCTGCTCCTGATGATTGGTGAGGAAGTACTCACCGCCTAGGAACTTCTCCGTGTCGTTGAGCGGCGACACGAGGTAGTCGCTCGCACGAAAGAGGTCCTCCAGACGTCCTTCGTACGCCTTGCCCATCGAGTGGAGGGCATCCACCAGGCGTCGCACGTCAACACGCACCAAGTTATGATCCTCACCCATCTCGAACCATGAGCTTGTTGCCATCACATACGTAAATGTATGAATCCGCCGTGCGAGAGGACTTAGATAGTGGCGGTTCCTGCGCAGCTGATGTGCAATGCGCGCTTCTCCCACACCTTCAGCCTTGAGCTCGACGTTAAGCACTGCGTCATCGCTCACCTTGAGCAAGTCGAACTCGCTGCTGATCTGGGGGATGCGGAAGGAGTACGCAAATCCGTCAAAGAATCTGCCACCACGGAGTCCCGCCTCACGCAGCTCTTCGACAACGGCGCGTATGCACGCGGCTTCATGTGGCTTCACCCCGTCAAGCGGCTCCTCTCGCTCGCTGAGCTGGGCCTCGAACGGGGCCAGCAGCTCCTCGGGCACCGACTCAAGCCCACGCGTAAGCGTCAACAGGTTCGAGCCCCTCATGATGCGTCCTTCCCCTCTGCGACCTGCGGCACCAGTCCGTTTGTGGACAAGGGAAGCGTCGCCCCATCTACCACATGGCAGATGCCCGCAGCTGCCGTCGAATACGCCTCGTCTCCCGTCACTTCAAGCCAACCTGAAGCCGTGTATACAAGGCTCCTCGTTATGGTGTCACCCTCGTAGCATTCGACAACCACTCGATAGTCTCCCACGGGAAGCGATGCGCTCACCAGAAGCGACTCCTCATCTGGCCACGTGCGCACGGGTTCGCCACCCGCAACGTTGACGAACGAGACACGCACCGCACTGACATCCGTAAGCGCGGCTTTGGGATAGGTGAACCCTATGGTTCCAGATCCCCCGAACGACACAACCTGACTCACGGGCTCCCCCATGCGAGTCTGTTCGAGAGCATCGGTCAGCGCCTCCTGGTATCGCGAGGACTCCGTCTGCTCCATGCACCACGGCAGGATCTTTGCCATCTGCGCATAGTCCGTACGAGGGGTCATGGCAAGGGCGGCACGCACCCACACCTGCGCTTGGCTCCACGCATCCATACCCGCTTCGTCAAGCTGCACCGATACAACGCCGAGGAGCGAGGAGTTGGTGTACACACCATCACAATCGTAGGCGGCCGTCTCTTCTCGAACCTGCGCGGCGTAGTACTCATCCCCCATGGAGGCTGGACGTCTGCCTCGATGTGGATCCGAAAGGGAACGCGTCGTTATCCTGTCTCCCCCGCTTTCGCCCATGAGCCATGCCCCGTTCCAATCGTCACGTACGAGGGCCTCTACGAGGTTGCCCAGCACATCACACATCCCCTCGTCAACAGATCCGTACTCGTTGAGGAAGAGGTTCCCTCCCATGCTCGTCCACGTAAGACAATGGGTGAACGCATGGGCGATAAGGTCGACACACTCACCGGCTTTCGCCGGCACATTGAGGGCGAACGTCTGGAAGCCAAGATCAAAGCCCTGGTAGCATACGTCGCCAAGCGCCGTCCCGTTGGCATCTTGCAGGCCCATGAGCAGCAGCGAGGGCGTTCCCCCTCCATCCGGACCTCTCCAACCCAACTCGTCATAGAGGTCCCACACCTGAATGAAGTTATAGTAGGCAATCAGCTCGTCATTGTCGAAGCGACCGTCCTCCGCCACACGCCAGGTAAGCGCGTCCCGGTACATCCACTCCATATAGTCCGCACACAGAATCTTTCTCTGCGCATCACCAAGCGTAATATCGCCACTTGCAGGCTCAACGAGGACTGGCACCGTGATCTCCTCCGCGTGCCCGTCAGAGAAGGTCACCTCACCCGTCCAGGTACTACGCTCGTAGGCCCCGAAGTCAAAGAGCGGAGCCTCATCTGTCTCGATATTGATGCCGCCAGTGTCAGCGACGCGCACGCCACCAAGATACGTACCGTCCTCGCTTACGAAGTGGGCAACGTATGCCATGTCCACACCATCGCTCACATCCATCGTGTAGATCGCCCAGGCAAAGTGATACCGCTCCTCGTCGTCATCATCAAAGGAAACCAGCACCCGCTCGTCGTAATCTTGCAACAAGAGGATCTCCCGTTCACCTTGCCGCGCACAGGCCTCACGTACGGCGCTCTCCGCCTGCTCCTTTGAGCAGGCCCACGCCTCTGGCACCGTCAGAGGCGCCTGAGGCAGTAGCGAGCTCGCCAATCCCGCGACTTGCCCGTCTTCATCAACCATGAGCTTTGCTCCGGAACCAAAGACAGGCACATTCCCAACGCACTGTCGAAACGCATAATAGGTCATACCCGTACGAGCGGGACAAGTCGCAACAAACTCAAGCGATGTCGTCTCATCGCCCCCAACACGCTCGATCGCAGCTTGCATGGCGTCAAGGGCACCTGACGCATCGACGACTTTCCCCTCATAGAATCGCTCGCCGATGAATGTGGACGTCAGGCCGGATTCCACTGTGGCCACAGCCTCCTGCGACTCCTCGTCTCGCAACCGAGCAAGCTCGTTCCTGCGCCCGCGATCGGACGAGTCCTCAACGCGTGACTCTTGCAGATGCTCCTCTGCCGTCTGTTGCGGTGTCCCACCACAGCCTGCCATAAGCAACACCAATGCAACGGTCGTCAGTGCCGCCATCACAGACCAACGCAGCATGTGTCTCACACTTGCCCCCTCGCGAATCGTATTGCAGCGACCAATGAATATGCTACACTTCCTCTGCAATTATCGCCAAAGGAGGTTACAAATGTCCGATCAAGATGCCATCATCATTCTTCTAGGAGCGCTGTTGAGCGTAGGCGCCATGCTTTTGGCGGTTGCCATCGTCATCTCCATCTTGACCATCGTTGCCCATTGGAAGATGTTCACCAAGGCAGGCGTTGAGGGCTGGAAGTCAATCATCCCCATCTACAGCGACTACGTGCTCTATAAGATTGTTTGGAATACCAAGAGCTTCCTCGTTTACGTCGCCCTTTTGGTCGTGTTGTCAATTCTCTATAGCATCAACACTGCCATGGCTCAGGTTGCCTTTGACGCCAATGGCAACTTCGTTACAGCGGGTACTCCCAACATCCTCATCTCGGTCCTTATCTCAGCGACACTGATCGCGTGCCTCATCTGGTACATTCGTCTGCAGCTCAAGACCGCTCATGCCTATGGCCAGACCACGGGCTTCGGTGTGGGGCTTGTACTCTTGAACACAGTCTTCATCCTCATTCTTGGCTTTGGCAATAGTAGGTATGTGGGGCCGCAAGAGTAAGCCCCGGCCACAAGCACGACTTTGAAGCGCTCCCCCCGTAGCCGATATACCGCGGGGGAGCGTCGCTTTTTTGTCGACAGTACGCTCGGGTTATCCCATAATGATTGCAGAGATTACGTACGCGTGAAGGGATCCCTATGGTAGGCATTCTCATCAAACAAATACTGGTAATGCTGGTCATGATATCCGTTGGGGTAGCCCTTGCCAAGCTCAAGATGCTTGACGAGCACGGCGTCGCCCAGCTCTCCAACGTCGCCCTCTACGTGGCAACGCCAGCGGTTGTCATATCTTCACTTGCCATCCCATTCAACAAAGAGCAGCTCACCATTGGTGGCATTGTGATGCTCTTCTATGTTGGGCTCCTCGTCGCATCCATCTTTATCGGGCGCATCGGCTGCGGTAGGGCAGACCGTGTCGGTCAGTTCGCCGTCGCGTTCTCTAACGCCGGCTTCGTGGGCATACCCCTTATCCAAGGCATTCTTGGAGAGGAGTACACCTTCTACGTCACCATGACCATGGTGGTCGGAACGATCGTCTTCTGGACCTACGGCGTCTTTCTCATGAGCGGAGACAAGAAGGAGGTCTCGGTAAAGAAGATCTTGACCAACCCGAACTTCATAGCCGTGGGCATTGGCCTCATCCTCTTCTTTGCACCCATCAACCTTCCCTACATCATCGAGCAGTCACTCAACGGGATGAAGAACCTCAACACCGGTCTGGGCATGATAATCCTTGGCGCCTACCTCGGACAGTCCAACGTCATGCTCATGATCACCGACACGCGCCTCTACAAGGCGTGCATCCTGCGCCTCGTCGTAGCACCGCTCGCCAGCATCGCCCTGCTCTTCCTCATGCCCGCCCCCTTCGAGGTGCGCATGGTACTGATGATCGTCGCGGCCGCTCCCGCCGCATCCGCGACCTCGATGCTCGCCCAGAAGTACGGAGCCGACTACCAATACGGCACCGGCCTTTCCATCGGGACGACACTGCTTTCCATGCTGACCATGCCCGCCGTGCTTGCCTTGGCAATGCAAGTCCTTTAGGAGGAACGCCCATGAAGCTTCAACTCACCCTCGACCATGGCAAGTATCACGAGATGCTCCAGATGGCCGATGCCATGGCCGAACACGTCGACATTCTGGAGATTGGTTTCCCACAGGTCATCACCTTTGGCCTTGGTCTCGTGGAGGAGATTCGCAAACGACACCCCGAGCTCTGCCTATGCGTTGATGCCAAGGTCTTCCATGCGGGCACCGGCGTCACGACGCGTTGCTTCGAGGCGGGCGCCAACATTGTCACCGTGCTCTCAGGCGCGCCAAACCCCGTCATTTCGAAGATGGTAAAGAAGGCATCACGATACCAAGGTCAGATTATGTGCGACATGGCTGCAACGCCACGCACCACGGGAAAGCGCACGGCCGAGGTTGACCAACTGGGCGTGGATTATGTCATGGTACCCAGCGGCTACATACCCGAATACGATTACGACATTGAGGCCCATCGACGCAAGTTCTTGCGCACAAAGGTACGTCCGCTTGACCTTGCCGGCGTAGTCAAGCGTAACTTGCAGCACGCCAGGCTCGCCGTTCACACGGGCATCAACGAGTCAAACATTCGCGACGTGATTGCCCTTCAGCCCGAAATCATCATGGTCGGTCGCGCCATCCTCGATGTGGCAGACGACCGACCAGGAGCAGCAGACCGCCTCAAGCGATACATGCCCTTCGAGGGATGACGTGTGCCGAGACCTTGCTTGCATGTCCCGTAAGCCAGGTCTCGCCATCACCAGGCTGGCTCTGCACGAAGAGGGTTCCTCCCGGCTCCTCCAGCCACAGCGAGCTCTCGGCTCCTTCCAATGCGGCCACGTATCTGCCCACTGCGGCGCTGCCACTTGCGCAGGAGTTCTCCCAAAACATTGTCCCGCTAACAGGCACGTAGACAAGCGGGACGAGCGAGCGATGCTCTCCCTCCCCCTCCACGAACATGAGGCCCAGCCCATCGACATCCAGTGAGTCGCACCATGCGCGCACTGCTTGCTCGGCGTCCGCCCGGCAATCCCGCAAACGCCACAAGGCGCTCGTTTGCTCAATGACGATGTGTGAGATTCCCTCCATCCGCACCAAAGGCACCACATCACGCAATCCGCCGTAGGTCATTTCCAACTCCTCGATGGCACGTGCGTGGGGCATGTGCACGGAAGCTCTATACCCTCCATCGTCTGTCCTTTTCAAGCGCACCTCGACCAACTCTGAAGCGCCCGAGACACGGAGCGTGACCGACCCTACCGTAAGTCCAATGCGGCACGCATGCCATGCAGCGGCGCACATGGCGGCGTTGCCGCAGAACTCGCCACCTGCCATCCGCAACATCGGCTGCGTGCCAGAATCGCTCACAAACCCCACCTGCTCCACCCGTTGATGAAGCCTCATAATCGCCGCCGCAACGTTTGGCTGTAGCGCAACGCCGACCTCATCCTCCACCAGCGCAGTAATGTTGCCCGTCGGGTCAAAGATCTGGTATTTGATGCTGTCGTTGCCGCGCATATGCCTTACCTCTCAAAGACGCTCAGGAACCTGCGTGTGCGTTCCTCTTGAGGATTGCCAAAGACGTCCTCAGGCGAACCCTGCTCAACAATCACGCCACCGTCCATGAACAGAACGCGATTGCTCACGGCGCGCGCAAACGACATCTCGTGCGTCACGACCACCATCGTCATGTTCTCCTCGGCAAGTTGCCGTATGACCTTGAGTACCTCGCCCGTAAGCTCGGGATCAAGCGCTGACGTCGGCTCGTCAAAGAAGAGAATCTCCGGCTTCAAAGCGAGCGCACGCGCTATGGCCACACGCTGTTGCTGTCCCCCTGATAGCTGATAGGGATACGCGTCTGCCTTGTCCTCGATGCCCATCTTGCGCAGCAGGTCCATTGCCGTCTCCATGGCCTCTTCGCGACTCCTATGCTGCACCTCCATGGGAGCGTCAGTGAGGTTACGCAATATGCTGAAGTGCGGGAACAGGTTGAACTGCTGGAACACCAATCCGTAGTAACTCCGAAAACGTCGAAGCTCACTGTGGCTAACGTACACCGCGTGCCCGGACGCATCGGTGCGAGCCGCGGCCTCGCCCATGTACCGTATCTCACCACCATCAATCGTCTCCAAGAACGTCGCACAACGCAACAGCGTGGACTTTCCAGATCCTGAGGGTCCTATGATGCTCACCACTTCCCCGCTGTCCACACCAAAGGAGATGTCCTTGAGCACCTCGAGTCCGTCAAACTGCTTCCGGATGTTGCTCATCTGCAAGATCATGCTCGTCCTCCCCTACTTGTAGTAGTCCATGGACTTCTCGATGCGATTCATTATGAACTCGACCAGATAGTTGGCCACGAAGTAGAATACTCCCGCAATGACAAAGGGTGTAAAGGAGGCCTGTGACGCCGAGATTTGCTTCGCCAGACTAAAGACTTCCGCATAGGCCAAGCTGAACGCCAACGACGTATCCTTCACCAGCGTGATGACCTCGTTGGTCACCGAAGGCATAATGCGCTTGATGACTTGGGGCAAAATGATGCGCATGAACGTCTGCGTCGGTGTGTATCCAAGCACCTCGGCTGCTTCGTATTGCCCGACGGGAATCGACTCTATGCCTCCGCGATAGATTTCTGCGAAGTATGCAGAGTAGTTCACAATGAATCCCACAATCAGCGCCGGAAAACGCCAATTCCCAATGTTTAATCCAAATAGATAATACGGGCCAAAGTACCATGCAAGAAGCTGGAGCATCAAAGGCGTTCCACGAATGATGGAAATGTACGCACTGATGATGCCCCGCACGATTGCGAAACGCGATTTCTTGAGAAGTGCGATGACCATGCCAAAGGGCAAGGACCCGATGAGGGTCAACCCAAATATCTTCATGGCTTCCAGCATGCCTGCGGACATGGTGATTATCATGGTATCAAGTGTCATGGGACCTCTCCCTCAGAACCGTCCTAACAGCATAGCCGCGTCGCCGGAATGCTGGATTCCGGCGACGCGGCAACACAAACCTCAAATCAAAGCTAAATCATGGAGAGGCTGCTGTAGATATCCTCGTACTTCTTGCCAATCTCGTCCATCTTGCCGTTTTGCGCGAGTGCCGTCAGCGCCTCGTTGACCTTATCGCGCAGTGCAGTGTCGCTGGTACGGAAGCCAATGGCATAGACCTCGTCTCCGAGCTTCTCGTCGAGATACTTCAGCCCTTCCTGTTTGCTCATCTGGAAGTTGCCTGTGGTAACGTCGATGGCGATAGCGTCGATGGCACCAGCCTTGAGCTCGGCAACGGCATTCGTGTACGTGTCCATCGTCTCGATGGAACCAAAGGTGTCGGCGAGTTCCTTGCAGCCACCCTCATCCTTGGAAGTCTCCAGCATATCCAGAGCGGAGGTGCCGATCTGGACGCCGACCTTCTTGCCAGCAAGATCGTCAAGCGTCTTGATGTCGGAATCTTCGAGCACCATGATCATCTGGGTGTTGATTGAGTAAGGCTCGCTCCAGCAGTACTGCTGCTCGCGCGCAGGACTCTTCGTGAAGCCTGACCAGATGCAATCACAGCTACCGGAGTTCAGCTCCAAGTCCTTTGCGTCCCAGTTCACGGGAACCGCTTGGTACTCCCAGCCATAGAACTCGCACACAGCCTGAGCAAGCTCCACATCGAAGCCTGTGGTCTCGCCGTTGTCATCGATGTAGGAGTAGGGCGGGAAGTCCTTGTCGAAGCCATGCTTGAAGACAAACCCCTCACCATATTCTCCCGTAGCCTCAGTCGCCGTTGCTCCCTCGGTCGCCTGAGTACCAGCATCCGATGAGCCGCCGCAACCCACGAGCACGAGCGCCATCACGGCAATTGCGAAGATTGATACAAGAATCTTCTTTTTCATATTCTAGTCTCCCCCTTGCTTGATGTGGGGCTCCAGCCCCCGAAAACGTTCGGAGTCTATCATGCTAAAGTGTGTGTGTAAAGAAGAGCAATCTTCCTTTACCGCTCTGGTAACCACTACGTTACATTCACATCAATCGGGTAGGAGGTGCGCCATTAGTTGGCGCACCGTTCTCCCACACCACCGTGCGTACCGTTCGGTACACGGCGGTTCCCGGACTTAACGCCTCACTTGCAGGTATCGGGGATAGAAGAGGGTCCAGCCCAGCTCT
>CADBYM010000045.1 GCA_902798915.1 uncultured Coriobacteriaceae bacterium | reverse complement strand
TCGCGAAAGGATGCGCTTGCGCGCAGGACTCATCCGAACACGTACGGCTGTCAATTGAAAAAAGAGGAAGATGTTCGGATGAGCTCACAACTCAACCGCAAATCGAATTATGACACTGTTTGCCAAGAATTGACAACCATGTCTTGACCTGCGGTTTTGTTGTGATACACTATGCTTGTGAGTAGGCTGTTTGCGGGTGTAGACCTTAGTTCTCATAACCCGGAGGTCGTTGGTTCAAATCCAGCCCCCGCGACCAACTAATCGCAGGCCCTCCGGGGCCTGTTTTCGTATTCAGGCTGAACTCCCCACACAGGAGTACCTGAGGGACAGGGACGAAAACTGGTTGGGTGAGATCTCTGACGGTGACGACCATTCCATAGACGCCCTTATCTCGCGGTAGGTCTGCACGTCGTACTTCTTCTCGGCCTTCTCGATGAGAAAGGTGAAGTACAGGGCGATCACGTAGACGAGCAGGCACATCGCGAGCGCGAGCCAGTTCTCGTGATTGAAAGCCACCCCTGCCACGACTAGTGACACGATGGCAAGCGCGCTGGAGAGCGCCGTGTTGCGCTTGAACTCCCTCACGTCCTCCTCCGCAGCCCTCGCATCCGATGGGACTTCATAGCACACATGCGGCGGATCGGGAGAATGGCTGAGACACATCGCGCGTGCCAGCGTATACCATGCAGTGATTGTGACGCATACGAGCACACGAGGAGGACGTGCGATGAGCGAGTGGCTGAACCTGACCGAGGACCAGAGGAAGCGCATGGAGGAGGCCGAGTCCGCAGAGGAGAAGGCGGCCGTGATCCGGGAGGCCGTGGGCGAGCCGAGGGAGCTCGGCATGGAGGAGATGGATGCCATGAGTGGCGGCAATCAAGAGGTGGTCATCCCGTCGACGCACGAGGAGATAGACGCTTATTGGAATGCTGTCGAGTCGTATGGGAAGGACAATATGCTCGCGGCAACGTTGTTGGCATACGAACTGAAGCTCATCCCATGGAGGGCATCTGTTAATAACCACTGCACGATGTATCTCAGTATTTCCTCCATAGCAAGTGAGCGTGCCATGATGCACCGCATGCTCGACGCGCAACAGGGCTAGCGGGCGACAGGGGAACATGGCCGATTGGGGTTAGGCCCTTTTCGGCCATCGCTGGTGGCCGCTTTTGGTTCCTGCCTTCGCGTGTCTCATCCGGTGCAGGGGCGCGCCATCGTGGTCGATTACGATGGCGCGGACGGTGAGAGATCGTGATAGATCCTGAGCGCTGCTCATCTTCGAGACATTTGCCATAAAGAATACGAGCGGGACCATGAGGGGAACTGGCTCGATATCATCCCGGACGGTGACGACCATTTCAGAGCGTTTGTTCTTCTCGCCTCCACCAGCCGCGACAAATGTGCTGGGTAGCAGAGCCTTATGGCATCGAGGCAGGGAGGCTAGCCGCGCATACCCGAAACCACATTGCGCATGCGGGCCGGGATGGTGCGCGGGTCGACCCCGAAGGAGCGCCAGACCATGACCTCCATGCATGCGAATATGGCGAGGTGGCACACCACGGCGAGCGCCCATCCGCCAGCCCCGATGCCGGGCGTGGCGAACATGACGATGGCAACCGCGCTCGGCAGCAGGCACAGCAGCGCCGTCGCCATGCCGGGCGAGTACGGGCGCGGCAGGTTGTGTATCCTGATGCCCACGACGTGGATGACGGCCTCGAAGAACCCGAGGATGGCGGGGATGCCCGCGAGCCAGGGCGCCCGCTCCCACAGCAGGAACGGCACGAAGGCGAAGAGCGCGATGGCGACCACCACCGCGCCATGCGAGAGGCCGGCCTGCTCCTCCGTGTAGCCTTCGATACCGAACTTCCTGGTCATGAGGTCGTAGAAGCCGCCCGGGAAGCGCATCTCCTCCCACTCGTGCAGGACGATGCCCACTACGAAGAAGCCGTGGAACGGGGGACGGGTTTTTCGTTCCAAACTTTGGAACGAAAAACCCGTCCCCCGTTCCACGGGGACAGCTTCGGCATCGCGAGGGGCGCCTACGAGCGCACGCTCATAGGCGACGGCTATCCGGCAGCTTACCTTGAGTTTCCCCTCCTCGGGTCGCCGGGGTTCGATTTGCTCTCGGTCCACAGCGCCGTGCGGCCCGGGTCTCGCTTCGCGTCGGGAGTCGGCTTCGGCTACCAGGCGATGTTCGACTGGTTCTCGGGCATCTGCGAAAGAGGCGTCAATGCGAGCTGCGGTATCGAGCTCGACACGTCGGTTGGCGAAATCGAGCGGGCGGGCGTTTACCTGCAGTATCGCAAACACACCGACCTGATTGCACCATTCCTGAAATCCATTGGCGAGGAAGCCCGGACGGAAAGCTTCCTGGCCGTGGTCAATCGCATGCCCGAGGGCTGGCCGCCAGCCTATGTCGGCCTCTTCCCCGGACGGGCGGGCACTCCGCTGCGCGTCGGCGGCTACCTGGGAGGCGCCATACAGAAGGCATGTGCCGCCGATCCCGCTCTTCTGGTCGCCCAGTTCGACCGGATCGGCTTTACCGCCTACGACGGCGAGATGCTCTCGCGATGCGGTGCGCTCCTGCCGCTCGCGCCGTCCGTCGACTTCCAGTTCGACATCATGCCCGACGGGACCTTAAGCGACGTGTTCGGATTGTCGCTTTCGTTCAATGAGACGAGGCCACGCGAAGCTCGCGTTTGCATGGAGAGCGGCTACGGCGCCCGAATACGCAGAACCCTGCAGGAATGGGGGCTGGCAGACGAGCGGTGGAGGCTCATCGCTGGCGCGGTGTTCGCTCGCCATGTGCCGTTCATCCGTGAAGACGGATTCGAGGGCAGGTTTGCCCTCTGCTGCATGCTCAACTATGCGAAGGTCAAGTTCGCCGGTGCCGTGGCGCAACCGGCGAAGTTCTACTTGGCGTTGTCTGCCGGAGAGGTGGGAGCATGAGCGCCGACGCGACGATGCTCTACGTGACCCTGTACCGCATTGCCTCCAAGGACGTAGGACGCGATCTGTTCGGGACGAGCGCCTCGCTTGCGCAGGAGGCGTTTCGGCGCGCTTCGGCGGGTGCGTCGATGCCCATCGTTTGGTTCGAGGTTCCGCTTTCTGGCTCGCCGCGCTTCGATTTGCACGTTGCGCACGGCAACGCCGATTTGCATGAGCACGCCCCCTTTGCGCCGGATGCCATGGACGGGCACGGCGACCTGCTGAACTGGTACGCATCCGAGCCGCGCGCGGGCGGAGGGCTCGCGCTAGCTTACGACGTGGGGGATGGCCGCATCGGCGCTCCCGCCGTGCATGCCAACGTGAACGCCGTCGAGGCTTTCGATGCCGAGGGATTCTTCGTCCATGTCGGCAGGCCGGAGGCGGCGGCGCTCTATCGCGACTTCGAGAAGCAGCTTCCGCAGGGTTGGCGCATATGGTACTTCGGCGTGCATCCGGGCAGGCCAGGCGCTCCCGTCCGCGTCGACTGCTTTGTCGGCGAGAGCCTGAGGCGCGCATACGCCGCCGAACCCGCAAGGTTCGAGGAAGACCTCCGGCAAGCAGGCTTCGCCGTCGAAGGCTCGGTGGCGCGACGCGTCGGAGCCGAGGTGGCCGCGTCTCCCTTTGGCATGGAGCTTCAGTTCGACATTCTCTCCGATGGGGCGCTCGGGAAGACCGTGGGCGTTTCCGCACAGCTTCCCCTCGCTATGGCGAGCACGGCGCATCAGCTTTGGGAACCCGCCGGCGGCGCGGCGCAGCTCATGGAGTTCGCCGTGGATTCTCGTGCTGCCGACGCCTGATGGCGTCGTATCCGGGATGCCACGTTCTCGATGGCGGTGCAAGACGGCGGCGTCTTGCGCGCACTCTACTGCATCCCCGTGTTCGCGAAGTTCCGCGTGCGTGCGGACGAGCTCCTCGATGCGAAGATTTACCTGCAAGCAGGCGCGGGAAACTAAGGATGCGCTGTTGGGCAATCACCAGACCTCCACCTTCACAAAACTTGGTACAGCGGGTCGCCCTCGCCAACAAGGACGTCTCACAACCATATTCCGGCATTTGAGGAAATGCCGACAGCGTTGACTACCCGCCCGACGACCTGCGACAACCCGCGGGGGTCGGCTTCGCGTGAAGTCTCGTGGACTCTATGCTGGAATGGCCGAGCGCGAAGGCGAAGAGGGGGCCATCGAGCGGGCGGCAAAGAACGTGATAAAGGCGTCCGCGTACGATGAGGAGAGGAGGTCTGACCGTATCGACTGGATGAAGGGAATCATGTGACTTCGACAGCTGGTGCGCCTGCGCGGCCGTTCCCGCAAGTACCCAGTCCAGCAGTTATAAACATTCTTTGGCGACAGACCACTCAACTGTTGTGACTCCACATCCATACCGTTCAGGATGTACTCCACGGCAAAAATCAGCATGGAATCATAACTGGTGAGTGGGAAGCTCTTTTCTGTCGCCGTCTTATTCCACTGGGACAGATGCGCGGCAAGCGCGTATCGCGATTAGATAAGCAAGACGTAGGCAATATACTTGCGACCCATAGAAAGGCAGTGCCCATGAACTCCGAACTCATTCTCACCGATGACCAGAAGCGGCGCATCGACGCCGCGCAGACCCCCGAGGAGAATGCGCGGATTCTCTCTGAGCCCGATCAACCCGTTAAGGATCTTACCGACGAGCAGCTCGAGTCCTTGAGCGGGGGTGGCGGTCTCTGGATTCCTAGCTCCAAGGAGGAGATGCGTGCGACGCTCAAGCATATTGAGTATCTGCAGAATACCTATGGCCGGGACGTGGCCGTCTTCTATTGCGAAGAAATGAACTACTTCTACTTTCCGCGAACAGAGTCTGGTAGCAACGTCTTAGAACACCTGGAGAAGCAGTGGAGCAAACTATTTGACGGCAGAGTAAGACCCGATGGTTCGATGGACCTCCTGGAGAGTTTCTCCGCCTAGTCCATTGACGTGTTGATGCACGGGGATCGGAGCTGTCTGTCTATCTGGCTTTGGGACACTGTACCGCCTCGTTCCACACAACAAACCTATTGCTCATAGGCGTATTGTCCAACAACTGCGCTTCGCGAGCACGCGTTTACAGGAAAGAGTGGAGAGAACCCTTGGCTACGTTTTATCGACTTGCCGAACACTACCTCCTCAGGGGTTGGGATAAGCTGCCGTACGCTCTGGTCGATTCGCGCACCGCGCACTGGTCGATTACCGGCAAGTGCAACTATCGCTGCAGGCACTGCTTTATGTCTGCGCCACGAGGACGTTATGGCGAGTCGTCGATATGCCTTCCATTGCACCAAACGAATCGGGACAGCGGTCATCGTGCTTGACGGAAGTCTAGACTACAGGCTCTGCCTATATGAATCTCATGGACGTGCGCTGCTCAAGCTTCAAAGAGCGCAACCTCTACCTACTGTTAGCGACTGCCTATTAGGCCTGATGTCGCGCGACATGTGAAGAGCTGAATTTGGTGCTCGTCGATCGTGGGCGGGAAGGGCATGGTGTGGGCTAGCAACAAGACTGCGTACGCCGGTTTTCTCGAAACCATTGTGGTCATGGAGGAAGTCTGCGGAGAGCCCGACGTTTTCGGAAGGAAAGCCTCTTGAGACGCTTCGCGGATACCTGCGTATAAGAGGCAGACATGGAAATTGCAGCCAAGCACGCAAGGAGGACGAGGCATGAGCTACGAACTGAACCTGACGGACGACCAAGAGCGGCGCATCGAGGAGGCCGAGTCGCCCGAGGAGAAGGTGACCGTCATCAAGGAGGCCGTGGGCGTCGGGAGGGAACTATCCGATGACGAGCTCGACTCCATGAGCGGCGGCGTGCGCATCCCGCGGACGCACGAGTTGATAGACGCAGAATGGGACGCCATCCAAATCGTAGCGAACAAATTCGACAAGGACACGGCGTTGGTCCTGGCTTATGAAAGGGGTCTCATCCCATCGGACCTCACTCCCGATGGTTTCAGTTACTTAGAGACTAAGAGGAGCATATCGGAGATGCGTGCCTGGATGCACCGGGAGCTCGACGGGAAGAACGACAAGCTGACCAGCATATGGGGCATCTAGGTTCGCCCGGCATCAGACCGTCTGCGCCAGTCGAAGCAATCAACGATTTCCCATGGCGCTAGGCACTTCGTTGTTGCAGCGGCTGTCCCAATAGCGTGGCTTAGGCGGGACCTTGGAAGAACCCTGTCAGACACAAAGCGGTCTTGCAGGCATATAATGAGCGCAGCTTTAGTGTTTGCGGCTCGGCCGTGCCGTTCTACGCCGTGCGTATACCCAAGGAGACTGCGCATGAAAAGACGAATGACGAGGGAAGAGGTGCTGCGCGACTTCGGTGAGGCAAAGGAGCAGCGGCACATCTATCCGCATTTTCAGCCACAGTACAATCACGTGACCGGTCGCGTAATCGGCGCCGAGGCCCTCATGCGCTGGGAACACCCCGAGTTTGGCTCGCAGATGCCAGGTTGCTTCGTTCCCGTGCTTGAGGACGAGGGCCTCATCGTCGAGGCCGACTTGCTCGTGTTCGAGGAGATATGCCAGTTCCAGCGTGATTGCATCGACCGCAACGTGTCGACGATTCCCATATCGTTCAACGTGTCGCGAGTGGATATCCACGAGGGCGATTTTGTGGAGCGCCTCGAGAGGATTCGCCAGCGCTACGACATTCCCGTGCGCCTGCTGCGCGCCGAGATCACCGAGACCTCGGCCATCGGCGGGCTCGAACTCGTATCGCGAGCCATGGCGCAGCTGCAGGAGCTCGGGTTCGTGGTCGAGATGGACGACTTTGGTACCGGTTACTCGTCGCTGAACATCCTCAAGGATCTGCCGTTCGACATCATCAAGCTCGACATGCGCTTTTTGGAGGGAAACCTGGGCGATCGTGGAGGCACCATCCTCAATGCGATGGTGCAGATGACCAAGTGGCTCGAGACGCCCGTCATTGCCGAGGGCGTCGAGACGGTCGCGCAGGCGGACTACCTCAAGAGCATTGGCTGCGTGTACGTACAGGGATATCTGTATGCGCGACCCATGCCCGCCGATGAGTTCCTCAACGTACTTGCGACCGTTGGCTTGGAGCCTACGCTCCCGTCCATGCAGCTCGTGGAGAACATGAACGCAAAGCGGTTCTGGGATCCCGACTCGCTCGAGACGCTCATCTTCAGCAATTACGTGGGTGCGGCAGCGATACTCAGCTACGAGCACGGCAAGGTCGAAATCCTGCGCGTCAACGAGAAGTACGTGCAGGAGCTGGGGATGAACGGCAACGAGACAGATGCCATCCACGTGGACTTTTGGGATGGCTTCGACGAGGAGAACAAGGCCAAGTACATCGGTACCGTCGAGAAGGCCATTGCGACGGATGACGAGCAGGTGTGCGAGACGTGGCGCATGCTGTCCTCTGACTGCTGTGGGAAGGACGAGGCGTGCATCCGCTCAACGATGCGCATTATCGGACGTGCGGGCGAACAGTACGTGGTGTACGTCATGATTCAAAACGTGACTGCAGAGAAGTGACGCTACAAGCAGCTCTATGACAGCGAGCGCCGGTTCCGCTTTGCGAGTGAGCAGGCGAACGTGTATGCATGGGAGTACACCATCGGCACCAAGCAGATGCGTCCGTGCTTCCGCTGCATGCGCGACTTGGGCTTGCCACCACTGGTGGAGAACTATCCCGAGCCCGCAATCGCAGCGGGAATCTTCCCGCAGGACTATGCCGACATGTATCGTGACTGGCACCGCCAGCTGGAGGACGGTGTGGGAGAGCTGGAGGCGATCATCCCGCTGACGGTGGGACGGGTGCCCTTCCACGTGCGCTACACGACCGAATTCGACGAGAACGGCAAGCCGCTCAAGGCGTACGGGTCAGCTACCCTCGTCGTCGACGACTAGGAAGCGAGGGGCGGTTTCCCTTCTCAGCTATATCGTGCGTACGCTCGGGTGAAGTCCCGTCCTTCTCTGCTGGCTCTCCGAGAAGCAGAAGCTTTGAGATTACCGCTTGACTTAAACCATGGTTTAAGTTGCAAACTCATCTTGAATGGGTTTGGCAGGCGTTGCTGAACCGGTGGAAAGGAGTCGAACATGGCGGAGATCAGACTTCCCAGAATCGCGTTAGGTGCTTGGGCATGGGGCAACGTTGGCACGTTCGGCGGCGGCATAGACGCCGAGGTCACAGAGCTCGAAGAGCTTGCAGATACGTTGTGAATCAATGCGATCCGCTTCTGGGAAAAGGTCATGGACTAAGGGAAGGGCATGCCTCTCCCTTCGAGATTCAAAGGGCAACCATCATGAAGCAACGCAAAGATGCATGTTCGCACATGACGCGGCGATCGTTCGTGAAGCTTGGCACCCTTGCCGGAGGTGCCGCCATGCTTGCGGATCTTGTGGCATGCGGCGGGCAAACCTCTTCGTCGGAATCGTCGAGCCAGGCCGTCAGATCGGATTCGGACACTTCGACCCCCTCTTCGGAAGGCTCGTCCCCTACGCCATCCTCTGCTGCGCAGGGAACCGTACCCACTGTTTACTTCGCACGGGCGGTGAACCCTGACGCACTCCAAGCGGTGTTCAGCGCAATCGGAACCGGGCTTTCGGGCAATGTGGGCGCCAAGCTTTCTACGGGCGAGCCCGGTGGGAACCACTACCTGAAGGCAGACCTGATCTCGGGCCTTGTGAAGGGCTTGGGCGCAACGATAGTCGAATGCAACACGGCGTACGGTGGTGGCCGATCGTCTACGGAGGCCCACTATCAAGTGGCGGAGGACCACGGGTTCACAGGCATTGCCAGCTTTCAGATCATGGACGAGGACGGCTCGCTGCCGCTGCCCGTGGACGGCGGCTTCCACCTGGGCGAGGACTTGGTCGGTGCTCATTTCTCTGACTACGACTCCTTCTTGGTGCTCTCGCATTTCAAGGGACACCAGATGGCTGGCTTCGGCGGCGCCCTAAAGAACATCAGCATCGGGATGGCGTCGCGCGAGGGCAAGCTGCTCATACATTCGGCCGGCGAGAACCGGACGAGTTGGCAGAGCGCGGCGACTCCCGACTTCTTGGAGTCGATGGCTGACGCATGCCAAGCCGTGCTTGCGGCCCAACCGAACATGCTGTTCGTGAACGTGATGAACAACCTGTCGGTCGACTGCGACTGCGACAGCAACCCCGCGCCGCCGAAGATGGCAGACGTCGGCATTCTGGCTTCCGTCGATCCGGTTGCGCTCGACCAGGCCTGCGTCGACCTCGTGTATGCAAGCGATGACGACAGTGCCGACCTGATTGCGTGCATCGAAAGCCGCGACGGGCAGCACGTGCTTGAGGCCGCTGAAGCCCTTGGCGTCGGAAGTCGCGCATACGAGCTGGTGGAGGTTGGGTAGATCCCGCCGACTTCAAGTACGAGGCCCTGTCGCATAATTGAAGTGGACAAGGAGGAAGGCACGGATGACAAAAGGGCTGATGAGCAGGCGGAGCTTTATGCTGGCGGGTGTCGCCGGGGGTGCTCGCAGCGCAGTGCTGCGTGAAGGCGATATCTAAGCTCGTCCCGGGCGCACAGGTGGGGCTGGGCCTCTCCATCTATTACTCGGGCGGTACCGAAATGCCTCGGCAGGTCGCTGACTGGCTTGCAAGTTAACCGTGTCGAAGCGGTATCGGCAACATTGAAGGAAGGATTGGAACCATGGATCAGAGCAAGAACAGCTTCACAAGACGTCAGCTTCTCGGTGCGATGGCAGCTATGGGCGTCACGACCGCGGGGGCATGCTTGATTGGTGGGTGCTCGTCGTCCCGTACCGCCGAATCGTCCCAACCAGCCTCGTCGTCCGACGTCTCGCAAGATGCTGCGGCCTCCAGCCAGACGGACTCCTCATCTTCTTCGGATGGTGCAGGCGCGTCGACGACGGCACAGGCGGCGGGCGAGGCGATCGTGGCCGTGTTCTCTTGGTCGGGCAACACGTTATCCGTCGCAAGCCGTGTGGCCGAGAACCTGAAGACCGACCTGTTCCGCATCGAGCCGGCTTCCCCTTACACGACCGACTACGACGAGATGCTGCAGATCGCCCAAGACGAGCAGGCGGCAGGCACGTTGCCCGCACTCGCAGGCAACGTGCAGAACTGGGACGGCTATTCGACCGTCTACTTGGGCTTCCCCACGTGGTGGGGCCATATACCCCAAATCGTGGCGAGCTTCCTTGCGGAGCATAGTTGCGCAGGAAAGGTGGTGTATCCCTTCAACACGCACGGCGGAAGCGGGTTTGCCAGCTGCCTTTCAGACCTTGCTGCGGCATGTCCGGACGCCGACATCCGCGAAGGGCTCTCTCTTCTGGGCGACGAAGCGCGGGAGAGCAACGAGCAGATCGACGCGTGGACCGCGGCGGGCGCCTGATGGTGGGGGGCATGCGCATGAGGGGCAGGACTGCAACAAGAGTCGTGCTGGATATCGCCATGGCCATTACGCTCGTGGCGACCATGGCGACGGCGCTCGTGCAGGAAGTGCCCCACGAATGGCTGGGCATCGCCCTGTTCGTCCTCATCGCGGCGCACATCGTGCTCAATCGCAGGTGGCTCGCTGCCGTTCTTCGGGGTCGCCACGGCGCATTGCGCGTGCTGCAAATCGTCGTGATGGCGACACTCGCGGCGTGCATCATCGGGCAGGTCGCGAGCAGCCTCGTGCTCTCAAAGCATGCGCTCGGCTTCCTGCCTGCGCTGCCGGGGGCGAGCTGGGCGCGTCGTGTGCACATGCTCTGCTCGTACTGGTCGTTCGTGTTGGCCTTTGCGCACGCCGGCTTGCACATGCGTACGCCAAAGGGCGTCTCGTCGTGGCAGATCTGGATGGCTCGCATCGCGTTTGCGGTTGTCGCCTGCTTCGGCGCGTACTCGTTCGTGCAACTCGGCCTGTGGCAATACCTGACGGGGCAGGTGCAGTTTGCATACGCGGACTACAGCGCTCCGCTCGCCTTGGCAGCCGCTCGCTATGCCAGTGTTGCGGTGCTGGTGACGGGAGCCTTCCACTACATTCGCGTGGGGATGAGTCGGCGCTCGGGGCGGCGACCCAACGAAAGGTGAGGCATGGACGAGCTGTACACGATAGGCGACGCGGCGGCCGAGCTGGGGATGCCTGCGTCGACGATACGCTTCTACGAGAAGAATGGGCTGATTCCCAACCAGCAGCGTTCAAGCGACGGACGGCGCTTGTTCGACGAGGACGACCTTGAGTGGATGCGCTTCATCGAGCGGCTGAAGGTGTCGGGCATGCCCATCAAAGAGATTCGCGAGTACATCGACCTGTACCTGCAGGGCGACGCGACCATCGAGGAACGCCGACGCATCGTCCATGCGCGGCGTACCGCCATCGATGCGCAGATTGAGGAGCTGATGCTCGCCCGCGACTTCATCGACTATAAGTGCTGGTTCTACGACGTGGCGCATGAGTCGGGAACGTGCGACACACCCAAGAACATGCCCTACGAGGAGCTGCCCGAGAATATCAAGCGCATCAAGGCGAAGTGCAGGATCAACCGTTACTAGGAAGGAGCCTGCCAAGGCGGTATGTCGGGCGCTACGAAGGCCGTGAGCTTTGCGGCTAAGCATGCTCTCCGATGGTCTTTTCCATCCAGATCACGTTGTACCAGCGGCCGAACTTGAGACCGCACTTGTGGAACTCGCCCACCTTCACGAAGCCGAGATGTGCGTGGAACTGCTCGCTGTTGTTTGTGAGGTACTCGTCCTCCTCGATGGGGCTTCCGATGCAGGCATAGAGGTTGAGGATGCCCATGGCCTTCAGCCGCTTCTCCAGCTCGTCGTAGAGGGCACGACCGTAGCCCTTTCCTCTGGATTCTTGGGCTAGGTAGATGCTGACCTCGCACGAGCGGTCGTAGGCGGCGCGGTCCTTGAGCGGGCCTGCGTAGGCGTAGCCTTCGACTCTCCCGCTATCCTCGACCACGATGTAGGGGTATTTCCGCAGCGTGCGGGATACGCGCCTCGAGAACTCATCCCGTGTGGGGGTCTCGCACTCGAACGAGATGGCGGTCCTTTCGACGTAGTAGGAATATATGTCTAGGATGCGGGCAGTGTCCGTTGCGTTCGCGCTTCTTATCTTCATCGTTGCCTTCCGTGCATTCGACACGGGCTGTCCTTTGTGCTTCCCCTCTTGCCACGTATCTGAAGCCGAGCTGCCAGCAAATCGTTGGGTTCTTGTGGTCTGGTATCATGGTTCCGCTATGCATTGCTCCTGTCAACACACGGATAGGACTGCCCATGAAGTATTCGAAGCTGTTTGAATCCGGCGCAACGGCGTCCGAGATTCAGGCGTTTCTTGTGGGCTCGGGGCTGGTCCCCGTGACCATTCGCATCCCGCGCAGCCTTCGCGACTCGGCCAGGGAGGCTGCGTCACGTTTGGGACTCACCTTCGCCTCTTTCGTCGGGCAGGGCATATCGAGAAGCTTACCGTTCCTCGCGGGTGGAAGTAGGTGGTGAGCATGTACAAGAACAAGGTCTCCGTCGAGTACACGGCCGTCTCGATGCCCATCAACGAGGACTTCTACGAGCAGGTCATCATCGAGCACCTTCGTGACGACTTGGGCTACGAGTTCCTTCACGGTCCCGACGTCCCGAGGACGACGCCGGACTACCGCGACGTGTTCCTTCCCGCGATTCTTGCGAACAGCCTCAGACGCATAAACCCCGGGCTGCCCGCCGCCGCGATAGAGCAGGCAATGCTGAAGATCTCGAGCATCGATGCGGGCGGGCTCTACCAGAAGAACGAGGTCTTCAACGACTTCCTGCAGTCGGGGGTGGAGGTTCGCTACTTCGACGGCAAGGAAGAGCGCGACGACATCGTCTACCTCCTGGATTACCAGAACCCGCTGAACAACCGCTTCCACGTGGTCAACCAATGGACCTTCGTCGAGTACTCCGAGAAGCGGCCCGACGTCGTCGTGTTCGTGAACGGCATACCGCTCGTGGTCTTCGAGCTCAAGTCGCCCTCGCGTGAGGAGACCGACGCCAGCCATGCCTACAAGCAGCTGCGCAACTACATGAAGCACATACCGAGCCTGTTCGTCCCCAACGCGTTCTGCGTGATGAGCGACCTCACCGAGACGCGCGTGGGAACCATCACGGCCAAGGAGGACCGCTACGTCGCATGGAAGAGCGTGGACGGAGACTACTCGGGAACGGCGCACGCCGACTGGAAGACGATGCTCGACGGCATGTTCGAGAAGCGCCGCCTCATCGACATCGTGCACAACTTCATCTGCTTCAACGACTCGGCAGAGAGCGTGGTGAAGATCCTCGCCGCATACCACCAGTACTTCGCCGTGAGGAAGGCGGCCGACCGGGCCGTGGAGGCCGTGAGCGGCGACGGCAAGATCGGCGTGTTCTGGCACACGCAGGGCTCGGGCAAGTCGCTCTCGATGGTGTTCTTCGCGCACCTGCTGCAGGAGCGGCTCGACAGCCCGACCATCGTGGTCATCACCGACCGCAACGACCTGGACGACCAGCTCTACGGGCAGTTCGGGCGCTGCAAGGCGTTCCTGCGCCAGGAGCCCGTGAAGGCCAAGAGCCGCCAGCACCTGAAGGACCTGCTCGTGGGGCGCGAGGCCAACGGCATCATATTCACGACGATGCAGAAGTTCATGGACGGCGATGAGCCGCTGTGCGACCGCAGCAACGTGGTCGTCATGGTGGACGAGGCGCACCGTGGGCAATACGGGCTCACCGAGCGCATGGACGCCCAAGGAAACGTCTTCATCGGTGCGGCCCGCATGGTGCGCAAGGCCCTTCCCAACGCGAGCTACATCGGCTTCACGGGCACGCCCATCGCCACTGAGGACAAGAACACGCGCGAGATATTCGGCGACTACATCGACGTGTACGACATGACTCAGGCCGTGGAGGATGACGCCACGCGCCCGGTCTTCTACGAGAGCCGCGTGGTGGCGCTGCACCTGGACGAAAACGTACTGGGACAGCTCGACGCCGTGTACGCCGAGTATGCGGAAGGGGCGGACGCTGCCAGCCTGGAGCGCAGCAAGCACGAGCTGGGCGGCATGGACGCAATCTTCGGCACACCCGAGACCATCGACGCACTCTGCACCGACATCGTTGAGCACTACGAGGCGAACCGCGCCGACGTGCTCACGGGCAAGGCGATGATCGTGGCCTACAGCCGCCCCATCGCGATGAAGATCTACTACAGGCTGATGGAGATGCGGCCCGCTTGGAGGGACAAGGTCGGCGTCGTCATGACCATGAGCAACCAGGACCCCGAGGAGTGGTTCGACGTCTGCGGCGGTGCCACGCACAAGAAGGACATGGAGCGCAAGTTCAAGAGCGACGACGACCCGATGAAGATCGCCATCGTCGTGGACATGTGGCTCACGGGCTTCGACGTGCCGAGCCTGGCCACCATGTACGTCTTCAAGCCGATGAAGGGTCACAACCTGATGCAGGCCATCGCACGCGTGAACCGGGTCTACCCCGGCAAGGAGGGTGGCCTCATCGTCGACTACATCGGCATCGCCGGCGCGCTCAAGCGGGCGATGAGGGACTACACCGCCCGCGACCAGAGCAACTACGGCGACATGAACATCGCCGCCACGGCCTACCCGAAGTTCCAAGAGAAGCTGGAGGTGTGCCGCGATCTGCTCTATGGCTTCGACTACCACGACCGCATATTCAGCGGCAGCAAGCAGGAGCTGGCGAGCTGCATCACCGAGGGGACCAACTGGCTCCTCGACCCGACGCGGGCCGAGGAGACCGAGGACCTGCTCAAGCAGGCGCAGCTCATGAACCAGGCCCTCAGCCTCTGCAAGAGCATGGTGAGCGAGGAGGACCAGCATGAGGCCGCCTTCATATCCGTGCTTCGCGTGCAGGTACTGCGCATCCAGGGAAAGAGCGGCAGCGGTGGTGGCGGGATGAGCTACGCCGAGCTGAACCAGCGCGTAACCGCCATCCTTGAGCAGGCCGTAAAGAGCGACGGAGTCATCGACCTCTTCGAGAAGAACAGCGTGGAGATCTCTCTCTTCGACGAGTCCTTCCTGCAAGAGCTCGCCAACATGCAGGAGAAGAACATCGCATTCGAGACGCTCAAGCGCCTCATCAAGGAGCAGGTGCGCAGCTATCGACGCACGAGCGTGGTGAAGTCCCAGAAGTTCAGCGAACTATTGCAGAAGACCGTCAACAGCTACCTCAACGGTATGCTCACCAACGCCGAGGTCATCAACGAGCTCTTGAAGATGGCCAGGGAGATGATGGCGGAGCGCGGCGAGGCCGAGCAGCTAGGCCTCAGCCAAGAGGAGCTGGCGTTCTACGACGCGCTCACCAAGCCTCAAGCTGTGAAGGACTTCTACAGCAATGACCAGCTCGTCGCCATCACCCGCGAGCTGACCGAGGCGATGCGGAAGAACTCCACGATAGACTGGCAGCGCAAGGAGTCCGCGCGGGCTGGCATGCGTCGCGCCATCAAGCGCCTGCTCCGAAAATATAAGTACCCGCCCGAGGGAGCCGAGGAGGCCATGGAGACCGTGATGGCGCAGTGCGAGCTCTGGGCTGACACGCGGGAGTATTGATGTCCCCTCGCACTGCTATAGTTGGCATCACATCAGGACTCCGAGGGGAGGTTACGTGAAGCTGTCCAACATCGAGTTCATGGCCCAGGCAATCGTCGAGCTTAAGCGCGTTGAATGTGATTTCATAGAGTACAAGAAGTCAGTCGATCAACGGGCGTCCATACTAAAGACGGCCTGCGCCTACGCGAACAACTACATGAACCGTGAGGTCGGCCTCATCCTGATCGGCGTCGAGGAAATGGACGAGGAGACCGGCGAGAAAGCCGTACCCAAGCGTCCGGTAATCGGAATAGACGAAGCCAAGCTCGAGACGACGGAGAACGTGCTCAAGAGCCTTCTGGCAGAGGTTCATCCGCGCATTGCGTACCACCTCCTGGATGTTGAGGTCGACTCACGCAAGGTGCTCGTCGTGGCCGTGGAGCCCGGCAGTGACGGGTCCTACGAGACGAGCCAAAGGGCCGAGCACGACAAGAGCATCCGCCTACGTGCTGGTCGCTACATCCGCGTGCGCCGCGACACGCGGCTTCCGAATCGACGCGAAGAGTTCGAGCTGCTCAAGAAGTTCGCTGACTTCCACTTCAGCTCAGAGCTCAACGAGACGGCAACGCTTGACGATCTCAATTACGAGTGGATGAGGGAGTATCTGGTACGCACGGGAGCCGCTCAGGACGTGCGTGCGCTTCCGAAGCTAGAGATGGCGCAGGCGCTCGGACTCGTGAGCGGCAGCGAATACGGTGGTTATCGGGCAAAGAACTTCGCGGTGCTCATGTTTGCCGATTGCCCACAGGACTTCATACCCTATGCGCGCGTGGAGATCATTCGCGAGGCCAAGGACACGGACAAGATGGAGGCCACCGTCTTTGACGGGCCCATCTGGATGCAGGTGCTGCGTGCGAAGGACTTCTTTGAGGAGGTCATCCAGCGATCGTACACCGTGCGCGAGGAGGGGCTGCTCGGGCACCGCATGGTGTACAACTGGCCGGAGACGACCTTCGCCGAGCTCCTGACAAACGCCGTGCTGCTCAAGGAATACGACAAGAGAGTACGTGGGCGTATACGTGTACGAGGACACGCTCTCATTCATCAACCACAACCGGCCGTTGCCTCCCGTCACCATCGAGGACATGAACACGCAGGAGGAGTTCCGGGATCGCGAGTACCTCAACCCCGAGCTCAAGGAGATGTTCCATGCGCTCGGACTCATAGAGTCGTACGGCTCGGGCATTCGTCGCGCCAAGCACGCCATGGCGGAGAACGGCAATCCGCCGCTCCTCTTCGAGCCGCTCAACGACACCGACGACTACACGATGGTCACATGCCCCATCAACGAGGAGTACGCGTACATCCGCGACCACGAGGATGTGGCCACCAAGGGGAACAACCGAACTACCAGTAAGACTACCAGTAGAGTTCCTGATACCGGTAGCACACGCGAAAGAATCGTGACGCTGCTCTCTGAAGAGCCAAACCTATCTGCCGCTTCGCTTGCCGAACTGATTGGCATCACAGAGAATGGTGTGCGCTACCAGATAAAGGCACTTCGCAAAGAGGGGCGAATTCGTCACGAGGGCAGTCGGAAAGATGGCCATTGGGTCATCATCGATGGGGAGGATACCGATGGCTAGGCGCAAGAAGCAGGACAACACCGCAGAGATTGGCTTCGAGCAGCAGATCTGGTCCGCGGCAGACAAGCTGCGCGGCAACATGGACGCCTCAGAGTACAAGAACGTCGTACTGGGGCTGATCTTCCTCAAGTACATATCCGACAAGTTCGACGCCCGCTACCAAGAGCTCGTGGATGAAGGCGAGGGCTTCGAGGAGGACCGCGACGAGTACACCTACAAGAGCATCTTTTGGGTACCGCAGAACGCTCGCTGGTCCGTCATCGCGGGAGCCGCCCACACGCCCGAGATCGGCAAGGTCATCGACAACGCAATGCGACTCATCGAGGCCGAGAACGACAAGCTCAAGGGCATCCTGCCAAAGAACTTCGCCCGCCAGGAGCTGGACAAGCGACGTCTGGGCGAGGTCGTTGACTTGTTCACCAACGTGAAGATGGCCGAGGCGGGTGACACGCGCGACATCCTAGGCCGTACCTACGAATACTGCCTCTCAAAGTTCGCCGAGGCCGAGGGCAAGAATGCGGGCGAGTTCTACACGCCTGCCTGCGTGGTGCGCACGCTGGTGGAGATCATCGAGCCATTCCGTGGTCGTGTGTACGACCCGTGCTGTGGGTCCGGCGGCATGTTCGTGCAGTCGGCAGACTTCGTACGTCGTCACCAGGGCAAGATCAACGACCTCTCCGTCTTCGGACAGGAGTCGAACCCGACCACCTGGAAGATGGCGATGATGAACCTCGCCATACGCGGCATCGACGCCGACTTGGGCCCGTTCAATGCAGACACGTTCTTCAACGACCTTCACAAGGACAAGAGGTTCGACTTCGTACTTGCCAACCCGCCGTTCAACATGAAGGACTGGGGCGGCGACCAGCTGACCGAGGACCCGAGGTGGGAGTTCGGAACGCCGCCTGCTGGCAACGCGAACTTCGCCTGGATGCAACACATGATCCACCACCTCGCGCAGGGCGGACACATGGGCATGGTGCTTGCCAATGGCTCACTGTCTTCGCAGACGAACAACGAGGGCGCAATCAGGCAAGCTATAGTTGAAGCAGGTCTTGTCGAGGGAATCGTCGCCATGCCGGACCGCCTCTTCTACAGTACAGGCATCCCCGTGAGCCTCTGGATCATAAGCAAGGAGCCCGGTCGTCAGCGCAAGACGCTCTTTGTAGACGCTCGAGAGATGGGCACCATGGTGAGTCGCAGGTTGCGCGAGTTCACCGACGAGGACATCGCCAAGGTAGCCAAGGCGTTCGACGCCTTCCGCAGGGGCGAGCTGGAAGACGAGAAGGGCTTCTGTGCGGCCATTGACATCGAGGACATTGCCAAGCAGGACTATATCCTCACGCCTGGCCGCTACGTGGGCATCAGGGACGAGGAGGACGACGGTGAGCCCTTCGAGGAAAAGATGGCACGTCTGACCGGCGAGCTCGCCAAGTGCTTCGAGGAGTCGAACCGCTTGCAAGAACAGATTCGGAAGAACTTGGAGGCGATTGGGTATGGGTTCTAGGATGGCATATGCATCATGAAGACTGTTGCATTGAGATTTGCTGAGAACTTTGCGCCGGATGGCGGGACGATAGCTGCGCACCAGGCGCTTATCGACGAGATGGGTTTTGCATGGTACGGCAAACTGGGCAACCCTATTTCAGAAAGCATCGCGCGGAAGGTTTTAAGCGCAGACGAACCGTGCATCCTGTTAATCCATAGTGGAGGGCAGGAACGATATTGGGCCCATGTCGCTGCCATACAGCGAGAAACCCCTAAGCTGTCGGAAATCCCCTCTTACTATCGAAGCATGGCCGACAGGTTCAAGTGCTGGTTCAAGGTGACCGAATTTGCGAGGGCGGACAGGAACGTGATGTCCAACTGCATCGTGGCGTCATCGGGAAAAAAGCTGACAGACGCCTCGCGGCACAGCATGAGCCCCTACTTCATCATTAACTATGCAGGAGAGATTTCATGAGCGAGTGGCTTACAATCCGAGCAGACGCCTATTGCGATACTGTGCGCGATGGAACACACGACTCGCCCAAACCGGTTGAGAGTGGCCATCGGCTCATCACCTCGAAGCATATCGCCAATGATACGCTGAGTTTCAGTGGTGCAAACTGTATCAGCGATGAGGATTACAAGGCAATCAACCAGAGAAGCAAGGTCGATGTGAACGACCTGCTCTTCAGCATGATTGGCACCGTTGGGCGCGTTTATCGCGTGGAGTCAGAACCAGACTACGCCATAAAGAACATGGGGCTTTTCAAGGTATCCGATGAGCTGAAAAGCAAGTACCTGTACTACTACCTACAAAGTCCCGAGGCAAAGCGACACATCGACGCCTGCCTCGCTGGCAGTACGCAGAAGTTCATGAGCCTTGGCAGCCTGCGCAGTTTCCCCGTGATTGTGCCGGGCGATGAGATGTCGATGGCGGGAATCGTTGCAGTCTTAGACTCGCTAACCCAAGCGATTAGGAACAATCAGCAAACAAATGATTATTTGGCGGCTTAGCCGCGCCTGATGGTCTTGCGTAATGCACATACAAAAGTAATAAACGCCAGTTCTGGAAGGACCGATCCCTTGAGATTCCAAAACGGCAAGGTGCATACCTCGCCTAATTCTCCGTATAGGGCATCTCCGAATCGTAGATAATCGAGTATTGTCATCTCGCCGGTTCTCATTAGCCAACATTTGACTTCTAGAACGGAGAGGGTATACTACGCTGTGAAAGCCACCCTCCGCTGGGGGGAACGGAAGTAGGAGCTGGATGTGCCGGAGCGTTCTCGGGCCCTAGCTCCTGCGTTTATAGATTGATTATCTCAAGATGCGTACGTTGCTCAAGGGCATGCCAGGCGGTGGTCCACTGTTCGTCGAATCCTTCTAGACAGAGTTGGTCCCCATACGCCCCCAGAACCTGGTCGGGTACCCAAAGCCTCGGATCTTCTGGGCCCCTCCTGTGGGATACCGTTAGGTTCTTTAGGCAACCCCTTGACTCAGCACCATGCGCAATGAGCTCGTCCGTCATGCTCGACAGGTCCTTTGGCGTAATCCAACCGATGCCATCTGCGCAATAGTATTCTGGCTTCTTCTTTGTAGGTGTGGCATCACCTATAACGTCACCGATGTCGCCGATGTCAGCAATGACTATTTGGCCGAGTAAAACACCTCTTGTGAGTTTACCTGGCCATGTGGGATTATGCCATTGCTAAAAGGGGGGGGAAACCTTTGGAGGTTCCAGAACGGCGAGGTTCGTACCTCGCCACTTTTGTATTCGGAGGCGCCTTGCTGGTACGGCTCAACCTGCATATCGATGAGGCGGGAAACTAGGATCTTTCCGAGGGCCTGTACGTGATCGCAGTCGTACTGCATGACCATAAAGACAATGTTGCTGCGCCGATACAGTCCTATGAGGAGCGACTGCGATATTCGGGGCTGCAGGACATTCCATTTCATGGCAAGGACTTGCTTCATGGTCACGGAACATACGAGGCGATGTCTACCGGCGTTCGAAAACGACTGCTCACACAGTTCGCACGACTGGTGCGCTCCCTCCCGATTGAGTATTCATTGCGTTACACGACGCGCTCGAATACGTGCTCGCCAGCAATGCAGCAGATTAACGCGATGCCGATCACTCCGCCAGAAGGCTTCTTCAAGGTCGCGGACTACGTATGCACCGTAGAGCGAGCGCACATAGCTTACGACGACGGCATGCAAACGAGAACACACGAGCGTTTCTTTGGAAGCCGACGCAACTTCATGCAATCTTATGTGAAACAACTTGCTCGCAAACGTTTTGCATGAGCGTGTATCACATTAGGGCAGATTGATTGAGGACACGTCAATCTCGCCAGACATGAGTTTTGGAAGAAGTGCGTCTCTAAGCTCGCCCAGCTTGCGGGACTGCACCTTCAATCCAATCATCTCATCTACGATGGGCTGCATCCGTGCCGTAAGCTCGGGCATCATACTTGCAGGCGGGATAAGTACTTCTGACTCTTGCAATGCACTCCTTTTGATATGTCCCATCGTGGTGGCGCGATCCTTGGCAAGAGCAATGAAGCGCCTCATGTGCTGCTTTGTCCACATGAAATAAAGCCAGCTCGGATAGGCGTCTGACGTCACCTTGAAAAGGTGTTGGTTGAGTCCAGCATCGCCGCCAGCCCAGAAGTCAAGGAGAAGAGTGCCGGACCAGGAGAATATCAGGTCGCCGTCATGAATCGCGACCGATTCGTCGATATCGCTACGGCACCTTTCTGCATCCGACCCGCAATAACCCTGTCCAAGTTCGCGAATCTTGAGAACGGGAAGCCCTTGGTCATCGCTGGCTGGCCTGAAACGCTGCATGGCTAGACCGTTCTTGTAGTGCGCGATATCGAGCAGTGATGCAGCCTCCCAATCGCATGACTCTTCAGCTATCACCTCATCGAATAGAGCATCAAGCAAGTCAGTCAAATAATCATTTGTTTGGCGATTGAGAGTGATAGCCGAATCAAAAGCTTGCAGTATGGCAACTACGGACTCTTGGAGGTCGAGGTCTGGAATATCCACCTCGACCTCGTTAAGAACATCTGTCGTTAGGCTTGGCACTGCTGTGCCAACATTCAGCTCAGCAAGATTCTTCGTCTTCAAGGCGTAGTAAAGGAATCTCGGTAGCACCTTAGATTGGTCGATGTCGGTCCAGAAGAGCGTGTCAACAGTCCAGAAAGGCTGATTCGTGAAGAACAGATTGCCCAACGTGCCCTTGCGCGGAATGAGGACCGACGGCTTGTCCCATAGAGCCTTATCGACATAACGCATGACCCCACCAGTGCCATATGCAGGGATGCTTCCATCGCCTAGCTTTTTGTGGTCCTTGCCGTACCTAATCGAGCAAACGTCGCCGAGTCTCATTCCAAATACTTCCTGTGTGAAGCCTTTACGTTGTTCTGGTTTACCATCGCGTAGTGCATGGTCGTGTCTATTCTCGCATGACCGAGGAGCTTTTGCACTTGTTCGATGGGCATTCCCTTGTCAATTGCATGGGTTGCCAAGGTCCGGCGGAACTTGTGAGGATGGACGCGACCAACCCCCGACACCTTCCCAAGATCGCGCAGACGCGATTCAACACACCCGATACTCAGGCGCGTTGCCGAAGCGTCCAGCGAAACGAACAGGGCGGGACTGTTGTCGGTTCTGGCATCGAGGTATGCTTGCAGGTGCAGCTTGGCACGGGCATCGAAGTAAACGGGCCTCTGCTTGTTGCCCTTGCCGGTGACAATGCACTCGCGCTCTTGCAGGTCAATGTCTGCGATGTCGAGGCCGACGAGCTCTCCGATGCGCATGCCGGTCGTTGCGAGCATGTCCACGATGGCGAGATCGCGAGCGTTCGGGCAACTGTCGCGTAACGTCTCTAGGTCCTCATCGCTCAAGACTTCCTTGGTAACTGTCGCGGTCTTGACGCGATGGATACGGCGGACAGGGCTCTTCACGATGTAGTCCTCGTCTTCGAGCCACGAAAAGAAGCTGGACAGGATGCGGCGTATATTGTCGATGGTAACCTTTCCGGCTTTTCGTTTTGCCTCGTAATCTGCAAGGTATCCTCGCAAATCATCGCTTTCGATTTGCGTGTATGGCTTGCCTATGGATTCGACCATATGCCGTATGGTGCTTTCATAGTAGGTGATGGTACGAACGGAGCAGCCCTCGACCTCCTTTGCCGTCAGGAAGAGCCGGAGTAGGTCGGCGTCAGGCTCATGACGTGGCGACAGCGCAAAACGGAGCACTTCGCTGAGACGTTTCAGCTGGTCGCAATCTAGAAGTGGTTGCATTTGGACGAGGATAAGGTTGATTACTGTTTCCATGGCGGGTCCTTTCGTCGGGAGCGATGGAAACATTCTGTTGGGTATGCTTGTTGAGCAAGACAAATGATTATTTGTACGAGTGCTGCACTGCCAAAATGAACGACATTGTTGGCGTATCTGATGGCACGATGGCGGTTGGTGATTGCTGCGAAACGATCTATAGCGGAGGAACACCTTCGACCAAGAAGCCAGCTTATTGGAACGGCAATTTGCCCTGGCTTTCATCTGGTGAAACCAGATCTAGGTTTATCATAGATACAGAAAAAACCATCACGGAGTTAGGCGTTGCCGAGTCTTCTACCAAGCTTGCCAAGACAGGTGATGTGGTTATGGCATCTGCTGGTCAGGGCTTCACGAGAGGCCAGACTTCGATGCTATTCTTTGACACATACGTCAATCAGTCCATTGTAGTCATGAGGCCAAAGAAAGACTACGGGGCGTATCTGCTGCTTATGCTGGCCGCACAATATGACAACCTCCGAGCCTGGTCCGATTCGACGTCAACCAGAGGCAGTATGTCGGGCAAATTGTTGAGGCAATTTGAATTGCCGCGCATCGGCACTGATCAGGCTAAAGAGCTCATGGATTTTACTGCACCGATGTTCAAGATGATTGAAAACAACTTGCGTGAATCTAAAGCTCTCGCGCAAACCAGAGACGCATTGTTGCCGAAGCTGATGTCAGGAGATATAGACGTCTCGCAGGTCGAGCTATCTAAGCCGCCAAATAATCATTTGCCTGCGTAGCCGAGGCTCTTGAATCATCAGTGTAATACGTTATGCTTACGTTGTCATTACACTAAGAAATGAGGACGATATGGCTGCATCAACAGTGACAATTCGTGTCGACAGCGACATCAAAGAAGGGGCTTCACGCATTGCCGAGCACTTTGGCTTTGACCTGTCTTCCGTGACTCGCGCATTCTACAAGCAGATGATTCGAGAGAACAGAATCCCGCTCAACCTTTCCGACCCAGAGCCAAATGCCGAGTCTCTCGAAGCTATCCGCGAGACTGAGGAGATGATTCGTTCGGGCTCAGGAAAGAGCTGCGCCACGGGGCACGAGCTCATTGAGGCAGCGCTGGCATGATTGGTCGGCTTAGAGCAAAGTTTGCGCCGGCATTCAGCCGTGACCTCAAGAAGAAGGCCATCAAACGCAAAATGGAACCTAGCCGAGCTTGAAACGGTTATCGACCTCATCTTGGCCAACGATACCGAGTCCACGGATGTCTTGAAACGCAGGCACAACATGCATCGCCTTTCTGGGAGATGGGGAGGCAGCAATGAGCGCCATGTGGCAAATGCAGGTGATTGGCTCGTTATTTGGCGCACCGAGAACGAAATCGCTTATTTCCAGCGCATGGGATCACACGACGAGCCTTTCCGCTGAAAGGAGCGCGGCCACCGCCTAGAATCTGAGATCGCCAAATCAGTCAGGTTCTACAAGAAAGGCAGTGACCGCAACATGGACAACAGCATAGCAGATGGGTGGACGGCCGACGTCGCCGTCGAGATGGCGACGATGCCGCGCTTCGAGGACGGCTGCATAAACCTGCAGGAGCTCCTGCGCCAGCTGGCCGAGTCCGTCGTGAACGAGATAATGAGCGCAGAGGCCGACCAGCTTTGCGAGGCGACCCACAACAGCAGGAACGGGTATCGCGAGCGGAGGCTGACCACGAGCGTCGGCACGCTGACGCCCGGGATCCCCAAGCTCAGGGTCGGCAGCTTCTTCCCCGACGACGTGCTCGAGCGGTACCAGCGCGTCGACCGCGCGATCGTGTCCGCGGTGGCCGAGATGTACGCCACGGGCACGAGCACGAGGAAGGTGCAGAAGGTGGCGTCCGCCATGGGGATCGAGAGGCTGTCGAAGGACCAGGTCAACGCCATAGCCGCGAGCCTCGACGCCGAGGTCGAGGAGCTGCTCGCGAGGCCGCTCGGCGAGCTCCGCATGCCGTACCTGTGGCTCGACGCGACCTACCTCAAGTGCAGGAGGGACGGCCGCGTGGCCTCGACGGCCGTCGTCACCGCGATCGGATGCGACGAGTCCGGCTGGCGCCACGTTCTCGGCCTCGGCGTCGTGGACACGGAGTCCTACGACTCCTGGCTGGGGTTCCTCAAAAGGATCAGGGGCAGGGGCGTCGACGGCGTCCGGCTCGTCACCTCCGACGCGCACGAGGGACTTCGCCGCGCGATACAGGAGACCTTCCAGGGCGCGGCGTGGCAGCGCTGCGTCGTGCGCCTGATCCGCGACTGCGTGCGCGAGGCGAGGTCGCACCAGATGAGAAGGCGCGTCGCGAGGATCGTGAGCCCGGTGTTCCGGGCAAAGGACGCCGACGTGGTCCGCGCCACGTGCCACCTCGCGACCGAGATGCTGGAGGACTGCTGCCAGAGGGCCGCGCACGTGCTGGAGGAGGCAGGGCCCGACGCGCTGGCCTACATCGACTTCCCCAGCTCGTACTGGAAGCGCCTGCGCACCAACAACGTGCAGGAGCGCACGAACCGCGAGACAAGGCGCAGGTCGAGGGTGGTGCAGGTGTTCCCCTCCGCCAAGTCCCTGGAGCGCCTCGTCGGCGCCGTCATGTGCGACCAGGACGAGGAGTGGCAGGCGTCGCGATACTTCTCCGAGAACAAGATGGCACAGCTCTATGACAAAAGACTGTCCGAATTGCCAAAGACAGCCCGGACGGCTGAGAGGGAGTTGGAGCTGAGGGCCATAGCGAAGAAGGCGATCGACGCCAGCCTCGAGCTTGCGGACGAGCTGGAGGCGGCGTAGGATGAAGTAGAGATTCAGGGTTCCGGGTGGCTGGCCGCGCTCCCTGCGAAATGGCCGTTACACCAACATTCCCGACACTACCCTTTGGAAGCAAAGCATCTCCCAGTTCCGAAAGCCTACTATTTTTCCTGTTGTTGATCCGTCTAGTCTGCCGTATGGCTACCATTCGAACGGGGCCCATGCGGCTCGACGAGGACGACGCCCGAGCATCGTGACGGGGTCGCCAGAAGCTGTTTTCGCAGAACCGTCCCACTAACCGAAGCTACTGCTGCGTCGCCACCAAGGCCTGGCAGTGGGTCCCTTCGGTGTTATCCCCGGGCAGAAGACTCCACCCTCGTTTATGTGCCATTCGTTCTCGACCATTTCGCCCGGTTTCGTGTATAGTATCCGGCTTTCAGACTCGGAGTCATAGGTGAACCCCGGCACCCCAAACTTCTTCAGCCACGTGTGGTTCACGTAAATGGCGGGGTTCACGTCCGATGCCCGTGTCCTGTGCGTGCCCAATCTCGTCCAGATGATTCTTCTCATCGCCTCCATGACGGTTTGGATTCCGTTGCTTTGGTCGACTAATCCCCTGTGGCAATCTATGGTGATGGGTTTTCCAAACCTGACTATGCACCCGCTGAACAGGTCGCTATACGTGGAGCAGACCTCTGGGATCTCGATGTATTCGAAGATGGTCGGCACAACCGGCATCCCTGAGATGGCTGCAGCCATCACGGCGCCAATCCGCAGGTTCTGCATGGGTTTGAAGGGGTGGAGGTTCCAGGTGCCCTCGCCGAAGATCACGCACGTGTCCCCGTGGGCGAGCTTCCCGGCAAGCTCGTAGAGTCCACGCCGACGGGAGTGGGTATCCGTCCTGTCGATGAGGATGTGCCTGGCAGCCTTGAAAGCGAGCAGATCTATGGGACTCGTCCCCTTGGTTGCGACCATCGTGGTCGCCGGCAGACCGCATTTGAGCAGCGCCAGCGACGCGAGGGGTATATCATGGGTGTTGGAGTGGTTGCACACCAGCAAGCAGCCATCCCGCGGGATGTTTCTCCACCCGTCGATCTCGACCGGGAAGGGCATGGAGGTTTGACCGACGGCCGCAATGGCCTGCTGTGCTGGCGTGATCCCTACGCCACATCTCTCGGTGAGTTCCAAGCAGCCCTCCCTCAGTGCGATGAGCAGTTGTTCCCGCTCGTCGTCCCCCATGGATTCGATTTCCCCTAGGCTTCTATCGATGCGCGCGATGTCGCTGTACCGATTGCGTCTCGCGAAAAGCATTTCCCCACCTCCGGGTTTTCCGTGATGTCGTTGCGGTCGCCCTCATCACTGCGAGTGCCGGCCCACAAGCGAAATGATACCTTAGTGCTGGCCAACTCGCGTGGGGTGGCTGGAGCGTACCCTATAGCACACTCTCGTGCATGGACCCTCCTGTTCGTTGGCTAGTCTGGCGATGCCAACAATGCGGGGGCGCAGACGGCAATTGGGGGTCTGAGCATGTCAGTGCTCTTTTTTGGCTCCGCTGTCACTCGAATCTCTAACGTGCGCGGTGCACTACGAACGCTTCTGTTCCGCGCGCTCGTTTTCGGCGCGGCGCTTCTCGTAGGTGATGACGAGCGTCGCAAGAGCGCCGAGTGCGAGACCCGTGACCCCCGAGCCCGCAGCGACAACAAAAGGAGACGGTAGATCCTTCCAGTCCCCATCATTCGAAGATGGGCTCAGGGACGAATACCGCTCGAGGTTCTCGGGGGTCAGATATGCTTCGGCGAGTTCGACCGCATCGGCGCAGTACTTTGCGCAGTTCTCCCAAGGGTCGACACCCTCAGGTTCAGTGGCGTCGGGGTCAGCGGCATCGTACCCACCGCTCAGCAGGTCGCGGCACAGGAGCGATCCGTTGCGTTCGACAAACGCCGCCTCGAACTCCTTGACTTGGTCTTCGACACCGCCATCCGAGTTGGACTCAGAGGCGTCGGAAAAGCCATTGACAAGACCGAAGGCGAGGGCCGTCGAGGTGACCGCGCCACACGAGTCGCCATGGTTGACCCCCATGCCAAGACCCGACACAATGCGCATGGCAGACTCATCGTCGATGCCCAGACGTGTAGCCCAATAGCTGAACACGCACTGAGAGCAGTGGGATCCCTCGTCGAGCATACTCTGGAACCTCTTCATGTTCGCAGAATGGGACATGCCTCTCCTCCAATCCAAGCGTCACCCAACCACGCATGATTATGCCACGTAATCGTTATGATGCTTGCACTATCGTAGCGCTAACCGTGTAACCGTGGGGGTTGCAGCCCCATCATCCCATGCGCGCGACCGCGAGCATTTCCGTTGAACGGTGTCGCCTCATGTTGCCCTTGATGCAGGAGGGGTCCCTGCATCTGCTGGGTCCAATATGCCGCCTGAGGAGTCCAGCTAATCCTGAAGATGTCTCTTGTGACCAAGCCTTCTGGCCCGCGCGTACACGAGATAGCCAATGGCGACCCCCGATGTGTTGAGCATGAGGTCGTTGACGTCGCTCACGCGGGTGTAGAAGGGCAGCTGGATGATCTCGACGGCAAGTGACATGCATGCTCCGGCTCCGACGACCTTCGCGAACGAGTTGAGCCTGGGACACGCGATGGGCAGGATGATGCCTGTGGGGATGAACATCGCGCAGTTGCCGATGAGGTTGACGAGCGTGTCGCCCATAGAGTCGTAGGTGAAGAACTCGGCAAAGGGAACGAGGTTCAGACGAGGCGGGAATGCCTTTGCCGCATCGAACGGTAGCGGCTGGACCTGACCGTCCACCAGCGAGAACGGAAACATGGTGAACCGCATGATGATCGCTACGTTGACGAGCATGACGAGAGAAATGATTTCTTGACGCCAGTCAACCCTGTGCTGCCGTATGCAGAGTGCGATTCTGGCAAGCAGCCAAACGACTGCCAGCGCAACCTCCGCTACAACGAAAGATATCTCCACCAACGCGTCCCCCCTTAATCAAGGTCGGTCCATAACCTTGACTAAGGCGGGGCGCGTTGTCAAGCTTGGACGAAGTTCGTTGCCCCTCCTGTTTTGCAGTACCGACTACATGCGGCGCACCGACGGAAGACAGTCGTCCGATCAATAGATGACGCAGCCGCAGCGGCCAGACTCCTTCATGCGATAGAGCGCCGTGTCCGCATCCTTAAAGATGTCCCCATCGGGGTTCTGGCGATCGGAGAAAGCCGCGCCCACACTGAGCGAGGCTGGCGGCAGGTCTCCCGTGGGCTTTTGCAGCATGAGGTTGGCCTGGTCGATCTTGCGCCGCAGCGTTTCGCGCATGGAGCTGTCAACATCCAGCATGATCACCACGAACTCGTCGCCACCCAACCTAAAGACGAGGTCGTCCGAGCGGAAGCTATACTGCAAGACCTCGGCGACGCGCACGAGCACCATGTCGCCCACGTCGTGCCCGTAGGTGTCATTCACCGTCTTGAACTTGTCCACGTCCACCATAAGAAGCGCGACCCTCGACAGGTCCAGCTCACGTTGCATGAGGTTGTAGGCCTTGCGGTTGTAGAGGCCGGTGAGCGCATCGTGCATGGACCGGTAGTTGAGACGGTCGAACTGCTTGCGATTGTCCTCGAAGATGGAGTTGTACGTATCGGCGACGAAGCGAAGCTCCTTGGCTCCGGCAGGGCTCACGAACTCCTTTCGACGCATGTTCTCCACCATGCGCGCCAGCGGTCGTTGGATCCAGCCAATGATATAGACCACGATGCCGAGGACGATGATGAGCATGGCCAAGGTGCAGATCGACTGGACCGCGAGCAAGGCCACCATGTCCGTCGAGGTCTTGCTCCTCATCTGCCCGGAGCTTGCCATGAGCGCATCGGTGCATCGGGCGGCATAGTCT
>CADBYM010000044.1 GCA_902798915.1 uncultured Coriobacteriaceae bacterium | reverse complement strand
CGAGAAGCACCACCGAGAGGGTCTCGCGGAACTCCCATATGTGCCGCATGGCCTCCCTGCCGTCGGCGGCCGTGAGTATCTCGTACTCGCTTTGCAGGATGTTCTCGAGCATCTCGCGGTTGATGGCCTCGTCGTCAACGATGAGGATGCGACGCTTTCCATTGGCGGAGTTGAAGTTTGCGCGAGCTTCGAACATGGCGGCTCCCTTGGCGGTTCTGGGTGTCCGATGTGCAAGAGCACGCAGGACTCAACGAAGGAAACTATTCCTAACTAAATCTTACTAATAATAAGCTGTTCGGAGGGTTTTTGCTGACGAGGAAGTCGAACGTTTCGCGCAAATCGTGCAAGCCCTGCCGCGTGGCGCGACGCGTGCGCCAAATGACTCGTCCGTCCTCGCTCACGTGCTATGATGAGTTTGCATAACTCAACGGACTCTTGCCAGCTCATAGGGAGGCAGCCGTGAAGAAGACACTCGTGCTCATGCGACATGGCAAGGCGATGCCATACGCACAGGACCAAGAAGACGCAGAGAGAAGCCTGACCGAAGCCGGAAGGGCGGCGTTGAGCGCCCGACTGCCTCATATGCTTCGCCTACTTGAGGTCACCGATGGTACCGTGCAGATTTGGACGAGTCCGGCAAGGCGTGCGCGTCAGAGTGCCGAGCTCTTGAGGAAGGCGCTGCGAGAGAACCGCGTTCTTGTGAAGAAGGTCGAGTCGCACGATTGTCTTTGGGAACAGGACATCGACTGGTTTCTTGACGAATTGAGCGCAAGCAAGGCTGATGTCATCTTTGCCGTCGGCCATGTTCCGTTCGTCGAGGACGTCGTTGAGGGGTTCATGGGGGTGACGCCGTCGTTCTCGACGGGCGCCCTCGGTTGTTTGGAGGTGCGCCTCGCTGACGCGGACGAGCGTTACGGCGCTCGGATGGGGGAGCGCGCCCGATTCCTGTGGTTCGCGCAGGGACCTGTCGCCGCAGACTGGGAAACGCTCGTTCAGCTCCAGGCGACGATCACCGCGACTGCGGAGCGCATCGAGGATCGACGCAAGGCATTCTTTGCCGATCCCGATGACATCGAGACCATCCATCGCTTCCGCACGAACACTCGGACGCTACGCAGCTTGTTGGCGTTCGTCAAGCCATGGCAGGATGCGGAGCAAAACGCAGAGACCCAAGCGATTCTACGGGAGGTCGTGAGGTACACCTCGCGTCAACGCGAACTTGACGTGCTCGAGAAGCAGGTGCGCGCCGACCCGGAAGCCTCGCCCAAGTTGGTTGCGTTCTGCAAGAAGGAGGCAGCGCGCGAGCGTGCCAAGGTCCTCAAGACTCTGAGGTCAAAGAAGGTCAGCAAGGTCTTTGGGTGGGCCATGTCGTTGGCGAAGCACATCTCGTGGAAGGGGCGCTTCGTTAGGTGCGGGCTGCCGCAGAGTGCGGTGCGGGCGAGGTTTGACGACCTCATCGAGTCGGTGGGCGCCGACCTTGTGGCGCTGGACCTGAACGATGGCGAGCGCACGCACGACGTCCGAAAGCGAGCCAAGCGTGCGCGTTATGTCGCGGAGCACAACGTCGGCATCCTCGGGGCAGACGCCGTGGGCATTGCCGAGGGTATGACCGCTCACCAAGACAGCTTGGGTGATGTGTGCGACGCGCGGGCCAACATCAGGTTGATTGATGAGTTCTTGGGGCGGGATCTTCCCAAAAGTGTCGTTCGGGATCTTATGCGCATGCGGGAGCAGAACGTGGCCTTCCTTCGCGGCGTCCTCGAGGAGCGGGGAGTCCAGTGAGTCAGGGGCAGGCCCCTAACCCATTAGCCCTTCTCGCCGATGCGGGCGTGAAGTGCTAGGACGTAGGCCTCCGGATTGTCCTTGAAGGCGATGCACTCCCGTCCGGAGAACAGGCGCGTATGAGGGCATCCGCCCACGCACAGGGGAAGCCACACGCACTCATGGCACTCGTCGTCGGGGATGGGGCAGGCGGTGTTCAGGTACATCGTGAGGTTATCGGGGTTTGATGCCGTGGCGAACGGGTCGGCAGGATTCCAGTCGTGGGCTGTTCCGAAGGATATCTCTGGTTCGGCAACGGCCTCCCAGCACTTCTGCAAGTTGCCACGGTCGTCGATTCCGACGTGCCAGATGGTGTGTGCTCCGCAGAAGTGACCGCGTCCGGCTCGGAAGCGCCCAGCCTCCTGACGGATGCTAACCTCGCTGGCATCCGAATTACAGAGGAGTCCTACCTGCTTGCCTCGCCTGTCCGCAACCTCGTTGCCCGAGACGGGGGCGGCGTAGTAGAGGAGTCTGTTGCCGGATTCCTCGGAGAGCCGTTCCACATATGCCTTGAGCTCATCTATCTCGGAGAAGTTAGTCTCATGCACGTTGTGCCGGATGCTCACGCGGAAGGGAATCCTCACGTTGCGGAGGTTAGCCGTGATGCGCTCGAAGGTCGGCCCGCCCCCCGCGAGGTGGCGCGTGGCATCATGCGTCGCGCCGAGACCGTCGATGGTGATCTGGCAGCTTTCCACCTTGCAACGGCCGAGCATGTCGGTCACGTCTTGCGTGAGCAAGTATCCGTTGGTGATGATGTCGGATGTGTATGTGCCACCACGGTCCTCGACGAGTGCGATCAGTCGTTCGGAGAGCGACTCGATGACGTCGGTCGCGAGCAGCGGCTCGCCGCCGAACCATGTGACGTGGAGGTGCTGTGCGTTTGAGGCGTCCATCATGCGCGTCGTGAGCGTCACCACGTCATCCTGCACTTCCTGTGACATCTTGCCCCGCCCGTGTTCCTCAAAGCAGTATGGGCAGTCGAAGTTGCAGCCCATGGTCGGGCAGATGGTGAGTCCCACTTGCCCACTCTTCGCGCAGGCGGCGCGTCCCATCGTCTCTAGTGCCGCGCGTTCGTCGAAGTTGACGATGACGCCTCGCTTGGCGAAGCGCTCGATTATGGGGTGGTGCTCGTCGAGCTCTTCGAGCACCGAAAGCAGGTACATCTCGATCGGGGTGTACTCGGCGCAGTTGCCCTTGAACAGGTTCGCAATCGCCACGTTCTTCGTTTCCGGCACCTTTGCCATGAGGTTATAGCGTGACGCGTGCCAACCTGCCTCGCCGGCGGTGCGCGCCTTGGCGTCGACTGGATTCATGGGTTCCTCCCTGTGCTCTTCTTTAGGATGCGGCCTACTCTACCAGATGAAGTTGGACTTGAGCATCTCTCCGTTGTCGATGAGGATGTCCTCGCCAGTGATTGAGCGATTGACCATGGTGAGATACCACGCCAGATCTGCGACCTCCTCGGCTTCCGCCCACTTGCCCAACAGGGTCTCGGCAATCACCTGTGCGTAGAGGTCCTCACTCGAGAGGATGTGCTCGTTGGCGGGCGTGATGACTCCTCCTGGCGAGATGCTGTTTACGGTGATTCCACGCGGCGCGAGTCTGAGCGCGAGGTTCTTCATGTAGCCGACGATGCCCGCCTTGCTCGCCACATAGAGGGGGAATTCTGCTCCGTTGCGCGCGGAGGCCGACGCAACGAAGAGCACCGACCGCAGGGTTTCGTTCTCGACGAAGCGCTCGACGAACTTGATGGTGCCCACGAGGTTGATGTCGAGGGCGTTCTGCTCGTCGATGGTTCCCGCATTCGCGACGAGGATGTGTGGTGCGGGGACCGCGGGTACACGGTCGGCTCGGATGTCGTGCACGATGTGAGTGTAGAGCGGGTGCGACAGGGCCCTCGGAGCGACGTCGAAGCCAAAGACGTGGTGCCCCTCTCGCACGAACCGTTCGGCCATTGCCTTGCCTATGCCGCTTGATGTGCCGCTTATGATGACGTTCATTGCGTTAGGCGGGTCTCGGGGCGTTTGGCGAGCGGTCGCCCGACAGCAGCCTGCGTGAGATTCGGAATCCGATGGGCGAGAAGAACACCTCGAAGAGCAGCTCGAGGATAGCACCGGTCAGTGCGCAGGTAATGCACTGCAGCATGCTCCAGTCAAAGAAGTTCCTGCTCACGATGAGTGCGAAGGTCATGTTGTCAGTGAACTGCGCAACGAACGTGGAGACGTAACTGCGCAGGGCGAAGGTGCCGAAGCTCCTCTCGTTGCCCATCTGCTCACCGATGCCCCAGTTGAGGAAGTTGTTCACCACCGCAGAGATTGCGTAGGCGATGGAGCTGCCGAGGATGATGAACCATGTCCCGCCGAAGGTGTGGTTGAGGGCGGTGTTGATCGCCGCCTCGCTTCCTGGGACGAAGCTCTCGCCCCACACGCCGGGGATGACGCTCGCCACGTAGAAGACCGCCACCATGACGAGGTTGATGACAAGCGCCGTGAGCGAGACCACCGTTGCCGTACGCGGGCCGTAGCAATGCGTGGCCACGTCCATGGACAAGAACGCGAGCCACGAGAGGAGGATGCCGCAGTCGAGGGCGAGCCAAGAGATGCCCGTGTCGATGCTCTTGTTTGCCAGCAGGTTCATTCCCACGATGGAGATGACCGAAAGCGTGAGGATGAGCGGGTGGACGGATGCGAGCGTGCGACTGAGTCTGGAAAGGGCACTGTTCATGCAGCAACAACTCCTTGTTTTTTATAGGTGGTTAGCAAGGTGACACCTTAGAAATCTATGCACTCTTTCGAGTGCAAGTCAGGACTGTAGCATACGGCCGTGTATTGTCGCAAGAGCGAGGGATGACCGCTTGCCCACGGTGGAATCGTGGCCAAGCGGTTCCTCGCGGGCGGTGCTATGCCATGGGCGACATGAGGACGTGACCGGTGCCGCGGTACACGTTGACCAGTCCCTCACCCGATGCGGCTGAGCCGATGAGCGATTTGCCCGATCGCTCGACGGTGAACCTGAGCGATGAGCTCCACGCGATGGCCATGTTTCCGTCAATCTTGAGGACGTCGTTGTTGAGCTCGATTTCGATGAGTTCCTCGCGTGGGCATGGTGACTCGAGGCAGGCGACGCCGGAGCCGACGAGCCCGAGGTTGAAGAGGCCCTCGCCGCCGGCAACCGCCGAGGACACCGAGGACCTCGCGACCGTCTTGTGTTGGATGCTCGATTCGCAAGCGAGGAAGAGACCGTCATCGAGCACGACGCCCCCGTTCCACTTGCCCACGTCGAGCAGGACGATATGCTTGTACGTTGGCTCGAGCACCAGCATGCCCGAGCCAGTGTATTCGGGCTTGATGGCGCTCTCGTTGGTGACGGCACCCCGCAGTGCCTTGCCGAAGAGGTCGCCCACGCCCTTGACGCCCGTCCTTGCCTCGACATCGCCCACCGTCCATTGCATGGCACCCGCCTGTACGGTAACGGGAGAGATGGAGAGGCTGCAGATTACTTGGCGGCGGCGTACGTTCATCTGCGACGCGAACCACTCCTGCTGGGCGTTGCCGGCATGGACGGAGAGGTCGCGCTTCCATTGAATGACGCAAAAGGCGCCAAGTTGTCCGATGATGTCGGCATCGTCGTTCTGGGTGAAGTTCAGGACCTTGTACATGGGATACCTCCTTGTGGGCCGCGGTGTGCATCAGTATAGCCCAAGAGGCTTGGGGGGATTTGCGCAGGGCTGTTGTCGGGGCACGCAAGGGCTTTGGGGCAGTCGCTGCCGAAGGCCTGCTTCCACTGCATCCGCGAACAATCGGTAGCTGCATGCCACGGGATCCAGCAGACGGTCTCCCCGTTCCGTTGCGAACGATTTCTTGGTTGTGACGTCGATCTCACCAGACGTGGGGGATGAGCCGCCACTTCACCCGTCCCATGTATGCGCGATAGCCGCTCAGTCCCTTGGCGAGCACCGATTCCTCGTTGTGGATCCGCTTGGCGATGATGGGGAGATACGTCAGCATGATTGCGAACGAGAACGGGGAGCCAAGCACGACGGGCATCGAGAGGAAGAGCAGCAGTGTCGCGCTGTACATGGGGTGCCGCACGATGCCATAGAGTCCGGTGTCAATCACGCGTTGCCCTTCCTGGACCTCCACCGTACGAGACAGGAAGGCGTTCTCGCGTAGGACTTCGGCGTAGAGCGCGTACGCCATGAGGAATGTCACAGCACCCAAGTGCGATGCCCATGCGGGAAGTGTTGGCCACCCGAGCCTGAACCCGAGGCCTGCCACGACGAAGGACGCGACGAACATGAGCGCCGAGAGCGCCAAGACAGTCCGTTGCTTGCCCTCCTTCTCGCGGGCGTCCAGGCGTTTGCGCAGCAGGTCGGGAGCCTTGCCCATCATGACGAGACCCGCGACGAACATCGGAACGAAGAGGATTCCCATGAGGAGCCACCCGCGCCACCAACGCAGCGTCCCTGCGGGAAGGAACAACAGCAGTCCCATGACAACGATGCCTGCCGCGAACTTCGTCAATGCAGCCTTGAGCAATTCGACGTTCATGAGGGCTCTCCTCGTCACAAGTCGGGTTGCGTGGTCTCTAAGATATCAATTATAACCGTGGCATGTCATCGGAGCGGGCGGGGCAGCGGGGCGGCGGGACGTTGGAATAGCCCTTTGTTTACCTCTCTCCTTCATTGCGGCCTTTCGTCGCGCTATTATTAGGTGCATGTCTCTCGTTTACGAGCCTTCTCGATCGAAGGGATGGTATGGATAGGATCCAACAAGAAGGGAGCAGGCACCTTTCCTCAAAGGTGGGGAGGATGGCTGCGTTCTGCGTTTTTGGCATACTCCTCAATGCGGTGGGTTCGCAGCTCGCCGTGATGCTGAGGCTGCCCATCTACCTCGACAGCTTGGGAACCGTCCTTGCGGCCATGATGGGAGGATACGTGCCCGGTGTGATCATCGGCTACGTAACGAACACCTTCAAGGGACTCCTCGACAGCGTCTCGTTCTACTATGGCATCATCAACGTGCTTGCCGCGCTCTGTGTCGCCTATTGGGCGAGTCATGGGTGGTTCAAGAGGCTGTCGCGCACGCTGCTCTCGATTCCCATCCTTGCTCTCCTAACGGGTCTGCTGAGCTCGGTTCTTGCGTACACACTGAACGGCGGAGACCTCGGAGGTGAGCTATCTGCGCCGTTTGCTCAAGAGCTCTTTGCCACGGGTAGACTTGGGTTGCTGACTTCGCAGGTGCTTGCCGAGTTATTCGTGAACTTCATCGATAAGGCCTTCGTGATCTTGCTCGCCACGCTCCTGTATCACATGCTTCCGGAGGATTACGTTGCAAAGTTCGACTTCATGCCTTGGCAGCAGGTTCCCCTCACCGCGCGAGAGCTCAAGGAGACGATGAGCGCAAAGCCGCGTCGCATGTCCCTGAGCATGAAGGTCATCGGTGTCGTCGCCACGATTGTGACCTTCGTTGCGGTTGCCACCATCTCGTTTAGCTACATGACCTTTCATCGTTCGAGCATCGAGGCGGAGAGCGTCAAGGCCAAGGGCATCACAGCGCTCATGAAGGACGTCGTTGACCCCGAGATGGTGTCCACCTACCTTAAGGAGGGCGAGGCTGCGCCGGGTTATCTCGACACCGAGGCCAAACTTGCTGCCATCCGCGACTCGTTTGACAATGTGGAGTACGTGTATGTGTATCAGATACTGTCGGACGGATGTCATGTCGTGCTCGATCCAGATACCGATGAGGTTCCTGGTTCCGAACCTGGCGAGGTAATTCCCTTTGACGAGTCCTTCGAATCGTTCTTGCCCGAGCTCCTTGCGGGCAAGGAGATCGATCCGGTGATATCCGACGACACGTATGGGTGGCTGCTTACCGTGTATACGCCCCTAAAGGACAAGTTGGGCGAGACCGTGTGCTATCTGGCGGTTGACGTCTCGATGGAGCACCTTCTTGCTGATGGGTCGTCCTTCCTCGCGGGCATCATCTCGCTCTTTGCGGCGTTCTTCATCCTCGTGTGCACCATAGTGCTCTGGATGTCGCGCTATGGCGTCATCATTCCGATCAATTCGATTTCTCATGCCTCGAACGGCTTTGTCTTCAACGACGAGAGCATCCGGGTCGAGAGTCTCGATCCCATCGAGCAACTTGGCATTCACACCGGAGACGAGATCGAGAACCTCTACAACGCGGTCAAGCAGATGTCGGAAGAGGCGGTGCGCTACATCGCCGACGCGAACGAGAAGAGCGAGACGATTGCGCGCATGCAGAGCAATCTGATCATGGTCATGGCTGACCTGGTCGAGAGTCGCGACAAGTTCACGGGCGACCACGTGCGCAACACTGCCACCTACGCGCGCATCATCATGAACCAGATGCGGCGCGAGGGAGTATTCCCGGACGTGCTCACGAACGAGTTCATGTCGAACGTCTACCAGTCGGCACCGTTGCACGACATCGGCAAAATCGTCGTCTCCGACACGATCCTCAACAAGCCGGGACGGCTGACTGAGGAAGAGTTCGCAATCATGAAGAGCCACACCATCGCAGGTCAGGAGATTCTGGAAAGCGCGAAGAGTGCCGTCTCTGAGTCATCGTACTTGGATGAGGCACAGCGTCTGGCGGCCTATCACCACGAGAAGTGGGATGGCTCGGGGTATCCATACGGTCTCGCCGGGGAGGAGATTCCGCTTTCCGCGCGCATCATGGCGGTTGCGGACGTCTTTGATGCACTTGTCTCGAAGCGTAGCTACAAGGCGGGCTTCCCCATAGAGAAGGCGTTCGCCATCATAGAGGAGGGCATCGGCACCCACTTTGATCCCCAGGTGGCTCGCGCGTTCCTGCACGCGCGCGACAAGGCGCGTGCTGTTGCCGAGAAGACCAACCAAAAGAAGCAGCTCGAAGAGGAGGCGGCGGCGCAGATGCGAGCGTCTGGCGACGCTCCGACTGCCCCATAAGCACCCATCAGTGAAGCATCCTGACGAAATGGCGGTTTCCATGAGTGAGAACAACAGCAAGAAGAAGAGCACATCCGAAAGCGGCATCAGCATTCGCGTGATTGGTGGCATTACTACGCTCGTTGCCATATTGCTCGCGTTCTTTGCCTTTGCGCGTGCGGGAAATGTCGCTGACGCACAAGAGGCCTTTATGACGAGCGAGAAGCAGTACCTTGAGTGCAGCGACGCAATCGCCGATCTCCAGACGGCGTCTGACTATCTCACGACACAGGCGCGTACCTTCGTTGTTACGGGGCGCAAGGAGTGCATGGATGCCTACATCAACGAAGTCGAGGTAGCCAACAGGCGCGGAAAGGCAGTCGAGGTGCTCCGGATGGACTTCTCGTCGGATGACGTGTCCGCTACGGAGTTGGAGCAGGCGCTTTCCGCCTCAAATGCACTTGCAAAAACCGAGCTTGCGGCCATGCGCCTTGCCGCCGACTTCTACGGTATCAAGGACGTGCCTACCAAGGTCGAAGAGGCAAACGTCACTGCCTTCCGGCGAGAGGAAGGTGGAAAGAACGACTACGAGACCGCGTGCGACCTCGTGCTCGGCTCGAGCTACGACAAGACGAAGACGGGCATACAGGCAAGCGTGCAGGCAAGCTCCGACGCGCTGCTGGAGCGTTTGGACAAGGACATCGCAAAGGCGGATGCCGCCATGCAGACGCTGCTGTTCCAGCTTCGCGTATCGGTCGCCCTCCTTCTTTGCGTCATCATGGCGCTCGTTTTGGCACTCTTCATGTACGTGTTGAAGCCTCTGGGCCGCTACGTGGATCGGATCAACAAGAGCGAGCCTCTCGATGCGGACGGGGCGTACGAGCTGCACTACCTCGCAAATGCCTACAACGCCATGTATGAGGACAACAGCCAACGCATCGAGCAGCTTAGGGAGTTTGCCGAGCGCGATGCCCTCACCGGCATTAGCAACAAGGCGGGTTACGACAGCTTCCTTGCGACCCACACGCGCAATATCGCCCTGCTGCTCATCGACATAGACCACTTCAGGGAGTACAACAACGTCTACGGGCACGATACGGGGGATGCGGTCTTGGTAAAGCTCGCGGACGCTCTCGGGCACGTATTCCGGTCGACCGACTTCCCCTGCCGCATCGAGGGCGACACCTTTGCCGTGGTCATGACAAACATGAGTACCGACCTGCGCAATGCCATCGTCAACAAGATGGAGCGTGTGAATGCGGTGCTTGCTGACGATTCGGACGACCTGCCCTTGGTTACGCTCTCGGTTGGTGCTGCGTTCAGTACTGAGGGCATGAGCGACCAAGACATCTACCACGCCGCAGACGATGCGTTGCAGGTTGCAAAGCAGTCGGATTCGGGCAACATCGTCTTCTACGGTGAGGGTAACGTGTAAGAGAGACAAGTAAAAGAAACAAGGCGCGAGGGGCTGCCCGTTGGAAGACAGCCCCTCGCGCCCGTCTTGGTCTCGGTTCCGGTCCAACTATCCGTGGAGTGACCCCTTGCTCACCAGCGTGTCTGCGGCAAGCGGAATGAGTTCCTTGCTGCTCAGGCAGTCGCTCGTGGCGTCGAGATATGCCTTGAAGTGCTCGGTCTGCGTATGCGTGACGTATGCCTCTTCGCTCGCGTAACCCTCCCAGAACACCCAGTGCAAGGGGTCGTCGGCAAAGCTCGCGGCATAGAGATAGAGCACGCCCGGCTCGGTGGCGACAGACGTACGCATGTTGGCAAAGACGGCCTTGCGAAATGCGTCGAGCTTCTCGGGAAGAATCTGCACGAAGCAGCAGCGCGGTGCCGCGTCGGCAGGATTGGTAATCATGAGGGGTGCGTCCTTCTCGATCATGAGCTCGGGATTGACGGGGTATACGGCTCGGCCGGTGAGCACATTGCCCGCCATCTCGACATAGGCCTTGAAGTGCGGGGATGCGGCGTGCGTCTGGTAGGCGTCCTCGTCTGCATAGACCTCAAACACGTAGCAGGTTTCGGGGGCGTCGGGCAGGTGCGTCGCATACATGGCGAGCGTGCCTGGCTCCTCCTTGATGGAGGTTGTGAGGTTGTCCTCACCGACCTTGGTGAACCATTCCGCCTGTGCGAGGTCGCGCTCGAGCTTGAATAGTCGTGTTTGAAGAATCCCCATGGTCTCTCCTCTCGATTGCCAGCTTAGCCGACTAGACGTCGGTAGTTCTCTGCCAGGATGGCTTGCCTCTCCCTTGCGGTGAGGTTCATCGCCTCGATTGCCTGCAGGATCTCCTTGGTGCCGCCTGCTGGCAGGATGCCAAACGGGGCATCGGTGCCAAAGACGATATGGTCCACGCCGTAGTAGTCGACGGCGAGCTCGAGTGCCTTGGGATTGCCGAGGAGGGCGGTATCGGCGTAGAACTTGCGCATGTCGGCAGCCTGCCAGGCGGGAAGGATGCGGTCCACGCGTCCGGCAAAGAACGGCACCATGGCGCCACCGTGGTGGCAGATGACCTTAAGGCCGGGGAAGTCCTGAAGCAGTCCCGCCTGTACCATCTGCAGCATTGCCTGCGTGAGCTCATACTCCCAGCTAAAGACGATGTTGTTGTCTGGCTTGCGCAGGTCGAAGACGGGATGCAGCCAGGCGGGGGCGTCTGCCTCGGCAAGCGCGGCGAAGAGGGGGCGGAACTGTGCGTCGGCGATGCTGTCGCCAAGTGCCCGCGTGAAGACCTGTACGCCCACCACGTCGTCGTTGTCTGCGACCTGTTCGCGCACGATGCGTGTGGCCTCGTCCATGTTGTTCATCGGCACCATGAGCACAGCCGCCTCGAACATGTCGGGATGGGCGCGACGCATGGCTATGAGCTCGTCGTTTGCCTCCCAGCAAAGAGCCGCTGCCTCGACGGGGCCAACGTAGTCCTCGGGCAGGGCGTTTACGAGCGAGACGACCTGACGCGTCGCGCCGTCCCAATGTTGACGACGTACGGACATGTCGGTGAGCGTGGGATTGTTGAAGAATGCATAAATCGTGGGGATTTGGGGTTCGACCTCGAGCATCTTTGCGTAGAACGTCGGGGGCAAAAGGTGTGCGAAAACATCGATTCTTTCCACGGGCACTCCATTTCATGTGGTGGTTTGCACTATTCTACCAGCTTTGATGTGGTGGGCGCAGGTGTGATGTCTGACCGTTGCGTAGGTGTTGGCCCAAAGAGACATTCCTTCTTGGTGCTCTCGGCAGGTCGTTATGGGACGGGGCGGTGCCCGCTCGCGTGCCGAACGTGCTACTATCTGCTTGATACAAAGCACATCATCGCGTCAACACGCACGTCTAAAGGATTTGTCTTGGAAAAGAGAGTACAGCTCATCACCGATACCGGCTGCGACCTACCGATGCCGTTCCTCGAGGAGCACGACGTGCGCCTCGTGCACTTCTCGTATGCCGAGCAGGGGGAAGAGGGTGCCGGCTTCCATGGTACGGATGACCTCTTCACGAGCATTTCGGCCCACGATTTCTACGACGCCATTCGCAAGGGCGCCGCTCCCATGACCTCCCAGCCCTCGCAAGGCGAGTTCGAGCAGGTCTTCCGCGACGCCCTCTCCACCGGTCTTGACGTCGTGTATCTCGCGTTCTCGAGTGGCATCTCTGGTTGCTATGAGGGCGCCATGGCCGTGCGGGGCCGACTGCTCGAGGAACTGGGCGAGGACACGCCGCTCCATGTGGTGGACCTACGCATCGCGTCGTCGCCCATGGCCATGCTCGTTGAGGAGGCCGTGAGTCGCGTCGAGGCGGGCCTCTCTGCGGAGGATTTGGTCGCGTGGGCCGAGAAGTACCGCTACTTTGCCCAGACCATCTTTATGGTGGACAATCTGGAGGCGCTTCACCGGGGCGGTCGCATCCCCAAGAGCGTGGCCACGGTGGGTGACAAGCTCGACGTGAAGCCGCTCATCTCCTTTGACCACGAGGGTAGGCTCACCATCGTCGGTGTGGCGCGTGGACGCAAGAAGGGGCTGCGCAAGCTCGCGGAATACTACGACAAGCATCACGATGACTACCTGTGCCCACCGGTCGTCTCCATCGGCAACGCGGATTGCGATCCCAAGGACGTTGAGCGCCTCAAATCGCTCATCGTCAAGCAACATGGCCCCGTGCGCTTCCTCGAGACGAACATCGGTCCCGTGTGCGGCTGCCACGTGGGGGCAGGAATGATGAGCTGCTGCTTCTGGGGACGGGGTCCGCGCACCGCTTAGACCCGTGATGGCGCTTCTTGAGTGAGTGCAAAGGCTGGGCGCATGACCGCGATTCCGCTACGGGGAGCAATCAAGACCGACTGCTTTTTCGCAGCAGGATTGCGGTCACCAAAGAACCGCTACACTAATGAGCCGTAGAGGCAAAACTCGTTGTTGAGAGGAGCAGCGTGAGACGTCGCAAGCTCAGCTTCGCCATGCATTACGTGCTCGTGTTTAGCGTGCTGCTCTTTGTGGCCAATGTCGTCATGGGCTTGGTGATTCTGAACCAGTCGGCGGCTGCCATGAGGACTCTCATAAACAAGGACATGCTCGACGTCGTGAAGTCAGCCGCTGCGTCGATTGACGGAGACGCCTTGTCGGCGCTTACCGAGGAGGATGTGGACGGTCCCGTGTTTCGCGATATTGAGGACCGGCTGATCGCATTTCGGGAGAGCGTGGACATCCACTTCATCTATGCGGCCAAGCAGGTTGATGATGAGACGTACGTCTTTACCGTCGACCCCGACCCAGTGAACCCCGGCGCATTTGGCGAGGAGGTCGTAACCACGCCAGCGCTTGTCGCTGCGGCAAAGGGTGTGCCCACCGTTGACGAGAATCCCGCAGCCGATCGCTGGGGCACCCTCTACAGCGCATTCAGTCCAGTTTTTGACTCGTCAGGCAAGGTTGCCGGAGTGGTGGGAATCGATTTCGACGCGAGGTGGTTTGAGGAACAACTGCAGCGTTACACCTTCTCGATTGTACTCGTGACCGTCGCTTCTCTTGCGGTCGGCGCAATCCTCATTGGGCTCGTGACTAAACGTGTGCGCGGGCGCTTCAAGGAGTTGGAGACCGGTCTCGAGGAGCTTTCGGGCGATGTTGACCATCTTATGGACGAAATGGCCTCGTATTCTGGACTGAGCCTGCCCAAAGTTGCATCGGAAGGGGAGGGGCTCGGTACTTCTGGTGGGGTGGAAGATGAGCTTGGCGAGCTGAGCGAGAAGATTCGCGTGATGCAGCTCGAGATGGGCGTCTATCTCAACTACCTGCGGGAGCAGGCATACACCGATGCGCTCACGCAAGTGGGCAACGCCACGGCGTATTGCGAGGCGACAGAGGAGCTCGACCGGCAGATTGCCTCCGGTTACGCGAGCTTCTGGATGATGGCGTTTGACGTCAACAGTCTCAAGGAGCTCAACGACGTCTACGGCCACGAGTGTGGGGACTGCTACATACGGGGGGCGGCGTACGCCATCGAGGTGGGCTTCGAGAACGTACGCACCTATCGCACAGGCGGGGACGAGTTCATCGCCATCGCGCAGGGTATTGACGAGGCGCAGGTCCAAGAGGGGTTTGCAAAGATCGAGGCTGCCATTGCTGACTTCAATGTCACGCGGACGTATCCGCCGATGCTTGCCGTCTCGAAGGGAGCGGCATGCTTCGTGCCCGGGCAAGACACCTCCCATAAGGAGGTCGTTGCGCGTGCCGACAAGCTCATGTACGAAGACAAGCGCGCGTACTACCGCACGGTTGGAGACCGTCGCGATCGTGACCGTGCCTGGCCGGTGAAGGAGTAACCATCGTGTCTGCTGACAATGCCGCCTATGTCGCACCGGAGGCGAGAGGCCTTCCCCTTGATTCGACGCCCGACCTCGTTGGTGATCGCTGGGCTGCACCGACGTGGAAGCAGCTGATAGTTGTAGGATCCACAGCGGCTGGCGCGCTGGCGCTCGGCCTTGGACACTTCGCGTTGCGCAGACGCGTTGGCGCCTGCTGTGCGATTGTGGCCGGGGCCATAGCCGTGGGTGCTGGCTTGGCAAAGGCGATTGACGTTCCGCTTAAGGCGGCACTCGCGGCTCCGCACAGCAAGGCGCTCTCCACAGGGGAACGCCAGTTCCTTGAGGAGCACCCCACGGCTCCGGGTGTGGAGAGTCTTCGGCATGCCGAGAGGATAGGGCGCAAGCTCACCGGCATCGCCCCCGATTCGTTCATCACCTACTACAAGGCCATGTCCGAGGATCAGGCGAACGTCATACGGCAGAACCGCATCGTCGAGGAGGCGCGCTGTTGGGAGTGGTCGAGTGATGTAGAGTTCCAACGCGCCGAGGTCATCGCGGAGGACGGGGTGCGCCTGATGGCCAACTGCCTCGTGGCAGATCCCGCATCGAGAAGTTGGGTATTGCTCGCGCATGGCTGGTGCGACGCGTGGAACGAGATGACCGTCTATGCGCGTGCCTATGCGGAGCGTGGGTTCAACCTGCTCATTCCTGAGATGCGCGGACATGGAGAGAGCGGCGGGGAGATCGTCGGCTTGGGCTGGCTCGATCGGCGCGATCTTGTGCGTTGGGCGCGATGGCTGGTGGACGCGCGACATGCCGAGCGAATCGTGGCACATGGGCATTCGATGGGGGCCGCCAGCGTGTGCCTCATGTCTGCCGAGCCCGATCTGCCTGAGGAGGTGTGCGCTGCGGTCAGTGACTGCGGGTACTCTGACGTACTCAACGTGTTCGCGCCCATCATTCGCAATGGGATTCCCGCGCCAACTGATGGGGTGGTGGGGCTCATCCTCGACCTGATGAGGCTCTCGGTCAAGCTGCGACCGGGCGGCTTCGACCTTGCCGATGCCTGTCCCGAGCGCGCGGCACGTGAAGCGCGCGCTCCCATCCTCGTCATTCACGGCCTGTCGGATACCTTCATACCGCCGTATATGGCGCGGCGCATCTTCGAGGCTCTGCCCGAAGGAGAGGGCAAGTTGTTGGAGGTTCCCGGTGCCGGTCATTGCCAGAGCGTGTTCGCAGATCCGGACCTCTACTGGGGAACGGTCTTTGAGTTCCTCGGATCTGCGGGCATCCCTACGAACGAATAAGCATTTGGTGGTGTCCCGAGGAGGCATATGATGGAGAGGGACTTGCGAACCCGCGTGACGGACATGATTCGCGGCATGGAGGGGCGTCTCTACGATGCGAACTTCGATGAGGATGTCCTGCGGGCGCTCGACGAGTGCAAGGATCTGTGCTATGACTACAATTCGGTAAGGCCCACGCGGCGTGCAGAGCTACACGAACGACTCGCGCAAATCGTGGGCTCCTGTGGCGAGCACGCACACGTCACACCGCCCTTTTGGTGCGACTATGGCAAGAACATCCATCTTGGGGAGAACTTCTATGCCAACCACGGGCTCGTCATCCTCGATGGGGCACAGGTCACGTTTGGGGACAACGTGTTCGTCGCGCCCAACTGCGTCTTTAGCACGGCGGGGCATCCGGTGGACGCCGCGCGGCGCAACAAGGGCCTCGAGTACGCGTTGCCCATCACCGTGGGTGACGACGTATGGTTTGGCATGGGCGTGCTCGTGTGTCCCGGGGTGACCATCGGCTCGAATGTCGTCATCGGCGCGGGTAGCGTAGTGACCAAGGACATTCCTTCGGGCGTTGTGGCCGTGGGCAATCCCTGTCGCGTGATGCGTCCGATCGGGCCCGAGGATGCGGCCCGGACTTGGAATCGGGACTAGTTCGAGAGCTCGCTGAAGTCTGTGTCCATCGCAACCTCGAGGCTCCAGCCGGGGTACTCCTCCTGCACGCGCTCGCAGACCTGTCGATAGACCTCGCCGCGGTCCTTCGCATCGAAGCTCACCACGATGTCGAAGCGCATGTGGTGTTCGTCCTTGTCGATGTGGAAGCCGTGGAGCTGCAGGACGTAGGGGTTCTCGCGCACGAGGGCAAGCACGCGCTTGCGGGCGGCAATCGCCTCGGGATCCTTGGTGTTGACGGCGTAGGCGCCGATTGCGGTAAGGATGACGTCGTGCTTCTGATAGACTTTCAGCGCGATTCTGCGCGTCAGGCCGTCGAGGTCCTCGATGGGTAGCGTGTCGGGTACCTCGATGTGCACAGAGGCGTTGTAGGAGTCCGGTCCGTAGTTGTGCATGACGAGGTCGTAGACGCCGGTCACCTCTTTGTAGCTCATGATGGTTCGCTGGAGGTCGCGCGCGAGCTGTGCATCCACGCGCTCTCCCAGGAGCTTCGAGATGGTCTCGCGGAGCATGTCGATGCCGGCCTTGACGATGACGAGCGCGATCACTGCGCCGAGCCATGCCTCGAGCGAGATGCCGAAGGCGAGGTAGATGCCGGCGGCCGCGAGCGTCGAGGCCGAGATGATGGAGTCGAGCGTGGCATCCTCGCCAGAGTTGATGAGTGAGTCGGAGTTTACGCGTTCGCCAACACGTTTGACGTAGCGCCCGAGGACGATCTTCACGACCACGGCGACGGCGACGATGATCAGAGCCGCAGGACCGTAGTCGGGTGTCTCGGGGCTGATGATCTTCTTTGCGGACTCAATGAAGGCAGTGAGTCCGGCATAGAGGACAAGGACCGAGATTGCCATGGCGCTGAGGTACTCGACCCGGCCGTGGCCGAAGGGGTGGTTCTTGTCAGGCTGCTTGCCCGCAAGCTTCGTGCCCACGATGGTGATGATCGAGCTTGCCGCGTCGGAGATGTTGTTGACCGCGTCCATCACGATGGCGATTGAGTTTGAGGTTATGCCGACCATGGCCTTGAAGGCGGCGAGAAAGACGTTTGCCAAGATGCCGATGATACTCGTGCGGATGATGGTCTTGTCTCTGTCCATGTCGTTTCCTCTGTCAGGGCTCGGAGCGCTAGTGTAGGATTGCATAGGAGTCGATTATAGCAATCCGCCGGTGGGAGAGGGCATATGGGCAAGGTGGGCTTGGTGTTAGAAGGTGGCGGCATGCGCGGCATGTTCACTGCAGGTGTCGTGGACGTGTTGCTGCAGAACGACGTGAGGCTCGATGGCTTGGTGGGCGTTTCGGCCGGCGCCTGCTTCGGGTGCAACTACCAGTCTGGGCAGGTCGGCCGTGGGTTGCGTTACAACCTTACGTACAGCAGGGATCGTCGCTATTGCAGCATCTGGTCGCTCGTGCGTACGGGCGACTTGTTTGGGGCGGACTTCTGCTATCGGAAGGTGCCTCTCGAACTTGACCCCTTCGACGTGGAAGCGTTCGATGCCTCGGACGTGCCCTTCTGGGTGGTGTGCACCAGCGTGAGTACCGGGGAGCCGGTGTACCATCAGTGCGAGAAGGCCGGCAAGGACATGCTCGAATGGATCCGCGCCTCCGCGTCCATGCCCATGGTCTCGCGACCGGTGGAGCGCGAGGGGGACTACCTGCTGGATGGCGGCATCGCCGATCCCATCCCGCTGGCGTTCTTTGAGCAGCGCGGATACGAGCGCAATGTGGTGGTGCTCACGCAGCCACGTGGCTACGTGAAGCGGCAGAGCAAGATGATGCCGCTCATGCGCAGGGTGCTCCGCACGCAACCTGCCATCGCGCAGGCCATGGAGGACCGGCCGCGCGTGTACAACGAAGAGGTGGCGTATGTGACGGCACGGGAGCAGGCGGGCGCTGCCTTCGTGCTCTGCCCCGATGGTCCACTCCCCGCGCATCGCGTCGAGCACGATCCACGCAGGCTGACGGAGGCATACTTCGCGGGCACGCGCGTCGCGGGGCGTGAGCTCGACCGCTTGCGCGCCTGGATGGCGGGTCATTAGGGGGATGGGGGTCATCGTGGGTGCAACATGGGAATTGGAGGAAAGCATGCAGCGGTTTGAACACACGGAAGACCTTCACTATCTGCGGCTTCTTGCACGGCAGTTCCCCACCGCACGGGCGACGTATGCGGAGATCATCAACCTCCAGGCAATTCTCAACCTGCCTTGTGCCACGGAGCACTTCATCAGCGACGTACATGGGGAGCTCGAGGCCTTCACGCACATCCGGAACAATTGCTCTGGCGTCATCCGCGAGCGGGTGCGGGTGCTCTTTGGCCATGAGCTGGACCCACGGACGCAGGCTGACCTCTGCACGCTCATCTATTATCCGGATGAGAAGCTTGACCTCATGCGCGCGCAGGGTGACCTGTTGCCCGAGTGGTACTACGAGGTGCTCGTCCATCTGGTGAACCTCGCGCGCACGCTCTCGGACGCTTACACGCGCAGCCATGTGCGCAAGATGCTCCCTGACGACTACGGATACATCATCGACGAGTTGCTGCATGTGAGCTTGGGAGCCGCTTCCGCGCACCATGCCTATCACAAGAGCATCCTCGAGTCGGTGATTCAGACGGGTGCGGCAGAGGACTTCATCCGCTCCATCGCGGAGCTCATCAAGCGCTTGGCCGTAGATACGCTGCATGTGGTGGGCGACGTCTACGATCGCGGTCCGCGTGCCGATCGCATTCTGGACGAACTCATGGCTTGGGGCAACGTTGACGTGCAGTGGGGCAACCACGACATCGCTTGGATGGGCGCGGCGGCGGGCAGTGAGGTCTGCATGGCACAGGTGGTGCGCACGTGCGTGCACTACGGCACGCTTGGCGTGTTGGAGAGCAGCTATGGCATTTCGTTGCGCGAGCTTGCGCTCTTTGCGGATGCGACCTATGCCCACGAGCCGGGTACGCGACGCGTGCATCGCATCGAGAAGGCCATCAATGTGATTCTCTTCAAGCTGATGGAGCAGGCCATCGCCCGGCATCCGAACTGGGAGATGGCGGACCGCTGCCTGCTAGGCGCCATCGATCTGGAGGCCGGAACGGTGCGCATCGGCGGCCGCGATTGGCCGCTCTCGACGATTGACTTTCCCACGCTCGACCCCGCGCATCCTTCCGAGCTCACGGCGGGGGAGCGTCGTGTCATGGATGGTCTGGCCGACGCCTTTGCGGACTCGGATCGCCTGCGTCGCCACGTCCAGTTCCTCTTTGACCATGGCTCGGTGTACAAGGTGTGCAACGGTCGGTTGCTCTTCCATGGTTGCGTGCCACTGGACGCTGACGGGGGTTTCTCGACGTTGGTGTGTGATGGGCAGGAGCTACGCGGACGCGCGTATTTGGACTATGTCGAGCGCATGGCGCGTCGGGCTTGGCATACGCACGACCAGCTCGCGCTCGACTGGATGTGGTACCTGTGGTGTGGCGCTCACTCGCCCTTGGCGGGTCGTGTGATGAAGACGTTCGAGCGTGCCTACGTTGCCGATGAGGCTGCTTGGGCCGAACCGCAGGATTCGTACTTCGACCTCACGCGCACGCCGGAGGTTGCACGGCTCGTGCTCGCCGAGTTCGGGCTCGTTGGTGCGCATGCGCGCATCGTCAACGGGCATACACCCGTGCATGAGGTGGATGGCGACACACCGGTTCGTGCCGACGGGCACCTGCTCGTGATTGATGGCGGGTTTTGTGCGGCCTATCACAAAACTACAGGCATTGCGGGCTATACGCTCATCGCTGATGCCCGTGGGTTGCGGCTCAAGGCGCATCGTCCGTTCCATGGTGTGCAGGCGGCGCTTACGGCAAACGAGGACATCGCGAGCGCTCACGAGACCATAATCGAGGACGCGACTGCGGCACCGCTTCATGTGAACGACACTGATACTGGCGCAACCATTCGTGGGCAGATTGCTGAGCTTGAGGCGCTGCTCGGTGCTTATCGCTCTGGCCTTCTTGCCGAGCGATAGGTGGAAAGCGACCTGTGGGGAACGAAAGCGGCCCACGAGGATTGCTCCTCGTGGGCCGCTGCCTGCCGTTGGGCGTTATCTCTCGCGAAGCACTTAAGGAAGCTGGTTGCCTGCGGAGAGGTAGATCTCGTACCACTCCTCGCGCGTCATCTCCCAGTCGCAGGCGGCGGCGGACTCGGCGACGCGCTTCGGCTTGGTCGTACCCACGATGGCAGGCCCTCGGACGGGCCGTAGATTGGTGCCGTGTCCACCGCGTTCACGCCTGCGTCCAGCGCAGCCTCAATGAGGTCGGCGACCTCAGCAGGTGCCATCGGTGCGATGCGCATTGCGCCGAGCACAATCTCGGAGACCTTTGTCGCGTTCTGTCCGAATTCGATATAGCGCATGCAGTTCTCCTCCCTTGTCTGCCTAATAGTTCATGTAGCATAGAGGATAACAAAAAAGCGTCGCATAAAAGACGGGGCCGCCCCCAAGGCTGAACTGCGTCCCAAAACTTGGACGCAGTTCACATCCTGGGGACGGCCCCGCGACCGCAGAAGGTATGCAACTACTTGCGTTGCTGCAGGTGGAAGGCGAGCGCGCCGATGAGGTTTGCCTCGTTGCCGAACTTGCAGGTGACGATTTCGGGCTTGCCGAAGGGGAGGAAGTCGACATAGGGATCAAAGAGCGCGTCGACGGCGTCCTTGATGATCTGGGTTGTCTCGGGACGCGCGCTGATGCCGCCACCGATGGCATAGCGCTCGAGGTCGAGGACGCTCTGTAGCGAGCAGATGCCTGCGGCGGCCTCTTCGCCGAAGGTTTTGAGCACATCGCGTGCCACCTCGTCGCCGGCTTCGTAGGCGTCGAAGAGCATGATACCGTCGGCATGCTCGATGCCTTTGATGGCACCGTATTTGTGTGTGATGGAGGCCGCAGAAATGTGAGAGGCCCACATGATGCCGATGTTGCCCCAACCAAGACCGTTCTTGGCACCTTGGTGTTCGGTGAGGAAGACGGAGAGTTCGCCTGCGCCGCCCGTGGCGCCCATCCACACCTCGTTGTTGATAACGATGCCGCCGCCGATGCCGGTGCCGAGCACGAGTACGGCGCCCGAGTTGACGTCGGCAAGGGCGCCAATCCAGTTCTCCGCGCTTGCCGCGCACTTGCCGTCGTTGGCGATGGTGCAAGGCTTGCCAAACACCGCGCCGTATTTCTCTGCTGCGGGGTAGTCCTTGACCCACTGGAAGGCCCCGCCGGTATGTGCGATGCCCGCGGCGGTGTCGATGCGGCCGGGCATCGAGATGGCGACGCCCTCGTAGTCGTGGCCCGCGACGACGTCGCGCACGTCGCTCAATGCCGCAAGCGTTCCTTCTTCGCTCGTGGTCACTGCTGGAACCTTGCCCTGCTCGATGAAGTGGCCCTCGTCATCCATGACGGCGTACTTGATGAAGGTGCCCCCGATGTCGAGTACGAGATACTGCGCCATAGTCCTTCCTCCCATCCGAATTGCGAAACACGCATAAACATACAACAACCGCTGCTGCGTAGCGCAGGAGCGGTTGTTGGCGTTCGCGACTCAACATTCGCGAAAGAGTGTTGGCTTCTGAGCTAGTGCGTGCTTACCACGTAGAACTCGTAATCGCTGGTATGGTGTACGGTGGAGTACTCAAAGGGAACTCCGTCGTCGAGGTAGGCCACTTGACGCACTTCGAAGAGGGGCGTGCCGGGAGCTACCTTGAGCCACGCGACCTCGTCTTCGGTGGGCAAGACGGCGCGCAAGACGCGGTGGGCGCTCCCGATCTTGAGCCTCAGCTCATCCTCGATGTAGTGATAGATCGAGCCGCGTACGTGCTCTTCCACTAACCCGGGAATGAGACTGATGGGCATGTAGGTGTACTCCACGTTGCGTGGCTTTCCGTCGGTGAGACGCGTGCGGCAGATGTAGTACACGAACTCCTGCGTACTCATGTCGAGCGAATCGGCCACCTCCTGTGAGGGGTGTACGATCGTGAATTCATGCACGTCGCTCGTGACGGTGGTCTTGGTTCCCGCATACTCTGCAGTGAGGCCGGTCATCTGCCCGGAAGTTGCCGCGCTGCCTTGCTGACCCTTCAGCAGCGATGACGCGCTCTTTACGTAGATGCCCGACCCGCGTCGACGAGCGATGAGTCCGAGCTGCTCGAGTTCGTCGAGGCCTTTTTATTGTCGTGTTGCTCACACCATACAGCTTGCAGAGGTCAGGCGTGATGGGAAGCTTGTCGCCTGGTTCGTAGGTTCCTTGCTCGATTTCGGACTGCAATGCGGCAGCGACCTTGGCATACTTGCTCATAAAACCCTCCTCGTTTGCAGTCATCATAGAGCAGGCGGGACTATAGGGCGGGTGGACTGCCTACGGCCGCTCATGAACGTGCCCGGCGCTTCATCTTCTCCTTGTTGCGGTACATCGTTCGGTCGGCGCGGGCAAACACGTCTTCGTAACTCTCGCCGTGTCGACGCTTAGCCATGCCGCATGCTGCGGAGTAGCGCTCCCAAGGCTCGGCATTCTCCTGCTCCTGTGCTTGTGCAAACTGTGCCTGCAACTCCTTAAGCAGCTCGGTTGCGCGCGACGGCTCATCGTCCTGCACGATGAGGACGAATTCGTCTCCGCCTATGCGATACACGGGGACATCGCTGGCGGTTCGGGTTATGAGGTCGCACGAGCCCACGAGGTACTTGTCGCCGTTGTCGTGTCCAAAGGTGTCGTTGACGTACTTGAGGTTGTTGAGGTCCACCATGATGATGGCGAACTGCGCACCGCCCAAGGCGATGTGTTCCTTGAGCTGCTCGACCGCTTGGGCGTAGGCCGCCTTGCTCCTCACGTGCGTAAGCGGGTCTTCGAAGGCCAAACGCGACATGCCTTCGGCTTCCTCGCGCGCGTTCTGTGCCTGCATTTCGGCCGCAAGGATGTCCAAGACGTAGTTCTGCATGTCTACCGACATCTGTGAGATGGTGTCGCTCAATGACTCAATCTCGTTCTGGGTGTTGATGTGGGGGTCATCAAAGAGAAGCTGCGAGGGGTCGCGATGATCGTGACTCCGTTGGGCGAAGTTTCGTGCGCTCTTCTCGAGCTTGCGTATGGGAAGCGTCACGTCGCGACGGAGCCACAGTAGGAGCAGCACCACAAAGCCGATACCGATTGCACTGCTGACGAGGGCGCTGCGCAGGACGTAGTCGCCTATCTGTCGGTGCATCGAATCCGTGAAGAGGTCGAGGCACAATAGGGCTACCTTCTCGCCGTCGGAAGCGATGAGCGGCTCACAGGCGGTGTAGCACTTGCCCCAATCCGAATCCGTCTCGAAGTACGAGATGCCTGTTGTGTCCCAAGCTTCTAAGTACGGCTTGATGCTCTCGGTGGTGTAGCTCTCGCGGTCCTCATAGAGGAGCGGCCAGTCGGTGTCGTCGCCGGCTGCACGTTCGGCGGCGCTGGTACCTGCGCAAACGGTAACCATGACCCCGTCCTCTTGCGGGATGGATATGTAGAGATAGTCCAAGCCGTAGTCGTCGATGTATTCGTTGAGAAACTCCTGAAGCTCAGCATGCTTTGCAGATGGGGTACGGGTATGCACGCACTGCTGCATGTCGTCCACGTCGATGTGGTGCTCCAGTCCGCGAATCATGTGGGCGAGGTTTTGGTTGTATTCTTCGTAGAACCAAGACGAGAACGTGAAGAAGGTCTGAGTCGAGATGACCGTGCACATGAGCGTCAGGAAGACGATGCAACTGAAGACAAGACTTCGTTGCATCGGACGCTTGTATACTCGCATCAGTCACACCCCGTCTTTGGACCGCGTACCCCCATTCACGATTCAAGATTGTAGCGCCAAATGGTGCAGCTGCTGGCGAGACGTCTGGAGCGCGCTGCGCCCGCTCCGTGAAGCGCGTATTCTGCATTGGTGTCCAGGTAAGAGAGGGAATTAGTGCGGAAAATCGTTGCCACAATGCCTTATCAACTGGGGTTTTACCACATTTGATAACGATTTTCCACACTGGCTAGAATAGCCACTGTGGAAAATCGATATCAAAGTCGGTAAATTCCCAGTTGGCGACAAAATTGCGGAACGATTTTCCGCACTTATGCTCATTGGTTATCTAGCGGCGCTTCCGTTCCCACAGCGGGAAAGCGAAAGCCCGCCGTGGAACGGAAGGGACCCTTTATCAGGCGGAAGGTATGATCGATGAGAGAACGCTCGCGACGTTAGAGATCGGCATGGTCTGCAGCCAGATGCGGCCGGGACCGGTGAGCACGGTGTTGAAGAACCCCTCGCCGCCGAGGAGCTTGTTCTTCATGCCGGCGACCTGGAGCCAGAGAGCTTCTGCATGATGAAGCCCTCTCCGCCAAAGAAACCTGCGCCGGCCTTCTTGTTGAAGAACACCTCGAGTTTGACGCCTTCCTCAGAGGCGAGGAAGGCGCGCTTCTGGAGGATCCACTCTTGGCCAGGGGAGATCTGAATCGGCATTATCTTGCCGGGGAAGCTCGAACCGAATGCAATCATGCCGGGGCCGCCTTGGGCCGTGTAGATGTTTTGGAATATGCTCTCTCCCGAAAGTGCCTTGGAAAACATCTTGCGCGCGCCACCGCCCTTGGTCTCCATCTGCATGTTGGGGGTCATCCAAGTCATGGAACCGCTCTCGGTTATCATCTTTTCGCCCGCAGTGAGCTGGCAGATGACGACGGGGAAGCTCCCGCCCTTGATTTCGTACTGCATG
>CADBYM010000043.1:31947-47114 GCA_902798915.1 uncultured Coriobacteriaceae bacterium | reverse complement strand
TCTTCGATGAGGGCGAGGAACTCCTCCTTGGTAAACCCGGGGACGGTTTCGCTGGCGATGGCGTATGCCTCTTCCTCGTCGCGCGCGTCGGCCAGCCTTCTCTGCAGCTCCTCGTCCTCCGCTGCAGTCTGCACGAACTTCGCAAGGTTCTCGTTCACGATGGACCCCTCTTCCTGATCGGTGGTGCCGTATGAATGTTGCGAATTATGGTACCTGATTCGGATGCCCACTGCAATCGGCGGCAGCCCAAACCAAGCCGCTCACCGAGCATGGCTTGCTATTTGTATGGAAGCTGATATTCGAAACACCTTGATTCGTACAACTGCACAGGTTATCATAAATATGAGTCATTGTGAATGATAGGGCATTATGCACTTCGTCGATGGGAGGACTCCATGGATACACGCAAGAAGCCTTATCGGCATGTTACGCCAATGGCGCGACTGCTCAGTGCCGTGGTCTCTTTGTCCATGGTACTGAGTCTCGTGCCGAGTGAAGGACTTACATGGGCGCAGCAGCGGGTGGGAGAGGCTCGTGCTGCGGCTATGCTCCGTGCTGACGAAGGTGCAGGAATCCTTACGTCAAGTGCGGTTGAGGAGGGAGAGGCGCAATCTGACGGGCAGTCTGCGCCCTCGTCTTCGGGCGAGCAGCCGAGTCCGTCAGTATCGGAAGCAGCACCCGAAGCCACGTCCGAGCCAAAGGCCGAAGCAGGGTCCGTCCCCGAGGATGAATCTGCGACAGACGCGGAGTCTGCCCCTCAGCCCGATCCCAAGTCAAAGGTGACACCGGCGGCATCCGAGGAGCCAACGGCGTCCGAGGTGAAGCTCGCTCTGCGTCTGCAGAATGCTACGCTTGCCTACGGCGGCAGAGAAGTTCGTGCGGAGAATCTTGTCGTACCGACAGGCAAGAGTATGGAGTTCTCCGTACACGCTGATGACGGCTACAGGGTCGTGCGTGTGACGTATCAGGCTGATGGCAAGGAGGACGAGGTCGCAACACGAGAGGACGGCACCTATGTGGTGGAGGCAGAGCGCCTCAAGGAGGGTGCGACGCTTTACGTCGTTACGGAGGCGAAGTCTGAGCTACAGACGGAATCCGATGACAAGGCCGAGTCGGAGTCAGCACCACAGCCTGAATCGGAGCCGCAGCTCGAGGAGCAAGTTGAGCCGAAGCAGCCCGAGCCCGTATGGCCCGAGCAGCCGGTCGAGCCTGTGCCGTCTGAGGACGCGGGGCCAAAGCAACCGGTCGAATCCGAGGAGTCGGTTGAATCTGAGTCCGTGCAATCCGAACAACCGGTCGAGGCCGCGTCGTCCGAGGATGTCGAGTCCGAACGGCCAGCTATTGAGGACGAACAGCCCATCGAAGAGATGAAGTCTGACGCCGAAGACGCTGAGGATGTCAAGGACGCCGAGGACGCAAAGTCCGAGGCCGATGCTGTCGTACCTGAGGCACGCAACACCCGGCAGACCCTCGTCTATGAGGATGCTGCCGTCAAGGTAACCGCCACACTCACTGATCCTGCCTCGCTGCCCGAGGGCGTGGAACTCGTCGTTACTCCCGTCACGGCGCAAACGCCCGCATATGACTATGGCGCCTACATGGACGCCCTTAACGCCGCATCTGGTGCTGGCACCGGGGTCACGCACGACGAGCAGAACACGCTGCTCTACGACGTCGCGTTTCTCACCACTGACGAGGACGGCAAGCTGATCGAGGTTGAGCCTGACGATGGCTCCGTGACCGTTAACTTCGAGTTCAAGCGCGGCCAGCTCACCGACGGTCTGGAAGCCACAGATGCCTCTGGCGTCACGGTGACGCATCTTCCGCTGGCCGACGGCATTGTTGATGAGGCCGGTACCACTGCGCGTGCGCGGGATATCGCCGCCTCCGACATCAGCGTCGAGCCAATTGATGCCCAGGTCACTGGCGATGCCGCCACCATGGTGGTCGATGCCTTCAGCATCTACGCGTTCTCTTATACCGTCGACTTCACCTATGACGGCTACACCTACAGCATCGCCGGCGAGAGCGAGATTCTGTTGAGCGAGCTCTTTGCCATCTTGGGCATTGATGTGAGCGCTGCCGACGTGGCAAGCGTCGAGTTCACCGACGAGTCCCTCGTGAGGGTAGAGAAGGCTGACGAAGACTGGAGGCTCGTGAGCCTAAGGCCCTTCCTCTCTGAGGAGGTGCTCACCGCCACGCTCAAGAACGGCAACAAGTATGTGATCAACGTGACGGACGCGCCGGCTACGCACGACCTTGCCGACTACCTGTATGACGCGACGATTGACGCGCCAATCGGCGAAGACGGTACGTACAAGGTCTCGAACGGCACGAATTACAACGTGCACCTGTACTTCAGGGAGACGAGGAATCAGCAATTCCCCAACGCCGGACAGATGACGTATCAATTGCCCGACGGTCTGACGGGCGATGGACAAAGCGGTTCGTTTAGCATCATCGTCCGCACGAAGGACGGTACCGTCATCGTGCCGGGCAACAGCTATAGCATCCGCGACGGCGTTCTGTACTTCGACTGGTCCACGGATCCGTCAATCGCGGAGGTATTCGCCGCAAACAACACTGCGTTCGAGATTGAGTTTGCGGGTCAGTTCACCAAGCAGAACCAAAGGATCATCTTCTCCGACAAAGTGGAGAAGGACATAACCGTCGACAACAGCAGCAGCGTGAGCGCGACGAAGGTCGGAAGCGTCGATTACCATAACGGCAAGGTCGGCTACACCGTGAACGTGAAGTCCAACGGCAACAGCACGAACGTCGCCATCGCAGACACGATCACGGGCACGGGGCTGACCCTGCACGAAGGCAGCGTGAGTGCGACCTCGTCGACGGGGCGGGCCGTCACCATCAACAACCTGACGTATAACGGCAACACCTTCACGGGCACGATCCCAAGCATGGCTGACGGCGAGATCATCACGCTCAGGTATTATGCCGACATCGACCCGCTCGCCTTGTCGCTCATAGATGGGAAGGCGGTTACGACCGCGCGCAACGAGTTCAAGGTGCACAACGACTACGACCCGTCCGACAAGACGGTGCCCGTATACAACGAGATTGAGTATGTGCCTGGAATTACCAAGAGCCTGACGGGAAAGAGCGCTGTTGGTGACGACAAGGAAGTGTTGTCGTGGAAGATCACGGCGAATCCCAACCCGCAGGTTTCGTATGCAGGCGGTAAGGTGACCGACACCATCTCGGCTGCATCGCGCCAGTACCTAAAGTATTCGGGCGATGGCATAACCGTTACGGTCAAGGACGCGAGTGGCGCCACGGTCCGCACGTATGACGTGAGCTGGGATGAGCTGGGAGTCGATACGGCACGTGCCTACACGTGGTCGTACACCATACCCAGCACCGCAGACGACAAGAGCCATGCCTATTCATACGAGATAACGTATACGACCGATGCGGACACATCGGGCCTCTCTGCGGCCGTCGAGGTGTCTAATACCTCCACCAACGATGGCGGAAAGAACGGCTATGGCAGTGGAACCATCGGCCCGGTCATCGACACGGGGACCATCAAGAAGGAGGTCAACGAGGTCGACCTCGATCATCGGGAGGTGACGTGGAAGGCAACGATTGAGGTGCCTGCCGCAGGCCTCGCCACCGCAGTGGTCACGGATACGTATCCGTCCGCACGAATCGGAGAACGGCCCGATGGGATGTCGATCTGGGCATACGACGAGGTCAAGGAAGGGACCATCGAGGTCGAGGGGGAGCTGCTTGACGGCGAGTTCTACGTTGTGGACTATGGTGCCACTGCGGCAACGATCACGTTCTACAAGGGTGGCGACAAGGATCATCCCGAGACGGCCATCCAAGGATTTGCGCCGAGTGATACTGCGCGAACCATCACCGTGACGCTCAAGACCGAAATCGACGAGGCATGGCTCGAGAAGTCCGACGTACTTACGTATTTGCGTACGCACACGAATCGTATTGCCCTCAATAGCGTACAGACGTCCGCGAGCGTCGACATCACAAATACGAACATTTCCAAGAGCGTCACGCAAGACGGCGTGCGGACGGTCGATGGTGTTGAGCTTCCCGTCTATAAGTACGAGCTCCTCTTCTATGGCGTCAGTGGCGTTGACATGACGATTGACGACAAGTTCGACACGAGCCTGCTCGAGCCCTACGTCCCGACCAATCCGGAGCATCCGGACTATCCTGACTACTACACGAAGAAGCCCTTCGTTATGGAGGGTGGTACCCAGTACTGGATTCATGTGACCAAGCCGGGTATGGAGAAGGACTGGGCAGGCAATCCCGCCCCCGCGATGGTCAACTACCTCGCCACGGCCGACGGCATGCAGATCTTCACCAACGCGAGCAACATGCCGGTCCAAGAGAACGGAGTGCCGTTCTCGGCGTACCGACTTACCTATTATCTGACGGTCAAGGACGAGGCGGCACTCAAGACGATCCTGGGCCGTGCTGCTGCCTCGCCCAACGGCGAGTACGACATCACCAATGAGGTTGACTGGAGGGGCAGGACGGATACCTCCGTCATTCCCTACACCTACGAAGGCTTGAATAAGGAGCTGATCTCGAGCGAAAGTGAGCTCGACCCTGGCCTCAACAAAGACATCGTCGCGAGGTTCCGCATAACCTTGAACCCTGCCGCGCAGATGCTCAACGGTGGCAACCCCATAACCATGACGGACACCTACCGCAATCTGTCGGTGCTGTACGATTCGGTCGAGGTCACTCCGGCGAACGCTGGCGTTACCTATGACTTCAACGAGAGCGTTGGTACGTACACGATTCCCGATGCGACGGCCGTGACGATCGAGTACTCCGCGCAGGTGATTCGCAGTTCGGATACGACCCAAGTCATTCACTTCGAGAATGAAGCTACGATGCTCGGCTACGACGACGATGCCGATGGCGATGCGCACTACACGAGCGATGGCCACGGTACCGCGTCGCAGTACTCGATCAACCTGCTCAAGTACGAGGCGGGCGACATGACGAAGCGTCTGGAGGGTGCCGAGTTCCAGCTCTATGAGGGAAAGTTCGTATCGTATGACGCTGAGGGCAACCCCATCTTCGAGATGACGGATCCCGTTACCGACAAGAATGGCAATCCGGTCATCCGCACCACGGACGAGAACGGCAAGGTCGAAATCTATGGCGATCAGAATGCCGACGGCTGGTCGCTGTACGGCTGGGCCGATACGGACGAGGATCGCGACAACGTCTACTACCTGAAGGAGACGAAGGCTCCGAACGGCTATTTGTTGACGAACTTTGACTACTGCTTCCGCATTTCCGCCGAGGGTGCGACCGACTATTCGACCTTTCTGTATCACAACGGCGACACCATGTCCGCAAAGAACTATCCCGGTCGTGACATCTCCGTCGAGAAGGAGTGGGCGGATGGGTACACGCCGTCCGACGAGGACTTCGTTGAGGTCACCCTGCAACAGAAGATTGGCGAAGATGGCACCTGGAGCAACACAATCCGCCGCGAGGTGGACGACAAGTGGGTGGAGGGCGAGCTGACCCTCACGCTCAACAAAGACAACTCCTGGCGCGGCATGTTCCGCGGCCTGCCGCTCGTTGTGCCCGGCGGCGTCAACGACTCCTCGAGCGAAGACGTTCCCGCCACCTACCAGATCAGGGAGACCTCGATCAACGGCATGCCGGCGGACGCCAAGGACACCGCAGATGCGCACGAAGGCCAGAACGACACCTTCCATTGGAGCTATGGTGGGGACGACACCGAGAAGACCATTACGAATCGGTCCATCGTATCGGAGTCGGGCGCGGTGAAGGTGACCAAGGCCTTCTCTGGCGTGGCCGCACTGCCCGATAGCTTCAAGATTACCAACAGCTATAACACTGCTGAGTTTACGGTTGCCAACAAGGTGGGCGGCAGCGGTACCGCAGACGACCCATACTACTGGGTCATCGAGGAGCTGCCCGTCGGCACGACGGTGACGTTTACCGAGCATGGGGCCCAAATCGACGGTTGCGAGCTGACGGCGACCGCCGTTCCGGCCAACTACACGAGTGCGGCCGTTGTCAAGGGCGAAACCCAGACCGTTGCCATCACCAACACCTACAAGGCAGGCGACGCGGACGTCACCCTCAAGGCCACAAAGTCCTTGACGGGCCGCGATTGGGTCGACGGCGACTCGTTCGCATTCCAGATCGAGGCGATCGGCGAGTCTGCCGAGGACGCACCGATGCCGAGCGATGCCGTGATCTATGCCACCAAGACTAATCAGACGGTTTCCTGGGGGACCATGAAGTTCTCCAGCGAGGGTACTTGGACCTACAAGGTCACCGAGCCCGCAGGAACTGCCGATGGCATCACGTACTCCACGCAGGAATACACCGTCGAGGTCACCGTCACCGACAACAAAGCCGGCAAGCTCATCCCCACGGTGAAGGTGGACGACCAAGTCGTAGAGGCCGGTTCCGACCACGCCTTCGAGGTGGGCACGTTCACGAACAAGTTCGCCAAGACAACGGCGGAGCTCAAGGCAACCAAGAGCTTCAACGACTGGGGCAAGGCCTCGAGCTTCGAGTTCAACTTGCAGCCAGGGAAGAACGGCAAAGGCGCTCCTGCCAGCCCCATGCCCGAGGGCGCGACGGGCGACAAGGTCTCGCGGACGGTCACCGAGTCCAACAAGACCGCCCAGTTCGGCACCATCACCTTCTACAAGGAGGGCACGTACAACTACGTCATCACCGAGACCAAGGGCGATGTGGACGGTGTGGCATACGACGCAAGCGAGCACAAGGTAGCCGTCGTGGTGACCAGAAGCGCCGATGGCGACCTGAGTGCCGTCGTCAAGTACTTTGACTCGGCTGGCAACGAGGTCACCGAAGACGCCGCCCTGCTCGGTGCGACCATCACTAATACCTACGCGGACGTGAGTGCCTCCATCAAGGCAACCAAGGTCTATAACGGCGATGCCGACTGGGGCAAGGCCACCGGCTTCGACATCAAGCTGACCGCAGGCGAGAGCAGCATCAGGGGCGAAGGCGGCCTCAGGCTCATCTCGCCCATGCCTGAGGGGGCTGTGGACGGCACCTTAGTGAAGCAGGCGACCAAGGACGCCCAGACGATCGACTTTGGCGCCATCACGTACGAGAAGGCTGGCACCTACGAGTACACGGTGCAGGAGGTCGTGCCCGAGGATGCCCATAAGGTCAAGGGCGTCACGTACGACGAAACCGCGTACCGGGTGGTCGTGACGGTAGACAAGGACGAGGACAACGCGCTCTCTGCATCCGTGACGTACTACGATGCCGCAGGCAAGGCGCTTGCGGGCGAAGATGCCGCAAACGGGACCTTGGTCACCAACACCTACGACGATGCGACGGCCGAGATCAAGGCCACCAAGGCCATGAAGGATTGGGGCACGGCAACCAGCTTCGAGTTCAACCTCGAGCCGGTAGATGGCGCCCCGATGCCCGGTGGTGCGGAGAGGGTGACCAAGACCGTCACCAAGGATGCCCCGCTTGCCCGATTCGGCAAGATCACGTATTACGAGGTGGGCGACTACGCATACACCATTACCGAGACCAAGGGCAGCGCCGACGGCGTCACGTACGATGCGACCACGCATAACGTGACCGTCAGGGTCACCAAGGAAGACGGCAAGCTACGCTCTGAGGTCGTCTATGCCGAGGAGGGCGCCGAGGCCGAGAAGATCACCAACGCCTACAAGAAGGTGAAGGCGCACCTCGAGGCGACCAAGGAGTTCAACGACTGGGGCAAGGCACAGAGCTTCACCTTCGAGCTCGAGCCGGTCGATGGTGCCCCGATGCCCTCGAGCAGCACGGCAGAGGCCACGAAGGATAGCAAGACGGCCGTCTTCGGCGACATCACCTTCGAGCGTACGGGCACCTACAAGTACCGGATCACCGAGGTCAACGACGGCGTCGACGGCGTCTCCTACGACGTCAACCCGCACTATGCGACCGTCACGGTCACCAAGGACGCAAACAACAAGATGTCTGCGGCGGTAACGTACGATGACGGAGCCGCCGACCTGACCGTCACCAACACGTACGCCGACGTCAAGACGGAGCTCGAGGCGACCAAGGCGTTCAACAACTGGGGCAAGGCCGAGAGCTTCGACTTCAAGCTCGAGCCGGTCGATGGCGCCCCCATGCCTGAGGGTGCGTCGGAAGGCGCCGTCACGAAGCGGGTTACCGAGGAGAATCCGACGGCGAAGTTCGGCGAGATTTCCTACGAGAAGGCCGGCGTATACAAGTACACCATTCAAGAGGTCGTGCCTGAGGACGCGCAGAAGGTGAAGGGCGTCACCTACGACGGCGAGCCGCACGAGGCGGTCGTGACGGTCACCAAGGCCGAGGACGCCACCAACGCGCTGAGTGCCACGGTCAAGTACGAGGGCGCGGACAGCCTCACCATCACAAACACCTACGATGATGCTTCCGCATCCATTCAAGTGACCAAGGCGTTCAGTGACTGGGGCAAGGCCGAGAGCTTCGACTTCACGCTCACGCCGGTCGGCGGGGCTCCCATGCCTGCCGATGACGCCATTGCGTCTGACGGGTCACTCACCAAGAGCGCTACGCAGCGGACTCCCGTCGCGGTGTTCGGCACCATCGAGTACACCCGCGCAGGCGACTATCAGTACAAGCTGCAGGAGCTCAACGGCGGCGTCGACGGTGTGAGCTACGACACCACCGAGCACGTTGTGGTGGTCAACGTGGCAAAGAACGACAAGGGCAAGCTGGTTGCGAGGACGCTTTACGACGCCGAGTACGACGAGGACAAGCACGCTTACAGCGGGGCCGAAAGTCTAACCGTGACCAATGCGTACACGAGCGCCAAGGCGACGATCAAGGCCAAGAAGGTCTACAACGGAGACGCAGGTTGGGGCAAGGCCTCCAGCTTCACGTTCACGCTCGACGCCGCCACCGAGGGCGCCCCCATGCCTGCGACGACGGTCGTCACGGCCACCAAGGACGAGCCCGAGGTTGCGTGGGCGGAGCTCGAGTTCGACCACGTCGGCGAGTATCAGTACACCATCACCGAGACAGACGGCCACGTGCCCGGAGTCACATACGACACCACGTCTCACGAGGTGACGGTCAAGGTCACCAAGGCTAAGGACGCCACCAACGCCCTCACGGCCAAGGTCGTCTACTCCACGGAAGGCGCCAAGGCCGAGGAGATCACCAACACCTACTCCAGCGTCAAGGCGCACCTCGAGGCGACCAAGGAGTTCAACGACTGGGGCAAGGCGCAGAGCTTCACCTTCAAGCTCGAGCCGGTCGATGGCGCCCCGATGCCCTCGAGCAGCACGGCAGAGGCCACGAAGGACAACAAGACGGCCGTCTTCGGCGACATAACCTTCGAGGAGCCGGGGACCTACCAGTATCGGATTTCCGAGGTCATACCCAAAGAGAAGGTCGCGGGCGTCAGCTACGACACCGAAGCCCATGCTGCCACGGTCACCGTCACTGCCGACGACCAGAACCAGATGCATGCGGTTGTCACCTATGGCGACGGTGCAGAGGAGCTCGTCATCACCAATACCTTCTCGGCCGTGACGACGCACTTCGAGGCTGCAAAGGCGTTCAACGACTGGGGCAAGGCGGAGAGCTTCACCTTCACCCTGGCCGCCGCAGACGAGAGGAACGCCGCAGGCGTTACCTCGCCCATGCCGGCCGAAAGAACCGTCGTGACGGTAAAGGAAGACACGCCGGAGAAGAAGGCCATCTTTGGCGACATCACTTTCGAGACGCCGGGCACCTATTTCTACACCATCACCGAGGCCAACGACGGCAAGCCGGGCGTCAGCTACGACACTACGCCGCATGTGGTCAAGGTCGAGGTGCATGCGGGGCAGAAGAACGAGCTCGTGGCAGATGTCACCTACGACGGTGAGGCGGCCCTTGTCGTCACCAATACGTTCACCGACGTCAAGGCGCACCTCGAGGCGACCAAGGCGTTCAACGACTGGGGCAAGGCACAGAGCTTCACGTTCGACCTTACCGCCCAAGAGGCCAGGGACAGCTTCGGAGCGCCCATTGAGCCTGCCGACATGCCGATGCCAGCCGATACGACCGCGACGGCGACCGAGAGCAAGAATCCCGCCCAATTCGGCGAGATGACCTTCGAGAAGCCGGGCACCTATGTGTACACCATCACCGAGCGCAACGACCATGCCGATGGCGTCACCTACGACACGACCGCGCACACGGCGACCGTGACGGTCACCAAGGCCAAAGACGCCAGCAACGCCCTTGCGGCAACGGTCACGTACGACGATGGCCAGGGCAGCCTCGTCATCACCAACACCTTCCAGGAAGCCCGTGCGCAGATCAAGGCGACCAAGGTCTACGGCGTCAAGGACAGCAAGTGGGGCGCGGAGGACAAGTTCAACTTCGAGCTCGTGCCCGTGGATGGTGCACCGCTGCCCAGCTCGGCGCTCGATGGCAAGCTCACGGCGACGGCAACGGCCGCGAACAAGACGGCTGCCTTTAGTGAAATCGCGTTCGACAAGGCCGGCACCTATGCCTACTACATCCAGGAGGTCGCGGGCGAGAAGGACTACGTCACGTACGATGCCGCCAGGCATGCGGTGACGGTGACCGTCGCCAAGGACGAAGCGACCAACGCGCTGAGTGCGACGGTCAAGTACGAGGACGCGCAGGACGCCCTCACGGTAACCAACGGCTACGATGCCACCGGCATGCTCGAGCTCTCCGGCATAACGAAGAAGCTCAACGGGCGCAACCTTACCGATGCGGACGTCTTCACCTTCGAGCTCAAGGACACCAAGGGCAACGTCGTCGCCACGGGCACCAACAACACGGCTGGCACGATCACCTTCAACCCGGCAACCATCACCTATAGGCTTGCCGACCTCGATCGGGACGGGGACGGGGTCGACAAGGAGACCACGTTCAACTACACCCTCAGCGAGATCGTTCCCGACGACGAGCACAAGCTTGGCGGCGTGACCTACGATGAGCATGAATACCCGATTGCGGTGACGGTCAAGGACTCTGCGGACCACAACGGCACGCTGGTCGTGACCCCGAGCAAGTTGGATGACCTCAAACCCGCGATTGCGCTCACCAACACATACGACACCCGGGGGCGCATCGTCCTCTCTGGTACCAAGACGCTCCAGAATCGTACGCTCAAGGAGGGCGAGTTCATCTTCGAGCTCTACGAGGGGGACATCGAGGAGGGCGAGACGCCCCTCCGGATTGCGACCAACGCGGCTGACGGCAGCTATGCCTTCGAGGAGCTGGCCTATACCGGTGCCGACCTCAAGAGGGACGCAAGCAGCAACTACGTCGAGACCACCAAGAGGTACACCGTGGTCGAGAAGGCAGGATCCGACACCAGCGTGAAGTACGATCCGAAGCAGTGCCATGTTACCGTCATCCTCAACGACGACGGCAAGGGCACCATCGTCACCGAGGCCGACCACGCAGTGGGCTCCTACGACTTCAAGAACACCTACGACGCTGCCGGATTCGTCGACTTCGAGGGCACCAAGGCCATGGACGGCCGCGACTTCCAGGCTGGTGACGAGTACACCTTTACCGTGACGGGCGATACGAGCAAGACCCCGTTGCCGAAGAACCCGTCCGTGACGATCAGGCCGACCAGTGGCAATACCGCCTCCATGGACTTCGGGAGAATCGACTACAAGCTTTCCGACCTCGACGGCGTCGATCCCGACGAGGACGGCGTCCGCACCAAGGAGTTCACCTACACCGTGACCGAGACGGGCACCGTCGACGGCGTCGCGCTCGACGCGGCGAAGACCGTGACCGTGTCTGTTACCGATGACGGGTCCGGCACGCTCAAGGTGTCGGAGGGCGACGAGGAGGTCCGAACGGTTGGCGTCGCTTTCACGAACGAGTTCACGGCGGCCAAGAAGGCGCTCGAGGTCACCAAGAGCATTGATGACTGGGGCACCGCAGAGAGCTTCGACTTCACGCTGACGCCCGGCACCGCCACCTACGCCGACGGGACCACGGGAACCTCCCCGATGCCCAAGACGCTGGGCGGCGACAAAGCGACCGCCACGCCCGATGCGACGACCGTGCAGTTCGGCGAGATCGAGTTCGAGCGGGCAGGTACCTATACCTACATCATCAACGAGGTCGACGGTCGCGTCCCCGGCGTGACGTACGACACGTCGGACAAGCTCGCGACCGTGACGGTCGTGAGGGACCTCTCGACCAACGCGCTGAGCGCGACGGTCGCGTACGGGGAGGGCGAGGATAGCTCCGACACGCTGACGATCACCAATAGCTACGCCTCCGAGAAGGCGGCCCTCCAGGTGACGAAGTCCATCAACGACTGGGGCGAGCCCGCCCGCTCGTTCGACTTCACGCTGACCGCCGGCTCCGCCACGTACTCTGGTGGCAAGACAGGCACCTCCCCGATGCCCGCCGAGGCCGGTGGGGAGGCCTCGCTCACCAAGACGGCGACGAAGGACAGCCCGACCGCCTCGTTCGGCGAGATCGAGTACCGGACCACAGGTGTCTACAACTACACCATCAAGGAGGCCAAGGGTTCGCTCGGTGGCGTGACGTACGACGAGACCGTGTACGACGTCGTGGTGACCGTCTCGGCGGAGCGGGACGGCAACGGACTCGACGCCAGCGTGGTCTACAAGCAGAAGGACGGCACGGAGGGCGCGAGCCTTACCGTCACCAATGCCTACGCCGCCACGGGCAAGGCGCGGCTCTGGGCCCAGAAGGACCTGAGGGGTCGCGTGGCGAAGGCTGGCGAGTTCAGCTTCACGCTGACCGGTCGGAACGTCGGCGGCGCCGAGCACGAAGACGGGTCCCAGACCGTGGCCATGGCGAAGAACGACGACCACAACCGCACGCCGTTTGACGCGATCAAGTATGACCTCGACGACATGACCAAGAAGCCCGACGGCGGATACGAGGACACCGCGTACGTCTACACCATTCGCGAGGTCGTGCCCGAGGACGCAGACAAGCTGCCTGGCGTCACGTACGACACCACCGAGGCGAAGGTGCGGGTGACCCTCCATGACGACGGCGCAGGTAAGATCACCACCACGTACGAGAACCTCACCAAGGGTGGTGACGCTGCCGGCTACACCTTCGAGAACGTCTACAGGGCTTCGGGCAAGCTCGAGCTCTCCGGTCACAAGGCCATCACGGACAAGCCCGCGTCCATGGACCTCTCCGGCTTCAAGTTCACCGTGAGGGAGGGCGACGAGGTCGTCGCCACCGGCGAGTCCGACGCCGACGGCAGGATCACCTTCACCGAGATTGCGTATGCCGACCTGTCCACCGTGGGCGAACACGCCTACGCCGTCACCGAGGACGCCGACTCCAAGCACCGACGACGGCAGGGGCACCCTCACGCCGGAGCTCGTCGCGGGCGAGTCGAGCGTCGCCTCCATCGGCGCGGTGGACTTCGCCAACGCCTACGACGCCGAGGGCGGCTTCTTCTTCGAGGGCGTCTCGAAGAAGCTGACGGGCCGCGATCTGAACGCGAACGAGTTCTCCTTCGTCGTGAGGGAGGCCTCCTCGGGCACCGTTGTCGCCAGCGGCGCGGTCGGCGAGGATGGCTCCGTGTCGTTCGACCACAACTACGTCAGCTACACGCTCGCCCAGGCCGGGACCAAGGATGAGCCGAAGCGGTACACCTACGTCGTGAGCGAGGTTGTCCCCGAGGCTGGCAGCGAGCTCGGCGGCATAACGTACGACACCAGCGCGAAGTCCGTCGAGGTCTCCGTGTACGATGGTGGTGACGGCAAGATCTACGTCAACGGGAAGCATGACCCCACCATCAGCTTCGAGAAGCAGTTCGAGAACGCCTACGAGGCCAACGGCGAGGTTGCGATCCAGGCGACAAAGCACATCAACGGCCGCTCGCTGGGCACGGACGACACCGGCAAGTTCACCTTCCGTCTCGTCGGCCCCAAGATTGACGGCTACCAAGAGAAGGCGATCGGTGCCAACGGCGTGGCCACCTTCGACGCCATCAAGTTCACGCAGGAGGACCTCGCGGGCGTCGCCAAGAAGGACGGCAGGCGTACCAAGCAGTTCGAGTACACGATTACCGAGGTGCCGGCGACGACGCTCGGAGGCTTCGGGGGTCGCGACGCGTTCGACGGCCACACCGAGAGGGTCACGGTCACGGTCGTTGACCGGCTTGACGGATCCGACCTCGTGGCGACCGCAACATATGACGCGGACGGCCCAATCTTTACGAACAACTACGATACCGAGGGAGGCATCGCCCTCGGCGGAAGGAAGACGCTCCAGAATCGCACGCTCAAGGAGGGCGAGTTCACCTTCGAGCTCTACGAGGGCGCATACGCCGAGGGCAAGGCGCCCGTCCGTGTCGCGACCAACGCGGCCGACGGCAGCTACGCCTTCGAGGGGCTGACGTACACCGGTGCCGACCTCTTGAGGGACGCCAGCGGCAACTATCTCCCGACCACCAAGACCTACACCGTGGTCGAGAGGGTGCCCGCGGAGGGCTCCGAGGGGCGCGACCCCAGCGTGACGTACGATACGAGGCAGCACGCGGTCACCGTTACCCTTACCGATGACGGCAACGGCGCCATCGACGTGTCCGCCAACCCCGCCGAGGACTCCTATGACTTCGAGAACACGTACAACACCAGGGGAAGCATCGTCCTCGGTGGCAAGAAGACGTTGCAGAATCGCACGCTCAAGGAGGGTGAGTTCACCTTCGAGCTCTACGATGGTGACATCAAGGAGGGCGAGGAGCCCATCCGCACGGCGACCAACGCGGCCGACGGAAGCTATCGCTTCGGAGAGCTCACCTACACCGGCGCCGACCTCAACAAGGACAAGGACGGCAACTACGTCCCGACCACCAAGACCTACACCGTAATCGAGAGGGTGCCCGCAGAGGGCTCCGCGGAGCGCGATCCCAGCGTGACGTACGACACGAGGCAGTACGCGGTCGCCGTCACCCTCACCGACGACGGCACGGGCACCATCGATGCGGTCGCAGACCCCGCCGAGAGCTCGTACGACTTCACCAACGCCTACGACGCCATCGGCGAGCTCGAGCTCTCCGGCCGCAAGACCATCGCGGACAAGCCCGCGTCCATGGACCTCTCCGGCTTCAAGTTCACCGTGAGGGAGGGCGACGAGGC
>CADBYM010000043.1:0-31935 GCA_902798915.1 uncultured Coriobacteriaceae bacterium | reverse complement strand
ACCGACGACGGCAGGGGCACCCTCACGCCGGAGCTCGTCGCGGGCGAGTCGAGCGTCGCCTCCATCGGCGCGGTGGACTTCGCCAACGCCTACGACGCCAAGGGCTCCGCGACCTTCTCTGGTGCGAAGTCAATTGACGGGCGCGAGTTCAAGGCAGGTGACGAGGCCACCATCAGGCTCGAGGCCATCACCGAGGATGCGCCGATGCCCAAGAAGGACGGCAAGGTTCAGAACACCATCGTTCTGAAGCCGACCTCCGGCACCTCTGCGGGCTTCCAGTTCGAGGCCATCAACTACAAGCTGAGCGACCTCCAGAAGGTCGACGGCAGCTACGTGCCCACCACCTTCGAGTACCAGGTGACCGAGGACGCCTACACCATGCAGGGCGTAGGCGAGAAGGACACCACCACCTACGACGTGACGGTTACCGTCTCCGACAAGGGTGACGGGACGCTCAATGTGGTGACCAGCGGCAATGCGACCAACCTCAACTTCACCAACAACTACGCAGCCGTCGGCGAGGTGGTCCTCAAGGGCGCCAAGAGCATCGACACGCGCGACATCAAGGCGGGAGACAGCTTCACCTTCACCGTCGTGGAGCTTGGCGGCAAGGACGGGAAGACCCGCACGACGGTGCAGACCATCAGGGTCGACGCCGCCAAGGCCGCTGCCAGCATGGACATTCCGTACCAGCCCATCAGCTACGTCTACGACAAGGCCGCCGGCACGGACGACCGGGGCGTGCACACCTACGAGGTCACCGAGACCGCGTGCACCGCAGATGGCGTGACCAAGTCTGAGGCCAAGCACACCTTTACCGTCGAGGTCGCGGACGCAACCGACGGCACGCTGACGACGAAGGTCACCGGCAAGCCCGAGGAGCTCGACTTCGTCAACGCCTATGAGGCGAAGGGAGCGGTCTCCTTCGGCGGCACCAAGACCATCGACAAGCGTGCCATCAAGGCTGGCGAGCACTTCGAGTTCGAGGTCAAGGAGGGCGACGACGTCGTGGCCCGCGGCGCGAGCGACGACAAGGGCGTCATCTCCTACGACACCATCAACTACGTCAAGAACGCCCAGAAGGACCAGACGGGCGACCATGCCTACGCGGTCTCCGAGGTCATGTACGACAAGGACAACGTCAAGAGCACCGAGACGACATACGAGTTCACCGTCAAGGTCACCGACAACGCGGATGGCACGCTGGACGTCGATGCTCCCGACCTGTCCAAGCACCTCGACTTCGTGAACACCTACACGGCCGAGGGCAGCACGACCTTCTCTGGCACCAAGACCATCGACACCCGCGCGCTCACCGACGATGACGTCTTCGAGTTCAACGTCGTGGAGGTCGACGATGAGGGCGACGTGGTCGAGGGCGGCATTGACGAGACCGTCGCCAATGACGTCGAGGGCAACATCGAGTACCCGACCATCAACTACACCATCGACGACCTCGTGACCGAGGATGGCAAGTTCCTGGAGAGCCGCGACTATCACTATCGCGTCACGGAGTCCAAGGTGGATCGAGACGGCCTCAAGAGCGACGAGCGCAGCTACGTCGTCGACGCGACCATCACCGACGACAAGGCAGGAAAGATCGTGGTCGACCGTACGAAGAACGCGGACGCCCTCGACTTCGTCAACACCTACAGCACCGAGGGTCAAATCACCCTCAGCGGTACCAAGAAGCTTCAGAACCGCTTGCTCAGGAAGGGTGAGTTCAGCTTCACGCTGACGGCGACCGACGCGAAGGGCAAGGCGCTCAAGGGCGATGCGGCCTACACCGAGACCGTTGCCAACGAGGCGGACGGAAGCTACGCGTTCTCGACGCTCAGCTTCACGGGTGCGGACATGAACAAGGACAAGGAAGGCCACTTCAAGCAGACCAAGAAGCACTATACGGTCAAGGAGGAGCTTGGCAGCATCGACGGCGTCACCTACGACGAGAAGGTCTACGACGTCACCGTCACCCTCACCGACGACGGCAAGGGCGCCCTCATCGTCGAGGCCGACCCCGCGCAGAACGCCTACGACTTCACCAACGTCTACGAGACCAACAAGCCGACCTTCCAAAAGAAGATTCAGGACGTCAACGACACCACGGGCGAGAAGAGCGCCTGGCAGGATAGCGCCGACTACGACATCAACGATGCCGTGCCGTACAGGCTTACGGCCAAGCTGGCCAAGGACGTGACCGAGTATCGTCAGTATCACATCACGTTCTGGGATCGCATGGAGGAGTCGCTTGACTTCGCGAGCGTCAGCAAGGTCACCGTCAACGGCGAGGAGGTCGACGACTACGTCCTCAACGCCAGCGACCACGCCTTCGACCTTACGCTCACGTGGGGCGACGGCAAGGACCTCATCGACGACCAGAGCCTCAACGAGGCGGAGGTCGAGGTCTACTTCACCGCTACGCTCAACGAGAAGGCGCAGCTGGGCAAGCCGGGCAACGTGAACCAGGCGCAGCTCGAGTACAGCTGCAACCCGCTCACCGACGAGACCGCCTGGCTCGATTGGGACTACGTCATCGCCTTCACCTACAAGCTCGACGTGAGCAAGCTCACGCCGGATGGAATCGCCCTCCAGGGCGCCGAGTTCGAGCTCCACAAGCAGCTTGCCGACGGCACGACCAAGCCGGTTGAGCTCTCCGTCGAGGGTAACGTGTTCACCGGCGTCGGCCTCGATGACGGAACCTACGTCCTCACCGAGACCAGTGCGCCCAAGGGCTACCAGCCCATCGATCCGGTCACCTTCACCGTGACGGCGGCGCACGAGTCCGCGTGGGAGGAGCGCAACCAGACGGGCGAGATTCCGCAGACCCGCACCAAGGTCCTCACCGACCTCACGGGCGAGGCCGAGGATGGCGCCCTCACCTTTGCGACGGAGAAGGACCTCGCTGTCCTCACGACTGACGCCACCGACCAGGAGGTCCGCGACCTCTCGCTCGCCAAGAGGCTCGACAAGACCATTGCCGACAGCGAGGACGCGCTCGCCACGGAGTTCAGCTTTACGGTCGCGCTGTCCGACGTGCCTGCATGGTTCGTCGGTGCCAAGGCCAAGAGCTTCGAGGTTCAGACCATGACCGCTGCGGGTGGCGAGGAAACGCCCGGCACCGCTACGTTCAAGAAGAGCGGCAAGACGTGGACCACGAAAGCCACCCTCAAGGCAAACCAGACCATTACCTACGTCGGCCTTCCCAAGGGAACCAAGTACACCGTATCCGAGGCTGCCGAAGGCCACTATGGCGTCGTGGATGTTATCGTCGACGGAAAGGACGCTACTGCGGTCAAGGACGGCGCGATTACTGGCTCGGTCACCGGCTCGCTTGAGGGCGAGGACGGCGCGGTACCCACTGTCGTTGAGTTTATCAATGCCTCCGTCTCTTCGTTGCAGGTCTCCAAGGTCAACGACTTCAGCGGCCTGGACCTCACCGAGAAGGAGAAGCAGGCCATCCTGCACTCCATCGCCTTCACCGTGAGTGGCCCCGACGGCTTCAGCGAGTCGCATCGCATGGATGAGTCCGACTACTTCATCGAGGACGAGGAGACCGGATCCTACATCTGGACGCTTACCGACCTCAAGCCCGGTGAATACACGGTAAGCGAGTCGCGCGACGAGGTGGCCGAGGGCGGCTATGCCAACAAGGCCGAGTTTGAGGGGGACGCTGAGTCCGCGAGGACCTACCAGCTCGACGGAACGGCCCCCGCCAAGGCTGCGGTCATCAACAGCTTCGCGAACGTCGACCGCAACGCGAAGGTCTCCGTCACCAAGGAGGTCCTGGGCGACGACTTCGAGAAGGACGAAGAGTTCACCTTCGAGCTCGCCAAGGCCACCGGCAAGTACGCCTCAGACGAGGACCAGCTCACCGGCAACACGACCGTGAGCGTGCAGCGCGAAGAGGATGGCTATACCGTCGAGGAGTTCGGCAGCATCGCCTACATGACGAACGAGGGCTCCTTCTACTACACCATCACCGAGGTCGAGCCCGAGGAGAAGACCGTCGGCATGACCTACGACACCACCCCGACTTGGGTTCGCGTTGACCTTACCTCCGAGGGCACCGAGGTGCACTACGGCACCGAGAAGCAGGTCACGTCCGGCGGCGGCGAGGAACTCGACCTTGCGGCAGGCATCACGAAGAGCAACACCTACAAGCAGCCAGGCAGCCTGCGCGTCACCAAGCACGTCGAGGGTCTTGACGACGAGGATGCCCTCACCGACGAGGAGAAGGCAAAGATCAGCTTCACCGTCACCGGTCCGGATGGCTTCAAGCAGACAAAGACGCTGGCGGAGTTCGAGGACGAAGGCGAGGACGGCGATCCCGCTTGGCTGCTTGAGGACCTCGTGGCGGGCGACTACACCGTAACCGAGACGGGGGCCGACGTTCGCAGCCGTAGCTGGGCGCTCACCACGACCTACTCGGTTGATGGCGAGGAAGGCGAGGAGCCTCCGGTGGTCACGGTTGCCGATGGCGAGACCGCCGAGGTCGAGGTCACCAACGATTACGATCGCGCCCACAGCATCCGCATCACCAAGGTCGTCTCGGGCCTGACGCTCACCGACGAGGAGAAGGCGGAGATCGAGTTCGTGGTCACCGGACCAAACGACTTCGAGGAGAGCCGCACGCTCGACGAGTTCGACAAGACTGATGCCGACGGCAACCCCGTCTGGATCATCTACGAGGACTCCGACGGCGAGGCCCTCGCCGATGGCACCTACACCGTGGTCGAGACCGGCGGCGAGCTCTTCGAGCGCGACGGCGTGGAGTACCAGCGCACGACCACCTATGAGGTTGGCGAGACCACGTCCACCAAGAGCGCCAAGCTCGAGGTCACTGGTGGCGGCGCGGCCAAGGCCACGGTTACCAACGCGTACGACACCGACCGCGGGGCGGCCGTCCTGAGGGTCGCCAAGGCCTTCGAGGGTGACTACCAGGGTGACGAGAAGTTCACCTTCGTCCTACGCGACGAGGAGGGCGAGGAGCTCGGCAAGGTTCAGGCGGCCAACAGCGAGACTGCCGACTTCGATGTCATCCACTACGCTGCCGATCAGGCGGAGGAGACCCTCTATTACACCATCACTGAGGTCGTGCCCGACGAGCCGACGCCCGGCATCACCTACAACACCGAGCCGGTCTGGGCGAGCGTCGAGCTCGACGAGAACCTCCACGCCACGGTCTGCTATGGCACCGAGGACGAGGTCATGGACGGAGAGGCTGAGGAGGCGGACCACGCAACCGTTACGAACAAGGTCGGCGTGCCCGAGGCCGAATCCGGTGCCATCACCGTGCGCAAGGTCGTCTCGAGTACCCGTGCCGAGGACAAGCAGAGGGACTTCGCGTTCCGTGTGACGCTGCTCGATTCCGACGGCAAGGTCGCAAAGAAGATCGCCGGCACCTATGGCGACATGAAGTTCACGGACGGCGTGGCCGAGTTCACCCTGCGCGATGGCGGGGCCGCAACGGCGCGTGACCTCCCGTTTGCACCGTTCGACTCCGATGGCAAGCCACGCTACAAGGTCGAGGAGATTGACGCTGGCGGCTTGGAGTCCAGCTTCAGCGAAGAGAAGAACGGCGCAGGCAACGGCACCACAGTAACCTACACGAATACCTACAAGCCGGACACGCCCCAAGAGCAGAAGGGTTCGACAGGCACCGCCGGACGGACATCCGCCGGCAGCACCAGAACCAACACACCGAGGACCGGCGACCCGACCACCTACCTACCGCTGATTGCGCTCGTCATCGTTGGCATAGTCGTGATTGTTGTCGGCACTCGCCGTCGCAAATAGCGGCACTTGTCAGCAGTCGAACGCTCTGCTATAATCACTGCTCGGTCCCCATCGTCTATCGGCTAGGACGGCACCCTTTCAAGGTGCAGAGGCGGGTTCGACTCCCGCTGGGGGCACCAGACCGCGAAGAGTCGGACTCGGTTTCAACCGTTATCAGTTCGCTCTGAAGATATGGATGGAGTAGAGCCACAGGCTCTACTCCATTTCTTATCCGAGTATTTCCCCCGTAAGTCACTTGCTGTGGCAGTCAGCCATCACGGCAAGCATCGACTCCATCAGCGCCAACCCAGACGAGCCGCCGTCGGATGCGCCCCCTGCGACATAGCAGACCTGACAGCCCGCGTCAGCCATTGCCTTGCGTGCCGCCGTGATCTCGAAAGGGTCGCGCCCAAGTCTATCTGCATTCCAGAGCAAGAGGACCGAAGGCATCAGCACGGAGACTTCGTCCAACATCCCCTGGTAACCAGGACGTTCGTCGTTCGTTCCTGAATTCGCAACATCTTGGTACTCGCGAAGTATCTCGTATCCGTTGGCCTTGGCCCACTCGTACGCGGCTTCTTTCTGTCGTTCGATTGCCGCCTCGCTTTGCGGGCGCGGTGACGATCTGTAGTAGCAAATCGCGCAGTTGCTGCTGTTTTTGGTTTGGCTCTTCTTTTGTGCCATGGTCTACTCCTTCATCAACGCTTCAATAACCGATGTTGTGCCCGTGTTCTTCCTCGCTGCCCGATGCTGCTGGCGGCTGCTGGCAGCTCCCGTTGCCACGATTCACTTCTGCGAGATACTGCAGATGTTCTTTGTGCAATCTGGTGACCTCTGTGCGGCCCACTGTGTACGGACGATGCTTGTAGTGATCGAGCCACATGTTCGCGTCCAGCCCAGGGCCACTTACGAAAGCCTCTATTGAACGGGCAATCGCGTTAGCCTCATGTGCAGGCATAAGATCACCCACAGCCCTGAGGCCTGTCAAGATAGTGGACAAAGATTTATCAGATTTCTCAGGCAGCCAATGGCAGCTCCGGCTCGTAAGACATGGCCTCCTCGAAGCGCTCGAAGAACTCTGCCATGGCCTCGGCGGGCACGCTGTCGCCGATGGCCTCGTGCGGACGGTAGCGGTTGTAGTACGACTCGATGAACTCTATGGTCCTGAACTTGGTGGTCTCGGCGTCCGTGAGGCGCTCGTGGTGGGCCCACTCGTTCTTGAGCGTGCCAAAGAAAGATTCTGATGCGTCGGGCGCCCTTATGTGCCGAACGGAAGCCGATCCGCAGGCAGGGTGGGCCTACACGCCGAACCTCAGCACATAACGGGGTAACGTCTCCTCATCGGGATTGGCATCCTACCGAGAGGAGACGTGATGGACAGGATACAGGAGCATCTCGAAGAGTTCTATGTACACCTTCTTCAAAATGGGTACTCCCCGACGGCATGCAAGAACTACCGCTTCAGGGCGAGCACCTTCCTGAGACGGTGCCCAGAGGCGCTCGAGGCCGACGAGCCAGAGGCCCGGGAGATCGTGGAGGGCTACATAGCCGAGCTTCCCCGCAACACCGCATCCACGATACCCGCCGCGGCGGTTAGGAGGTGGTGGGCCTTCAGGTTCCGCAAACCATACCGCGACCGCATCGTACCGTCTGCCTTGGAGGCGAGCGAGGCAATAGAGGCCGAGCTCGCCGAGTTCGAGGGCTACCTAGCGGCCCACGGCAACATCAAGGCGGAGACGATTCGCAACAGGGTCGCGTCGGTCAAGCTGTTCCTCTGCGCAACGTTCCCGGACGGGACCTTCGAGCGCAGGGCCATCACGCTGAAAGACGTGGTTGACTACCACACCGCGTCAGCGACGGCGGAGGGGGCAACCATGCGCGCCCTGCAGAGCAGCGACCTTCGATCCTACATCCGGTTCCTGCGATGGAACGGAATCGACGACATACCGCTCGACGCAGTCTCGCTTAACGGCCCGACCCGTCGCAGCCACACCGTTCCCGGTCGCCTCTCCGAGGAGGAGTACGAGGCGCTCCTGGCATCCTGCGACACCGGAACGGAGCGTGGCGCGCGAGACGTCGCGATGGCCCTCTGCATGGGCAACCTGGGCATGCGCGCCTGCGACGTGGCCAGACTGACGCTCGACGACGTGGCATGGGCCGCGGGGACGATCACCGTGCGCGAATCCAAGAGCAAGACCGCCAGGACTCTGCCCCTGGACGAACGGACGGGGGCGGCGATCGAGCGCTACGTCCTGATGCGCGGCAAGTGCGACAGCACCCGCAGCCTGTTCCTGAACACGGCGGGCTCGCCCATACGATCGTGTCAGGTGCAGACGGCGATGTCGCTCGCCGCGGGCAGGGCGGGCATAGAGGCCTACCACGGCACCCACGGGCTGCGGCGAATGGTCGCCACCAACATGGCGAACGCGGGCGTCGACGCGAAGACGATCGCAGACGTCCTCGGACACGAGCGCATCGACACGACGATGGGGTACGTGAGGGTGAGCCTGCCCAACCTGCGCAAGGCTGCCGCGCACTGGCCCGGGGAGGCGGAGTCATGAGCCGGGCGGAGTCGATGGTGGGCCGCTTCATCGAGTACAAGCAGGCCCTGGGGTACGACTTCTCCGGGGAGGCACAGAGGCTGCGCGCGTTCGTCGCCTTCCTCGGCGGCAGGGACGCCACCGAGGACGAGGCGCTCGCCTGGGCGGCCGGCGGGCGCGGACACCCCAGGTCCTATCAGGCCCAGAGGTACGAGACCGTGAGGCGGTTCTCCGAGTTCGCGCACGCGCTCGACCCGTCCTTCCCGTCGATGCGCCCCGGCCTCCTGGGCAGCACGTCCGACCGTGTCGTGCCCTACATCTACACGGAGGACGACGCCTGCGTGCTGATGCGGGCGGCGCTCTCGCTCAACTCGCCCGACGGGCTCCGCGGCGCGGGGCTCTCCTTCCTGATAGGGCTCATGTGGTCGTGCGGGCTGCGCGTGAGCGAGGCGCTCGGCCTCGCCGACGCCGACTTCGACGCCGGGCAGGGCACGCTGGCCATAAGGGACTCCAAGTTCGGGGCGTCCAGGCTGATACCGGTGGCAGAGGACGTCGCGCGGCACATCGTCGACTACCGGGACTCGAGAGACGCAACGCTGCGCATGCGCAATCCGCCGCGGTTGGTGGTGTCGACGGGAGGCATGCCCCTGACGAGGGACTCGGCGGAGGGCATGTTCTCGGAGATCAGGTGGTCTCTCCTGGACAGGGGCCGGTTCTTCGTCGGTCGCAAGCCTCGCCTGCACGACCTGCGCCACTCGTTCAGCGTCGCGACCATCCTTCGTTGGCACGCCGAGGGCGAGGACGTGAACGCGATGATGCCGTACCTCTCCGCCTACCTCGGGCACCGCAAGCTGTCCGACACCTACTGGTACCTGACGGGCGTCCCGGAGCTGATGGCCGTGGCCGCCGACTCCTTCCGCTCCATGGGGCTTGGAGGTGACGGGCTATGAGGAACGACTTCCCAGGGCTGGTCGAGGGCTTCTTCCTACAGTGGATGGACGCCGGCAGGCACCTGTCCCCGCAGACCATAGCTTCGTACAGGGACGCGTTCGTCCTCCTGCTGCGCTGGCTGCGCGACGAGCGGGGCATACCGGCGACCGAAGTTTGCATGGACGACCTCACCGCGGAGAACGTCGACGCATTCCTCCTATACCTTGCCGAGGAACGAGGGAACTCGGCGTCCACCGTGAACTGCAGGCTCGCGGCTCTGAAGGCCTTCTGCGCGTACGCGGCGTACAGGGCGCCCGACCGACTCCTCGAGCTGAAGCGCGTGTCGGACATCCCGAGGCGCACGGAGAAGAGACGCGAGGTGGACTACCTGACGCGCGAGGAGGTCGGGTGGCTTCTTGCCGCCTGCGACCTCGCGACCGCGCGCGGGAGGGAGGACCACCTCATCGTATCGATGCTGTTCAGCACCGGTGCGAGGGTCAGCGAGCTGGTGAGCCTGCGCGTGTGCGACTTCGAGTCGCGCGGCGGGAGGCACGTGGTCCGCATCCTGGGCAAGGGCCGCAAGGAGCGCACGCTCCCCATGTGGCCTGAGGTCGCCCGCGAGCTGTCGGCCTTCACACGCGAGCGCGGACTTGGTGACGGCGACTACATCTTCGCGGGGCGGAACGTGGAGCACATGTCGAGGTCGGGTGCGAGGAGCAGGATAGACGCCATCGCGCGGCGCGCCGCAGCGGCACATCCCCAGCTGGCGGGCAAGAGAATCTCAGCCCACGTCTTTCGGCACTCGTGCGCCATGAGCATGCTCGACTCCGGCGTCGACCTCTCGACGATCGCAATCTGGTTGGGCCACGAGAACGTACAGACGACGCACAAGTACATGGTCGCTGACATGGCCCGAAAGGAGGCCGCCCTGTCGAAGGTGCATCCCGGGGAGACTTCCGGGAATGCACACGTGCGCTACGCGCCAAGGGGGGACATCCTGGAATTCCTCATGTCGCTATAGGCGATGCGTTATGTGCCGAACGGCGAGCGGCATCTGCCTTTGACCTGCGGATCGGCTTCCGTTCGGCACATAAGGGCGCCCGACGCATCAGAATCTTTATGTGCCTAGGCACATAAAGATTCGGCAACAGCATTATCGTGGCAGGAGCCGGTGCGGCCCACGGACAGCCGCACGTCGTGGGCCTTGGCCCAGGCGGCGAACAGCGAACTGGTGTACTGGCTGCCCCGATCCGAGTGGAAGATCGCGTTGCCGGCCACGTAGCCGCGGGACCAGGCCATCTCCATGGCCGACACCACGAGCTGCGCCCTCATGTTGTCGGCGATGGCCCATCCGACGACCATGCGGGTCGCCAGGTCGATCACGGTGGCCAGGTAGATGAAGCCGGCGGTGGTCCTCAGGTAGGTGATGTCGCCCACGAGCCTCGTGGTGGGCACCGGGCTCTCGAAGTCGCGCCGTATGAGGTCCTCCCTCTTGGGCGCGTCCTCGTCGGGCACGGTCGTCTTCTTCGAGGCGTTCGGGCAGATGCCGCGTATGCCCAGCTCAAGCATGCACTTTCTCACGCGGTAGCGGGTCACGCCGCCGAAGCGCCCGTGGCATTTGGGGTCTCCCTCGAGCTTGGCGTGCACCTTGCGGAAGCCGAAGCGCCTGCGGCTCGCCTCCCACACCTCGAGTATCGCGTCCCTGGGCTCGGCCCACGGGTCCGACCCCTCCGGGTTCGCCCTGAGCCAGCGGTAGAAGCCCGAGCGGCTGACCCCCAGCACGCGCGCCATCATGGTGACGTCGTAGCTTGCCCTCTCCTCCAGCATGAGGCGGAACTTGTCCTCTATGCGAGGTCTCTGGCGAAGAAGGCCGCCGCTTTTTTTAGGAACTCGTTCTCCCGCTCGAGCTCCCTTATCCTCCTGTTCGCCTCGTCGAGCGCCCTCTGCTCGTCGGTCCTTGCCCGCGTGACCCTGCCGGTGTCCTCGTACTTGAGCACCCAATCGTTGAGGGTCTTGTCGTTGATCCCGAGCTCGCGGGCACAGTCGGCTATCGTCTTCCTGGGGTCGATCTCCTTGGCCTTGCGGTAGTACTCGACGGCCTCGAGGCGGTACTCCTCGGTGTAGCGAGTGCGCACGACCTTCCTCTTCGAGCTCTCGAGCTTCTCTATCTCGCTTGCGCTTACTGGCATGACACAGCTCCTAGCGGTTGGAAAACAGTAGTAAGAAGGATGGGGTAAGGGACGGGCCCATTCCCTGTTAACCCCCTGTCCACTAAAAGCTTACAGCTCAGCGGGGCGCTGACGTGTGGCGAGGAGGCCTTCCTCAGGCAGGTCGTCGCGTGCTTCGCGATGCCGGCCAGCGTGGGCATCATGGAGGGGTGCGACCCGGATGTCGCCCGGCGCTTCATGGACGAGATGTCAGGAGAGGAAAGGGTGCGCCTCCTGCGCGAGATCGCCGAGACGCGCCCGCACGTGGGGCCATCCGTGTCCCCGCCGTCGTTCCCGACGGCCTACGCCGGCGTCGGCGGCGAGGAGGTCATGAGAGACCTCGGCCTACGGCTGCCGCCGCTATCGGTGCTGCTGCCGTCCAATGAGGTGGCCAGCGGGGAGGAGGCGCTCGGTTCGACGTTCGCGAACCGCACCATGGCTATGCTCGCGGCGAGGAGGCCGTCACCGGAAAGCCGGTTCGCGAGCGTGGGCGAGTCGGAGCCCCTCGACATCCCCGCCGCCCGCGACATCGCGCCCGACGCGACGGGGACCTACGCGTGCCTCCTCGGGGACGTCTCCTCCACGATGCGCGCCCACGCCGACGAGCTCTGGCCGGGCAAGCACGAGCGGCTTGGCGACGTCCTGGCCGAGGACATCAACAAGAGGTTCAACGAGTTCAAGCTGCAGGAGGCACGGGAGTGCATGCTTGGGTTCGCCCAGGAGCTGCACGACAGCCTTGAGTGGCTCGGCCAGGCGGGCGCGTACGTGGAAGGGCTGGAGAGGAGCCCGGTCAGCCCGGAGTACCTCGCCGGATACGCGGCAGGGATGGTCGCCGAGGTAATCGTTACCGTCACCGAGGAAGCCGCATTCAGGTGGGTAGTCGGGGGCGGGCGACTGGAGGTACCGCCGGCGTCGTTCGTCTGGCAGGACCACGACACCCTCACGATCAGGGTCGCGCGCAAGGCGTCCACCGACCTCGCCCAGTGGCAGCTGCGCAGGGCCTGGGACAGCATCACGGATGCCAGGGAGGACGAGGGCGCGCGCCACTCGCTCTACGTGGAGCCCCATGAGCGACTGGATGGTCACCAGGTCGCAGCCGCCCTCGAGCAGGTGCGTGGCGAACGAGTGCCTGAGCGAGTGGAAGGAGCGGACGGCCTTCTCGACGCCGGCGCGGCGCATCGCGCGGCCCAGCATGTCGTTCGGCGTCGAGGGGCAGATGCGGCCCGTGCCGCGCGCCCCGAGGAAGAGCCACCCCTCGGGGTGCGACGGGCGCCACGCCCGCCAGTAGTCGCGCAGCAGCCGCAGGGTCGCCTCCGAGAGGACCGTCAGGCGGTCCTTGCCGCCCTTGCCCCCCTCGACGAGCAGCCGCATGGACGAGGAGTCCACGTCGCGCACGCGCAGCGAGCGCACCTCCTCGCTGCGCAGGCCGGAGCCGTAGCCGAGCGAGATGACCGCCCTCTGGCGCACGCCGTCGCAGGAGGCGAGCACCGCGGCCACCTCCTCGCGCGAGAACACGGCCGCCAGCTTCTTCGGGCGCCTCACGTAGGGCACGCGCCTCCTGCTGACCGTGCCCCCAGGGTGACCTCGTGGAGGAACAGGGCGGCGCAGAGGCGCCCGTTCACGGTCTGCGGGGCGAGGCCGAGGACGCGGGACATGTGCAGCGACCACGCGCGCAGCTCGTCCTCGCCGGCCCGCTCGGGCGGGACCCCCAGCCCGTCCAGGAAGTCCAGGTACCGCTCGCAGTCCCTCCCGTAGGAGTCCCTCGTCCGCGGGCTGAGGCCCCTCAGCTCCATGTCCTCCGCCATCTGCTGTAGAATCGGGTGTCGCACGGCCGTCTCCTCTCGTCGTCGTCAAACAGGCCACGAGACGATTATGCGGGTGGGGGTGGCGTGCGCTCCCGCGTGCGCGCCACGGGTCAGGCGGGCGTTGGGAAGGCTGCCGCGAAGCGGCTTAGTGCAAATGAGAAGTGGGGGACAGGGGCCAAGACACGCAATGCGGTATCGGTGAACCTCGCGTTATGAAGTGCCTTGGTGAGCATATTCAGCAAAATTGCAGGTCAATCGCGTGCAAGGAGAAACAGGGCACCTTACCTGCGACGGTGCGGAAATCGGGATAATTGCTGTCTGCTGGCTGTGAAAAAAGCGCAAGAAGGCCTGAGTAGAATCCTCCCCACGGGGTGCCGGGGCGGCGCCCGCGGACGGGAGGAGGAAGCAGATGGAAGTGCCAACGAACGCCGCGCGCGCGGCTACTACGACGCTCACTGCAAGAGGCTGCTCGCGGACAGGTAGGTGATCGCGAGGGTGCTGGTCGGCACGCTGGACGAGTACTCAGGGGTTCCGGCGGAGGTGGTCGAGCGCGAGCTCATCGACGGCGAGCCGGCGATTGGGGCGCCCTTGGGGCGAGACGACCCGGGAGGCGTGCTGCGACTGGAGAGCGAGGACTCCACCGTCGGCGAGGGGCTCGTGCGCTTCGACGTCCGCGCCCGCGTGCGGGTGCTCGGCACGGACGACGATGGCGAGCCACGCCTCCTCGAGCATGGGCGCCAGATCGGCGGAGGTCACCAGCCTAGGCCTCTCGAGCTAGAGGCGCTCGAGGACGGCAGCCATGGATGGCGGAATGCTACTTGCCAAAACTCGCTCCTGTATTACGGCATGTGTTATCTCCATGCGATATTATCCACGTCATGCCGTCAGGCGCTTGACTGGCGGAGCGAATTCCAGCCCTCCCTCGACTCGTCTGAGGACAGGGGCCTCGACTTCGGGGGCGCCGTCGAGGCGCGCCTAGCGGGCGGTCCGGGAAACACCCATGTCGGACTCTGCGGGATCGTCCCCCGCATCCGAAAGTTCCAAGGCTGCCTCGGACTCGTCAGCCATCGCCTCCATCACCGGCCCCGCAGGCACCACCCCGCTGACATCGACGTTTCCGCGACCTCACCGGAACAGCTCGTCGTGTGACCCCGTTCGTTGGAAGTAGGCAGTCTCGCCTTCAGTACGCCAGACCACGAGCCAATCACCCGCGTTGGCGACATGGCATTCGCTGCTGCCTCCCCATTTCCCCGAGAGGCGATGCATGTTGTGCCTGCGCTTCAAGATTGCCATTGACTTGGCATCGTTTGCCAGTATAAGGTCGACAACGGTCTCGAGGTCGGCAAGACTCCAGCTGCGCTTGGCGGCCTTCTTCTTGAGGTCGCGGCTGAAGGCCGGCGCGAACTTTGCCGTAAGCCGACCGGTCATGCCAACGCCGCCTCGATGAGCTCGCGACCCGTGGAATAGCTCTCTCCCGAGCCAGAGCGAATCATCTCCTCGGTTTCGCGAATGGCTTCGAGCGACTCGGCGTTTGGCTCTGGATCGGAAAGATTGAGCGGAATTCTGTTTTCGCGAATCATCTGCTTGTAGAATGCGCGAGTAACGGAAGACAGGTCGAAGCCGAAATGCTCGGCGATGCGCGAGGCACCTTCCTTGATTTCGCTATCGACCCTGATTGTTACCGATGAAGCACTCATCTTGTCCTCGATTCTTGAACGTATTAACAATGTAAGTATAACGTCTTGCGATATCACATTCAAGCGCAGGATACTCACGCAGCAAAACAATCATTTGTCTGCATGTTATGATGCTCTATCGAAACCCTCGTTGCGCCTCTTTCGCCTCGCGCTGCCTGCATGAGAAAATGCCGCCACCAAAGGGAGCGTGCGTTCCGGAGGCGCCAGAGAAGCTCGGCGCCCTCGGGCCGAACCTCACCTTCGATGCGGGCGGGCTCGCGCCCATGATGACCTCCGCGACGTCCGGGCGCATGCCCTGCAGCAGGTAGCCCGTCCTGGCCCACGTGGACGCTCTCCTCCCGCCGAGCTCCCCCAGGACCCTGCCGCGGTCGGACTCGTACACCAGCTCCGGGAGCCACTCCGCGGCGCTCTGCCACGAGGGGACCTCCCTTGGTTGCGCGGCCATCTGCACGACGGCCGACTCGGGCGCGAGCGAGCGCATCCCCCGCGCCTCGACGGTGCCAAGAACGTGCCTGAACGTGTGCAGCCGCACGCCCTCACCAGCGCACAAAACTTCAGCAAAATCCAAGGTCAATCGCGTGCAAGGCGAAACGGGGCACCTTAGCTGCGACGGTGCAGAAATCGGTTAAATTGCTGTCTGCTATCTGTGAAAAAAGTGCAAGAGGGCCTGAGTAGAATCCTCCCCACGGGGCGCCGGACGGGCGCCCACGGACGAGGGGAGGATGCGATGGAAGTGTCGACGAACGTCGCGCGGGCGATGGTTGCCGCGCAAGGCGACTACGACGCGCACTGCAAGCGCCTGTTGGCCGACAGGCAGGTGATCGCGAGGGTGCTGGCGGGCACCCTGGACGAGTACTCAGAGGTTCCGGTGGAGGTGGTCGAGCGCGACCTCATAGACGGCGAGCCGACGATCGACGCGCCCATGGGGCGCGACGACCCGGGACGGCCGCTGCTGCTCGAGAGCGAGGACTCGGTCGGCGAGGGGCTCGTGCGCTTCGACGTCCGCGTCCGTGTGCGGGCGCCGGGCACGGACGATGGGAGCGGAATGCCACGCCTGCTCGAGCTCGACCTCGAGCCGCAGGGGAGGACTCGGCCCGGGTACCCGCTGCTCTGCCGAGCGCTGTACTATTGCGGGCGCATGATCTCGCAGCAGGGCGGCGGGGTGGTCGCGCACTCCGACTACGGCAGGCTCCGCAAGGTGGTGTCGGTCTGGGTGTGCCTGGAGCCGCTCGAGGCGAACCGCGCGACCGTGGCTGCGTTCGAGGTGAGGCAGCGCGACCTCTCCGGCAAAGGCTCCTACGACCGCTCGGACTACGACAGGCTCGAGGTCGTCGTCATCGGCCTCGGGTCGGGCTCCCGCGAGGCGGGAGGCGTCGTGGGCATGCTCGCGACGCTCCTGGACGCGGACATGGAGCCAGAGAAGAAGCTAGCGGTGCTACACGACGAGTATGGTATGATGGTTTCGCAGAGCATCGAGCGGGAGGTACGCGACATGGGCGGAGTGGGACAAGCGATCTACGATGAGGCATTTGAGAAGGGCGAGGACAGCGGCAGTCTCAAGCGGCTCGTGGCCTGCGTTCGGGGGGCCATCACCGGCTTCGGCGCAACGGCAGAGGAAGCGCTCCAGAAGTTCGGCGTGCCTCGTGATGAGTGGCAGGCCGTCATCGATCTCCTGCAGGCAACCTCGAAGTGAGGGGTGCGCGACATGGGCGGAATGGGACAAGCGATCTACGATGAGGCATTTGAGAAGGGCGAGGACAGCGGCAGCCTCAAGCGGCTCGTGGCCTGCGTGCGGGAGCTGATGAAGAACCTCAACCTGACGACCGACGCGGCCCTCAAGGCGTTGGGCGTGCCCCGCGAGGAGTGGCCCGACGTGATGGAGCGGCTGGAGAAGCCCGCGCGGTAGGAGGTGTGCCAGGGTCCAAAAGGGCTACTCCCCTTTAGGCCCCCAGCGCCTTGACTTCGCAGACGTCGAGGTCACGGCCACGGGAAGTCGGTCGTCAAACAAGGGAGGCCTCTCCGTGCGTACCGGCGCACGCGCGGAGGGGCCTCCCAGCTGGCTCGCCGTCGGGCTACTGCACCTGGACGGTGAACGTCACCACCTTGGAGCCCGAAAGGTAGGTTGCGTCGCCCTTGGCCGTGACCTTGACCTTCACCTGGTACTTCCCCTTCTTCGTGCCCTTGGGGACGGTGAGCTTGCCGGTCTTGGCGTTGACCTTGAACTTCTTCGCCGTGGCGTTCTTGCTCACGTTCGCGTAGGTGACGGCGCCCTTGGCCTTGGAGACGGTGACGTTGCTCGCGAGGGTGACGGCCTTGGATCTCGCCGTGGAGTACGACGCCGCGACGGTCGCCTTCGTCGCCTTGGCGGCGAGGGTGTTCGCCTGCTTCCTCACAGTGACGGTGACGGTCTTGGTCGTCTGCTTGTGGGTCGCGGTGGCCGCCGCGGTGACGGTGACCTTGGCGGTCCCGGCCTTCTTTCCGGTGACGACGCCGGCGGCGCTCACCGCGGTGACGGCCGCGTCGGAGGACTTGTAGGTGAGCTTGCCGCCCGCCGAGGCCTTCGCGCCGAGCGAGACGGTCTTGCCGACATAGCAGGCCTTGTCCGCGGCGGTGACGGTCTGGGCGGCCTTCGTGACCGTGACGGTCACGGTCTTCGACGCGGACTTGTGGTTCGTCGTCGCGGCGGCGGTGACGGTGACCTTCGCGGTGCCGCCCTTCTTGCCGGTGATGGTCCCCTTGGAGTCCACCGTGGCGACGGTCGCGTCCGAGGACTTGTAGGTGAGCTTGCCGCCCGCCGAGGCGGTCGCGCCGAGAGAGACGGTCTTGCCGCAGGCGACGGACTTGTCGGCCGCCGTGACAGACTGGGAAGCCTTGGCGATGGACCAGGTGACGTCCTTCGCCGCCGTGCCGCCGTCGGGCCAGCAGTGGTTGGCGTCGGGGGTCGCCTTGACCTTGTACGTCCCCGCTTTGGTCGCCGAGGCCGTGCCGGACAGGTTGTAACCTGCGCCGGAGGCGACGCCCGTCTGCGCCTTGCCGCTGTAGGTCAGCCCCGTCCTCGCCGTCGGCGCGGCGACCTTCGCGCGGGCGATGGTCCAAGTAATGTCCTTGCCCGTCGTGCCGCCGTCGGGCCAGCAGTGGTTGGCGTCGGGCGTGGCCGTGGCCTTGTAGGCCCCCGCGTTCGTCGCGGATGCGACGCCCGCGAGCGCGTATCCAAAGCCAGGGACGACGCCCGTCTGCGCCCCGCCGTCGTACGTGTGATTCGTCGCCCGCGGCGCTTCGATCCTCGCGCGGGCAATAGAGAACTCTGCGGTCGCAGCGCCCACGAAGCTGCCGATGCCGCGCGCGGTCACGCGCGCCGTGCCAGCGACAACGTTGTTCGCAAACTCCAGCTCGAAGTCCTCCCCCTCCAAGAGGGGCACGCCCCCCAGAGCGACTGACACAGGTGGCTCGATGGGTTCGCCCGTGTAGGTAAAGCCATCGTTGCCGAGCGTGACTTCAGCGTGCGAGACGTCGAGATCTGTCGCAGCCCCGAACCTCGCCTCCAACGACACGTCTTCGTCCGAGAAGAACGAATAGCATGCGGACGTCGACACGAGCGTGCCGTTGTCATACCAGCCCGAGAACGCCAGCGAGCTGCTAGGAGGCGACGCAAGTACGCTCACGCACCCACCGCGCGCATAGGCACCGTCACCAAAGAGCAGCGCGTCCTCCTCCCCACTCGTGAGCTCGACCTCTATCGTCTCGACCTCGTCGCCCTCCTCGACCCTCTGGGGATGCATCACGTCGCCGCTCGAGAGCACGAGGGACGGAGCGTCCTCCGTACCGCTCGGCACAATCTCGCCCGACTCCAGCACCGGCACATCTTCGAAGTCCGTCTTGGATACAAGCGCGCCAGTCCTGTCGGTCTCCGCCACAGAGTACTCCATCGTGCCGTCCGCGTAGCCCCGAATCCTTGGCATGTAGTCGGCACCCTTCGCCCATACGAACTCTTTTTGATCTCCCACCACGGTGACGGACAGATCCTCCACGTCACATAAGACTATCTCGTCGTTCACCACGCTACACACCACGTCACCGCTCGAATTGAGGACGTCAACATCAACGGGGCACTTAATGGTGAGCGCTATCAACGCCGTGTTAGCTGCTACACGCATAGCCCATACAACAGGACCTCTATGCTCTGTGGCGGAGGAGTATGCATGTGAAGCATTCACCGCTAAATCAATTCTGTGGCCCCACTTCGTACGGTATAGATCATCCGATTGCCTACAGTACGCATGGAAAGGTGTCGAGCTCCACGAACCGGCCTCGACCGCTTCGATGTAACGCTGCATGTCATGCTGCCACGAGATGTTGTCGATTCCCTCGTGCATAGGCATGGTCAGGACGTGTTTGGTGAGGTTCGCCATGATGGCGGCCGTCCTCATCCCTGCGGTGAAGATGCCCGTCCAGTAGAGTTGGCGCATGAGGGCCTTGCAGTCGTCTGCCGAGGTGTCCCCTTCGTTGAAAACGTAGTTATGGCCGTAGCTGTCGAGTCCAAACCCGGGTACGAAGGGTACACAGTCGGCGTAGTTCGTGATGTTGTATATTGCCCCGTAGAGTCCCGAGGTATCGTAGGCCTCCTTGTGAGCGTTTGCGGCGGCATAGGTGTAGCAACGCACGTTGTCAGCATGCACGTAGTCACTTCCGCCCGCAATGATGCCTTGTCCCACGAGGTTCGCAATCGCGCCGCCCCTGCTGTGTCCCGTAACGAGCATGATGTTGCTCGACGCCGTCAAATCGAGGCCGACACCGGCGCAATACGCGTCCAAGGTCATTCGATTGTTGTTTGCGCACCTCATAAAGTTTTCGTGATAGGGCTTAAGCCCGCTGTAGTTGCAGTTGCCTGCTATCCAGTCCTGCACCGAATATGGAATAGCGGTGAAGGGGTCGCTCCCCTGCACGGCACACACGACGAGCGTGCGCAACCTATCGCCCACCATTATCCTTTTGGTAGCGCAAACCGACTCCTCCTCGTTTGCTGAGAGGGGATGGACGTACTGAATGCGCGAGAAGCCGTACTCGTCACGCATCGTCGACATGATGTTGCGCATGAGTTCAGGCTTGTTGCCGTTTTCCATAAGCTGCGAGAGGTATGCAGAGAGCAGAGCGACGCTCTTGTTGTAGAGGAGGTTGCTTCCGGCAAACGCCGCGGGGCTGAGTCCCCGCAACTGCTCTTGGTCCACGCTCCTCGTCACGGTAAGCGGTATGACCTCATCAGTAATGACTTGCGCGCCGACGGAGTCCATGCTCCGAACACGTATGCAGAAATCCTTGTCGTCGCTCTGCGTCCAGCGTTCCGAGTAGAGCAGGTAAACCCTACCGATGCTATACGTCCCATCAGACTCCGAGGACACGCTCACGAACGACTTCTGCGTCACCGCCTCGTTCGCCTCGAAGCTCAGGCCATCCGGCAGCGTGACGTCAAAGGACTCGCCCCTGCCTTTGGAGTCGGGAATCGTCACCCTCACGTCCACGCAGTCATAGTAGGTCGTGCTCCAAAGATACGGGTCCTCAGTCCCACGATTAAAGTAGAAGCTACCGGCGGAGTACCGAAGGCGCGGTATCGTTTGGTCGGTGAGCGGGTCGGTTAGCGTGACGTCGGATTCCGTATCTTCGAGATAGATCCTCGTGGGCACGCACCTGTGATTCGTCGTTCCGTCACCGAGTTGCCCACTATAATTGGCGCCCCACATCCAGAGAGATCCATCAGATGCAATCGCCGCAGAGTGCTGGTAGCCCAACGACACCGAATCAACGTCACCCATCACGAATCCAGGCCTGTCACGGCTCTCAGTGGTCCCATTACCTAGCTGGCCATAGTTGTTGCACCCCCAAGTCCAGAGGGAGCCATCTTTCTTGACTGCCGCGGTGTGATACTCCCCCAAAGACACCGATACGACGTCACCGAAGTACTCCATGTCACCGAAGTACTCCACGTCATGGGCTATCACGTGCTGTGGAGTTGGGCATTTCCACTTCGATGAGTCATATATGGATAGTTGTCCGTAAGTATTGCTCCCACATACCACAATTACGCCATCAGGCTTGAGCACGGCAGTATGGGAGCCACCCAGATCAATGGCCGACACGCCCACGATGCCTTCGGTGTAAATGTGTGTAGGTTGTAGTTCCTTGTCAATTACACCGTCGTAAAGCCCCAGCTTCCCGAGTGCGTTGCTGCCCCAAGTTAGTAGCTCCGGGCCAGCGTAAGTGTAGCCAAATTCGCCTAGCCCTTGCATGAATTTCACAGCGCCCGAGTGGTCTTTGCCAAGTGCCACGGAAATCACGTCATCCATAATCCTCACCGGCGTGCAGCGATCCTCCTGGGTGCCGTCGCCCAGCTGGCCGCGGCTGTTGCTGCCCCACGTCCAGAGGGAGCCGTCCGAGGTTATGGCCGCCGAGTGCTCGCCGCCGAGCGCCACAGCAACCACAGCATTAGTCGTCACCTCAGGCGACGACTCAGCAGCCAATGCGTTGGGCACGTTGGCTCCTGGCGACGGCGTAATCAAATTCGCTACGGCATCTCTCGCGGCATCCGCACCGAGTACTTCGGAATCACCTGTAAGCGGCTGCGTTATGGGAACTGACTCGACGCTCTCCGCACTCGCGTCGATTGCTTGGTCCCCATCCTCTTCGATGTAAAGAGATGGTTCCTCCTCTTCAATTGCTTGATCTTCAAAGCCGACTTGCCCCCCATTGGTCTCGTCTTCATCGTCAATCTCCTCAATCGGGCCACCGACCTCATCCGCAGGCATCGCTTCGGCTTCTGTCGATTCCCCGTCAGAGTCGTACAAAGCCCCTCCGTCATCTGCCGCCACCGCGTCAGTCGATTCGACTTCTCTATCCGATATCGCCGAATCGCTCTGCGATATCTCGGCCACGACCTCCTCAACAGCCGATGCCGGTACGCCACTTACCAGCATCGAGACTGCCACCATACACGCTAACACACGTCGCAGCGTGCCTCCCCAAGCTCCTCCTCCGGCCGACATGGTGCAACTCCCTCCAACTCATTCGCCATATATCATAACCCTATCACAACTGGAATGAATCTGTAGAGCATTTAGGCCATTGGGGCCTTTGGCCCGCGCATCAGCAGGCCACTTGCTGAACTGCAGGCTAACGACGACGCTTTCCGCTCGACTCGCGCGGGGTAGTCAGTTTGGTGATGATATACGGATTGGCTCATCAGCATGTCTAGAATGCTGCGGTGGCAGCCAGGGTCAAGTTGAGTCTGGTCAATCACGTGGGTCAGCGCATCGCACAACCCAGAACTACCCAGCAAAGTGTCAAGTATTACATCGACGCAGCACGCGTCCTGCGACTTTGCCCGCATTGGTTTGAAGACTATTTACCTACTTGGCGCGCCAGACCTCGGCGTCAGCAATCTGCAGTTCTACACCCGCCCGCTCGAAGCCCACGTCGAGGCCGATGGCGCCCTAGAACAGCGATACGGACCTGAATACCATGCGCCAACCGTCAACCCGCGGAAATCCGTCCCCCGCCCCACGGCCCCCGTGCAGTCAAAACGGCCACGCGCGGCGTCACCTTCGAGCATGGGCCCCGCGCCTGCGACTCTGCGATCGCGGGTTGCCGAGAGGTGGCCACGTGACCGTTTTGGGCCGACGCTTGCGGACGGGGCGCCAGCGGCACAAAATTTCAGCAAAGTCCAAGGTCAATCGCGTGCAAGGAGAAACGGGGCACCTGACCTGCGACGGTGCAGAATATGGGGAAATAGCTGTCTGCTATCTGTGAAAAAAGTGCGAGAGGGCCTGAGTAGAATCCTCCCCACGGGCTGCCGGGGCGGCGCCCACGGACGAGAGGAGGATGCTATGGAAGTGCCAACGAACGTCGCGCGCGCGGTGGTTGTCGCGCAAGGCGACTACGACGCGCACTGCAAGCGGCTGCTGGCCGACCGGCAGGTAATCGCGAGGGTGCTGGTCGGCACGCTCGGGGAGTTCGCTGGCGTTTCGCCCGGGCTCGTGGAGCGCGAGCTCATAGACGGCGAGCCGGCGATCGACGCGCCCATGGAGCGTGACGACCCGGGAAGGCCGCTGCTGCTCGAGAGCGAGGACGCCACGGTCGGAGAGGGGCTCGTGCGATTCGACGTTAGAGCCCGCGTGCGGGCGCCCTGCACGAGCGACGGGGAAGCCGCGACGCGACTCATGGAGGTCGACCTCGAGCCGCAGGGGAGGTCGCGCCTCGGGTACCCGCTGCTCTGCCGAGCGCTGTACTACTGCGGCCGCATGCTATCCCAGCAGGGTGCCGGGGTGGTCGCGGGCTCCGACTACGGAGCGCTCCGGAAGGTGGCCTCCATCTGGGTGTGCCTGAACCCGCCCGAGGCGAACCGCGCCACCGTGGCGGCGTTCGAGGTGCGGCAGCGCGACGTCGTCGGCGAGGGCACCTACGACCGCGCAGACTACGACAGGCTCGAGGCCGTCGTCATCGGCCTCGGCCCGGGCTCCCGTGAGGCGGGAGGCGTCGTGGGCATGCTGGCCACGCTGCTCGCCAAGGACTTGGCTCCGGACGAGAAGCTAGCGGTGCTACACGACGAGTATGGTATCATGGTAAGCGAGAGCATCGAGCGGGAGGTGCGCGACATGGGCGGAATGGGACAGGCGATCTACGACGACGCATTTGAGGAGGGCAGCCTCAAGCGGCTCGTGGCCTGCGTTCGGGGCCTGATGAAGAAACTCAACTGGACCGCCGAAGAGGCCCTCGGGACGTTCGGCGTTCCGCGCGAGGAGTGGCCCGACGTGATGGAGCGGCTGGAGAAGCCCGCGCAGTGACAGGTGCGCGAGAAGGGTCCAAAAGGGAAACTCCCTCTTGGACCCATCTCGGTGTGCCGGGCATGGCACACACCCAAGGGGTGAAAGTCCCCGGCGCGCCCGGCAGCGGGAAGCGCGTAGCCGATGGCAAGGGTGTCCGTCGCGAGGCGGAATCCGAAGGAAGCCGGAGGCGAAACCTCGGCCCGAGGAACACGAACCGCATAAGGCGGGCGCAGGGGGTGAGGCTGCCGAACAAGCCGAAACCCGATAGCTGCACGGAACCTGCGGACGTAGATGCGGCGGGCGCATGAGGCGAAGGGGATGTGCCTTACCCCGGGAGGCCTCACGGGTGGGAAAAGGAGGCAAAGGTTCCGGCTTAGCCCACGGAGTGGGCCGCATCGAACGGGAAACCGGCATGCGAGCGACTGCACGCCCATAGCAACAGCGAACCGTGAGGAGCCGGCAGAGGCCATAGTAGCGGCGACGCCAGCCGCAAAGGGCCGAACCCAGACGGAGGGAGTCACTGAGGAAGACCATGCGCGCGGACGATGGCAGACAACTTCGAATCGACTTCGAGGGCCAGCCGGGAAGGGCAGGGGCGGAACCCCGAGAGTACCCGGAGGCGCCGACGCGCGCACGGAGCACCGAAGAGGACGAACTCGACGCAATGCAAGCAGGCAACACCGAGGGCCTGCTAGAACGCATCTGCTCGCGTGGGAACATGCAAGTCGCATGCGACCGCGTCGTGCGGAACGGGGGCGCGGGCGGCGTGGACGGCATGGAGGCCGCGGAGCTGGATGCGTGGCTGAGTGACAACCACGACGCGCTCACGGACAGGATACTCAGGGGGAGGTACCGGCCCAAGCCGGTGCGAAGGGTGGAGATACCCAAGAGGGAGAGGGGCAAGGTCAGGCTGCTCGGCATCCCCACCTGCGTCGACCGGCTGGTCCAGCAGGCCGTCGCGCAGCAGCTGGCGCCCATGTTCGAGCCGAGGTTCCACCCGGACAGCTACGGCTTCCGTCCCGGCAGGTCGGCGCACGACGCGCTGTGCGCCGTCAAGCGCCACGCCGACGCGGGCAACGTGTGGGTGGCCTCCATGGACCTAGAGCGGTTCTTCGACACCGTGAACCAGTCCAAGCTGGTGCAGCTGCTGTCGGACGCGCTGGTCGACAAGCGGGTGGTGTCGCTCGTGCACCGCTTCCTTATGTCGGGCGTCGCGCAGCCGCAAGGCGGCGGAGAGGGCGATGGCCTCCGTCACCAAGTTCGTGGAGTCGAGGCTGTTCCTCAGGGTGAACCGGGAGAAGTCCTACGTGGCGCATATAGCCCGCGACGTCAAGTATCTCGGGCACTCCTTCGGGATGCGCAGGGACGAGGACGGCGGGGTCAGGCTGCGCATGCAGGTGCACCGGAGGTCCGTCGAGTCCCTGAAGGACAGGGTGCGGGAGATTCTCTCCCGCTCGAACGGCTGGTCGCTGGACTACCGTCGGTACCGACTGCGCCGCCTCGTGTACGGCTGGGTCGGGTACTTCCGCCTCGCCGACATGCGGGGGCTGCTGCGCCGCATCGACGAGTGGGTCCGCCGCAAGGTGCGCTGCGTGTACTGGAAGTGCTGGAAGCGGGTCCGGACCAAGTTCCGCGCCCTAGTGCGCCTCGGCGTCGGCCGGGGGCAGGCGTGGCAGTGGGCGAACTCGCGCAAGGCCTACTGGCGCGTCGCTGCCAGCGGCATACTCGACCGGGCGCTAAGCAACGCCAAGCTCGAAGAGCTGGGCTGGACCCTCTTCTACCCCCGTTACCTGCTGGCATCGTGTTAAGTCCGGGAACCGCCGTGTACCGAACGGTACGCACGGTGGTGTGGGAGGACGGCGCGCCAACTAATGGCGCGCCTCCTACCCGATTGAGTATATTCCTCGCAAGTTAGGGTTATAGGACAAAAGATACTTGCTACAGTAGTCAGACATACCGTCAAGCATCAACTCCATCAAAACGGTCTCGGGAGCATCGTCATCCGGCACCACCTCAGCCACGTAGCACACGCGACAACCCACATCCGCAAGCGTCTTACGCGCCAACGCAATCTCAAAGCGATCTCTGCCCAACCTATCGGCTTTCCACAGGATAAGGGCTGCCGGGCAAAGCGTTGGCACCTCGGCCAACATCCTCTCGTAACCAGAACGATCTCGCCCTCCTGCCTGTGGCCGTCCCTGTCGCATTTCCTCCCGCACTTCGGGCAGCGGCACTGCTCGCGCCTGAACGGCCTCGCGTGCACCCGTATCTCGTCGGCCTCGAGGCTCTCCCCGTACCTCTCGACGGTGCGGGTCACCGTCTCCCAGCTCTCGACGTGGACGAGGTTGAGCGGTATCACTCTCTTGAGTACACTTAGCGGCGAGGCCATCGCGGCTCCTCTCCTGTCTGTATGTGGCGTACGACAGTATATGGGACGCGGTGGCCCTTTTGCGTGCCTGCCGAGCCGCTCGGCTCTGGCAACCTGATTCTGCGGGCGCTATCAGCCGTTAGCCCGGAAACCTATCGACCGAGAGTGCAGATGCGCCGAAAATCGCGGTAATCCCCGTCCATCATGGGAGGATTACCCGCGATTTTTAACCAAGGGGGTACCCCCCTTTTTATCAAATGGGAGTACCCCTTTTGTGCAAATCGGGGCACCTTCCTCGTGAGATGTCACGCTTCGATGCTTGAGAATTTGCCGAGGTAGGTCAGGTGCTCGATACCCTCCAACCGCTTGATTTCTGCGTCGGAAAAGCCATTCTCTCGTGAGAGCTCAATCACGTAGCGGTACGTTCCGAGAGCCGAGCCTTCGGGCCTGTCCTGCACGCACACGAGCTTGGTCCCACTATCGCATGCCTTGGCAAGCACGTCCGGCAGCCCATCGGCCGCGGTCTCGGCGACAAAGACGGCGCGTGCATACCCCTCGCGCTCGTTCGCCTTCTTCGAGACCACATAGAACCGGGTCTTGTTCGCCTCGGATTTCGATACGTTGTTCTGCAGGACCTCGAGGTGATAAAGACCAGCCGCTCCAGGCGCCGCAATCGCGACCGCCGATGCGTCACCTCACTCGGCAACCTTTTGCGCGGCCGCCGCAGTGCTCGCAGCCTCAACGCGCTCGGCGTTCGGCAGGTTCTCGTCGAGCCAAGCGGCACTCTGCGCCAAACCTTGCTTGTGTGAATAGACGGTCTTCACCTGCGAGAGGTCCGTGCCGGGCAGGCCCATGAGGGTCTGACGGATGGGGAGCACTACCTCCCCCACCACGCGAGCGTCCTTGTCGCGGAGCAGCGCGTCAATGTAGTCCGTCACTGGACCGCCAATGGTATTCTCCTGAGGGATAACGGCGTAGGCAGCCGCTCCGTTGTCCACGAGCGCGAGTGCGTCCGAGACGGTCTGCTGTGCGAGCAGCTCATCGTTATCGCCAAAGAAGAGCTTTGTCGCCTCCTCGGTATACGTACCGGCGGGGCCGAGATAGGCTACCGTGGTAACGTCTGCAGTCTCGGCCGTGGGCGGAGTCACTTGGGCTGGGGCCGACCCCGCATTCGCCTGCGATCCAGTTCCGCCTTGCCCCTGGGAACACGCAACCATGGATGCACCGAGGGCAAGAGCGAGCACACCAGCCATCAGAGGGCGTACAATTTCCACGTTTGTACGATTGTTCATCATGTTCACCAATCATCGCGCCATGTCATGGCAATAAGTATATGCAGTCAGGAGAGGATTCGGCCATCACATAGTCGACCTGTCACCCTAGTAGGCCATCGCCCCGGAGCATTAGTGTACTCACAATCGTGGCATCGGCCCATATGAACCGGCTCATCTTCGGTTGCCTTGCCAGCCGTCTGGGCTGGCTATCGCCGGGCGTCATGTGGCGAATAACGACTATCAGATAGCCCTCTTCCAATCGTATATTCCGCTACAATCTACCCAAATGGATCACCATGCCAAAGCGAAACGTGACGACAGCGAAACAGGGATGTGCCAATGGAAAAGCGAAAGTTCAGCCTGGTCGGTTGGTACCGGCGCTTCTTTCTGAGCGAGCGCACGGCGACGGTCGCCGCATTTCTGGCGCTTGCAGTGATGCCGATTATCCTGTTCCTCGGCCTCAACAGCATCTTCATGGATTTGGCGAGCATCTACAACCTGATAATACGGTCCCTCTTGGTCGTCACCCTCCTGTACTCCATACGAAAACACAGACTCCTACTCATGCAGGCAGCAACGGTTGGCCTGCTCTTTTGCATGCTGTGTTCCCAGGCCCAATATGCCTTGACCGACCTTGCTGAGGTAGACTCCGAGCTCTACATAACCATGGGACTGCAGGGCTTCATCTTCCTGGCCATCGAGCAAATGATCCTGTTCGTGGAGTCCCTGGTCTGTTTCGACCACTTCGTCGTCCACGTCGCACGCCGGCGAGGGGCGACGCGCCTGTTCATCAACCGTGCCGCGATTCTGTTCCTGCTTGCCCTGCTGGTCGTGCAGCTGATCGTCACCCCCACGCTGAACTTCGATCAGACCTACCTTCAGTGCGTCTGGGCCGTGCACTTCGACGAGCTGATCATCTTCGTGCTGCTCATGTGCGCCGAGCTAATCACGCTAATCGACTCGTTGGAACTGATGGGGGAGTGAGAGGCATGGCACAACGCATGGCACGAAACTCGAAACGGCATCGATACGCAGCGCTGTGGTTCATCTTCTGCGTGCTTCTCTCCATCTTCAACATCTGCACCATCCAAATCTTCGACGGCCACGATTGGCCGTTCTACGCGGTGCTGCTTAACGCCGTGGTTTCCCTCATCGGCATCATCTACCACATGCATGCGGACGAGAGGCGGTCCGAAACAGGACGTATGAGGGGGGCGATACCGCACCTAATCCTCGCGCTGAACTCCCTCATGGTGTTTCCGATGCTGTTCTTAAGCCTGTTCACGCTTTCTGGCGAGTACCACAACCCCCTCACGGCTGACGCCACGATAACTTCTGCGGAACAGGTATGGCAGACGATGGACAACTCCGACAAAAACGTCATGGTACTCCAGACTGACGACCTATACATCTACTGCGCGAACTACAATAACCTCGTCTACGTAACCGAAGACAGGCCCTCGCAAGACGACAAGAGCAACCTGCTGTGCGTTGCCGCGGCCTTCCAGTCCACCTACCAGCTGGACTTTAACGAAGACAACATCGTGGGCTGGCACACCTCGAAGGGTCGTCTGGAGCGCGGTGCCCCTCAGGACGACCTCGGGGCCTTCACCTACGTGGACGGCGTCGCGCGCATATGGAACATAGACGAGGCAGAGGGCGCCGTGCGCGAGGCCGCAGACAAGGGAGGACAGGGGTATCAGTCCTTCATCGTGCTCAAGGACGGCGAGCGGGGCGACTTCAGGACCCACGAGTTCCGCTGCTTCCGCGTGCTGGCCATCCTGGACGGGAGGGTATGCATCATCGACTCGCGCACCCTCACGCACTTCGACGAATTCGTGCAGAAGCTCCAGGAGTTTGGGGTGCGCGACGCGGTCTACAGCGACATGGGAAGCGGATGGAACTACTCCTGGTATCGCGACGCGAACGGGAACGCCCAAACGATCATAGGCATGCCGTGGCCGTTCTCCCACAACTGGCTGACGTTCCGAATGTAACAAGGGACGGACGCCCCTCACGTTACGCGCAGGGAAGCGTCACGACGAAGGTCGAGCCGACCCCCACCTGGCTCGAGAGCTCTATGGTGCCGCCGCCGCGCTCCACCGCATGCCGCACGAGGGCAAGCCCCAGGCCCGTTCCGCCCGGGGCGCGCGAGCGAGCGGTGTCCACACGATAGAACCGCTCGAAGACGCGCTCCTGATCGGCCGGAGGAATGCCAATGCCGGTGTCGGCGACCACGAGCACCGCCTTCCCGTCTTCGACCGAGATGCGCAGGCTCACCGACCCCTCGTCCGTATAGGCGATGGCGTTGTCAATCAGGTTGTTAACAATGAGGGTCGTGTCGGTCGCGGAGAGCGTAACGCGGCAGGACTGTCCCTCGGGCAGCAGGTCGCTCATCTCGAGGCAGACGCCACGCGACTCCGCCTGGGAGAGATGGGCCGCATACGAGGCGTACAGCACCGACGCCAAATCGCACGTGGTCTCCAGGGACTGCGGGCGCAGGTCTGCCTCCAGACGCGAGAGGTCCATGAGGTCGCACGCCAACGACTGAAGGCGCGCCGACTCGTGCCCGAGCCTGTTGAGGAGCTCCCGCATGGCGTCGGTATCCCCGACCTCGTTCGCCTGCGCGAGGGACTCCGAAAGCAGGCGTATCCCGGCCACCGGCGTCTTTAGCTCGTGACTCGCGTTTGCCACGAAGTCGGTCCGCACTCGCTCGAGACGCTGCACGGGTGCGACGGCGCGACGCGAGACGAGCCACGCCGCAATGAGGGCAACAATCAGCGCGATGCCCACCAGGCCAACGCTCATCCAGAGGTAGCTCGCCATGAGCTCGTTGACTCGCTCCATGGTCCTCGACACCCGAACGACCGCGAGCTCGTCTTGGTACGTACAGGGCACCGCCACATAGAGATAGTCGACGCCATCCGTCTCGGACTCGCGCCGGTCCATGCCCACGCCGCCAGCCAAAGCGTCGCGCACCTCGATTCGGTCGGCGTGGTTCTCCATGGGACCGCCGCTCCTGATACTCTCGGCAAGCACCGTGCCGTCGGCGGCGATGAGCGTCAGACGCAGGTCGTCGCTGTCGGCGATGCGGGCGAGAATCTCCTCGGGCGGCTGGTTGCTCGTTTGGAGGGCGACCCCCGTGGCGTTTGCCACCGCGACCAACCCTTCGCGTTGCCGCTGGTCGATGGCCTGCGCGGCGGGACCGGTGATAAAGAATCCCCAAACGGCCACGAGCACGGCGGTCACCAGAACGTAACCGCCAAAAAGCCATCGTCGCCACCCGTGTACGTGCGTTGCCATGCGTCTCGTCCCTACGGCTCCACGCGCCGAGGCTCAAACCGATAGCCCATGCCATGCTCCGTGTGAATGTAGGTCCAGTCGTCGCGGTCAATGGCCTTGCGAAGCCGCTTGATGTGCGTGTCGATGGTGCGGCTCGTGGGCAAGAACGCCTCGCCCCACACCTCTCGCGAGAGCCATTGCCTCGTGCACAGGACGCCGGGCCTGGAGGGAAGGGCAAAGAGCAGCTGGTATTCCTTCTTGCGCAGCTTCACGGAGTTGCCCGACACGAGCACGCGGGCTGCGTTCAGATCCATATGAAGCGCACCGGCATCGATCTGCGACGGGCGTTCGGCGCTCGACTCCACCCGCCGGCGCATGTTGGCACGAACCCGTGCGAGGAGCTCCGCCGTGGAGAACGGCTCGGTCACGTAGTCGTCGGCACCGGCGTCCAGGCCGGCGACATTATCGGTTTCCTGGTCGAGGGCGGTGAGCATGATGATGGGCACCTTGCTCCCGTCGTTGCGCAGCTGGCGGGCGACCTCCAGCCCCGAGAGCTTGGGAAGCATGACGTCGAGAAGGATCGGGTCGGGGTCGGTCGTGCGCGCGAACTCGAGGCCCTGAGCCCCGTCCGTCGCGAAAAGCGTTCTTCGAGAAATACGCCAATGCCGACTTCGACGACCCGGAAACGCGTGACACGGTGCTGAGTTACTTCATTGACAAGATTTACCTGTACGACGGCGGGCACTTCAAAGTAACGGGCTGGTACTGGGATTTCGAGCACGAGATTAAGTCCGACCTGTTCGAAGACCTCCCAGAAAGGGCTTCGGGGTTTGAATACTCCCTAGATTTAGACCCCGAGGGGTTCGCCTGCTTCGCGGACGGGGGCACCAGGTGAATGAAGCCCTCCCTTGAGGAGGGCTTTTTTGTTAGGTTGACTCCCGCTGGGGCACCACGCAAACAAGACCCCCTATCCCTAGGGAGTCTTTTTCTCATAGGCGTGGCTCATACGTCCCCGTTGTTAGTCGCCACTCGTTGCTGCCCTCTACCCCAGATAGAAGCCCTCGTCAAAGAGGCTGACCACGGTCGGATCGTCACTCCTGCCAACGCAGACGCGGACCTCGGCCTCCTCAGGCGTGGCCACAAGGGTCACTTCCTGCGCCTCGAAGAGGGCCGCCAGATAGTCGCCGAGCGCGAAGCCCACGTCGCCGAGCGGCAGCTCGGCCCCGCGCATGATGCGCACGTAG
>CADBYM010000042.1 GCA_902798915.1 uncultured Coriobacteriaceae bacterium | reverse complement strand
CAGCTACGAGGTCACCTACAAGGCCGGGAAGCTGACCATCAGCGACGTCGCGAGGCTCACCCCCGAGTACTCCGTGCACTGCCAGAAGATCGGCTGGACGCATGCGAAGACGAACGGCAAGTTCGCCGGGACCACCGGCCAGTCCAGGCGCATGGAGGCCCTCACGGTCAAGGTGCCCGACGCGCCGTACTCCGGCGGCATCGCCTATCGCGCCTACGTCCAGAAGGGCGGCTGGCAGGGCTGGAAGAAGGACGGCCAGGTCTGCGGCACGTGGGGCAAGGCCCTGTGTCCCGAGGCGTACCAGATCAAGCTGACCGGCCAGCTGGCCAAGCACTTCGACGTCTACTACCGCGTATACGTACAGGACCTCGGCTGGATGGCATGGGCCAAGAACGGCAAGAGGTCCGGCACCTCGGGCTATGGCAGACGCACCGAGGCCATCCAGATCGTCATCCTCCGCAAGGGTTCCAAGGCCCCCAAGGCCAACTACAAGGGCGTCTCGCAGACGTACCGCTCTGCGTTCGTTGCCCGATAGTCTGAGCTCGAGGCCGCCGCGCGACTAGGGCGCGGCGGCGAATCAGGCCGCCCCCCATGTGAACGCGTTCGCGCACGTGGGGGGCGGCCTTTTGGGCTGATCCTGAAGTTGTTGCTTGCCGGATGGGAGATTCACTCAGTGGGGTAGATGGTGGCCCTCTGCCGCGTCTATCTGTTCCACCAACCGAGTTCGACGACCCGTGCACCGAAGGGCATGAGCGAGAGCTTTGCCAGCTTGAAGAGCTGCAGACCAAAGGGGATGCCAATAATCGTCACACAGAAGACGGCGCCGGCGATGGCGTAGGCGATGGCCTCCCAAATGCCGATGAGCACAACCCAAACGATGTTTGCCAAAAGTGACGGCGCTCCGCCTCCATAGATGATGGTTTTGCCGAACGGGGCGAGCGTGAGGTTCGCCATCTTGAATGCCTGACGACCGAGCGGGATTCCGATGATGGTGATGTGGAAGATCACGCCCCAGAGTACCCAAAAGAGGGCGGTGATAAGGCCGCCGAAGATAATCCAGATGATGTTCCCTATTGTACGCATGTGCGTTCCTCTCGCTGCTGGTGACACTGCAAACCGAGTACAGTGTAACGTTTTGATCCGCGTGGTAACCCGGCGTCGCATCAGATGTATGCCGGGGCTCCCGATTGGGGGGTCGTGGGTCACATCTGGCGTGGCCCGAGGCGACGGAGTTGGTGGCAACCGCTGGAGGGGTGTGCCCCCCAACGCTCCGCGCTTTGTGTGTAGAATGCACGTAGTACATACGTGCCGATTGAGGAGGTCCCATGCTGGACGGATTCGTTAAGGTCGCGGTGAGGACACCGCGCGTGCGCGTTGCCGACGTTGCACACAACGTCGAGGTATGCAGTGAGGCGATGCGCGAGGCGGCCGAGACGGGGGCCAAGGTCATCGTGCTGCCCGAGCTGTGCGTGACGGGCTACACCTGCGAGGACCTCTTTTGGCAGGATGCGCTGCTCAATGCGTCACTACGTGGGATTCAGACGCTCGCCGAGCGGACTGCCGAGCTTGAGGCCCTCGTCTTCGTGGGGGCTCCGATGCAGGTTGGTGGCAAGCTGTACAACTGCGCCATTGCCCTCAACGCGGGTGACGTGTTGGGCATCGTGCCCAAGCGCTTCGTGCCGAACTACAACGAGTTCTACGAGGCACGGCACTTCACCGCGGGACCCGAGGTGTGCGAGGTCGTCGAGTGGGCGCCGGGGCGCTATGCCACGTTTGGCGCGAACCAGCTCTTCGCATGTGAGGGCGTGCCCGATTTGGTGGTGGCAGCCGAGGTGTGCGAGGATCTGTGGGCCCCTCAGCCGCCGAGCATCGCCCATGCGCTGGCCGGCGCCACGCTTGTGGTGAACCTCTCGGCCTCCAACGCCATCGTGGGCAAGGCGGCCTACCGTCGCTCCTTGGTGGTTGGCCAGTCCGCGCGCCTCGTGTGCGCCTACGCCTATGCGAGTGCCGGGTGGGGAGAGTCCACGACTGACGTGGTCTTTGCGGGGCACGACCTCATCGCGGAGAATGGGCGGCTGCTCGCCGAGTCGGCACCCTTCGGGTCTGGCGCGGCAACGACCGAGATTGACGTGGCCGCGCTGGCGGCCGAACGCCGCCGCATGTCCACTTTTGGGAGCGCGGTGGTGAGCGAGGCCGCAGGTCACATGGTGTCGCGCTTCACGCTCGAGCCACAAGCGACCGAACTCACGCGTTTGGTGGACGCATACCCCTTCGTTCCCAGCGATGACGCCGAGCGCGCGGAGCGCTGTGAGGACGTATTTGCCATCCAGGCGCACGGCTTGGCCAAGCGTCTCGAGCACACGCACGGCACCTGCGCCGTCATCGGCATATCGGGCGGATTGGACTCGACCCTCGCCCTGCTTGTGGCTGTGCGTGCGTTCGACCTTTTGGGACTCGACCGCCATGGCATCATTGCCGTCACCATGCCAGGCTTCGGTACGACACACCGCACGAAGAGCAACGCCACCACGCTGGCAGAGGCCCTGGGCGTGCAGTTGCGCGAAGTGAGCATTGCGGCAGCCGTGCGGCAGCACTTTGCCGACATCGGCCACGACGAGTCGATGCGCGACGTGACGTACGAGAATTCCCAGGCGCGCGAGCGCACCCAGATCATCATGGACATCGCCAACCAGGAGGGCGGTCTCGTGGTGGGTACCGGCGACCTCAGCGAGTTGGCGCTTGGCTGGGCAACGTACAATGGCGACCACATGAGCATGTATGGCGTCAACGGGGGCGTGCCCAAGACGCTGGTGCGCCACCTTGTGCGTTACGTTGCCGATACGTGCGGCAACGAGGTGGAGGCACGCGTCCTCTATGACGTGCTCGACACGCCCGTCTCGCCCGAGCTGCTGCCCGCCAACGAGGACGGCACCATCGCGCAGCAGACCGAGGACCTCGTGGGACCCTACGAGCTCCATGACTTCGTGCTCTACGAGGTCCTGCGGCGTGGTTCTCGTCCGTGCAAGGTGTACCGGCTTGCACGGCATGCGTTCGCGGGCGTCTACGACGACGAGACGATCCTCAAGTGGTTGCGCACCTTCTACTGGCGCTTCTTTGCCCAACAGTTCAAGCGGAGCTGCCTGCCCGATGGGCCAAAGGTGGGTTCGGTGGCCGTGAGTCCGCGCGGAGACCTGCGCATGCCGAGTGACGCGCTTGCCACCCTGTGGCTTGCCGAGTTGGACGAGCTCGGCTAAAGCAGTGCATGTCCCACGGGGACATGCGGTTGCCATGAGTGATGAGGGATGCGCATGAATAGATTTTGGGACAATCTGGATGAGCGCTACGTCAAGATCTGTACCTACGCGAGCGTTACGGTCTTGCTTACGGTGGGCGCGCTGATGCTCCTGCATTTCGCCTCTCCGGCGTTCGCAAAGATTTGGGAGCTGCTGTGCGCGGTGGTGGAGCCGCTCGTGTATGGTGCTGCCCTGAGTTATGTGCTCAACCCGCTGATAAAGTGCGTATCGCGCATGCTCGGGCACCACGAGCGCTTCGCTGCGGACGAGACGCGGTGTCGTACGACGGCTGTGGTTCTGAGCTTGGTGCTCGTGGCGCTCTTCCTCCTTGTGATAGTCGCAATCTTTGTCCTCATGATCACCCACAGCGTAACGAACCTGCGCTGGGAGGCCATACAGGCACTGTTTGGCGAGGCACAAGGTGGTCTCATGCAACTGGTGGGTGTCGCCCAGAGGCGCCTTGAGGAGTGGGGCATCATATCGCTGGGAGGCGAGCGTAGTCTGCTCGACGTCTTCAATGGAGCGAAGAACTTTGCGACGACGACCGTCTTTGCGGTGATCTTTGGCGTGTACTTCCTCATCGACGGGCCACGGGTGACGGGGTATCTGGGCCGTGTGGCAAGTGCGGTACTCGGTCGGCATGCGATCGATCCTACGCCCTTCTTCCGGGATGCGGATCGGGTGTTCTCGGGGTACTTCCGCGGTCAGGGCATCGATGCGCTGGTCGTGGGGCTGTTCTCGGGCATCATGTTGACGATTGTCGGGGTGCCCTTCGCGCCCGTGGTGGGATTGCTTGCCGGTCTTGGTAACCTCATCCCCTATGTGGGTGGTCCCGTGGGGTTCTGCTCCATCGCGCTCATGTGTATCCCCGACATGGCGTGGGGCACGATGGTCGCGGGATTTGCGGTCATGGCGGTCGTCATGTTCGTGGACGCCAACGTCATCAACCCAAAGTTGCTTTCGGACAACGTCGAGGTGCACCCCATCCTCGTGGTAGCGGCGCTCATCGCCGGTGGTGCCGTGGGAGGGCTTGCCGGCATGCTGGTCGCCGTGCCCTCGGCCGCGTTCATCAAGATTCAGGTGGACCGTTGGCTCGAGAGACGCGAGGCTGACGGTCGAACATAATGGTCTGTGGGGGCCGCCCCAACGCCCCCCAAAACCGCTATACTCATAAAGTCTGTTTCCATACCCGAGGTCGTATGTCAACGAAGCGCACAACAACCCCCAATCCCAAGTCCCTCTCTGCCGAAGAGGCTGAGGAGCTCTTCTCGAAGGTCGACAACTCCGGCCATACCGACGCGGACTCTGCCGAGCGTCAGCGAGCGCGTCGCAAGGAGAAGGGCCACGGGGTGGACGTGGACCCGCTCTCCAGCGATGACCCGTCGGGTTCCAACGTGGGGCAGCGCCTCTCGCGCCTGGCGGTGGCGGTCGTGCTCATCTGTGTTGGCGTCGTGGTATTCACGCAGGTCTTCGTGGGCGTCAAGCGGGCGGAGTATACCGCCAACCTCTCGGGCAACGTGAACGTACGCACCGTGGCCGATGCCATGGCGGGAGGCATCGAGTGGGGCAACGGCTTCACCCAGTTCCCTCCGGAGTTCTCCGTGCAGGAGGCCGACGAGAACACCGGGCGCATTGAGGTCTCGGTGGTCGATACCACCTCGTCGAACGTCTTCGAGTGTCTCTCGAGCTCTCAGATCCAGGCGACGGCCTTCTCGGTGAACTCTCTGCTCAACCCAAAGATCAACACCGTCATCTATCACGTGGGCGTATACATGGACGAGAACGGCGTCCTACAGAAGTCATCGGTCTTCGGGTTCTTCAAGCCTTCGGGTGACCTCACGCCGTTCATTACGTACGTATGGACTAAGACCACGACGATTGAGGGCCAGGTCCGCTTTGCCTGCACGATTGCGGGCGTAGACGATGAGCTGCAGGGCCTGTTGCGCGAGCAGATCACATCGCGCGCGACCCCGCCCTTCGTCGGAGGGCCTGACGATGCGAGGGACGACCTTTCGGAACAGGAAGATGCCGTGCCCGTTGCATGCAACGACATGGAGTAGTAGAGCGTTTGCACGGTTCGCTCGGCGCCGGTCGGCACCCGGCATGACCGGACTGCGATGCCGAGAAAGAGGACTATGCATGTCTACGAGAAGATGTATCATATTACCCTGTATGTATGTGGGGTTCGCTCTACTCGTATATAGCGAACAACGGAGGATGTCAAGAAAGCCTGGGAGTTGTTCGAGCGTTACGGAATGATTGTTGGCGGGAGCGCAATCGCTTCACGGGGGAGCTGTACCGTGCTAACGGCCGTAAGGAAGTGGGCTGCAAAGACATGAGCGTAGAGCTGCTGGGGACACACGGAATCAATCGGCATTCGCTGGTGTTCCAGCAGCTTCGTGTGATGGTGCTTGGCATGGTTGTGGTAGGTGTTGTCTTCCTCTCGTTCGGTATTGCGGCGTTCTACGACTTCTCAATGCAACAGATCTTGAAGTCTGGTGGTGAACGTGTGGATGAGGCTTTAACAAGCCTCAAAAGCGTGGGCGATCCCATCTTGTATGTTAAGAGGGTGCGGGAGGTTTATCGTGAGCACTCGGCAGAGCAAGGTGATGACGATTATGCCAAATACTATGCCGACATTGTGAACGATTCAGGCTACCAGCGTATGGTAAAGCTCCTGCAGTCCTACTCAAATAACGAGGATGTGGATTTCTGCTTCGTGGCGTTTACTGACAGTGCGGATGACGATGCTCTCGTTCTGGCCATGCGTGACGATGGTGACGTCTCGGATAATCAGATCGGGATTGCGACAAAAGAATTCAGGGGGGCGTTTAGGAGGGCCGGTGACTCCAATGACGAACGCATCTTCAACACGTACTATATCTTTCCGAGAAATGGCATCTACGCGATAAGCTCGGCATATCTGGATGACGAAGACCACAGTGTTGGCAGTCTTTACTTCGCCAAAAATACCGATGCAATCGTGGCTTCGATTACCAGCTTCGTCATTGTATACGCAATACTCATGTTCGTCGTCATCGGGGTGGGGCTGTTCTTCGCAAACCGTAGGCTAAAGCGCTTGATTGTAGAGCCACTTGAAGTCATTGCGACTGCGGTGCAGAACTACTCGCGCGACAAATTGGCAGGCCAAGTGCAAACGCGACACTTTGCCACGATGGACGTGCACACCGATAACGAGATCGATCACCTTGCTTCGGTCTTGGCATCCATGGAAGATGAGTTGTACGATTCGATGCAGCACATCAAGCAGATAACTGTCAAGCAAGAACGCGAAAACACCGAGCTGCGTATGGCTGCCCAAATCCAACAAGATGCGTTGCCGAGCGTATTCCCGGCGTACCCCGACCGCAGTGAGTTCGACATTTACGCCACGATGCACCCCGCCCGCGAGGTGGGTGGCGACTTCTACGATCACTTCCTCGTCGATGACGACCACCTCTGCATACTCATCGCGGACGTCTCGGACAAGGGTGTGCCGTCGGCGCTCTTTATGATGACGAGTAAGACCATGCTGCAGGGTCATATGATGGCGGGAAAGACTCCTGCTCATGCACTGATGGACGTGAACAATATGATTTGTGGGTACAACCGTTCGGGTATGTTCGTGACGGTATGGGTGGGCGTGCTGGAGATTTCGACGGGCGTCCTGACGACGGCCAATGCCGGTCACGAGTATCCCGCCATGACGGGCGCTGACGGTCGCTTCATGCTCTGCCGGAGGTCCCACGGACTTGTCATCGGTGGCTTGGAGGGCATGACCTACGAGGACTACGCGTTCACGCTGCGTCCAGGGGCGCGAGTCTTTGTGTATACCGACGGCGTGCCCGAGGCAATGAATGCCGAAGGCAAGATGTTCGGCCTCGAGCGCATGGTTGAGGCACTCAACAAGCACAATAACGGGTCTGTCCAGGAGGTCTTGGAGGGCGTGAGGCACGAGGTTGGGGCGTTCGTGGGGAATGCGGAGCAGTTCGACGACATGACGATGCTCTGTTTGGAGTACAGGGGCGCGGATGCTGCGTCCCGAGAGGATGAGAAGGGAACACAGGCATGAATATAACGACAGTACGCGATGGTAGCGAGCTTACGGTGAAGGTGGAAGGAAGACTCGATGCGATTACCTCTCCGCAATTCGAGCACACGCTCGACGAGAACATCGCGGGTGTGGATGAACTTGTCATAGACCTTGCCGCGACGGAGTATCTCTCGTCAGCTGGACTACGGGCGATACTCTATGTCCAGAAGAAGATGAACGAGCAGGGCAGCATGAAGGTCCTGAACGTTAGCCCAGAAGTCATGGAGATCTTTGAGGTGACGGGTTTTGCAAAGATTCTGACCTTCGGCTAAGGGACGCGCGAGAAGCCCAGTCAGGCACCATGAGGGTCATGCAGTGGGAGGAATACCTCCGTGGCCCTCTTCCTCTAGTTGCCAAGAAGGGAAGTACCCCCGCCATGGCGGGGGCACCATCAGCACCGCGATTGCGGGCAATTGACATGTGACCTGAGTGTTCTTGATCGAGTGGGGATTATTTGTCGTAGAAATCGCCGTAGCACTCTAGCGTTCCCCAGGTGGCAGTTCTGAAAATCGAGTCATCGCCGCCTGCTACGTTGTTGACGTCGTCCAACGCGAGCTTCTTGTTTGCGGCGGCCTTAGCGTAGGCAATAATCTCATCCTCCGTAGCTGCGACACCTTGCGCAGCTACCCACTCGGCAATCTTGCCGTCGCTGGCTGCCTTGGCGAACTCCGCTTTGAGGTCTTCGTCAGCAATAACCTTGCCGTACAACTCATCGATAGTCATGTGCCTCTCCATTCATCCAGTACGGACATTATCACGATAATATCATGTGATATGCGCTAAGGTCATGAGATTCCCTAGGTTGTTGCTCGAGCACGCGTGAGAGACTGGGGTTTGCGTAGCGGAACAGCAGGTAGTCAATGCCGGAGAGGCCCCATAGGAAGGGCGGGGTAAACGATACACGTTCCGCAAGGACGCGTGTTGCCTAGTGTGGAAGGATTGCCAATTGACCTCATGGTTTGACTCTCTTAAGCTGCCCTCAATGATATGTGGGGGTTCGAGCGCCGGAATAGATGATTATTGTCATATACTGCTGATGAAAACACCGGTTAGGATGGGGTGCACATGGCACGCGAGCAAAATCACCTGTTCAGGCAGTCGGCCCTGAACCGCATCAGGAGCGCCGACGAGTTGGATGCGGCGCTTAACGTGTCGAATCCCAGTGCGTGGATTGTAGTCACCGCGTTCCTCGCGCTGGCCTTGGGACTCGTGGCGTGGTCCGTGTTTGCGGTCGTGCCCATCACGACGACGTCGGTCGCCCTCACTGACGGTGCCAACAGCGCGACCTGTTGGGTGGACGCGGACATGGCCCAGCGGCTCTCGTCTCCTGACGCGCGTGTGAGCATCGCGGGCAAGGAGGCTACGAGCTGTGTGGTCGCATCCCGGCCGCGCTCTTCCGCGGAGGTCGTGAACTCCCTCAAGGGGAGCTATCTTGCCGACGGACTCGATCTTGGGCCATGGAACTATCGGGTGGACCTCGAGTTCGCGGAGAGCCTGTATGCTTCCGAAGACCTTGATGGCGAAGATGCGATTCTCGCTCCGGTCCAAATCGTCACGAGGAACGAACATCCCATAGCCCTCGTATTCGGCAGGTAGGACAGGAGCGGGTCATGCCAAGGAGAATTGCGGACGTGCCGGTTATCATGCAGATGGAGGCGACCGAGTGTGGGGCCGCCTCCTTGGCTATGGTGCTGGCGTACTATGGCCGTTGGATTACCCTTGAGGAAGCACGCGAGGTGTGCGGAGTCAGTCGTGATGGTTCGAAGGCATCCAGCATCATAAAGGCTGCGCGTGCGTACGGAATGGAGGCGGATCCCTATCGGAGCACGATTGATGGTGTGAGGGAATACGACTCGTTTCCCTCCATCCTGTTCTGGGGCTTCAACCACTTCGTGGTGCTCAAGGGATTCAGGGGCAAGTACGCCTACCTCAACGATCCGGCACGTGGTGCGGTGAAGGTCGACATGGAGGAGTTCGACCGGTCGTATACGGGCATCGTCCTGCGCATGAAGCCCACTGAGGCATTCCAGAGGGGCGGAGCACCAAAGAGCACATTGGCGTTTGCGAGGGAGCGCTTGAGGGGCACGGGCGGTGCCCTCGCGTTCATCGTGCTCTGCTGTGCCGTACTGTCTGTGGCCTCCATAATCTCCACGTCAACATCGACCATCTACCTTGACCAGGTTCTTTCGGGAAACAGTCCCTCGTGGCTCATGCCCATTCTCGTCATAATGGCGGTGGCCATCCTCATCCAGGCAGTCACGTTGCTGGCACAAAGCTTCTTCCTCAACCGCGTGCGCGGCAAGTTCGCCACGGTTGGGTCGGCACGCTTCATGTGGCATCTGCTGCACCTGCCCGTGGGATTCTACGAGCAGCGTAGCATCGGTGACCTGCAGCAACGCCAGAAGTCGAACGAGACGATTGCGTCGACGCTGCTCGAGCAGCTTGCCCCCGCGATCATCAATGCCGTGCTGCTTGTGGTGTATCTTTGCGTGATGCTCGCCTACAGCTGGAAGCTCGCGCTCGTCGCGCTCGTCGCCCTTGCGCTCAATGCGGTCTCGGTGTACGGCGCTTCCAGTGCCTACACGAACATGACGCGTCAGATGACGCGCAACGCAAGCAACTACTACGGCGTGACCATGGCGGGGATCGAGTCGATAGACTCCATCAAGGCAGCCGGTGCCGAGCGAGGCTACTTCGAGCGTTGGGCAGGACATGAAGCCGCGCTCAACGATGTGGACGTGCGCTTCACAAAGACGACTACATCCTTTTGGGCGATACCTCAGTTCATCGCACAGCTGGGCAACACCTGCATACTGCTGTTGGGGGCCCACCTCATAATGGCGGGCGAGTTTACCGGGGGCATGCTCCTCTCGTTCCAGGGATTCTTCAGCAGCTTTCTTTCGCCCGTGAATCAGATTATGCAACTGGGTCAACAGTTCCAGACTATGAAGGTCGACATGGAGCGTATCGAGGACGTGCTTGAGTATCCGGCCGACACCAGCGAGAGGCCGGGGCACGATGCCGAGATCGAAGACAAGCTCCTAGGCGGCGTCGAGCTCGAGCACGTGACGTTTGGCTACTCACGTCTGGAGCCGCCGCTGATCAAGGACTTCTCGCTAACGGTGGAACCCGGCCAATGGGTCGCGCTCGTCGGCACGTCGGGCTCGGGGAAGTCCACGATCGCAAAGCTCCTAAGCGGGTTGTACGAGCCATGGTCCGGAGAGGTGCGCTTTGACGGCATTCCCCTGCGCCAGATCGAGACTGACCGGCTGCGCGGATCGCTGGCGGTGGTCGACCAGGACATCTCGGTGTTTGAGGACAGCATCGCGCAGAACATAAAGCTTTGGGACCGCTCGATAGAGGACTTCGAGGTCATAATGGCCGCTCGTGATGCCGACATCCATGATGACATCGTGAACCGCGACATGGCTTATGGCGGACGCATAGCGCAAGGCGGCAAGAACTTCTCGGGCGGTCAGCTGCAACGCCTGGAGATCGCACGGGCGCTTGCCTGTGAGCCCACCATACTTGTACTTGATGAGGCTACGAGTGCGCTCGACGCCGAGACCGAAGCGAATGTGATTCACGCCTTGCGGATGCGTGGGTCCACCTGCATCGTCGTTGCTCATCGGCTCTCCACCATTCGCGACTGCGACGAGATCGTTGTGCTGCAGGATGGTGTGGTGGTCGAGCGAGGTACGCACGACGAGCTGTTGGCGCTCGATGGCGCCTACGCGACGCTTGTCCGAAACAACTGAGGGAGCGTACGATGGGTTCTTTTACCGAGCAGGTGGACACACGCCGAATCCTCGACGAGAGGGAGTTGGAGAACACCTATGCCAAGCTCGCCGTCGCCGTCGCGGGCAAGAGGTACATTCCGGGCGGGCTTGACGTGGAGGCCACCCAAGCCGTCGACATCGCTTGTGAGCGGATTCTCGCATCCTTCGGCTTGCGACCCGCCGAGGTGCCCGCCGACATGGAGGACGTCGAAGAGCGCTTGGACTGGGCGCTCGGCTCAACGGGGGTCATGACGCGACCGGTGAGGCTCACAGGTACGTGGTGGAACACGCTGACGGGAGCGTACCTGGGAAGACTCAAGAAGGGCACGCCCGTGGCAATCCTTCCTGCCGGCATTCGTGGCTATGCCTATGTGGATCCCGTCACAAAGAAGAAGGTCGTCATAGACCGGAAGGTGGCGGAGGGCATTGAGGCTGACGCACTGTGCTTTTATCGCCCGCTCCCTGCGGAGGCCTTGACGTCTTGGTCGCTCATCGGTTACATCCTGCGCTCGCTCGGCCTCTTTGACTACGCGATCATAGTGTTGGCGACCCTTGTGGCCACGATTGCGGGTACCGCCCCAATCGCAGGCACCAAGCTCATCTTTGGCACTGTTATACCATCGGGCTCGTATGCGCTTATCGTGCCGCTTACCCTCCTGTTCCTAGGAATGATCGTCTCGCAGGCACTCTTCAAGCTCGCAAGCTCGCTGATCAGCGCGCGGATATCGACCTGCATCAAGCTGAACCTCGAGACGGCGGTCTATGCTCGCGTCATGCTTCTGGAGCCGTCGTTCTTCAAGAAGGAGTCGCCCGGCTCGATTGCCAGCCGCATACTTGGCATTCCCACCTTGGCAATGTCGCTCTCCAAGACCATCTTTGAGCTTGGGTTGAGTGCCGTTATGTCGCTTGTCTACATCGCACAGATTCTGAACTATGCGCCTGTGTTGGCATTTCCCGCTTTTGTCATGCTCTCGATGGAGGTTGCCTTTGCGGCAGTCATGCTGCATTTGACCGTGTCGTACAACCTCAAGCAGGTGAGGGAGAATGCCAGACTCGCGGGAGTCACTCCCGAGATATTGCACGGCATCCAAAAGATCAAGCTCGCTGGGGCAGAGGCGCGTGCGTTCTCCTACTGGGCGGACTACTATGCCAAGTCGTCGCTTGCCACCTACGCGATTCCCACGCCTGTGCGTGCCGCGCCCACCCTCGTGCCGCTTGTGGCATCTGCCGGCATGATCGTTCTGTACGGCATCGCCGCGTTCTCAGGGGTTGCGTCCGAAAACTTCATGGCCTTCAACTATGCGTTCGGTGCGGCGTCAGGTGCCGTTACCGCGCTCGTGGCGGGCATTCCGCTCATGGCACAAATCAAGCCGCAGCTCGATGCGTTGACGCCCATCCTGAGGGAAACACCCGAGTCCTTGGGCAACAAGCGTCAGGTGGATTCGATCGACGGGTCCATTGAGGTGACCAATCTCTCCTTCCGCTACGGAAAGGACCTTCCGTTCGTTCTGAATGACGTGTCGTTTCGCATCCGAGCGGGCGAGTACGTTGCCATTGTCGGTCGCACCGGCTGCGGGAAGTCCACTCTGTTGCGCATTCTGCTAGGTTTCGAACGGCCTTGGAGGGGCACGGTGAACTACGGGCCCTACGACATGGACAAGGTTGACATGCGCTCGCTGCGTCGCCACATGGGCGTGGTCCTGCAGGATGGCAGGCTCTTCGCGGGTGACCTGCTTACCAACATCACAGTCGCGAACCCGACGGCTACGCTTGACGATGCCTGGGAGGCGGCCGAACTTGCCTGCGTGGCCGACGACATACGCGCGATGCCCATGGGCATGCACACGCTCGTGAGCGCAAATGGCGGCGGCTTCTCGGGCGGGCAGCGACAGCGCATCATGATTGCACGCGCGATATGCGGAAGGCCGAGCATCCTCTTGTTTGACGAGGCGACCTCGGCACTCGACAACGTCGCGCAAAGACACGTGAGCGAGGCACTTGACCGACTCGACTGCACCCGCATCGTCATCGCGCATCGCCTCTCGACCATTCGCACGTGCGATCGTATCATCATGCTCGACGACGGACGCATCGTGGAACAAGGCACCTACGACGAGCTCGTCGCACGGGGAGGTGCCTTCGCGGAGCTGGTGAGGCGCCAGCGCATCGAGAGCGAGGATTAGTCCGGGGCGAGCGACGGACTCATCGCCGAACCAGAACGCGTGCGTCTGCGCTTAAATACAGCTTGGCGGGTAGCGGCCTGCCGCCGATGACCTTGTACTTCACTGAGAAGGGCCGTACGTTCACTGCGATTGATTCGAGCTCCTGCCCGTTGCCGGGAAGAGCGACGATTCTCGACCGGCATGCGTCAGCAGCTCGTTGCCAACGTTTGTCCGCGATGCCCGCATGCTCGAGGGGGGCCATGACGCGACTTCCAAGGCCTTGGTCGGTGTGTGGCTCGCCGACCCTGTCATACAAGAAGAACTCCAGACCGAACACGTCGAAGGGGACCCCCTCATTGTTAAGGTCGAACTGTATGTCGTAGCCCCGTGCGATGGACGCAAGCTCAAGAAAAAGCCCTTTGGCGTTGCCGCTAAAGTCGATGCCGAGGGTCTCGCACGACTCTTCGATGCCTGAGGCATCTGCGGTGGTGGGGCTTGGGTGCGCGTTCACGCGAAGCGGAGTGTTGGGACGGCTGGGAAAGAGGCCCGTGTAGGTGGTCTCCCAACCTTTTGGGAGGCGCCGTGCAAATCGCTCCCACGCGTCAATCCTGTCTGGCTCCCCCACCACGTGGAAAAAGGGGGCGACGAGGTCCGCCCGCTCGCGTTGGATGAGATACATGCCGGATTGCATCGCCTGTCCCGTGCTCGTGTCGGCCTCTGCCACAAGAAGGACCCGTCTCGCATTCGTTGCGAACGGTCCCGCATCGCGAAGCCAGGCAAGGGCTGCCTGCCAAGGACCATCCGTCCCGTCGCCCGCGATCGTTGCAACCTGACCGTGTTCCACGGAGCAAAGGACGTCGAACGTCGGAGTCCCGAGCAGGGGAATCTCGAAGTAGGCGTGTACGAAGCTGCTTTCGGGAGCCATGCGGCAGAATGCGTGACGGGCAATGTCGATCCCGTCTCCGAGTAGCGTCTTGTCGCGGCCCTTTGCCGCGATCATGCCGCAGAGAATGTCGAATAATCTGTCGCGTTGCATGGTGGTTACCTGTCTCTTGTCGCTGGAAACGAAGTGCTGGGATTCGCGTGCTGCGCGATTATGGAGAGATGCGAAGCGGGCCAACAGGGAGAGTACCCAAATGGCCCGCCCGACCGAATGCTTGTGATTCTACGCTTCAAGGGTACGTTCTGCATCATCACTAGTATGCATGTACCAGCTTACCTGCGGATTCCTTCATCAAGAAATGCCGATGCTTGCAGAATATACCATTTGCGGGTAGACGACTCGAGTTTTGACGTCCTGCTAGGATTCGATGGACTCTCCGCAGGCCTCTCACTGGTCGTCGGTCTTCTGCTTCTCTGGGAGCCGGACCAATTATCCGATGCACGTAGGCTGTGGAATGATTATTGTTACAATGTATTTGGTTGAGGGGTGAGTGGATTCGCCGTCGCCACCCGCGACCGCGTCGATGCTGTCCAAGGAAATCTTCTCGTTTGCGGTAGCCTGCAAGAAGGCGACAATCTCATCTTGGGTGGTGACCACGCCCTGCTCGGCGGCCCACTCCACGATGTCGCCCTCGTTAGCGGCCTTGGCAAACTCCTCCTTGAGCCCGTCATCAGCAATAACCTTTTCGTACAGTTCCTTGAGTGTCATGAGTTCACCTTTCGTTGTGTTCCTATAGGGTGTCTAACACTCTATCAGAATAGGATGGTCTACTACGATAACTGTTCGCCAAGCATGACGTCGTGCGATTGGGCGTTGCTGCGGGCCCTCTGGGACGAACAGTTAGAACACGCGCCTAAGGGAAGGGTCCACGTAGCGCAGGAGCACATAGCCGATGCCGGCCAGTCCCCACAAGAAGGACGGCTCGTCCGTCTGCCTCCATGGAGAAGGGTGCAGAATGTAAGAACCAAATGCTCGCTTGCGACTGACCATGCATGCGAGGAGCCGTCCCGCCTCTCGTCGTCTCTCATACGAAAGCAAGAACTCAGCTACCGCAAGGTTTCCGCAGCATAGGGTATCGACCATCTGCGGAGACAGCTTCGCACAGGCCTTCTCGGCATGATCGAGCAGCTGTTCCGCCACTTCGCATTCCGACGAATCACGTGCGCACTCGTTCACCATGAGCGCTGCAAGACCTACGCCTGGTGCACCGGAGCAAATGCCATGCATATAGGAATTGGACGCCGGAAGCTTCCTCAAATCAGGCCACGTTCCGATTTCGCTTTTGTAAGCTGCAGCCTCGAAGGACAGCGCGTCGCATACGGCCGTCTCGACGTCGATGGCAAAGGCTGCGGCTCCCTGTGCCAATGCGGCGGCAACACCTGCCTGCCCATGCGCAAAGCCGCTGATGGGCCATGCGGTATCCATGGTGTTGCACAGGCGCTTTCCTTTGCCGAGGCTGCGCAGGTCGAGCAGGCGCCGCACGAGGCGCCTTGCCAGTGCTGCGGCGCCCTCGTCGCGCATCGCCACGGGAGACTCGCTGAGGGCAAGCAACAAGCCCGCGCCGCCGGCATAAACGTCCACGCAAGCCATGTGCTCGATGTCCGCATGCGGGAGCACGCGCAACACGCGCTTTCTCAAGGCATGCGCACGATTTCGCATCGCTTCCATGCCCTGCTTCTCGTCAAGCGCGGCGACAACCAAGTCGAGTGCGTGCAAGACCCCGCCGAGGCCTTCTGACATGCCAAAACACACAGACCGCTCGGGGATGATGCGCGCAATCTCGAGGCAGGCAATGACCTCCTCGATCCTGTCCAAACAATCGGAAAGCCTGTGACATGCGCGTGAGCGAACCCGTTCGTCGCGCACGCGAGGCGCGAGCGCCGCAAGGAAGACGGACATACCTCCAAGGCCCGCGCCAAACTCCACGGTAGAACGAATCAACGTGGTACGGCTGTTGCGGAATAGCCACGACGATTCCCCGGATGGCGACAAGATCACGAGTCGCTCCACGCTCCAGAAGATGTCGAGAACCTCCTCGAGGGCCTCATCGGCACTCAACGGCACCTCCGTCGGAACGCAAGAGGGCACCGGCCTGTCTTCACGCACTATGGCCCGGTAAAGGTTTGCCTCAAGGACTGCCTTGGAAAACGAGCGGTGCGCTTGGTCGAGCGATCGCACACGCTCGAGCGCACGTTCCTGTGCGCTGGCGGCCAGTAGTCGCGTATCGGACGTGCCGTCCGAACCCGTGATTCTATTCGATCCCGCCTCCGCGTAGAAGTAGGGGATGTCTCCTTCGCGGAGGCAGGCAATCTCGCTCATTGCGAGCGGCGATTGCGTGACGTTGCCGTGCGCCAAGGGACGATGAAGAATGCTCAACAGCTCGTTCCGCTTGGCCGAATCGTATGCATCGCATTGGCAGAGTCGCCTGAGCAGCCTGTGGTACGCGTCGGTATCTCGCAAGATCCTGCGCACGGGCATATGCTCAACCGCCAGCAGGTCGACTTCCAACTCTTTGGCGCGCGCGGCAAGCATCGCAAGAGCCTCCTCGAAACCGCGCAGGAAGTCGCCTTCGTAGCCGCACACATCATGCTCGTCTCCCTCCCAAAGCGGCAGGCACTTGCGCCCGCGCGCAATGAGCGGGCTGGAGTCATCATCCTTGCCCATGCGTACGGGTAGCAAGGCGCTTATCGCAAGGGTGCCTCGGATGTCGCGCCCGAAGCCTTTGGATGCGTATGCGAGGTTGGGGGACGTCAGCGGGTCGCCCTGCTGCGTTGGTTCACTGGTGATTACCGACTCCATGTCGATGAGCGAGGGGACGTCACCTATGGCGATGAAGTTGTCGCAGTGCAGGTCTTCCGATCCCAAAGCTTGGAAGAGCGCAGCCGCACGACCGAAGTGGCGCCAATACCGAGCGATGCCCGACGCATCCTCCACCGGCCTGCGCGCAACAAACTCCGCGAATCCCCAGTGCCCGGTATCGTCGTTTCGCACAATCGTGTGGGGTTGTCGCAAGGCGTCCGGAAGATACTTCCCGGCGATGCGGGCGAACCAGAGGTCGACGCTGCAGCTGCGGGGTTTGTATACAAAGATTCCTGCGTCGCAGGTTACGACGGCCGTTCTTCTGCCTCCGTTATGAGAATCCGCAAGATGCGTGTCGATGCCTGCGATGCTGCCAATCTCACCATGTATGCCACCCCCAAGCAGCTCGGAGGCAATGTCGTGACGATCTTGCCATATGCGTTCGAGTAGCTCGTCGGTGGTCTTCACAAATCGATTCGTTTGGTTTTGGAGCACGGGGCGCAAGAGTGGGGCCGCATCGTCAACGACGGCGCCACCGCTCGCCTTGATTTGCGCCGCCACGGTGCAGCGCGCGTCGCTCAGCTCTGCGCTTGGCGCAAGGGAGGTGTTGAGGCCCCACAGCCACATCTTTTTGGAGAGTATGCCGGCGACCATGGTGTCTAACGTATTCTGGGCACATGAGATGAGCTGTTGCGCAAATCCGTCCATGAGCTGCTCTTGACACGCCGTCGACAGCATGCTGTGGAATCGGGTTCCCTCAAGCCTCTTCGTCGCCTGGGTGACATAGGGTTTTAGCAATGCCTCCAGACAGGCATCGTCGGATATGCTCTCGCATGGCTGACACATGGCAAGATTCCTCTCTCAGACGCTACACGGCCTCAGGACTACGCTTCATAGTTCAAGACGTTACTGCGGGGGCCACGAATCCCGCGTCACCGCGCAGGTAGAGCTTGGCGGGAAGTGGGTTGCCGTCGAGAACCTTGAGCTTGACGGAGAAGGGCCGCACGCTCACCACGATTGATTGTGGCCCATGCTCGCCCGGCAGGGATACGCGCCTGGAGCGGCATGCGTCGGCGGCTTGGCGCCAGCGCTCGTCAGCCAGGCCCGACGATTCGAGGATGGCAACCGCGCGGGCTCCGGAACCACCGTCTGCAAGGGGGTCGGTTGCGGTGTTCTCCAGATAAAACTCGAGGCCAAACGCACCTTGGGGATGGCCCGCCCCATCCACGTCGATCTGTACGTCCAGGCCACGTGCGCATGCCAGGAGGGTGCGGCAAAGGTCGGTGACCCGGTTGTTGCAGTCGATGCCGAGGGACCGCCATGCCTCTTCGAGACCCATGGCTCCCACTGCGGTTGGGTGTGCGTTCACACGCAGGAGACTGTTGCTGCGACCGGGGAAGAACCCGACGTAGGACGTATGCCACCCTCGAGGAAGGCTCCGTGCGAAGCGCTGCCACGTGTCGATTCTTTCGGCCTCCGACATCGCGATGAGAAACGGTGCCACGATGTCCGCCCGCTCACGTTGGATGAGATACATGCCCGACTGGGATGCCCGTCCCGTGCCCGTATCGGCCTCGGCCATCAAGATGACCTCTTCGCCCTGCGTCTCGAACGGCCCCTCCTCGCGGAACCAATCGAGGGCGGTTCGCCAGGCATCGTCTGCATCCTCGTCCACGGGCCATGCAGACTGCTTGTGCTCGAGGGAGCAGTGGACGTCAAGCGCCGGAGGGCCGAGCAGGGGGGTCTCGAAGTATGCGTGTACGAGGTCGCCCTCGGGCGCCATGCGGCGGAACGCCTTGCGGGCGGTGCTGAGGCTTCCGCCGAAGAGCGTCTCGTCGCGGCCCTTTGCCGCGAGCATGCCGTAGAGAAGGTCAAACAGTCTGTCGCGCTGCACGGCGCTCACCTACCTCTCGTGCCAGAGTTGTGATGACCCATGGCCTTGGCCACTAGGCGTATCATAGCGCTCATGACGAATAATGCGCGTGTTGCGGTCAAGGGCGTGCGACACGCTTCCTTTGGGGAGGCCTGCATATGGATGTGGATTGTCTCGTGATTGGCGGTGGCGTGGCGGGATGTGCCCTCGGTTGGCGCTTGCGCCGGGCGGGCATGCGTGTCCTCGTTCTGGAGTTGCGCGACGCGTGGGGGAAGCAGAAGCTCTGCGGGGGCATACTCGGCGTGTCGAGCCTCTCTGAGCTTGTGGCTTCGTTTGGGAGGGGGGCATTTGGGGAGCTGGCCCTCGTGCGGCCGCCCCACCATCGGTTTCGCTGCCTCGGGAAGGAGACAGTCTCTCGTTGCACCTATGCCACGGTCTTGCGCAAGCGCCTCGATGACTGGCTCCTCGCCCGCTATGTGGAGACGGGCGGTGAGGTGCGTGACCGCATGCGCGTCCTCGCCCTCGATCAGAGGGCACGCGTGGTGAGTTGTCGAGACTTGCGCACGGGTGCCAGATGCGAGTTTTCCTACGGCACGCTCGTCGGGGCGGACGGCGCGCTCTCTGTGGTGAGGCGGCTCGCGACCGGCGAACCCCAAAGTGCCGTCATGGCGCTTGAGGGCATGGTGCGCTGCACGTGCGAGGACATCGTGTTTGCCTACGACCCCAAAAAGCGTGGGTATTGCTGGTACATCCCATCCGGTGTGGATGCAAACGTTGGCTGCATGTCGTATGGCGATGACGCGACACAGTGTCGCGCGTGGCTCTCGTCGTTTTGCGAGGACATGGGCATCGCACTGCCGGTCCTGAGGGGCGCGCCCATCCCCACGGGTGAGGACATCCTGCTGAGGGCGGACGAGCACATCTTTTTGGCCGGCGATGCCGCCGGGTTGGCTTCGCCAATCGATGGCGGGGGCATACACTTCGCGCTCGCCTCGGCGAGGATGCTTGCCGCGTCGCTGCTTGGTGAGGACCCCTACGAGGAGGCCATGCAACCGGTGGTCGAGAAACTCGCGGATAAGGCTGCGAAGCGGGACGAAATCTATCTGCTCAACAGCCTTCTCATTGCCGGCAGTGGCAAGGCGTTGGAGAGCGAGTGAGAGGCGGTCGGAAGGGCCCATGGGAGCTGTCCGCAAGGGACAACCCCCATGGGTCGTTGCGTTATGCGAGGAGTTGCGTCACCTCGCCGAGGACGGTCTCGAAGCTCACGCCGCGCACCTCGTAGTCGGGCTGTGCGCGCGTGACGCGCATGGCGTCGCGCACGAGCGTGCCGGCGAACTCGACTGCGGCGTAGAGGTCGCGTCCGGCCATGATGGCGGCGAGCAGCGCGCTGGCGTAGAGGTCGCCGGTGCCGTGCAGCATGTAGGGCAGCAGCTCGCTCGCGACTTCGGAGCGCTCGACGCCCTGGCCCGTCACCACGTTGCGGATGAGGCCGTCCCCATGCACGATGCCCTTGAGCACCACGTGCTTGGCACCCATCCCAAGCAGGGCGTCGAGCAGCTCGTTGACGTAGGTGTCGTCCACGTCCTGCCCGGCGTATTCGATGCCGGTGAGGATGGAGGCCTCGGTGAGGTTGGGGGTGAGCACGTCCGCACCGTCCACGAGGTCGCCCATGGCGGCGCAGAGCTCGGGCGTGTAGGTGGGGTAGCGCTGGCCACCGTCGCCCATCACGGGATCGACGATGCGCAGCGCGCCGGGATGCTCCTGGTATAGGCGCTGGATGGCGCCGACCTGCTCGGGTGCGCCGAGGAAGCCGGAGTAGACGGCGTCGAGCTCGATGCCCTCCTCCCTCCAGGCGTCCAGGTAGGGGGTGAGCATGTCGGTAGTGTCGTGCATATGCCAAGTGGGGAACTTCGTGTGGGCCGAGAAGAGCGAGGTGGGGACGGGGCATACGTCACAGCCGGCGGCACTGAGGACCGGGATGGCGACGCCGAGCGAGCACTTGCCGTATCCGCAGAGGTCGTGAACGGCGGCGATGCGAGGGATGTAGGCCCCTCTTCGTTCGTAGAGACGAATGTTCCTTGCGTTAGTCATGGTTTCTCCCTTCACGTGGACTTATGGACCGACGCTGCACGCAAGGATAGGTATTTACGCCATTGACTGCAACACGCATAACCGATAACGCATTATTGGCTGCGCCAAGTCCATAGGGGCCCATGGGACCGTCCCCTCATGGACCCCATAGGCTCTACATGCGCAGAACGGCATGTTGCGCTACCATAATCGGACGTCTTTGTTACCGGAGTAAAGGACTAGTGTATGGCAAACCCAATCTTTCGTAGCAAGAAGGACTTCATCAAGCAGTATCGTGACCGCTGCCGCAAGACCTTTGGCAAGGACATCGAAGACTCCAGCATGCGCGAGCGCTTCTTTGTGCTTGCCTCGCTCATTGCGCATCGAGCTCGCGTAGAGCACGTAGACACCCACACGCTCGGCGAGAAGAAGGTCTATTACTTCTCGCTCGAGTTCCTGATTGGCCCGCTTCTCGATAACTACCTGCTCAACTTCGGCGTGCACGACCTCGTCGAGGAGGGCCTGCACGACATGGGCATGGACCTCGACGAGCTTTGCAGCTATGAGGCCGACCCCGGCTTGGGCAATGGTGGCCTGGGACGCCTTGCCGCCTGCTTCCTCGACTCCATGGCCAAGGAGGGCATCGCAGGCTACGGCAACGGCATGCGGTATCGCTACGGCCTCTTCCGTCAGGAGATCAAAGACGGTCGGCAGGTCGAGAAGACCGACGCCTGGCTCGAGCATGGATTCCCTTGGGAGACGCGCAAGACCGCCAGTGCCGTCACCGTGCAGTTTGGTGGCCACGTGGTGCGCCACGAGGAGAACGGGCGCTATTGGTTTACCACCGAGGGCGCCGAGAAGATCCTGGCCGTGCCGTATGACGTGGAGATCGTGGGCTACGGCGGAGGCAAGGTTAACAAGCTGCGCCTGTGGAAGGCAGAGCCGGCCGAGGACGACTTCGACCTCGACGCCTTCAACGACGGCCGGTATTCCGACGCCTTCGGCTTCCGCTACAACGCCGAGGCCATCTCCACGATTCTGTATCCGGCGGATGCCGGCGAGCACGGCAAGCTGCTGCGCCTCAAGCAGGAGTACCTCTTCGTCAGCGCGGGCCTGCAGACGATCCTGCGCACCTACGAGAACGAGTACGGTCCCGACTGGGAGCACCTGGGCGAGCACGTGTGCGTCCACACCAACGACACGCACCCCGCCATGTGCGGCCCCGAGCTCATGCGCATCCTCGTAGACGAGAAGGGCGTGGACTTCGACCTCGCGTTCAAGATTGCTCACGAGACGTGCGCCTACACCAACCACACGGTGCTGCCCGAGGCCTTGGAGAAGTGGCCCATCAACATGTTCCGCAACCTCCTGCCGCGCCTGTACATGTTCATCGAGGAGATTGACCGCCGCTTCCGCGAGACCTTCCCGCGCATGGGCTCCGACTGGGCCAGCATGCTGCAAGAGACCGCCATTCTGTGGGACGGCCAGGTCCGCATGGCGAACCTCTCCGTGATCTTCTCTCACTCGGTCAACGGCGTGAGCGCCCTGCACACGCAGATCATCAAGGACACCGTCCTCAAGGACTTCTACCGCCTCACGCCGGAGATCTTCAACAACAAGACCAACGGCATCAGCCATCGCCGCTTCCTCGCCAACGCGAACCCCGCCCTGAGTGCCCTGATAACCGAGGCGATTGGCGACAAGTGGCTCGCAGATGCCTACGAGTTCGAGAAGCTCCTGCCCCTCAAGGACGATGACGCGTTCCTGGAGAGCTGGGCTGCCGCGAAGCTCACGGCCAAGGAGCGCCTGGCGGCCTACATCAAGGAGACCACCGGCATCGTCGTAGACCCCACGTCCGTCTTCGACACGCAGGTCAAGCGCTTCCACGCCTACAAGCGCCAGCTGCTCAACGTGTTCAAGATCATGGACATCTACAACCGCATGCTCGACGACCCGAGCTTCCGCCCGCAGCCGACGACGTTCATCTTCTCGGGCAAGGCCGCGCAGAGCTATGTCTTTGCCAAGGAGGTCATCCGCCTCATCAACGGCGTCGCCGACGTCATCAACAACGACACCCGCGTCAACGACGTCATCAAGGTCGTCTTCATCCCCAACTTCGCCGTCTCGAACGCGCAGATCATCTACCCCGGCACCGAGATCTCGGAGCAGATCTCCACGGCCGGCACCGAGGCTTCGGGTACGGGCAACATGAAGTTCATGATGAACGGGGCCATCACGCTCGGCACCTACGATGGCGCCAACGTGGAGATCTGTGGGCTCGTGGGCGAGGAGAACATCAAGATCTTTGGTCTGCGCACGCCCGAGGTCGAGGCCCTCGTCCGGAGCGGTCGCTATTACGCGTGGAACGAGTACAACGCCGATCGTGCACGCCTGGGTCGCGTCATCGACCAACTGACCGACGACACCTTCTCGCGCCAGTCGGGCAACTTCGAGTTGGTGCGTGACGAGCTTCTGGTCAGCAACGATCAGTATCTCGTCTGTCGTGACTTCCATGATTACGTCCAAGCATGGGAAGAGCTGACGAGTGGCTACGCTGACACCCGAAATTGGAACCGTGTATCGATTCATAACACGGCTAAGTCCGGATTCTTCTCCTCTGACCGAACAATACGTGAATATGCCGACGAAATCTGGCATGTTGGTGAATAGGTTAGTTTGTGTTGGTCGCGATAATGTGACGAAAGGGGAAGTTCTATGAGCAAGAAGGAATGCGTTGCAATGCTTCTTGCCGGCGGGCAGGGGTCCAGGCTGGGCGTGCTTACGAGCAAAGTCGCCAAGCCGGCCGTTTCGTTCGGCGGCAAGTATCGCATCATCGACTTCGTGCTGAGCAACTGCGCGAATTCGGGGATCAGCACGGTGGGCGTACTCACGCAGTATCGTCCGTACCTGCTGCATGAGTACCTCGGCACCGGCGAGGCGTGGAACCTCGACGAGCGTGGCGGCGGCGTTGCCATTCTTCCGCCGTTCGCGACGCAGACGGGCGCCTCTTGGTACGCTGGCACCGCCGACGCCATCACCCAGAACCTCGGCTACCTCGAGGGCCAGGATCCCGAGTACGTGCTCATCCTCTCGGGCGACCAGCTCTATCGCATGGACTATGAGGACATGCTTGCCACGCACAAGGCAAACAACGCCGACCTCACCGTCGCCGTCATGCCTGTGCCGTGGGAGGACGCACCTCGCTTCGGCATCATGAACACGCGCGAGGACGGCAGCATCGAGGAGTTCGTCGAGAAGCCGGCCGAGCCCAAGAGCAACCTTGCCTCCATGGGCATCTACATCTTCAACGCCGACGTCCTGATCAAGACCCTCAAGGAGGACGCCGAGAAGGAAGACTCCTCGCACGACTTCGGTGGCGACATCATCCCGACGCTGCTCGCCGAGGGCAAGCGCCTCTACACCTACCAGTTCAAGGCCTATTGGCGTGACGTCGGCACCGTTGCCTCCTTCCACGAGGCCAACATGGAGCTGCTCGGCGAGGAGCCCGCGTTCGACCTCTTCGCGCAGGACGCCCCCATCATGAGCAACTCCTCCACCCGTCCTCCCGCGTTCGTCGGCCCCAAGGGCTCGGTTGACGACTCCCTCATCGACAATGGCTGCACGATTCTGGGCTCCGTCGAGCACTCCGTGATCAGCTCCGACGTCTTTGTGGGCAAGGGCGCCATCGTCAAGGACTCCATCCTCTTCCCCGGCGCGCGCGTCGAGGAGAACGCCGTGGTCATCAACGCGATCATGGCCGAGCGTGCGACCGTCAAGGCCGGCGCAACCTTTGGCTCTGCAGATGAGGAAACCGTTACCCTCGGCGACGACGCCGTAGTTGAGAAGGAGGCGTAAACGATGCCCAAGGCAATTGGTCTTGTGACCTGCAACTACACCACGGCATCCAAAGATGACGTATTCCTGGACCGCCCCGTGGCGTCCATGCCCTACCTGGGCCGTTATCGTCTGGTTGACTTCGCGCTCTCCAACATGGTGGACGCGGGCATTCGCACCGTCGGCATGATCATGCCCAACAACTACCGCTCCCTCGTGGATCACGTGGGTTCCGGCAAGGATTGGGACCTCGACCGCAAGAACGGCGGCCTCTTCATCATGCCCGGCACCGCCTTCGGCACCAGCCGCACCGGCGCTCGCTTCCTCATCCGCGACCTCGTTCAGAACCGTGCGTTCTTCACCAAGAACAACGAGAAGTACGTCGTGCTCTCCACGGCCAACTTCATCTGCAGCGTGGACATCAACGCCCTCATCGCCAAGCATGAGGAGACCGGTGCAAACATCACCGTGCTCACCAAGAAGGCTTCCTGCGACGGCAACGTAGACGTCGTCACCTTCGACGTCGAGAACGGTCGCGTCAAGAGCATGCATCAGGGCGTGAAGTTCGGCGAGGCCGCCTTCCTCGACTACGCCGTCATCGAGCGCACCCTCCTGCTCGAGCTGCTCGACTCCTTCGCGGCGGTCGATCACCTCGACCTCTTCGAGGCCCTCAACAGCGAGTATAGCCGCTTCCGCGTAATGGCTTGCGAGTTCGATGGCTACATGAAGCCGATCTTCGACAAGGCCTCCTACTTCACCGCCAACATGGACCTTCTGGACACCGATGTTCTCGCGGAGCTCACGAACGCCCGTCCCATCAAGACCAAGGCCCACGACAACCCGCCCGCGAAGTACGAGCCGGGCTGCAAGGTCTCCAACTCCCTCGTCGCCTCTGGCGACCGCATCTACGGTACCGTGCAGGGCTCCATCCTCGGCCGTAACGTCATCGTCGAGCCGGGTGCGTCCGTGCGCAACTCCGTGATCATGCAGGGCGTCATCGTCAAGAGCGGCGCCAAGATCGAGAACGCCATCATCGACAAGGCCAACGTCGTGCCGGCTGGCACCGAGTTGCGCGGCACCGATGGCGACATTCTCTACCTCAAGAAGAACTAGTCAGACACACTACACTACAAGGCAGGGATGCATCATGGCAGACAGCGTTAGAAGAAAGCTCAAGATTCTCTTTGCGGCATCCGAGGTCAAGCCCTTCTCGAAGAGCGGCGGCCTGGGCGACGTTGCGGGCTCCCTTCCGCGCGCGCTCAAACATGCCGGGGCCAAGGTCGCCGTCATCTCGCCGAAGTACGGAACCATTCCGCAGGAGTACGTGGACCAGATGAAGCACGTGGCAGACTTCTACGTGCCCCTCTCGTGGCGTAGCGTGTACTGCGGCGTGGAGAAGCTGACCTATCAGGGCCTGGACTTCTACTTCATCGACAACGAAGCGTACTTCAAGCGCGACAGCCTCTACGGTTTCTTTGACGACGGAGAGCGCTTCGCATTCTTCTCCAAGGCCATCTGCGAGTCCATCGCAAAGGTCGAGGAGCTCGAGTGCGACGTGCTGCACTGCAACGACTGGCAAACCGCCATGGCCACTGTGTTCCTGCGCGAGTTCTACATGCAGATTCCGGCGTGCGCCCACGTCAAAACGATCTTCTCGGTGCACAACGTCCTCTTCCAGGGCCAGTTACTGCGGGCCGCAGGCCATCAACTACATGCGCGGTGCGCTGCTCTACTCCGACCTCATCAGCACGGTGAGCCCGACCTACGCCAACGAGCTGCAGATGCCGTTCTACGGCGAGGGCATGGACGGGATCTTCCGTCGCCGCGCAGGATCGCTCTCGGGCATCCTCAACGGCATCGACACGGTGGAGTGGGATCCGGCGACGGACCAGTTCCTGCCGGCGAACTACGACGCCAAGGACCTCAGCGGCAAGGCGGAGTGCAAGCGTGCCCTGCAGGAGGAGTTCGGACTGCGTCAGGATCCCGAGCGGCCGCTCGTCTGCATGGTGGGTCGCCTCACCAAGCAAAAGGGCCTCGACCTCGTGCGCTACAGCATGAACGCCCTCATGGCGCGTGGCGTGCAGGTTGCCATTCTCGGTACCGGCGACAAGGACTACGAGGATTCCTTCAAGTACTTCGATTGGAAGTACGGCGACATGATGAGCGCGCGCATCGCATTCGACGGTCCTCTGAGCCACCGCATGTACGCGGGCGCGGACCTCTTCCTCATGCCGAGCGAGTTCGAGCCGTGCGGCCTCACCCAGATGATCGCCATGCGCTACGGCACCCTGCCGGTCGTGCGCGAGACCGGTGGCCTGCGCGACTCCGTACAGCCGTACAACCAGTTCACGGGCGAGGGCACGGGCTTCTCGTTCGCCAACATGAACGCCGACGAGATGGCAGGCTGTCTGCTCAACGCGTGCGAGGTCTTCTGGACCAACAAGGACGCGTGGAAGCAGCTCCAGCTCCAGGCCATGGGCGAGGACTTTAGTTGGCGTCGTGCGGCCGATGAGTACCTGGACCTGTATCACAGCCTGCATCCGGACGTGATTCGCTACAACAAGCGTCCCGAGTAAACTGCGAGACATACGCAGGCAGAGCGCCGCTCCCGTCTGGGGGCGGCGCTTTTTGGTGCGGCGAATCTGTACGGCGAGACAACGGGTTGAGGTTGGTCGCCAAAGAGGATGAAAGGAAGTGCACTAAGGTCGTTGCCCCTTCAGCGCGGGTGGACGACTTGTCGCACCGTCTTTTGTGCGTTCAAATGTGTAAATGAAGGGTAGCCGTTGGGACAAAAGACTGCTACCATTTACCGACGTGTGCAACAAACCCCAAACGAATCCAGGAAACAGGAGGGCATCTCTTGAGAGCAATCCATAACACAACGAGCATCGCCTATCGCACGCCGTTTGGCGCATGCCCTCTTGGCGAGCCGGTTACCTTGTCCATCGACGTGCGTGACGAGGAGAGCCCTCAGGCCGAGATTCGCGCTTGGGTGGACGGCGAAGGGGAGACGCTGTATCCCATGAAGCCGGAGGTGCGTGAGGAGAACGGCGAGCGCGTCGTGCGCTTGACGGGCACCTTTACGCCCGAGAGTACGCAGATCATCTGGTACTACTTCAACATCACGGCGGCCGACGGCTCGGTGTGGCGCTATGGCGCGCGCAATGATTGCAGCGTGGGAGAGGGCACCTTTGCTGCCGGTGAACCGCGCTCGTTCCAGATTACGGTGTACCAGCCGCGCGAGGAGCGTCCGCTGTGGTACCAGCATGGCATCGTGTATCAGGTCTTCCCCGACCGCTTCGAGCGCGGCACCAACTGGCGTGAGCTTGCACAGGCAAGCCTCGACCAGCATCGCAACGGCCCGGGTCGGCGGCTCGTGGAGGACTGGAACATGACGCCTTCGTACGACAAGGACCAGTACGGGCGCATTTCCACATGGGACTTCTACGGTGGCAATTTGGACGGCGTGCGCGAGAAGCTGCCCTACCTCAAGTCGATGGGCATCTCCGTCATCTACCTCAACCCGATCTTTGAGGCGGCCAGCAACCATCGCTACGACACGGCAGACTACATGCTCATAGATCCCATGCTGGGCGACAAGCAGACCTTCGTGCGTCTGTGCGACGAGGCACGCGAGATGGGCATCTCCATCATCTTGGATGGCGTCTTCAACCACACAGGATGTGACTCGCGCTACTTCAACAAATACAACAACTATCCCGAGGTCGGTGCGTTCCAGAGCGCCGAGAGTCCCTACGCCTCGTGGTTCAAGATGGCGGGCGCGAGCGACGGCGAGTATCAGTGCTGGTGGGGTGTGGACGACCTGCCCGACGTGGACGAGAGCGCCCCTTCGTATCGCGAGTTCATCTGCGGCGAGGATGGCGTGGTGCGCACCTGGCTGCGACTCGGGGCAGCGGGTTGGCGTCTTGACGTGGCCGACGAGCTGCCTGACGACTTCATTGCCGACATCAAGGCGGCAGCCTTGGCCGAGAAGCCCGACGCGCTCGTTATCGGCGAGGTGTGGGAGGACGCTTCTCACAAGGTGAGCTACGGCATGCTTCGCAAGTATCTGCAGGGCGCAGAGCTTGACGGTGTGATGAACTACCCCTTCCGCAGCTCCCTGCTCGACTTCATCACGAACAAGTGCACGGCCGTCAACATCGCCGACCGTATGGAGGAGCTTTACGAGAACTATCCGCGCGAGGCCCTGCTCAGCTGCCTCAACCTGCTGGGCAGTCATGATCGCGAGCGCGTTCTTACCATCTTGGGCGATGCTCCTGCCAAGGAGACGCTCTCTGAAGAGCAGCGCCGCAGCTATAGGCTCCCTGAAGGACAGCACAGTCTTGCGGTGAGCCGCCTGTGGGTGGCCGCCTTGCTGCAGATGACGATGCCGGGCGTGCCGTGCATCTACTACGGCGACGATGCGGGCGTCGAGGGCTACACGGACCCCTACAATCGCGCCACGTACCCATGGGGCCGCGAGGACGAGAACTGCCGCACGATCTACCGCAATGCCATTGCGGTTCGCAAGTCTCTGCCCGACGTCTTTGCCGACGGTGACTTCAAGCCCTTTGCCGCGAATGACGACGTGTTTGGCTTCACGCGCACGCTGGACGGCGTGACGGTATGCGTGCTGGCCAACGCGAGCTTGAAGGATGCGCATGTGGTGAGCGTGCCGATGTGCGCTCCCGAGGTGGATGACATCGTTCAGGGCAGGTCGCCGCAGCTTTCCGAAGACGGAAGGACCTGCTCGGTGCATCTGTGGCCACTTGGCACCTCGGTGCTGTACTTCCATGAGGAGCAACGACTCCAGATGCCCATGGAGCATGGCATGGGCGTCATCTGCCACATCACAAGCGTGCCGAACGACGGTGCGCAGGGCACGCTGGGCGAGCCGGCGAAGCGGTTCGTGGACGTGCTCGCTGAGGCGGGACAGACCTACTGGCAGGTGCTGCCCGTCAATCCTACCGACGAGTTTGGCTCCCCCTATGCGGGTCTCTCGGCGTTTGCCGGCAATCCCTACCTCATGGAAGGCTTCGAGACCAAGCTTGACCAGCTGATCGAGGAGCTCGAGGACGATCCCGCCTACGAGGAGTTCTGCGAGAAGAACGCACAGTGGCTCGAGCCCTACGTGGCGTTCCAGGCCATCAAGGAGACCGTGGGCGAGGAGGTGCCGTGGTGGCTCTGGCCCGAGAACTACCGTGAGTACCGTCCGGGCATCGTGGACGAGGGGAGCCTCGTGCCCGTCGCCGAGACGCATCGCCGTGCGCAGTATGTGTTCCAGAGGCAGTGGGATGAGTTGCGCGCGTACGCAAACGACCGTGGGATCAAGGTCGTGGGTGACATGCCCATGTACGTGAGCGCCGACTCCAGCGACGTGTGGGCCGAGCGCGAGATATTTGCCCTGCAGGAAGATGGTAGGCCGGCCGGCGTCGCTGGTTGTCCGCCCGACGACTTCGCCAAGGACGGCCAGATTTGGGGCAACCCGACGTTCAGGTGGGACGTGCTGCGCAAGACCGGCTACGACTGGTGGATGCGCCGCTTGGAGCGCATGCTCGAGCTGTATGACTACGTGCGTCTGGACCACTTCCTGGGCTTCTCTTCGTACTACAACATCCCAGGCGGCCGTGGCGCGCTTGAGGGTCTGTGGAACTTCGGGCCGGGCGTGGACCTGTTCCGTGTGGCGTACGAGCGCTTTGGCAAGCTGCCCTTCATCGGTGAGGACCTGGGCACCATCACCCCGGCGGTGCGCTTCCTCGTGGCGCTGACGGGCTTCCCCGGCATGGATGTGGTGCAGTTCTACAACGAGGACGTGCGCCAGGGCTATGTGCCGGCTGCTGGCAAGATTTGCTATCCCAGCACGCACGACACCCAGACGCTGATTGGCTGGATCCGCGACAAATGGCCCTACGAGAACACCGCGAGCGTGTATCGGGAGATCATCTGGCGCTGCCTGCAATCGAGCGCCGACGTCGTGATCGTTCCTCTGCAGGACGTGCTCGTGCTGGGCGATGAGGCGCGCATGAACGTGCCGGGCGTCAGTGAGGGCAACTGGTGCTGGCGCGCCGACGAGGATGCCGTGCTCGCCTCGAAGCGCTACCTTGCCTCGCTTGCGTTCGACTCCGGACGTGCGCGGAAGGAGTAGCGCGACGCATCGCATGAACTGACGCTAAGCGACGGTCCCCCTTTGGAAGCATCCGAAGGGGGACCGTCCCTGCGTGGTGGGAATCGATAGCAAATACCCTTCTTCGGCACGTAGTGAATCCTCGTCAATTGTTGTCCACTGCTGTGGGTATTATGTTCGAAATGCAAAAACTACTGACGGGATTCAGGGGACGTTTCGTTGGAGGAGCCCGGGGTTGTTCTTACAAGGGGTTGGGTCGTTGACTTCGTGCTTGATCTTGCGGGGTATACCTCCAGCGACGACCTCTTTTCCTCGACGAGGTGAACGTGACGCTGCCGGGCTGGTTCCGGCCTTCAAAGAGGTGGGACATTCTGAAGAGGGTAGACGGCAAATCGACCTGGCCCCGTGCCGCGATTTGTCACTCCCTCGGTCATTTGTCATACTGTGTGTCTTTGGTAGGTAGAACGAGAGGAATGGTGCGATGAGACAGATGGGAAACAGATTCTTGGCGGCCTTCGTGAGCCTTGCCCTCGTGGCGGGACTCGTGCCGGCGCCCGCATTCGCGAGCGACGACGGGTTCGTCGTGCTCGGCGATGCCGCGAAGACCGAAGAGGGGGTCTTGGACGAGGGCGTTGAGGACGCGCTCGATGAGGAGACGCCCGCCGAGGACGAGCCCGCCGAGGACGAGCCCGCCGAGGACGAAGCTGCGTTGGGTGAGGCCGCGACGGATGAGGCTACGAACGACGAGGTCGCGGAGGACGAGGCGGCAACGGACGACGTGCTCCCGGAGGAGTCGGTCGACGAGGACGCGGACATCGACGAGAGCGTAGACATCGACGAAGATGCGGACATCGACGTGACGGAGGACGAGGACGTCGAGCCTGCGAATGCGGACGATGCCGATGAGAAGAAGGATGCCATCGAGGCGACCGACGACAAGGAATCGGTCGAAGACGAGGACGTGGTGGTCGAGTCCGACGAGGACGCCATTACCGAGTTGAAGAAGCGTGGCGAGAAGGAAGAGGACAAGAGCGAGGACGCCAAGGACGTCGATGGTCTTACGGCGCAGGCCTCAGCTCCCACCATCACGTATCAGGCGCATGTGCAGAGCATCGGTTGGCAGAATCCTGTGACAAACGGCCAGATGGCTGGCACGTCGGGCAAGGCCCTGCGCATGGAGGCGCTGCGCGTCTCTTTGCCGAGTGGAACAAGTGGCAGCGTCACGTATAGGGCGCACGTGCAGAGCATCGGCTGGCAGGGCTGGGTGAAGAACGGAGCTGACGCCGGTACGTCTGGCCGTGGCCTGCGCGTCGAGGCCTTTAAGATGAAGCTGACCGGTGCCATCGCAGAGAAATACGACATCTACTATCGCACGCACATTCAGAAGTTCGGTTGGCTCAAGTGGGCAAAGAACGGCGAGTCCACCGGTTCTGAGGGCCTCGCGCTGCGCATGGAGGCACTCGAGGTGCGCCTGGTCGCCAAAGGCGGCGCCGCACCCTCGTCGAGCGGCTCCTTCCGACGGACCTTCGTCAAGACCCCGCAAGTCTCGTATCGTGGCCACGTGCAGCGAATCGGCTGGCAGAACTGGGTGGGCAATGGCGAGATGGCCGGCACCTCCGGTCAGGCGCTGCGTGTCGAGGCACTGCAGACGCGTGTGAAGGACACCGAGCTCAGTGGCGAGGTCCAGCTCAAGGCCCACGTCCAGAGCATCGGCTGGGAGTCTGACTGGTCCACGAGCAGCGGCACGTCCGGCCGCGGCCTGCGCCTTGAGGCGCTGTGCGCGCGCCTCACGGGGGAGCTGGCCACGTACTTCGACGTGTACTACCGCGTGCACGCACAGAAGATCGGCTGGATGGGCTGGGCGAAGAACGGCGAGAGTGCCGGTACGTCGGCCATGAGCCTGCGCCTCGAGGCGCTCGAGCTGCGCGTGGTGCCCAAGTGGTATCCTGCGCCGGGCGACAGTGCGAACCGCTACATTGACGGTACCACCGTGAGCAAGATGGGATATCAGAATCCGGCGGGCTTCTATCAGGTGAGCTCGAAGAACGTCCGCATCACCAGCGCGGCGACCGCACCTTGGAACTACGTGACGCCCTCCAGAATCGGCATCTGGGCATCGCGCCAAGACTGCATCAATGCGTTCATCGGGCGTGCGCGCGAGTATTTGGGCACGCCATACGTGTGGGACTACTCGTGCGCGCCCGGGGTGGGCGTTGACTGCATTGGCCTGGTGTATCAGTGCGCCTACGCCTGCGGCATGGACCTCGGGGGCGGCACGGGCTATGACGACTTCAATCCATGGGCACACTGGACGTCGGGCAGCAGTGGCTGGCACAGCCACGACGCGAACAACTTCTGGGACTACGGGAAGGTCATGCACGTCTCGCTCAGTGATCGACAGGTCGGTGACCTCATCTCGTGGGCCGGCCACGTCGCCATCTACTTGGGCAACGACTCGATCATCGAGGCGTATCCCGGCAGCGTGATGTACAACAGTCTGTGGGCGCATGGCACGCCGCGCGGTTGCATGCGATTGTTCCACTAACAGAAGGGGCCCGCGCGTATGGCTGCGCGCGGGCCCATTAGCAAGGGAGGGACATTGTGATGAATCGGTTTTTGGTGATGTTGGCGATTTGGCCTGCCGCATTTCTCATCTGGTACGTGTATCGCAAGGACACCGTGGAGAAGGAGCCCCCTGGTCTGCTCGCGAAGCTCTTTGTGCTCGGGGCGCTCGTATCGGGTCTGGTGCTCGTTGTGGAGTATATCTTTGGTGCGTTCATCGATGCGATGCTGACCGAGGGGACCGTGCTCTATGCGTTCCTGGAGAACTTCTATGGGGTGGCGCTGGTTGAGGAGGCGGGCAAGTTCTTGGTCCTCATGACGTGCACGTGGAAGTCCAAGCACTTCAACTACCTCTTTGACGGCGTTGTCTATGGCGTAGTGGTCTCGCTGGGCTTTGCTACCATCGAGAACATCTTCTACGTGGCGGCGGGCGGGGTTTCCACCGCAATCGTGCGGGCGCTGCTCTCGGTTCCGTCGCATGCGATTGACGGGGTGTGCATGGGCTACTTCTATGGCATGGCCAAGCGTGCTGATCTGCGGGGCATGAAGGACGCGAGCGTGACCAACCTGCTCTTGGCGCTGGTCGCGCCCACGCTCATCCATGGGGCGTACGACTTCCTGCTGAGCGTCGAGCTCATCGGCATCTTCCTCGTCTTTGAGGTTGTGATCACCATGCTGGCGGTGAAGCACGTCAACGCGATTTCTCGCAAGGATGCTCCGCTGGAGTAGGGCCAAGCGCGCGGCCACACAAATGGGCAAGCGGCCGATGTTGTGGGGGCTACGTGCACCTTCTGGGGTGAAAGTGTGATGTTTGCCGCGTCGCTTGGAGCTTCATGCTACAGTACACGGTTGCACAGCTACATTACTACGGTTTTAGACGACAACGGCGTCTTCGACAGCAAATCGTGAGGTAGGGGTAATGAAGAGGAAACTGATTGGCATCACATCGGCGGCAATGCTTTCGCTTACGCTCATCGCCTGTAGTGAGCAACCGGCCACTATCGAGGAGCCTGTGGCAGAGGTTGTCACGGAGCAGCAGTCTACGGCGCCTGCCACGCCAGCGACTTCCGGGACGACCGAAAGCAAGGCAGGGCCTACGGTTGCGACGGCTATCGGCGCAACGACGGAGGATGCATTCAAGGTGCAGGTTACGAGCGCATTCAAGAATAACCTCGTATTCTTCGCTATCCGTCACACGGGGGATACTGAGTGGGGCGCGAATCTACTGAGCGTGAATCAGGTGATCAAGAGCAAGGGGACCGTCGTGCTCGGCATTGCCGCTGACGATATGGCTGAGGCCTACGATGTGAAGGTCAGAAACATCAATGGGACAAACGTAGAGTTCGCTAACGTTGCGCTTACCCAGATGAGTGCGGTTACTCTTCATCCCGAGAAGACCGATGGCAAATGGGTCGGCTATGTGTCGTTTGTTGGCCTCGACGGAAGCGAGGGCACGACCAAGCAGGCCGAAGGCGATGCTGCTGCGAGCGACAACGCCAGCACGCAGTCCACGAGCGATGCCACGACCAGTCCCTCAGACGCATCCAATACCTCGAACGGGAGCACCGCGCAGTCGCAGTCATACACAGAGCCCAGCTCCGGGGAGACAACGTACGAGCAGCCCACGTACGAACAGCCGTCGTACGAGGAGCCGACGTACGAGCAGCCGACGTACGAGGAGCCTGCCTATGAGGAGCCGGCCACCGAGCAGCCAACCTATGAAGAGCCCACGTACGTGGAGCCTGTGGCAGAGCCGGCCCACGAGGAGCCCACGTACGTGGAGCCTGTGGCAGAGCCGGCCCACGAGGAGCCCGCACAGTCTGCGGACGATTGCACGCGCGACAACGTCATCGTGGAATAACGGCACCTAACTAGTTTCGGTAAGCAAGGGTCATCTGGTGGGGACACCCTCTTGATTAGGGGTGTCCCCACCCATTTGCTCGCACATGCATAGCGGGAGTGCGAAAACCCGCAGTGGGCTTGCGAACTCGTGCGGTACCATTGAACGATTACCTACAGACAAGGAAGTCTCCCATGCTGATCAACCGTGTTGCCAGCCAGCTCCTCTCGGCACCCGAACTGCGCGACTTCATGCGTGACATACGCGAGGGGAAGGACACATCCATCGCGCTTGGGCAGAGCGCCCGCCCGCTCATGACGGCGTCGGTGTGGGCACATGACCCGCGCCCGTGCCTGCTCGTGGTGGCGGGTGAGGACGCTGCTGACAGTACGGCACGCGCGCTTACGGCATGGCTTGGCCACGACGTGGTAGGGCGCTTCCCCGAGCGTCGCGACTTGCCATGGGCCGACAAGCCCGCTGACGACGCGGTGGTCGGTGCCCGTTGCTCCGCGCTGGAGCGCTTGGCCACGGGCCAGAACTGCCTGATAGTAGCCTCCGCGCGCTCGCTGCTACGTCGCGTGCCGCCCAAGGACACGGGCTTCTTTGCCAGCTCGACCTTCTCGGTGGGTGACGAGGTAGAGTTCGAAGAGCTGCCGCGACTACTCGTGGGCATGGGCTATGCCGATGCGGGTGCCGCAGACGTGCCGGGCACGTTTCACGTTCATGGCGACACCGTCGATGTGTATCCGGCGCAGGCGACGGCGCCCATTCGCATGGAGTTCTTTGGTGACGAGATCGACCGCATTCGCTCCATGGTGTCCTCCACGGGACAGACCATCGGCGAGCTGGAAGAGGTGCGCGTGGTGCCGTGCCGCGAGCTCGCGCTCACGGACGAGACGGTCGCGCGCGCAGATCGAGGCCTTTCGTATCGTGCCCGCACGAACAAGCAGGTGGCTGCCGACTTGGAGCTCATCGACCAGCGGTCGAACGCCCCACACCTCGACCGATACCTGCCTGACTTGTATGGCGGCAAGACGGCCTCGCCGCTCGAGCACCTGGCGAGTGGGACGCTGGTGATTCTTGCCGAGCCCCGTGCGCTCTTTGACGACTGCGCTCATGCCTCGGACGAGATCGTACACGCTGCGTCCGCCGCGGGTGCGAGCACGGAGGGATTGTACACACCGCCCAAGGAACTGGACTTCGGCACCTGTCAGCGCGTGACCTTTGCGTCGATGGCGCGGGTGGGCACGAAAGTCGCCTCGGGTTCGCAGCTCGCCGTGCAACAACCAGGAATCGCGGGCGCCGACTCGAAGCTGCTCGGGCGGGTGCGCGGGCTCATCCGCGACAATTCCGTCATCGTCTTTGCGGTGCCCGACCGTGCTGCACGCGAGCATCTGGAGCTGCACTTCTCTGACGAGAGCATTCCCTTCGTCGAACGCCTGGGCAGCGAGCGGGAGGGGCACCTCGAGGCAGGGGTCGTGACGTTTGTGGACGCGCCCATTCCTTCGGGTGTGGTGGTGCCTGCGGCGCATCTGGCGGTGCTCAGCGTGAGTGACCTGACGGCACGCATGGCCAAACGCCGTCGTCCTCGGCGCCTCGACGTGACGAACGTGACCTTTCCCTTCAAGCCGGGAGACTACGTGGTGCATGCCACGCACGGCATCGCACTCTTCACGAGCATCGTGCGTCAGGAGGTCGGTGGGCGCGAGCGGGACTACTTCCTTTTGGAGTACGCCAACGCCGACAAGCTCTACGTGCCGCTTGAGCAGGTGGACCGCATCACGCGTTACGTGGGGCCGGATGGCAGCAGCCCGCGCCTTACGCGCCTCAACACGGCCGACTGGAGCCGTGCGACGGGGAAGGCACGTCGCAGTGCGAAGAAGCTCGCGTTCGACCTCGTGGACCTGTACATGCGCCGTAGCGCCGTGACCGGTCATGCCTTCTCGCCTGACGTGCCCGCTCAGCAGCAGATGGAGGAGAGCTTCAACTACGAGATGACGCCCGATCAGATTTCGGCGCTCGCCGACATCAAGGCCGACATGGAGACGGCCAAGCCCATGGATCGGCTGCTCTGTGGTGACGTGGGCTTCGGCAAGACAGAGGTGGCGCTGCGCGCAGCCTTCAAATGCTGCATGGATGGGCGTCAAGTGATGGTACTGTGCCCGACGACGATTCTTGCCCAGCAGCACTACGACACCTTCTTTGACCGGTTCGCGCCGTTCGACCTGCGTGTGGAGGTGCTCAGTCGCTTCGTGACGCCAGCCCAGCAGCGTCGTTCTCTCAAGGACTTTGCCGAGGGTAAGGTCGACGTGCTCATCGGCACGCACCGTCTCCTCTCGGCCGACGTCAACCCGCACGAGCTGGGACTCGTGATCGTGGACGAGGAGCAGCGCTTCGGGGTCCAGCACAAGGAGCAGCTCAAGAACATGCGCGAGCAGGTCGATGTTCTCACGCTCTCTGCGACCCCGATTCCCCGTACGATGCAGATGGCCATGAGCGGCGTGCGTGACATGAGCCTCATCCTCACACCGCCGCCGGGACGCAAGCCCGTGCGCGTGCATGTGGGCGAGTACGATCCCGACGTGGTGAGTGCCGCCATCCGGCGCGAGCTGGCGCGCAAGGGACAGGTATACTACGTCTCGAATCGCGTGCACACCATCGAGGATGCGCTCGCACGGGTGCAGGAGGCCGCTCCGGAGGCGCGCGTGGCCATCGCGCATGGGCAGATGAGCGCAAACCAGGTGGAGGAGGTCATGCTCGGCTTTCAGATGCACGAGGTGGACGTGCTCGTGGCGACCACCATCATCGAGAGCGGCATCGACAACCCCCATACCAATACGCTCATCATCGAAGACGCGCAACGACTAGGCCTGGCGCAGCTCTACCAGCTGAAGGGACGCGTGGGGCGCGGGCGTGAACAGGCATACGCGTACTTCATGTTTCCGCCAGAGGACCCACTCACGCCTGAGGCGACCGAGCGCCTGACGGCCTTGAGCGAGTTCCAGGAGTTGGGCAGTGGCATGAGGATCGCCATGCGCGACCTGGAGATTCGTGGTGCTGGGTCGCTGGTGGGTGGCGAGCAGCATGGCAACCTGAGCAGTGTGGGCTTCGACCTGTTTACGCAGATGCTGGGGCAGGCCGTGGCGGAGGCGCGCGGAGAGGTGCCCGAGGGGGACGAGCCCAGCGACGTGACCATCAACCTCAATGCGGACTTCTACTTGGCCGAGGAGTACGTGCCTGATGTGGACAAGCGCGTCATGGCGTACCGGCGACTTGCGGCGGCGTCCGAGCTTGCGGACGTGGACAAGCTGCAGGGCGAACTCGAAGAGACGTGGGGCGGCATGCCATTGGCGGCGCGCAACCTCTTCGATCGCGCGCGGGTGCGGATTCGCTGCGAGCGCCTGGGCGTGACGAGCGTGGCGCTCACGGGCGGGAGGCTCGTCTTCAACGGCATTGAGGTGCCGCGTGCCGTGGCGCTCAAGATGCGCTCCGAGCGGGCGTTCTATTATCCGAAGACGCACCAGCTCAAGTATCCCATGAGACGTGATGCGGAGGCGCTGCTGCCCGCGACGCTCGGCGTGCTCGCACAGGTGGGCGGCAACGACGAGTAGCGGCTGCGAGTCAAACGAGCCGTCGCACGAATCACGCATAAGGCGAAGCGTACGTACTGGGGCTAGGCGAGTCTCTGCTGCGCGATGGGATTGTCATCGCGCCTGCGCGCGGACTCGTCCGCTTCAACATCTCTTACCTGCGCACATACGTCATGAGCTACGACGGCTGCGATGCGAACGACGCCCTCGTGGAAAGCTGGGATATCTGAGTCGGGGAGAGTCAAAAGGCTCGCTCCGACTGACGATTCACGAGCGCGGGACGAACGGCAGGATGTCGGCGAGGTCCTCGTCGATGCGTGGCTGGGGCCGGACCTTTCCACATAGCTCGTCGCGTAGTGACCAGCCGTTGCGGTCCCATTGGGGTATGCGGGCCGCGAGCTGAGCATACAAGCCCATGGCTTGGTCGGCGTCGGACTCGACGATGCGTATGTCGAACCGTGCGAGAATGTCGACAAAATCGCAGATGCGCTGGCTTTCGCGCGACATCTGTACGAGCGCCATGACCATGGTCGGTGCGAACAGCGCCGGGGGCAGGTCGCTGGGCGTTCCCTTCTCTAGCAGCGCCGCAAGCGCCTTGCCTGGCGGAGTCTCTCGCAGCATGTCTGGCACGCTTCCGGCTTGTAGCAGTTCGTCGGTGAGGGGACGCGCCGGATACTCCTCTTGGCTTACAAAGAGCCCCTCGACGTAGTCCCAGTCATCCGGGTCGTCATCCTTCAGATAATCGAACAGGATGCCGTGCACGAGGCACTTCATGTCGTAGAGCGTCACACATGCAAAGCCGGATTGAGGGCCGGAGGCGCCGTTGAGGATGGCCACCTTGATGTCGTCGGCGCCCGGCGCATCGGTCGTGTGGGTGGTGCACTCGTAGATGGCCTCGCGCAATGGCACGATGCCCCTGAGGTCCACCAAGACGTCGAGGTAAGCCAAGGCCCGCTCGATCGGTTCGGCGTCCTTGAGCTCCTTGTCCCAGTCCACGTCCTTGAGCTTGGCAAAGAGCTCTTGGGGCATGATGCTGTGGAGGGTGTCGTCCCAGTCGTAGAGCAACGAGAGCGGTGGGTGCGGGACGGGAACCTGTTTGAGTGACTTGAACTCGGCGATGGGGACCTCTATGTGTCCGCCCGCCTCGCAGAGTTGCCGTAAGCACTTGAGGTATGACGTACCGAAGGAGCGTGCCAGGGAGAGAAGCTGCGCGGGCGGCGCGTCCATGAGCTCAAAGAGGCTGTTGACGAGCGTGCGTTTGTTCATCTTGGATATGCTGCCGGTCATGCCTGCGTTGCGTGCGAGCTCGCGCAGCTCACGCACGGTGAGGCGAGACAGCTCGTCGGCGAGGGAGAGGGCGGGCTTGTCGTGAACGCTCTGCGAAAGCACGATGTCGAGCATGGCGTTGGGGTCTAAGGCCTCCAGCATGCGGATGGTGTCGTCCAAGGATGGCTCCTCTCGTAGGCGTGCGACCATTGTAGCGTGACCGGGTGGGTCGGGGTTTGGGAGAAGGCAAAGGGTCTGGGACACATCGCAAGCGCTGGCATGAGTTGGGCCTTATCCCAAGTGAATCCAAAGGCGTGAACTGCAATAACTATCTGACGACCAAGCGGAGCATCCCTGAGATGTGCGACGTCAGTTGCCCATGGCGCGGCGCAGCTCGTTGATGCGTGCGAGTCGCACGTCGAGCGGTGCGGCGCGGTCGCTCGTGGGGTCGACCTCGTTGTGGAAGATGGCACGGCCCACCATCACGATTTGGGGGTCGAGCGCCATCACGTCGGAGATGTTCTCCGTGTTCACGCCCGTGCCGATGACGAGGCCGGCGTGGATGAGGTTGCGCTTGACCGCCTTGGCGAGATCGAGCGGCTGCAGCTGGAAGATGGACCCGTGGTTGCGCTTGTGCAGGTCGTATTCGTGTTCCATGAGGTAGCCTGAGGCGATGCTCACGTAGCTGACCCCCAGCGCGTCCACCTCGGCGGTGCGACGTGCCGGGCGCTTGATGCCGTCCATGTCGCACATGATCTTGCCGCCGTAATGGCGCGCGTGGCGCACCATCTGCTGGATGACGGGATTTGGGGCCCCGGCGAGCACGGTGACGATATGGGCACCGGCCTCGAAGCAGCGGCGTGTGATGCCCGACCCGCCGTGGAACACCTTGGCGTCGACGCACAGCTTGAGGTCGGGGAGCGCCTCGTGAATCTCGCTCACGATGCTGAGGCCGAAGGTCACGAGCTCGGGATACCCGATTTCGACGATGTCCACGTAGTCGGCCATCTCGTCGGTAGCCCGAATCACCTCGTGGCGCTTGCCGTGGTCAAAGACGAGTTGCAGTTGCGCTGCCATGCTACGATCCTTTCTGCGCGTAGTCCGCGCCTAGCTGAAGAGCTTCTTGTCATTGCCCGAGGGCACTTGGAAGAACACGACACCCACCAGGCCAACCGCGATTGCCGCCAGTAGGAAGAGGAACATCGGTGGGTAGCCCGAGGCGTCAACGATGCGCCCGCCGATGTTGTTGGACACGATGGTCCCGAAGCTCTGGCAAGCCTTGACGAGGGCGAGGCCGGAGATCTGCAGGCGTGCGTCCACGATGGTGTTCACGACCTTCATGTTGGCCATGATGTTGACGATGACGGGCGGGTGCTTGCACAGGAGGGTAATCACGATGATGACGGGTAGCGGCAGGTCGAGGCCATAGGTTACCATCTGGACGGCGACGAGAGCGAAGCAGACGAGCAGCAGGACCTTGTTAGGCACCTTGTCCATGTACTTGGACGAGAAGATGATGAAGGGCAGCTCGCAGAGTGTCGCAACGGCGAGAATGGTGGAGGCAAGGGACGGATCCAGGCCCTTGCTCGTGAGAAACGCCGGTGCGAAGGAGTACACGGCACCGGTCACGCCGACGAAGATGACTTGGAGCGCGAGATAGTAGAGGAACTTCTTGTTGGTGAGGAGGTCCTTCATCGAGACGGGCTCGGCGTCGTCTGCCTCGATGCTCGCCTCCTCGGCCTCGGCCAAGCGGGGTTGCGTGCCCCAGAAGCCCAGAATGCACAGCAGCATCGTAACGATCATGGTAATGAAGAGCGCGTCGGGCGAGATGGCGTCGTAGATGACGCCGGAAAGCTGGGTGCCGCAGGCGAAGCCGATTGTGCCCCACATGCGGACCTTGCCATAGTCGTAGGGGCTTGAGGTTGCCATGCGCTCCACGACGGGGTTCGCGCCGTTCATGAGGAGGTTGATGATGGCCCAGGCGCCGACGAGCATCATGAAGTTGGGCGCGAGAACCACACCGAGCGCCGCGAGGCAGACGATGCCGAACATCGTGAGGTTGACGGGGCGCATGCCGAAGCGGTCGGTGAGACCGCCGATGACGGGCTGGGTGACCATGGCAGCAAGCGAGCCGACCGAGACGCAAAGCGAGACGTCGCTCGCGGAGTATCCCTTGCCGATGAGGTAGACCGAGAGCATGGCCGAGAAGAGCGCGAAGCTGATGTTGTAGAACAGATACATGAGCACGTAGCTCAGGTAGCTATTGGTATATCGCGCAATCAACCGGTCCATAGAGCGTCCTTCTCCCCTGCGGTGCCATCCTTTGAAGAACATAGCATATTTGTCGGTCGCAAGGGAAAAGGGGCGGCCCTCCTGCGAGGGCCGCCCCTTTGCTCGGTGTGTGCCGGGCATGGTACACACCCAAGGGGTGAAAGTCCCCGGCGCGCCCGGCAGCGGGAAGCGCGTAGCCGATGGCAAGGGTGTCCGCCGCGAGACG
>CADBYM010000041.1 GCA_902798915.1 uncultured Coriobacteriaceae bacterium | reverse complement strand
CCCGGGCGCCTCCGTGAGCCGGTGGCCCGGGGCGGCCGACGCCCTCACCATGAGCGTCGTGCCGTAGGGCACCTCGTCGCCGCTCGCCACCGGCGTGCCTCCGACGCCCGCCTGGTCGTCGTCGGGCTGCAGCGCCGTCACGCCCAGGACCGCGCCCTCCCCGGCGTCGATGGTCACCACATACGTGGCAAGCTGCCACTGCGCATAGAGCGTCATACTCTCGCCAAGCGTCACCGACTGCTCGTCCTCGTAGGGCGCACCCGTGCCATCCGGTTCGGTATTCCAGCCGGCGAAGTCGTGGCCAACCAGCGCGAAGGAGTGCCTCGCGAGCCTTTGCGTGGGATTGTCTGCGAAGTCCTGCGGCGGCATCGCACCCTCGCCGCCGTTCGCGTCGAAGACAATACCGAGCCATGTGATGGCGAAGTCGCAGGTACATGACGCACCGAGGTGGTTCGCGGCTTCAGCAACCGTAGCGCGCAGGGTGTAGAGCCCCACCTCCGTCGGCACCGTGAGCGCGTAGGCGTCATTATCGGCGTCCCGCTCCTTGTACTCGAGAACGACCGCACCACCCTCGGTGCCCTCGACCACCGGCTCGTTCGGCCTGTCGGTCCACGACCAGCCCTCAAGCGTCACGCTCGGGGCGATGGGCGCCTTGAGGATGCGGAACGTGGCCTCTGCCGTGCCAGTGTAGTTGCCCTTGCCGGACACGCGCGCCGTCGCGACGCCGGCGTTGACGTTGTCGCGGTACGTGACCTCGTAGTCCGTGCCCTCAGCCAGCGTGCAGTCGCCGTCCGTGACCGCGAGCTCCGGCTCGATGGCCTTGCCGGTGTACGTGCGGGCTGGAATGGTCGCGATCGCGAGCTCGGAGACGTCCTTCGGTTCAATGGCGAACTCAACCTCCAGCGAACCCTTGAAGTGTCCCTTGCCCGAGACGATGACCTTGGCCGTGCCTGCGTTCGTGTTGCTTCCGTACGAAAGTTCGTAATCGGTGCCGGGACGCAGCTGGACCGAGTCTGCCGTAATCGTCGGCTCGGGCCTTGCCGCGAGGCCCGTGTAGCTGTACGTCGGGACCTCGCTCGCCACGGCCTTGCCGATGTTGGAGAAGCGGTCAAGCGCCGCCTCTGCGTCCGACAGGCTCGCATCTGCCATCTGGACGGCAGTCTCCGCCTTCTCTACGTCCTCGGCACGATCCTCGGCGTCAGAGAGCGCCTTCTGGGCGTCGCCATGCGCACGCACCGCGTCGTCGTACTCGCCGGCCTTCTGCTTCGCAATGGCGGCGGCGTCACTGCTCGCCTCCTCGGCGGCCCGCAACTCGGCCTCGGCCTCATCGAGGGCGTTCTTCGCCGCATCGTATCCCTCGTCACCTGGTTGGAGCCCCCCAAGCGCCTCCGTGGCCTCGCGAACCGCAGTCTGGGCTTCTTGATATGCCCGCCTTGCATCCTCGCTCGCCTGCTGCGCAGCCTCGGATGCCTCCAAGGCTTGCCCCATCGCAGCCTCGGCAGCACTCACCTGATCGCCCAAGGCTTCAAGGTCGTCGTTTGCCGCTGCCTGCCGCGCTGCCTCGAGTCTGTCTTCCGCTTCATCGGCATCCTTCCGTGCGGCGGACACGGCACCCTTGAGCTCCGCCATCTTATGCTCGATGGCAAAGTCCTCTGGGGCGAGGATGCTGAAGGTCAGACGCTTCTCACCGCAGAACTTTCCCACGCCCGTGATGGTGGCCGTCGCCTCGCCGACCTCGACGTTATCCTCGTAGCTGACGGAGTAGAAGTCGTCTTCTATCGCCAAACCGTCGTATGTGATCACCGGCGATGGCGTCACGGCCTTGCCCGTATACTCCTGAACGGGAACCTCCGCGAACTCGCACGCCTCGGCGATGTCGATGGGGGTGTACTTGCGCCACGTACGTGCAATCATTGGAGCGGGCAGGGACTGGAGCGCGTCACCGCTTACGTAGAGCGTGCCATCCGTCCACAGTCCGTCCGGCAGCGTCGGTGCCTTGCCCGCGAATTCCTCGCCCAGCACGAACTCCTCCAAAGCGATGCAGTCAAGCAGGAGGTCCTGCATGTCGGTTGCGCCCTGCAGCCCCGAGAGGTCCCAAGAGGAGAGGTCGAGCACCCTGACCGCTGTACAGCCCGCGAACATGCCGGAGGCACTCGTCACGCCAGCCCCCACGAGGGACTCGATGCCGGTTACCGTCTCGAGCGACGCGTAGCCACGGAACAGCCCAGAGACGTCCGTCACGGCAGAGGCGTCGAGGTTCGCGAGGTCAACGGAGCGGAGGTTCGGGAAGAACTCCTCGGTGCGTCCGTCTCCAAGGAAACCAGCGAGCGATGCGCCTGCCGCGACGCCGGGCTCGAAGCTGATGGAGGTCACCCCTGTCAGCCGATTCTCGCCCAGCAGCTCGGCCCAGAGCCATGGGTCGTGCACGCCACCCCAGCTGTCGGGTAGCGTGCCGGAAGCGCGACCGGGCATCGGCGACACAACCAGTTCGCCCGCATCGGTAAGCTCCCACACACAAGAGCCCACCAACGGAAGCTCGGCGATAAGGTCTGCAATCGCTTGCTCCGCCTCCTCGAGACGATCGACGTTGGACACAAACGCCTTCTGGGCGTCGGTAAGGGCGACGTACTGCGCGCGTACTTGCTCGACGGCGGCCTGATCCTGAAGCGTGAGGTCGTCGGTCGCGGGGAGGGCATCGATTGCGTCCTTCACGGCCTTCGCCGCCTGCAGGTCGGCGATGCGCGCCTCGGCAAGCTCGAGCTTGTTGAGGTTGGTCACGTACGTGCGCTGCTCGTCGTCGAGCTCGTCGTAGGCTGCGCGCAGGGCCTCGACCGTCGCGGAGTCGTCGAGCATGAGGTCGTCGGGCGCAGGCAGCGCCTCGATGGAGGTCGCGAGCGTCCTGGCCGCCTGCACCTTGAGCGAATCGGTCTGCTCGTCCTCGTAGTGGTCGCCGCAGCGGTTGCAGGTGTGGTCCGTATGGCCGCCCTCGTCCCATGTGGGCTCCACCACGCTGCTCTGGTAGTCGTGCCCAAGCACGGCTTCCGCGACCGCCTCGCGCGAAAGCTCCTCGCCGCACACCTCGCAGTACGTCACGAGGTCGTGTGAGCCTGCTTCGGTACAGGTCGGAGCGACGAGGTTCTCCGTGACGGGCTCTCCCGGCACGTGCCTTGTGCCCAACTGGGTCTTCATTGCGGATCTGGCGGTGTTGCAGGTAGAGGTGAGGTTGTTCGTGGCGTTGCGCAGGTTGGAGAGGGTGCCACCCGCGTCAATGTACCCTTGCAGGCTCACAACCTTGGAGTTGATGCCGTCCACCTGCGCCTGGGTGAGCCAGGACTTGTCCTCATCGACGTCGGACCCATCCGTGCCCACCGGTGTCTCCGTCAAGAACGTCTCGGCGTCGGCGATCGCGGCCTCCGCCGCCTCGACCGCCTCGTGCAGGCTCCTCATGGTGGACTCGACGCTCGTGAGCCTCGAGTAGTTGGTCACTGCCTCCTTGTCCACCTGCGCGAGCGCATCGTAGGCCGCGCGCGCGGCGACAATGCCCTCCTCGCCAGAGAGGTAGCTCGTGTTGAGCGCCGCGATGAGGTCGATGACGCGCTGGGCCGCCTCGGTGGGGCTGATCTTGAAGGTGAGCGTCTTGGAGCCCATGTAGCTACCTTTGCCGTTGACGTATACGTAGCCGGTGCCCACGGATTTGTTGCCGCCGTAGGAGACGGTGTAGTCGACGTCCTTCTGGAGGGTGCGGTCGCCGAGCGTCACCGCGACCTCGGGCTGGTGGACCTGGCCGTCGTAGGTCACGTCCGCTACACCCGTGACGGTTGCACCCGATATGTTCGCGCGCGTGATCTGGTACGCGAAGGTCTTCGACCCCTTGTACGGCGAGAGGCCAACGAGCTCGAGGTCGTACGTGCCCACGGCGACCTGCCCGTCGCCCGTGTTCGTCACGACCTCGTAGTCCTTGCCCTCCTCGAGTTCGAGGGAGCCGTACTTCACCATGGGTGCGACGTAGCCGCCCGTGTATTCCATGTTGGAGGCGGTCGCGAGCTGGATGTAGCGGTCGCCCGTCTGGTAATCCGGGTCGTGTATGTAGGTGCCGTTATAGCTGAGGCCCGTGACCTCGGACTCGTCGGCGTGCGCGTTCACGACGTTGTAGAGCCTGGAACTGGGTGCGGCCTGCGGGCCATCTCCACAGAAGACAACGACGTGCGTGCCAGATGAGGAGTAGGTACCTGTGGTTGTAAAGTCGCCACAGACTTCGACGGTGCCAGCGGACTGGCCCTGCGATGTGCGTGCAGACAGGTTCCCACCAACGTGCAGAACACTCTCGGTGGTCATGCCGGAACAGACGAATGAAGCGTCCCCCGCCACCTCGAGCGAGTGGCCCTTGAGGTCGAGCTTGCTGCAGGAGAGCGACGCGCACGAGCCGTCCTCGGCGAGAGCGAGATCGACACTCGGCAAGTCGACGATGGCCAGCGGATTCCTTGGAGCCAGCTCAGAGGGCATGCTCCCATACGCATTGGACGACGAACCGCCCCCCGACACAGACTGTGGTTGGTCACCGCACAAGGCAAGAGTGCCGCCTCTGCACCCGCAATTCCCCGCGTAGACAACATCCCCATACGCCTCAATAGTACCGGAGACTTGGCCAGAGTCGTATCCCGTATGGCCAAGCGATAGGTCGCCATGAACGCAGAGCGTCGATTCCTCTGACATATTGAGAGTCGGGATTTGTGCGTCGCCCGAGGCGTCCACGCGCGACGCCCCGCCGATGCGCAGCTCCCCGCCCGACAGCCCGGCGCACGACAGGGAGGACGAGCCGGCCAGCGAGGTCAGCGCGGCGCAGGAGAGCGAGGACCCGGCGGGCAGTGAGCACCTCGGCGCCTTGACGTCCCCCGCCACCTCGAGCGAGTGGCCCTCGAGGTCGAGCTTGCTGCAGTCGATCGAGCTCGCGGAACCGTCCTCGGTCAGGGTCAGGCTTGCCCGCGGAAGGCCCACGGCCGCGAGCGGGTTCCTCATCGCGACCCTCTCGGGCATGCAGGAGTAAGTCGGCCCCTGGTATGCCGACTGGCTGCCGCCGCCCGCCACCTCCTGCGCGCCGTCGCCGCACAGCACGAGGACGCCGCCGCCCCTACCCTCGAAGCCGCTGTTGCCCGCGAAGGTGACGTCACCGAACGCCTCGACCGTGCCCGCGACGTCTCCGACCGTGGTCCAGGCATCGCTCCCGACGGTGAGGGCTCCCCCGACCCGCAGCACGGTGCCGGGCGACGAGGAGAACATGCCAACCCTCGCGTCGCCCGAGGCGTCCACGCGCGACGCCCCGCCGATGCGCAGCTCCCCGCCCGACAGCCCGGCGCACGACAGGGAGGAGTCAGCGCGGCGCAGGAGAGCGAGGACCCGGCGGGCAGTGAGCACCTCGGCGCCTTGACGTCCCCCGCCACCTCGAGCGAGTGGCCCTCGAGGTCGAGCGATTTGCAGGAGAGTGACGCGCACGAGCCGTCCTCGGCGAGCGTGAGGTTGGCGTCGGGGACGTCGAGCGTGGCCGCCGGGTTGCGAAGCACGACCGGCGCGGAGAAGCTGTAGCGCCCCCCCGTCACAGCTTGGTCCGCCGCGCCGCAGAGGACGAGGAGGTGGGACTTCTCTCCGTAGTAGTTGCCATCCGACGCCACCGTGAGGTCGCCCCCGACCTCGACGGTGCCAGCGGACTGGCCCTGCGATGCGTCTAGAGACAGGTTCCCGCCGACGCGCAGGGCGCAGCCCTCGCCCATCTGCGCGAGCCAGACCTTCGCGTCGCCCGAGACGTCCACGCCGGACCCACCGGAGAGGCGGAGGTCCGCCCCGCCGCCCGAGCGTGACAGCGAGCCGCAGGTGAGCACAGAGGAGGACAGAACGATCGCGCCCGACGAAGAGAGCGCGCCCGCGACATCGAGGGTCGACCCGCCGGAAAGGGAGAGGGATACGTTGTTGACAAACCCGCAGACGACACCTCCGCACGTCTTCAGATTCGACTGATGGTCTATATTGAGCTGGCTAGCTTTAACATCACCAATGATATATAGACGGGCCCCATTATCAATCGTAAGCTTCTTGAACTCTGCCGGTCCGATCTCCCACTCCAATCCATCGATAGTGATGTCCGCATTGCACTTGACCGGCAGTCGCGTCACCCACTCCTCATTGACGGCCTTCAGGTCCGCGTACAGCTGGCAATACCAGTCGAACTCCTGCTGGCTTGCGATAACGAGCGCGTTGTCCCCGTACACGTTTTCGAAAGAATCCGCAGTTTGGACGGCGATGGCCGTCGAGGCTTCCTTCGAGAACTCGTACTCGCGCTGCATCTTCGTCCGTTCACTGTCGAATCCCGCGATTAGCGCGCTATGTGACTCATAGGCATCGTAGTGCTCCAGCACTTGGTCTATTAGCGCATTGTCAAGGATTGACACGTAGTCCTTGGACTGCTTCAGCTCCAGCTCGTACACGCCCATCAGCATGTCCATTATGGCGAGATACGACTCGGCGTTCTCCTGCGTCGGGGCAGAGAGGTAGCCAAGTCGTGCTTCCGAGCACATAGGCGACAGGACCTGACGGATACTCATGAGGCAGCTCATCTGGAAATACTTCTCTATCTGGGCATCCGTTGAGAGCCACATGTCAGCAAAGGTCTTGCCGAGGGTAACTGCACCGCTCAGCGTTTTCCAAGGTCCACCGAGGACGTTCGTCAGTCCCGTCCAGACCTTTGAGTAGAGCGCCTTCAGCCCGTCCTTTATCGTGATGGGGAACATCTGGCTCGCGATGAAATACTTCGCCCCGAACGACTCCTGGTCATAGACCAGCAGTAGCTCGTCGCACGCGGCTTTAAGCGAGAGTAGCGATGCGTCGCCTTCGCACCTGTCGCGCAGCTCTTCGAGCACGCGAATCTGTGAGTCAGCCACATCCTGCATAGCAAGTAGGTTCGAAACTCGCTCGACCTTGCCCTCCATGGTGTTAACTTCGTCCAGGTACTTCTTGAACTGGGCTTCGTAGCCGTAGAGGCCCTCATTCACTATCTGATCCCATAAACACTGGTCAACCATGGCACCTTCGTCGTAAGTCAGCCCATTGCCTAGCTGGTAGTCGAACCCAAAGTTGGTGCGATACTGCTTGTACGTGGTGTGGAGCAGGTTGACCTTGTTCTCCTTTAACGAGGCGTTAAGCGAGTCGAGCAGCTTGACGCTGTACGACTGTTCGTAAAGAATGTCGAACAGAAGCGCCTCGTAGTAATCCTTCTCGCCGAGGGGGTCGGGCGCTTCACCGTCTGTCGGGTCGAACTCGGAGAGGTACCTCGCTACCTCGCTCGGGTCGAACACAATGTTCGCGGTCTTCCATGCGATCACCGATGCCGTGAAACCCGGTTTTCCGATCATGGCGGTAACATAGTCCTCTGAAGGAGCGTGGTAGCTGCCGCTCCACCAGTCCTGCCCGTCCGTAGCAAACAGGTAGTACGCAGCTCGGATCTGCTCGGGTGATGCGAGTTCATAGCCATCTGCATGACTTACTTCATACCATGCGCTTCCTTGCCCTTTTCTCTCTTCCGCCAACGCGCGCGTTGGCAGGATCATCGCCGCCGCCACGAGCGTCGTCAGGATGCCTGCCAGCGCATTCCGCGCAAAGCCGTGGCAATACCCTATAGTCCTCATGTCACCCTCCTTGCAGGCCACAAGCCGACATGCCTTCTTCGCGAGCCCAATCGGACGTCCATGCTTCTCAGCAAACTCAGCAGCTGTTCCGGCCAATACCATGACTAGCCGCCTCCCGCCGCTCTGAGGTTGGCGAGTCGGCGTGGAATGCAGGGCTGTTTCAGCTACTCTAATGCTCATAGTACCATGTATACATGGTATCCCACAAGCACCATTACCAATATGAGTTGGCACGTGGAGAGGAGCTGCACATCGGACTCATGCGCCTGCGCCGTCCGGCTCGCCCAGCGCTTGCACGACCTTCGCGACGCGCGCAGCGTCATGCAGGAACACCACCATCGTGCGGGGATTCCGGCCTTCGTCCGCCAGGAGCCTGTAGGGAGGGCATCTGCATGATGGGCACACCTATACTAAATGCGGCTCTTCTCGACACGCGCGTGGCCGAACCCGAAGCGCACAAGTCCGACAACGATAAGAGGCGCAGAGGAACTCGCAAATGCTCACAACAATTCCCTTGCCATCGTGTCACATGCGTAGTTCCATAAGCGCGTTCGAAAGCACCGGTCGCCTCAAGCACTGCTAAGCCAAGCGCATAACGAGCGGCATACCATTTGCTCAGTCCTCGTATGGGCCGAGGAACCTTGCTCCGTCGAGGTGAATCATGTGATCTGGCGCATCGGCGCACCATGCCTCAGTTTCCCAGGCGAGATCAGCGAGGTACCTGCCCATAACGGCGCGGTCAGGGAAGCAGGACACGAACACCGCGGGGGCCTTGGTGCCGCCGAATAGTGTCCTCAGCTCTTGTTTGCGCATCACATCCACTGGGCCATGGGTGGAACAGGCTTCCATCATGAAGACCCAGTTGTTCTCCCTGTCCCACACGATGAGATCGGGTGCCTTGCCGTGTTCGGGTATCTCAATGCCGAGCACTCTCAGGACGTCATCCACGACACCGCCGAGCGCCTTGTCAGTATCATCTATGTAAAGAACCACTCCACCCGGCACGAACCTTGGGCAGAACTCCTCGATCATCTTCTTGATAAGCACATTCTGGCCACCCGCCGAGAGCGTCATGTCAGTTCCGTCCGGCATCCTAACTGGTACCCTGGCCATCTTCCTCTCCTCGGCTACCTGCTGGTTCCAAGTCTTGATACCGGACAAGAACGTCTCAAGCAAGTTCGGGTATTCGGGAGTGTCTATTCCTCGTATTACCGGCAGGAGCGGAGGCACAACCCGGTAGTTGCTCCTTAGCGAGTTGACAGGACGGTTGGGGTCGTCCGCATTGAATTGCACAAGCCCACCCGCCATAAACTGATGTAGGGTGAAGCGCCTAATGGTCTCCCTCGTATTAGGGGCGTAGTCGACACCCATCTGGTCCCGTATCCAGTCCATGATTTGCCTCGTGGTGTACATCTCATTCGTTGCGGTCGTCCAGTCTGCACCCGGACACATGTCGGCAAGAGCGAGGAAGGTCATCGCAGAACGTTCGTTGCAACGCTCCTTGTCCATACCGAGTGCCGCGAGAAGGTCTTCTGTTCGTTCCAACAGGTCGCTTACCGAACGCCCGTCGAAGTCGTCGTACCCTGGAGCATATCGTTCCATCACATCAACACCCCGCAAACCTCGTCGATTACCTCTTGGTCCATTCCTGCAGACCACTTCCGCCCAAGGATCTCCAGCTCGTCAAGAGTTGGACAAGGCATCTTCTTGATATCGCCAGCGTTGACTTGAGTGGAGCCAGACACGCCACGGAACCATTCGTCAATAAAGGTGCTGTTAAGCCATAACGACAGCCCATATGCGAGGTCTGCCGACCGTAATGGCACGACTCTGCGCGGTCGTCCTTGGTGCAGGAACGACGAATGGTTCTCCAGCGCCACGGGAGCGTCCACCACAAGCGGATATGCGACCACCCGACGACGCTCCTCCTTAGCCGAGAACCGCTTGACGAGCACATAGGCACCAGGATCACACACCTGCTTGGTCGCCCAATCGTCGTCCAGGCAGAACCACTGTCCCTTGCCGAATGACAGTGGGTGTTGGAGTTGTCCCTTGGGGAAGTTCCCAACATAGATAAGGGGCACCGATGGACGTTCCTTTGGCTTTTCGTTCGTGATGTACTCCCTGCTACGAAAATCAACCACCTTGCCCGTTGAGGGGCACAGACCGACACTCTCAACGGTTTCACCGAGACTCGTACTCTCCTCAGGTGATATGCGCACCACGAGCTTATCCCCAACTATCAGATCCCTCGCCTTGTACTCCCTGACGATGGGCGCGGCGCCCTTTACGACCGACTCACTGACCCGTATCGTGTCTGCCTGTCTCCTCTTGGAGAACCGCACAATCATCGTCTCCTGCAGTACGTTCGTATCGGAGAAGACCTCATCACGGGAACCGTAGACGTGGAGTATGTCGAGTGAGCACTGCGATAGGACGAAATGGCGGAACGGGGTGAAGTAGTCACCGTTTGTCCAGGACCTTGGGACGATTGCCACCAGCTCTCCGCCATCCCTCAGATGCTCTATGCCTCGCATTATGAACGCCGAATACAGGTTCGCGGAATGAGCTGGTAGGTGCGACTGCCTAGGGTCACTGGATGCCATCTTCTTGTAAGGCGGATTCAGGATGACACGATCATACCCAGTTCCATCATTCGCACCGACAATCAGCGCGTCACCGAGGATGGTCTTGCCCCCCACTCGTTCCCTTAGCTCCTCGTCGTACACTTGCGCAAGCGTTGGATCCAGTTCAATAGTGTCGATTCGTTTGACTTGATCCCCATACCGCTCGAGCAACGCAACCGACAAAATACCTGTTCCCCCACCTAGGTCGAGACAATTCAGACCCTGGCCGGCATCGCTGAATAAGCTTGCCGCGAGCTCTGCCACCTCGGGTGGCGTGAGGTGCTGGGCAAGCGCCTGCCTCCTTGCCTCGGGCGTGTCCGATATCGCCTTGATGCGCGTCCGTATTGCCCGCTCGAATGCCTCAGTCATATGGGTCTGGCCGTTCCTTCGCTCGTTTCCCTTCCGATATCGACAATCATAGCAGCGACTGGGGACAGAATTGCAGTTCGAGGAACTCGGTCAGAGAACGTCGCGGGCATGCCCGACTCGCTTCAGCAGCACAGGGAGTTCCTAGCGAGGACGAATCTTGTAGCACGCCGGAGTGGCTCATGCGCCCATGTTTGCCGTCCCGTTCTGTCTGCCTGGAAGCAACGCTTTTGCTCCATCCGCGCAGCACGGCCACCGTGCGCGTATCATGGATACTTATGCCCAGATCGCCTGCTGCCCACGACGAGAGGACGGTTCCCATGCGCGCACCAAGCAATCCCGACTGCTTCCAAGTCCTGCTCCTGCAACTTGCAGACGAGGGTCGCGCAGAGGTCCTGCTCGGCGATGCTGCGGCCCGCGCCCGCAATACCTGCCTCCCCTTCGTCGTAGGCAAGAACTTCCCCGACGTGTACTTCGAGTTTCCGCTTGCCGGCAACCCGTTTCTCGACGTCACGTTTCTCTATGACGAACTGGAGCCCGGAACGCACATCGACTCTCCCGCCGCAGGCGATGTGCAAGGTCTGGTCGACTGGTATGGCTCCGTGAGCCGCGAACACTCCCAGATCTCGTTCGGCTTCGAGCTCGACACGTCCAAGACCGCCTTGCCTCAAGCAGCCCTGCACTTCCAACCAAGAACCAGCACCGAACTCGTGCGCCCGTTCTGCGAGCTGGCGGGCGAGCCAGAGCGCGCAGACCTCTACCTCGACCTCGCGGCACGCATGCCCAAAGGATGGCCGCTGTCCTTCTTTGGGATGTTCCGTGGGCGTCCGAGCTCTCCCCTGCGCACTTGCGGATACCTCAACCCCGCCGAGCGCGACGCCTGCGCCGCAGACCCGAGGCACCTCGCCGAGGTCTTCGATGCCATCGGATTCGCCGCCTACAACGACGCTATGCTCGACCAGGTCAGCCAAGTCATGAGAGCTGCACCCTCAACGATAGACTTCCAGTTCGACGTGTATTCGGACGGACACCTCAGCGATGTCTTTGCCCTTGACGTCCAGTATGGTATCGAGCAGCCCGAAGCGGTGCGCAACAGCTTTGCCACCGGTCCCGCAGGAGAGGTCATGTCCCTGCTGCAGAATATGGGCGCAGCCGACGAGCGCTGGAAGGTGGCGCCGGGAGCGACATTCGCACGCGGGCTGCCCATCACACGCGATGACGGCACACCCGACAAGCTCGCCCTCACGCTCATGCCGCAATGGTCGAAGGCCCGCTGGCGCAACGGGACGCTGCAGCCTGCCAAACTGTACTTCTTGGGAAAGGCAACCCTCACGAGTACGATTTCGTGACAGTTCACCAACCGCCTTCGGTTGGCGGCCAGGAAGGCAGACGCCGAATACGAGATTTTTTATTTGGGGGTAGCACAAAAGCGCATGAGGGTGTACAAAGTATACCAATGCGGGCCAGACCCGCGTAGGGGCGCCCATATGGGGATTTGGGCGCTACAACGGGCAGGATTCAACCTCCTGCATGAGTGAGAGGAACCAACATGAAGGTTACGGTCAACGAGGATTGCATCGGGTGCGGTCTGTGCGAGTCCACCGCCGCTGACGTGTTTGCCATCAACGATGACGGCGTTGCCGAGGTCATCGTCGACGATGCCGCCGACTTCGAGGACGACGTCCAGGAGGCCATCGACAACTGCCCCGTCTCCGCCATCGAGGCCGAGTAGCACATCAGCGCACACGCCGTGCTATAGCTGGGGAACCGCTTCGGCGGTTCCTTTTTTGTGACTCGAGTGCGGCCCCAACCAAACGCAGCCCCAACGCCTCCGTTGGAGCTCGGCCCCACGGACGACACGCCTTATTCGGAAGGACTCCTCATGATACTTGCATCAGCCTCTCCACGGCGCAAGGAGCTGCTCGAGCGCGCAGGATTTGCGCTCACCATCATCCCGGCCGACGTAGACGAGACCCGCCTTCCCGACGAGGGACCAGTAGACCTTGTGGCACGACTCGCGACCCTCAAGGCGCATGCCTGTTTGGATGCGTACGGCAATCTCGCCCCGTCCGAGACGCTCATTGGCGCCGATACCATCGTGTGGCTTGACGACGACATCCTTGGGAAGCCGACCGATGACGCCGACGCGGTGCGCATGCTGCGCGAGCTCTCGGGCAGAACCCACCACGTCTCCACCGGCGTCTGTCTCTTGATGGGCGGAACCGACCACGTAAGGGAATGCGTCTTCGTCGAGACGTCCCACGTGACGTTCCGTTCGCTCGCCGACGAGGAAATCAGGGCCTACGTCGCAACCGGCGAGCCCTTGGACAAGGCAGGGTCCTACGCAATCCAAGGCGGTGCGCGGAAGTACGTCGAACGGTTGGAAGGCGACTACGACAACGTGGTGGGACTTCCCGTCAAGCGCGTCCTACACGAACTTGGCTCGGCCCACCTCAGTTGAATTTGAAGAGCTTCTGCGCAGCGTGGTAGATGGAGATGGTCACGCGCTCGCCCACAGGACCGCGGAAGTTCATGAAGGTCCCCACGATGCCATGCCGCGCACGGTTGTACATGCGCATGTCGTATCGCTGGAAATCATGCCAAAAATCATCAAGGTTCTTGCGCGCGTCGGGAGCATCCGACATCTTCGAGATGACCGAGCACACTGACAGCATGAGCGTGAGGTGACCAAGCATGTAGCGCCGCAGCGCCTTGACCGGCACATCGTCGTACAGATGATACGCATGAATCATGATGTAGGTCACGGCCAGCTGCTGGTCGATGCGCCCAATCTGGACGTCCAAGTTGACCGACTGGTCCTCCCTGCCAATGAAGTAGCGATAGAGGTCGACGTCCAAGTAGTACAGGGTCTTGCAATGCGGGAGCGGCACGTAGGCATAGATGTTGTCCACATAGAACGTGTGCGCAGGCAACTCGAGGCCGCACGTGCGAAGCACCTCGGTCCGATAGCACAGGGCATGCATCATCATGTACTGCGAGATATTGAAGTGCCCGATTTGCGACCAACCTATGATTTTGTCCTTCGGGAGGGCAAAGCCATAGTCGATGGTGCGCTGCTTGCCGTCCTCCGCATGCTCAAAGACGTAGTTCGTCACGACAAGGTCCACGTCGACCTCGTACGCAACGAACGAGCGCAGGAGGTCGAGCAGCGTGGCAAGGGCATCCGCATCCACCCAGTCGTCGGAGTCCACGACCTTGAAGTAGGCACCCTTCGCATGCTCGATGGCCGTCATCACCGCACGACCATGCCCGCCGTTTTCCTGATGAACGGCCTCCACGATGTCGGGATACCGCGCCTGCCACTCCCGGGCCTTCTCGAGCGTGTTGTCCGTGGCAGAACCATCGTCTACCACGACAACGTGAACATCGGCGGCACACCCACTGCCCTCCACAATCGAGGAGATGCAGTGGTCCATGTACGCCGCCGAGTTATAGCACGGGATACCAAACGTGATTGTCTTGCCAGCCATTACTCGTGAGCTCCTCTTCACGACGGAGGAACGCCGAAGGCTTGACGAGGGTCCCCCAGCGCAGCAACCGCCTTACCTTTGGTTGATAATCTCGTCTGCCAAGGAAAGGGCCGACGCGACGACACCATCCATATCATAATAGCGGTACTCAGCCAGACGGCCAACCACATGGAAATTGGGAATGCTCGCCACGCGGCTGCGATAGCGCTCGTATAGCGCGATGTTGTCGGGCTCGTTGATGACGTAGTAGGGGGTCTGGCCGCTCCCCGGCTCGTACGCCTTTGAGTACTCGCGCATGATGGTAGTCTTGCCAGGCACGACCTGACCCGTCATGTTCTTGAACTCGGTGATGCGGGTGAAGTCCTCGCTCACCGTATAGTTCACCGTACCGACCGGTTGGAACTGGTCTTGGTCGAGGGTCTCGAACTGCATGTCGAGCGTGCGATACGGCAATGCGCCCAAGTCCATGCCAAAGAGCTCGTCAAGGGCACCGGTGTAGATGATCTCGCCACCATAGGGTGCGCCACAGACCAAGGTGGTCATCCCGTCGAGTCCGAGCAAATCAAGCGCATCGACGTCAACGTACACCTCAATGAGGTCATGGTTGAGCATCTGCTCGAAGAGGTCGGTATAACCCTTGTCGGGCATGCCCTGGTGCGGAACCTGCGGGAAGTAGCGATCGTCGTCGCCGACAAACACAGGCACGCGGCCCATCACCGCCGGATCGATTTGGTCAGGCGTCTTGCCCCACTGCTTCATGGTGTAGTACAGGAAGACGTTCTCGTACACGTAGTCGGCAACCTCAGAAAGCTCTGGGTCATTGCGGCCGCGCAGCTCAAGAATCGGCACGCGGCGATTCTCGCCGAACGCCTGGACGAGCTTGCGATAGAGGTGCTCGCCCTTCTCCTCGCCAAAGGCCAGCTTGAGCGACTGATGGTTGAAGGGCACCGGCATCAGCGTTCCGTGGATGTTTGCCAGCACCTTATGCTGGTAGTCGGTGAAGTCCGTGAAGCGCGAGAGGAACTGATGCACACGCTCGTCGGTCGTGTGATAGATGTGAGGACCATACTTGTGGATGAGAATCCCTGCCTCATCCTCGTAGTCATACGCATTGCCCGCGATGTGATCGCGCCTCTCCAGTACGGCCACGCGGTAGTTGCTGCCCTCGGCAAGCATGCGCGCGCACACCGAGCCCGCATAGCCCGCACCCACGACGATGGCGTCATACCTACTGGGAGTGAAGTCACTGGGAAGGCCGCTTGCAATGCTCATGGCAAACCTCTGTCTTTCTAAAATGCCGAATAGGAATGATGCGATTGAACTGCGACATGCCTCCAGACCGCAATCGGCCGGAAATATCGTAGTGATTCTAGCACGTACGGCACAGCACGGCCTAATTACATCAAACGACCAACGTATTGCTCGGACGAGAGGAGGCACGAGGGGGCAACCCGTGAGTTGCCCCCTCGTGGATTACCTGCGCTGGAACGCGACATCACTCCTTCAGTGTGATCTTCCCATCGGAGTCCACCATCACCCGAATGGACTGGCCCTCTTCGAGCGACTCCCACAAGTCCTCGTCGGCAGTGTAGTGATTCCCTTTGTTGTCCGTGATGCCGTACGTGCCCGTGCGGGTGCCCTCGCGTTCTTCTCCCGTCCCATACTCGCCCGTTGCGGGGCTGAGGTCGACCTCGCCCCATACGGGGTTGTGGTCATCCCCGTGCGTCACGACGTCACGCTCGTGCACCCAACGTTCGATGTCATAGTAATACTTCGTGTCGTAGACCGGTTCCTTGCGATACACAGGCTCTCTTCGATACTCGGTGTGAGTCTCTGTTCGGTACACCGGTTCCTCGTGTTCCTCCACGTCAAAGGTCCCATCGCCATTGTCTACCGTCGTGCTATACGATTCGTAGTGGTCGAGCACTTCCTCCGATACCTCGTAGGGCACCTCCTGATAATGATCGAGCACTTGGCGGTAGTCGCGCACCTCCTCTGCCGTCCGCGTCTTGCGCGCACCGTCCGGAAGCTTCCAGTCCGACTCGCTTACCGTGGTGAGCTGCTCGACCTCAATCGTGCGCTCCCAGTCAAAGCCCGAGACCACCATATCGCGCGGCTTGGGCGAGAAGACGAAGAAGCCAAGTGCCGCGATCGCCAGTATCACCAATGCGATGATGCCGAACGTAGGCAAGCACCCGGCACTCTTCGCTGCCGGAGTTGTCTGTACCTGAGGCTTGGGCTTGCTGAGGTCACGTTCCTTGACGAGCTTGCCCGATGAGTCGTACGTACGCGCGACGGTTCCCTGGACCTGCTGATACGTCTTGCCTTCCGTCATCTCGCGCGCCGCGCCACAACCCGTGCACACTTCAGCGCTTGCGGGGTTGTACGTTCCGCAGAAGTCACACAGCCAGTCAGACGCGTCAGCGCCATCTCGCGCATCGCCCCGTCCCTCACCCTCCTTGCGTGAGAAGAGCGAAGGCGACCCGTCACTCACCTCGCGCGCCTCGGTGTGGACGGAGCTGCTGCTGCGTGAGTTCTTGCTCGCATCCTGCCGCTCGCGTTCGAACTCCTCGTCACTGATGGCGTGCTCCTCGCCGATCTCCTTGGTGTAGAAGCGCACCGACTCGTCGCGACCATGGCCGCAGTTCGGACAGAACTTCGACCTTCCCCGGATTCCCTCGCTCCCACAATACGGGCAGTCCCAGAATCCCTCGACGGTGTAGCGTTTGTCCTTAGGCATGCGGATACCCCCTCGTGGCCTATCTTCTGCACAGACAGGTTTATGGTATCCGCATGCGACGCGCTGTGGACGAAGCACTCGGCGTGCGAGCCCGAGTTCCTCCCCGATGGGCAGCTTGGACTGGCGGCCTATTCGTATGTAGCGAGAAGCTCGCGCGCATGCGCGAGGGACGCTTCGCCGGTATCTCCCGAGAGCATGCGCGCTATCTCGGCCACGCGTGCCTCCCCCACAATCTCGTCGAGCGAGGTGTGCGGGGTACCGTCACCTTCGCCCTCGTCCTTGCGCACCAAGAAGTGCCGCGATCCGCGCACCGCCACCTGCGCCAAGTGCGTCACGACGATTACCTGGTGCGTGCGTGCGAGCTGCGCGAGGACGTCGGCCAACGCCACCGCAGTCGCTCCGCCCACCCCTGCATCGACCTCGTCGAAGACAAGCGTCTCTGTGGAGTCCGCCTCGCCCAGCACCACCTTGCAAGCGAGCATCACACGGCTGACCTCACCACCCGAGGCGATGCGGCGCAGAGGACGCGCACTCAAACCAGCGGCAGGACGGTAGAGCAGCTCGATGCGGCATGGTCCCGCAGCCGTCCATTGCTTTGGGGGAAGTCGCTCCATAGCGAACTCCAAGGAGGCAGAGCCCATCTCCAAGCGCCCCATCTGCTCGGTTATCGCTTGGGCGAGCTCCGGCGCCAATGACGCACGCACCTCGTCGAGCCGGTCCGCGCAGGCAAGCAACTCCTTCTGTGCCAGGGCGAGGGCACGTTTGGCACGTCGCTCCAACTCATCGCCAGAACTCGCGGCCATCACGAGCTCCTCGGCGTCGGCCCTACGCTTGAGCACGTCTTCCATGGTAGGACCATACGAGCGCAGCAAACCCTGTAGTTGTGCCATGCGCGTCTGCATCTCGTCGAATAGACCGGGGTCGAAGTCTACCTCATCGCGGTATTCGCGCAGCTCTCCGGCCACGTCCTCGGTATCGATTAGCGCGCTTTGCAGTGACGAGACGAGCTTCTCGAGCGAAGCGTCGTACCGCTCGGCATCCCGAAGCTCCCCCAGAGCGTCCTGCATCAAATCGAGAACGCCACCATCGCCTGCCAACATCTTGCGCGCCCCTTCCGAGGCGCGCATGAGCGCATCGGCATGCTGTGCACGCGGGAGCTTCTCTTCCAACTCCTCCAGCTCGCCAAGCCGAGGCTTTACCTCGTCGATGCGACGTAGCATGAACTGCGCCGCATCGATGCGCTCCGCCGCGCTCTGTGCCATCTGCCGCACGCGCTGAAGCTCCTTTGCGGCAGCACGAGTCCGTGCAAGCGCGTCCGCATACTCCTCGCGCACCTGGACGACCCTTTCGCCCGCCCACGAATCCAACAAATCCGTGTGGCTGCCTTGCTGCAGCAGTCGCTGATGTTCGTGCTGTCCGCAGATGTCGATGCTTGCTCCCACGCCACTGGCAAGCTCACGCACAGGAGCCATGCGACCGTCTATGGAGACACGGCCCCTGCCGTCGGAGCCGACCCGCCTCTGCACGATGACGCCATCGGGATCATCCCCACGAAGAAACAGCCGTCCTTCCACGAGCAGATAGTCACAGCCCTCGCGAACGGCGCCAGCGTCTGCCCGCTCGCCCATAAGGAGCTTGATGGAGGAGAGCAACGCGCTTTTGCCAGCACCGGTCTCGCCCGTGAGGACCGTCAGGCCCGGGGCCGGCTTGATCCTCGCCTCGCTGATAAGCGCGATATTCTGAACGTGCAACTCGTCAATCATCGATGCGATACCTTCCCGTAGAATACGCGGGATACGGAGTCATAGAAGCTCTCGCGACTTCTGTTATACAGTATGAGGTCGTGCGGACCGCGGCGGCAGCTCACCCGCGTGAGCCTGCATCCCGCCCCGAGGGGCTGTCCATCAGCAAAGACGCAGGTCTCGGCGGGCCGTTCGGGATCGACCTTGATCAGCACCTCGTCGTCACGCCCCGTAAGGAATGCGCGTGCCATAATGGTGTGCGGAGCGACCGGAACGCAGACCATGCCCTCGAACTCCGGCGTCACGATGGGACCTCCGGCAGAGAGCGCGTAGCCCGTAGAGCCCGTCGCAGTGGAAACCACGAACCCATCGCCTCGAAGCTTGTCGATGTGGTTCCCCGAGACGCTCACCTCGAAGGAAATCATGTCTCCACGTATGCCGTGGCCCAGCGCCAAGTCGTTGAGTGCCACCTTGTGCGCGCTGAACGCGACTCCATCCCCATCGACGAACTCGGCGCGCACGTCGAGCGTCGAGCGCCTCGAGGCGTGGAGCCGACCCTCGAGGGCATCTTGCACCACGCTGAGCAAGTCTTTGGGCTCGGCACAGGTAAGAAAGCCAAGATGGCCATACGAGACGCCCAGCAACGGCACCTCCGCTCCCGTCACGATGCGCGCCGCGCGCAGCAGCGTCCCGTCACCTCCCAACGAGACAACCAAGTCGAACGAGGATACGCCATCTACCTGCGCGGCACGGTCGGCCGCAAGCGATACCTCGATGCCCTCTTTGCGCAAGAATGCCTCGAGCTTATGGGCGTCTTCGACGGCGTCTGCCCTGGAATAGTTCGGAACAATCAGCACTCTCGTCACGCCATGCCCCCTTGACTAACCTACAAAGCATGCGCATCAGTGTAGCAAAAAGCCACTCGCACATGCGTGCCGCAGCCACCTCAGCCGTGTGTGCCCGACGAGCAAGCCATCGCATATAGGAAGTATTCTTGGTTCCCCTTATGGCCGCGGATCGGAGAGTCGCAGGTACCGAGCACGTCGAATCCCTGCGCAGCCAGACCAGACTTCACACGTTCGAGCGCTCCCAAACGTGCAGCCTCATCGCGCACGACGCCACCGGCACCCACCTCGTCACGCGACACCTCGAACTGCGGCTTTACCAGCGTGAGAAATGCGCCATCGGTCACTAGAAGGCGCCTCACCGAAGGAGCGACGGTAAGGACTGAGGTGAAGGAGACGTCGCACACCGCAAGGTCGACAAGCGAGGTCCCCATCAGTTCCGGCAGGTCCACCACGTTCGTACGCTCATACAGTGTAACGCGCGAATCCTGTCGCAGGGACCAGTCGAACTGCGCATACCCAACGTCCACCGCAATGACGGAGGCCGCTCCGCAACGCAGCAAGCAATCGGTAAAGCCGCCTGTCGAGCATCCCACATCCAAGCACGTACGACCCCTGGGGTCGACACCAAAATGCTCCAACCCCGCGCGAAGCTTGATGCCTCCCCTGCTCACAAAGGGACTACGTCCCCGTACATGCAGCTCAATCCCCGGCTTCACCTGTTCACCGGCTCGCTCCAACCGACAATTGCTCGTGGATACCTCACCCGCAAGCACCGCACGCATGGCTTCGTCTCGTGACGAGAAGAAGCCTTGATCCACAAGCTCTTGATCCAAGCGATGACGAGACACCTACGCCTCGCCCTTCACGCCGGTATTCTCGGTAACGCGTGCGTCTCCTTGCTCGGCACGCAACGCCTCCTCGCCCGTCACCGCATCAGTATCCACAAAGTCGACCGCCTTTTGGCCGAGCGCAATAGCTTCTTCAAAGAGATCGAGAGAGCTTTCGAGCGGAAGGTCTTTTCTGCGAACCTCCGTCACGATTTGGTCGAGTCGGGCCGAGATGTCGCCGAATGTCTTGTAGGTCGATGTGTCGACGCGATTGTGACGTGCCACGCTACGCCTCGTCCAATTCGTGCGCCACTCGTCCGAGCAAGCCGTTGACGAACCTCGATGACTCATCGGTTCCATATGCCTTCGCAAGTTCCACTGACTCGTCGATGGTGACGGCAGTGGCAACCTCATCAACCTCGAGCATCTCGTATATCGCCAGCCGCAGCAAATTGCGATCAACGGAGGGCATCCGGTCAATCGACCAATTGGTCGAGGAGCGCTTGATAAGCTCGTCAAGCTTCGCACGCATCGCATCCGCACCAAGTGCAAGGCTTCGCGCGAACTCATCGAGCGGAGCCTCGTCACTCAGTGCATACTCATCCGTCTCCAGCACGGATTGCACGCTTCGACCCGTCGCCTCGGCCTGGAACAGAAGCTGCAACGCTTGGCTCCTCGCGAGGGTCCGACCATGAAATCTACGCCTTGCCAATGTACCCTACTCCTTGGGGAACACGAGATTGTCGATGCATACGTCCACCGCACCAATCTCCACGCCCATCTGGCCCTTCACCGCACTGGCGATGGCATTGCGCACATCCTCAGCAAGCTTTGTGAAGGGATACCCATAGAAGACCGAGAGACGCACGGACACGTGGAGCTTGTCATCTATGACCTCGGACTCTACCGGTGGCTCACCGGCAGCCGGTTGGGAGGTAAAAACCGAGATGAGGCTTGAAGCGATGGCGTTCTCTCCAACGGAAGCAACGCCCTCGACGCGCTGCACCGCCTGCGAAACGATGGTAGACACCACCGACTGCGAGACCCCAATCCCAGAGATTATGAGTTCACTGCTCATGTACGATCCTTTCGTACTGGCTACACGCGCGACACGAACTTGCCCGTACGCGTGTCGATCTTTACGCGCTCGCCCACGTTGAGATACATCGGCACCTGTATGGATGCGCCAGTCTCAACCGTGGCCGGCTTGGTACCACCCTGGACGGTATCGCCCTTGAAGCCCGGATCGGTCTCCGTGATCTCTACTTCAATGAACATCGGCGGCTGCACGGCATACAGCACGTCATTCGCATAGTTGAGAAGGCAGGTGTCGTTCTCCTTGAACCACTTTGCGTTATCGCCAATGAGCTCCGAGCCGACCTCAATCTGCTCGTAGGTCTCCATGTCCATGAAGTAGTAAATGTCACCGTCATTATAGAGATACTGCATCTCGCGCGTGCGCATGTTGACGCTTTCGAACTTCGCCGACTGCTGGAAATTCTCCTCATTGACGCGTCCCGTACGAATGTTGCGATACTTGGTACGGACATACGTGTTTCCCTTGCCCGGCTTAACATGCTGGGCTTCCAAGATTACGCAGTCGTTTCCCTTGATGTTGACACCCAGCCCAGCGCGAAGGTCAGTGATGCCCAGAGTGGCCATATGTGCTCGCTTTCTCTATGGTCCCGCCTGGGACCGCCACACGTACGGCAACGAATTATAGGACAAATCCTCCCGCGTTGCGAATGGAACGACTGCGCCACACACTATGCTATGACTTCTTGCCCGGCTTCTTGAAGACACCCACGATATTGCGTCCCACCGCCACGGTACCCGCCTTCACCACGTCAAAGAATGACTTTGAACGTAGCAGACGATCCTCGGGCACATACTCACGCACTGCACGGAGTGTCTTCTTGTTGTCGCGCGTCGAGAAGGCAAAGTGCCCACCTTGCTTGATGAAGATGGCAAAGCGGGTGATCTTCTTTCCGACGACCTCGGCAGAAATGTAGTCAACCTCTTCCCAAGGAATCTGGATGTAGTCCTCAACGTTGCGCTCGTTGTAGAACTCAAATGCCTTGTTGCCCACCATCACATCCCCATACGTGCCAATGCCCGCGAATGACGTCGCCTTGATGGTGAGGTCCACCGAACTGTTCTGTGACTGCGCCATGCTATGTGCCTCCTCTAGGAAACAAAAAGAGCCGCACCCTTCCCTGCTGGGTTGGGTGCGGCCCAGGATTCGTTGCTTGCGCTGGTTACATCACGCAGCGCACCCGAAGCAACATCTTACATGAAGCCGATGAGACGACCGACGATACCCACGGCAAAGAGCGCGAGGATGATGGCGATCGGCGAAATGCCCTTCTTCAGGAGCTTGCAGCAGAGCAGCGTAAGAGCGACTGCCGCGAGACCAGGAATGAGCTGGTCGAGGTTGCCCTGGAGGGTGGTGACCTTATCGACGTTGAGGCCAGCAGCGCCAAGCGAGGAGTACTGCTCGAGAGCGGCCTTGATGCCTTCGGATCCTGCCGGGAGGTTTGCCCAGTCGATGTAGGCACCCTCAGCCTGCGTCACGACCGAGACGACCGGGGTGAAGCTGATGGATACCCAGCGCTGAACCAGAGCGCCGATAATGAACATACCGAGGATGGAAGCGATCTCGGTAATCTTGCCGAGCAGACCACCAGAGAGGTCCTTGGCGATGGAGGCACCCACGCTGTAGCCGAACTCCTGCGTATACCACAGGAAGGCCATACGGATGATGTTCCACAGCACGAAGAACAGAATCGGGCCAACGATGGAGCCGCCCATTGCCATGGAGGCACCCAACGCGCCGAGAATAGGGCGTACCGTGAACCAGAAGACAGGATCGCCGACGCCGGCGAGCGGGCCCATCATACCAACCTTGACGCCCTGGATGGCCGTGTCCTCAACCGGAGCACCATTCGCACGCTCTTCCTCAAGCGCCAAGACGACGCCGATGATGGGGGCGGAGACATAGGGATGCGTGTTGTAGAACTCGAGGTGACGCTTGAGTGCCGCCGCCTGATCCTCCTTGCTGGAGTAGAGCTTCTTGATGGCGGGAATCATCGCGTAGCACCAGCCGCCGTTCTGCATACGCTCGTAGTTCCAAGAACCCTGCAGGAACTGATGGCGCCAGCATACCGACATGCGGTCCTTCTGACTAAGCTTCACTTCTGCCATTGTTGTTCACTCTCCTTTCGCGTTAATCGGCTTAGTAATCGTTAAGAATGTCGCCCAAGGGATCGCCCGAGCCGCCGCCTGAGCCGCCGCCCTGCTTGGCAAGGTCCTTGAGGCCGATGTAGATGAGGGCGAGCGCGACGCCAATGGCACCGAGCGCGATGAGGGTGAGGTCACCAAGGGCCGCGAGCACGAAGCCGAGCACGAAGAACGGCCACACCTCTGCGGTAGCCATCATGTTGATGACCATCGCGTAACCGACGGCAGCAACCATGCCGCCACCGACAGCCATGCCGCCAGCCAGCCAGTCAGGCATTGCCTGCAGCATGGCGGTAACAGCATCAGCGGGGATGAAGCAAAGAAGAGCTGCGGGAACGGCAATGCGCACGCCCTGCAGGCAGATGGCCAGAAGCTGCCAAATCTCGACACCGCGGAAGTTGGCTTGCTCAGCGGCAGCATCCATGAAGTGGACGATGGGGATAGCGATGGTACGGCAAAGCATCGTGAGGAACAGGCCGGCGACCGAAAGAGGCACGGCGAGTGCAATAGAGGTGCTGATAGCGGTCTGCGCGTCAGCAGAGCCACCAGAAAGACCGAGCACCATGATGATGGCGGAGGCAACGGAGGCGAGGGCCGCGTCAGGAGCGACGGCTGCGCCGACGTTTGCCCAGCCAAGGGCGATCATCTGCAGCGAGCCGCCCAGCATGATGCCCTCGGCGGGATGACCGGTAACGATGCCGATGAGCGTGCATGCCACCAGCGGCTGATGGAACTGGAACTCATCGAGGATACCTTCCATACCTGCAAGGAAGGCCACCAGGATGACCAGGATTACAGAGATTCCTCCCATTGTTCATTCCTTCCTTTACTACTTCTGAGCCGCAAGCTCGGCCTTTGCCTTCTTGATGACTGCGTCGAACGGCTCGGGACTGTCCGCGGGAACCTTGCGAACGTCGAACTTGACGCCCTTCGCGGCAATCCTCTCGAGGCAAGCCACGTCTTCTGCGTCCATTGCCACGGCGTTGGTGACAACGACCTTGCCCACGGAGTGAGCCATCGAACCGAGGTTGACTTCCTTGATATCGACGCCACCCTCGAGCGCGCGCTCGAGATCCTGCGGCGTCTCGAAGAGGAGCATCGCGCGGGTGTCGCCAAAGCGGACGTCCTTGGAGACCTCGATGATCTTCGAGATGGGGACGACGTGTGCCTTGACTCCAGGAGGCGCGGCCTGCTCGATCATGGACTTGCGCAGATCGTCGTGCGCAACGTCATCCGAGCAGACGATGATGCGGTCAGGCTGAACCATCTTGGTGACGGTCGTCGCAACCTGACCATGGAGCAGACGGGTGTCGATACGCGCGAACGCGATGTCGATGTGGCCGTCGCCGAGCACGGTTCCGGGCGGGATTGCACCCGTCGGGATGTTCGCGGGCGCGGCAGCTGCGGGTGCGGCAGCGGCGTCAGCCGGCTGCAGCTCCTCAGGCTTAATCCTCACGCCGGACTTCGCCTCAGGATAGATGGCCTTGGCGATGTCTGCGGCACTTTCCGAGCCGAAACGCTCACCGTAGGCAGCGAGAATCATGGGCAGGCTCATGCCTGTGACCACAACCCAGCCATCACCATCGTGCTCCTCGATCAACCTGCTGATCTGGTTGAACGGTGTACCACCCCACAAGTCCGCAAGGAACAAGATCTCGTCCTTGTTCTCGAACGTGTCGATGGCGGCCAGCAGCTTGGCACGGAAGTCATCAGGACCCATCTCGGGCGTGAGGACGCATGCCTCGACGGCCTCTTGCGGACCGAAGATCATTTGTCCCGACTCCTTGATTCCGGCGGCGAAGCCTCCGTGACTCGCTAGGATAATACTGACCATACACAACCTCCTTCTCTTCCCTTCCGAATTCTGGAACGGAGGCGATCACTCCCCGCTCCATGGGCCTCCATAGGCCCTTCACATTTCGGCATTCTAGCCCCGATGCCATTGAATGTAAACAGCAAATTCTGCAAAACGCTGCAAGTAGTCCCAAAAGCGGTAACAATCTGTCAACATCAGCATCGCAAGTAACGGCTTTTCGGGGTAAAAGAAGGCACAATGCGGCATCCTCTAAACATAACTTAAAACGAATGCCGCACGTTGTGGCATATGAGATTGTTCTCAGGCGGTGTGTTGATATGCTTCGGGTGCCTATCCGACGCCTACTCGCATACGCTGATGAGTGCGTGAGGCGATTCGGTGAACGGCAGGTATCCTTCCGGACCCATCACGCCGCAGTCCTCAAGGCGGATGCCAAACTCCCCCGGCAGATACACGCCGGGCTCGATGGTAAAGACAGCTCCTTCGTCTAGAGGCAGCTCGCCGCGCTTGCCGGCTACGGGAAGCTCGTGGATGTCGATGCCCACGCCATGCCCCAGCCCATGCGTGAAGTATGAGCCGTAGCCTTCCTCCTCAAGTATGCGCGCAGCCAACTCGTGCAGCTCTCGACCGAGCATGCCCGGCCGTGCGACGCGCGCGCACTCCTCGTGGGCATGCCTCACGGCGTCGTAGGCGGACTGTTGGCGCTCGGTCGGCTTGCCTATGCAAATTGTTCGCGTCATGTCGGATTGGTAGTCCATAAGCGATGCGCCAAAGTCCATAACGAGCAAATCGCCCCGCTCGACGGCTCTCGCGCTCGGACGAGCATGTGGGTTTGCCCCGTTCGGTCCCGAAGCGACTATCGAGTCGAACGCCAAGGCGTCGGCCCCATGCGAAAGCATGAATGACTCCAGCTCCGCGCGAATCTGCAATTCAGAAAGCCCGGGGCGGATCACGTCGCACATGTGGGCAAACGCAGCATCCGTCACCTTCTGCGCCCTACGCAACAGATCGAGCTCGGCCTCGTCCTTGTGCATGCGCAACTTCGAGAAGTCACCGTGCAGACGAGGCATCAGACATGCTACCGAAGCCTTTTGCAGCTCCCATTGCAGCTCCTCGTAGAACCCCAAGGAGAGGCTGTCCTCGATGGCAACCACTCGTGCGCCACACGCGGCGATGCGGCACGCCGCCCACGTCGCGTGCGTCACGTCATCTTGGTCGAGCTGCCACACCCGGTCGTCCGTACGGGCGGTGAGCGCGCCAAAGTAGCGACCGTCCGTATGGACCCACGCATCTGACTGTGTGATGAGCGCATCGTGCGCCTGCTCAGAGTCAAAGACGCGGGCCGCACCCGTCAACCAGCGCAAGTCAGACACGTTGCGCACCAGAATCGCGTCATACCCGCGCTTCGTCATCAGCTCTCGGACTGCCGCGAGCCGCGCAGCGATGTACGTATCGGCCTTCCTCATGCCTCACCACTTCCTTCTATGTCAGGGCATCGTGCGACATGCACCACGCACGCACATGCTCCTCGAGCAAGTCGTCCTCGACCGTCGCCAACCGCACTCGGCCTATTGCCAACGGCACTTCCAGCATGTTGCGCCTCGAGCGCATGCACCGCTCCCCTTCGAATGCCGCGAGAAGCCCATCGGGACTCACGCGCGCATGCAGAACATCAATGCCGAGCATCTCCAGGAGCTCATCCTGTGCCAACATGTCGTCAAGCGGCAGCTTCCCCTGCGCCACGGCGATGCGCGCGCAGAAGCGCATGCCCTCGGCAAGCAGCGTCGAGAACGCGGCATGTGGCACGAGTGCTTCGAGCGCCCGTGCGAAGGACTGGCCATAGCGCAAAGAGCACCGCATTGCGGCCGCAGTCGATGCGGCAAGCTTTCCGCGCGCCTTCGCCGTGGCAATGAGCTGCGTGCAGAGCACGGCTCCGTCATCCGACATCAAATCCGCCGCACGATCCCAAAGGGCAGAGAACTCCTTCTCTGAGCTTGCCATAGCCGCACCCGCCATCAATACGCGCGCATGCCGAGACATCTCGTCGCCTAAGGCCCCCAACGCCCTGGTGAGGTCCAAGATGGCGTGACGTACCGCAGGGCGAACGAAGAGCATGCGCGGCGCATCTCCTACGCCAAGCGCGCGCGGTACCAGCGCCCCTTCCAGAAGGCCGACCTCATCGAGGGGCATGGCCACCAACGGCATTCCGTCACACCAGGCACCGCACACGAACGAGGCAACCGAAATCAGGTCTGCGTCCCCGACCGCAAAGCAAAGGTCGTCTGACGTCACGTGCGCCTCGACCAAGACGTCACACAGAACCGAGGCGGCGGCGAGCGTCCGGCAGGACGGCTGCAGCGCACACAACTCATACGCAAAGCCCGCATCGACAACCTGGCGCCGTATATCCTCGATGAGCGCCGCATCCTCATCTGAGCGCACGACGACCACGCACACATGCGGACGACCGACGGAGTCCCTCAATACCTTGGCTGCGCTATGCAGCGCATCCTCGCCCATGCGCACGTCGCACGAACCACCAAGCATGGGCACCCACTGACGGGAGAGTTGCCTTTGCACCGTCACAGTAAACCCTCCGCCCACAGCAGACACCCAGCGTCCTCGGCAACCTCATCGAAGGTCTTGTCTCGAATGTCGATCACGTAGTCTGCAGCGCTCTTGTAGAGCGGTCTACGATGCTCGTAGAGCTCGCGGGCATCCTCTCCCAAGTCAGGTCGCTTCTCGGGGTGTTGTATCTGACGTAACGAATCCTGAAGGTCGCCATCCAAAAAGACGACTACGCCCATCTCGCGCATCAGAACGCTATTCTCGGGACGCTCCACGATGCCGCCCCCGCAGCTCACCAACAGAGACTTCTCGTCGCGCAGTCGCTCAAGAACCCTCGTCTCGACATCCCTGAACGCCGCTTCCCCATCCTGCTCGAAGCATTCGCGCACCGTCTTGCACATCATTCGCTCTGCCATGCGATCTGTATCCACGTAGTTTCGGCGATAAAGCCTGCCAAGGTTTCTCGCCAACGTAGACTTCCCGGCCCCGAGGAAGCCGATGAAGAAGATATGGTCGCAGCCCTCATGGGTTATGTACCCATTCGATGATGTATGCACGTAAGTCTCCCGTCGCGTTGTTCAACAGTGATTCTAACACGACGGGACGCAATGCAACATAGCGCCTCACACCATCGTAGACGCACATAGCCGTTCGTCATCACTCGCCCTCGAACTGCACCCCGCCTAGAAACCCTTGCTCCACGATGCGAAATATCTGGGTGTACCACAAATCCGTACGAGACTGAGGACGCACCAGAATGGTATGGATGCCTGCCAGATTGCCGGCCAGCACGTCAGTGAAGAGCTGGTCTCCCACGAGCACCGCCTGCTCCTTGGGCACACCCATCGTCACAAGGGCGACCTGAATGGCTACGGGGGCGGGCTTCATCGCATGGTGGACCACCGCGCAACCCAAATCCTCTGCCGACGCGCACACCTGATCGGTATGGAAGTTGTTGGAGACCATACACACCGCGATATGCTCCTCGCGCAGCCGATCGAGCCACGCACGCACACGCGGAGGAGCGACCTTGGTGTCGCGCGGCACCAAAGTGTTGTCGCGGTCCACCAGAACGCATCGAATGCCACGTGCCTTAAGATCATCCACGTCTATCAATTCAACGGAATGAACATAGCGGCTCGCTCTCGTGAGTCTCATCTGATTAATCCTCGTTCCTCGCACGGAGTTCCGCAAGTGCCGCCGCATATGCAGCGTCATGCTCCTCGAAGGTCTTCGTAAACGTGTGGTTGGAGTAGTCGCCGTCCTCGATGATAAAGAAGAAGAGGTAGTCGGTATCGCTCGGATTCATGGCTGCCTCTATCGCCCACTCACTCGGCGAACAGATTGGGGTCGGCGGAAGCCCCTTGTAGAGATAGGTGTTGTAGGGGCTCTCGGCCTCTGTGTCGACCTGACCACCGTTCACATATCCGATGGTCGCATCGCTCTGGAGCGCCATGTTGATACTCAGCCGGTTGTAGAAGACCGAAGACACCTTCGTGCGGTCATCCTCATTGAGCGCCTCCTTCTCGATGATGGAGGCAATCTTTATGAGGTCATAGTCCGTTGCGTTCAGGCCGTAGCGATCCAGAATGCCCTTGCGTGCGGCGTCGGTATCGAGTGCCGCAAACTCCGCCTCAAACTGTGAGAGCATCATGCGGATGATCGCATCTGCGGTCTTCTCCATACCGGCGAGGTTGTACGTCTTTGGGTACAGGAACCCCTCGAGCGAGTCATGGCCCGCCTCTTTGAGGAAGGGGTAGTCATCGACGTAATTCGAGGCCTTCGCCTGTTGTACGAAGTCTGCTGAAGGCACGCCTAAGGTCTCCTCTACCAGCTGAGAAGTCTGGTCTACCGTAAGGCCCTCAGGCACCTGAAGCTGAGCCTCACTGGTATTTGGTCCAGCCACGAGCTGCCGCACCACATCGGAGGGATCGGAACCGGTGGTAAACGTATACGTGCCGCTTCTGAGACTCTGGTCGGCGTTTTGTTCGTTTACCGCCCTCATGAAGTCCTTGCTGCTGTGGATCACCCCTGCGTCGAGCAGCGTCTGAATGATGGTCACGCCATCCGAGCCCTCTGCTATGGCAACCGTCACCGTCTGGCCGTCTTCAACCTGCGCACCCTCTGGAGCGGGGAATAGCCTTCGAACGACAAAGAGGCCGCCAGCCAGAACGGCCACGAGGAGGAGCGCGACGCCACCAATGAGCAAAGCAGACCTACCGGATGAGGGAAGCTTGGAGGCGGAGTGCTTGGGCGTCTGGGCCGTTCCGCCTTTTGCCGCTTTGGGTGCCCTTCCCGAGTTCGTGTGCCCCGTTCGCTGACGAGCAGAAGTGTTGCCCGAGAGCGTCCCCGTCGTTCCCCTTCTGCGGTTGGGATTCGTGGAAGAAAGCGATCCCGTGGCGCCTTTCTTCCTACGACTTGGGTTTGTGGACGGAACCGATCCGGTCGCGCCCGCACGTCTTCGATTGGGATTGGTGCCCGCAACCGCCCCCGTGGAAGACGCGGTTGGTCTGCCTGCACTGTCGCGCCGCTGACGTGGTACCGCCTTGCTTTTGCTTTGTCCCTTGCCGTGCGCATTCGAGGTTGCAGCAGGCTTCTTCCGTGCTGCCCCGGCATCCTCCGTGCTCGTAGATGTGGGCATGACAGTCCTCTCAGTTCTTGTGGGCATCGAGCCACGTCTGCAAGAAGAGCGACGCCGCCACCATATCAACCTTGCCGCGCATGCGTCGCTCGCTGAGTCCCTGCCTTCTAAGGATACGCTTAGCTTCCGCTGAGGACAGGCGTTCGTCCTCAAATTCCAAAGTAATACCGCAAGAACAGGATATCTCAAACGCAACTTCGCGCACGCGTTGTGCCTGTGGACCCTCCTCGCCCGACATCGTATGGGGAAGACCACAAACGAGAAGCTCCGGCTCGAAGTCGTCAAGCACCCTTTGCCACGTGCGGGCCCCCGCAATCACTTCCTGGGCAGGCAACACGCACACGGGCGACGCCACCGTTCCGGTAGCGTCGCTTGCGGCGATGCCAATGCGCACTTCTCCTATGTCGAGCGCGAGAACCCTCACGCGCCGAGCATCTCCTTGGCTGCGGACAGCATCTCGTCAACCGCACCGGCGTCCTTGCCGCCCGCCTGCGCCATATTGGGACGACCGCCGCCGCGCCCGCCCACAATCGGGGCGACTTGGCGAATGATGTTCCCAGCAGAGAATCCAGCCTTGACCGCCGCGTCGGTTCCCGCTGCGAGCAGAGCCACTTTGCCATCAGCCACCGACGCAAGGACACAGGCGCTCGCCATGCCCAGCTTGTCGCGCACCGTATCCCATGCGGAACGCAGCTCCTTTCCGCTCACGCCCTCAAGACGTGCCAGCACGAGCTTGTAGCCGTCGAGGTCCACCGCAGACGCGATGGCATCGGCAAGCTGGCTAGAAGAGCCGCCCGTAAGGGCCGTCTGGAGCTTCTTGAGCGTGTCTCGCAGTTCGCGCTGGAGCTGCTCTACCCTCATGGTCACATCGGCCGTCCGACACTTGAGAGCGGCGGCGATGCCGTCCATCTGCGCCAGGCGCTCGTCCACGTACGAAATCGCGCCAGCGGACGTGACGGCCTCGATGCGCCGCGAGTTCGAGCCGACCGAACCCTCGCTCACGATCTTAAAGAGGCCTAGCTCCGCCGTGTTGCGCGCATGGGTGCCGCCACACAGCTCGCGCGAGAACGGCTCGTCGCCATCGCCCACGGAGACGACGCGCACCACGTCGCCGTACTTCTCTCCAAAGAGCGCCACGGCACCCGACGCCTTTGCCTCCTCAATTCCCATGACTTGGGTGATGACTGGCTCGGCGGCGAATATCTCCGCGTTCACCAGACCCTCGATGCGAGCAATCTCCTCAGGCGTGACAGCCTCGAAGTGGGTGAAGTCAAAGCGCAGACGCTCAGGCGCAACGAGGGAGCCCGCTTGGCTCACGTGTGCACCCAACACCAGCTTGAGCGCTGCGTCGAGCAGGTGCGTGGCTGTATGGTTGCGCCGGATAAGCTCGCGGCGACCGTGATCGATAGTCGCGGTGACGACATCGCCCACATGCAGCGTTCCCTCCTCCACCACGCACACGTGTCCATATAGGTCACCCTCGCGATGCTTGGTGTCCATCACCTTGAGCGTAGCGCCATCGCCGTGCAGCGTGCCGGTGTCGCCGACCTGTCCTCCCATCTCGGCATAGAACGGCGTGCGGTCGAGAACCACCTCTGCCTTGTCTCCCTCGTTCGCAATCGAGACAGACTCCCCACTCGCCACTATGGCAAGAACGCGAGCACCCTCGATTGCGTCGCGGTCGTAGCCTGCGAACTCGGTTGCAGACAACTCATCCGAAAGCGTCGTCCAGACGTTGTTGAACGATCCCCATGCGTCGCGGTTTGCCGCAGCACGCGCGCGCTCCCGCTGGTCCGACATGGCGGCCTCAAAGGAGGACATCTCAATCTGGTAACCACGTACCTCGCAAATCTCGCGCGTCAGATCAATCGGGAAGCCGTAGGTGTCGTGAAGGGTGAAGGCAACCGTACCGGACAGATCGGCACCCTGATCCAGCCTGTCGAGCTCAACCGCAAGCAACTCCTCGCCCTTGTCGAGCGTACCGTTGAACCGCTCCTCCTCGGCGGAGATGATTCCATCGATGAGTGCCGCGTTCTCCACGAGGGCCGGATACACGTCGCCCATGATGGAACGAACCTCGGACGAGTACTGGGTGAGGAATGCACCCTCGATGCCCAGAAGTCGACCATGGTAGACGGCACGTCGAAGCAGGCGACGCAAGATGTAGCCACGCCCCTCATTGGAGGGCAGTATGCCGTCGCCGATCATGAAGGTGACGGCACGCGAGTGGTCGGCAATGATGCGCAGGCTGCGATCGTCACCGATGGCCTGGCCCCCGTACGTCTTGCCCGAGAGACGCTCACCGACGCCCAAGAGGCTCCTGAGCACGTCGCCCTCATAGTTGGAGTGCTGGCCCTGCATGATGGCGGCGATGCGCTCCAGGCCCATGCCGGTGTCCACGTTGCGGTGAGGAAGCTCAGGAAGGGAGCCGTCTTCCTGACGGTCGTATTGGGTAAAGACAAGGTTCCAAAACTCCAAGAAGCGGTCGCAGTCACATCCGGGGGCGCAGTCGGGGCTGCCGCACCCAAACTCCTCGCCTTGGTCGAAGTACACCTCGGAGCAGGGACCACAGGGGCCGGTAGGGCCAGCCGCCCAGAAGTTGTCTTCCTCCCCCAGCCGCGTAATGTGCGTGGGGTCGGCACCGTACTTTTGCCACAAGCCAATGGACTCGTCGTCGTCAGTGAAGACCGTGAAGTATAGCCGCTCCATCGGAAGACCCAGATGCTCGGGCGCCGTGCAGAACTCGACCGCCCAACGGATGGCGTCCTCCTTCGTGTACCCACCGAAGGCAAAGTTCCCCAGCATCTCAAAGAAGGAGAGGTGACGCGAGTCACCGATGTTGTCGATGTCGTTGGTGCGCAGGCACTTCTGACACGAACAAGCACCAATCTCGCTCATCGTCTTTAGGCCCTGATAATACTCTTTGAACTGGTTCATACCAGCATTGGAAAGCAGTAGCGACGGATCGTCGGGAATGAGCGACGAAGACGGATAGCGCTTGCAGCCCTTGCTCTGGAAGAAGGCGAGATAGTCCTCGCGAATCTCCGCGGTGGTCATGTACTTGATGTCGTTGCCCATGTCTCTCCTCGCATAGACGGCTATGCCAAAACTAGAGGATTATAGCAGGTACGTAGCATGGCAAGGAACGAGCGCCCTATTTTCACATGGATACGCAGCACAGGGCCGCCCCACACGACTCGCCAGCCATATCATCGGGCGGCGGGACAATTTGGCACGGAATCACTGTGGGCCAACATGCCGCAGGCGACGCCCCAAAGGGGCCATGTCCCGAACGCTCCCTGAGCCTGTGATAGACTCATGGAATAACGACTGGCGAATCGTCGACTATGGTGGCTGGCCGTAGATTCTTGAGAGGGGACTGGTCATGGTGAAGCCTGACGCTCATGCGCGGTTGGCAGCGTGCATCGCCAAGGTGTTGGGAAAGCAGGTCGCACGCAAGGGCTTCGCCCCGCAGACCGAATACCCACCAACGCAATCCCAGCTCGAGACCCTGATGCATGCAGTCGACAAACCGAACTCTACCACCTTCAATCGCCCCTTGTTGCTCAAGGTGTCCGAGGAACTCGACCTGGCGCGCCTGAAGCAAGCGATCGAGACCGCCATCGCCGCTCATCCCTACCTCAACGCGAAGGTCGTCAGGGACGCGAAGGGCAACTTCCGAGTCAGGCGAGAT
>CADBYM010000040.1 GCA_902798915.1 uncultured Coriobacteriaceae bacterium | reverse complement strand
CTCGCGAAAGGATGCGCTTGCGCGCAGGACTCATCCGAACACGTACGGCTGTCAATTGAAAAAAGAGGAAGATGTTCGGATGAGCTCACAACTCAACCATCGAAATCAATTCAAACAATACCAACGCAGGAAATACGGTGGAGTGCGACGCGCATAAGCTCCTATGCTATACTTCGCATGATGCACGCCCGGCGATGACCGGGTTCTTTTTGTTGTGACGCATGACTTGTCGCCGCGTGCCGCGCATTCATGTGAGGACGGTGCGTGCGAGAGCTGGGATTCTTTGGGAGAGTTGGTTCGTGCCAACGAGGACGTATCAGGATTGCGTGATGGAAAGAAGGTAAAGCCATGCGACAGATCGTTGGTCCCGCGAAGGGTGCTGGTGCGCTGGTTGGCAGGAGGATGAGCACTCCTCGTGGTGCGCTGCGCCTGTCTACGCACGTTTTGGTCGAATGCGTGGAGGAAGGGACGCTCCTATACCACACGCTTACTGGTGAGATGGTCCTGCTTGAGGGCGCAGAGTGTGGCGGATTGGAGTCGCCGGACGTTGACAACATCGATCCTGCCGTGCGAGAAGAACTCCTTGCGAAACGCTTCCTCGTCCCGCTCCAGACGGATGACGCCCGCTATGCCGATGAGGTGCTTTCCGTGGTACGCTTGATGGCGCGACCGTCTCGTGGCATTACCGGCTTTACCATATTCACAACTACCGAGTGCAATGCTCGGTGCTTCTATTGCTATGAGCAAGGGCGAAGGCTTGTGTCGATGACGGATGAGGTCGCACATGCTGCCGCCTCATACATCGAGCGATCGTGCGCTGCAGAGCGCGTGTCGCTTCACTGGTTTGGGGGCGAGCCGCTTTGCAACGTGCGCGTCATAGAGTTGGTCACTTCGGACCTTGCTCACGCTGGCATCGACTTCAGATCGCGCATGACCAGCAACAGTCTGCTCTTTGACGAGGGGCTGGTGCGCAAGGCCGTGCGGGACTGGCACCTGCGCAGCGTGCAGGTAACCATCGATGGTACCCGTGAAGTGTACGAACGTACGAAGGCGTATGTGGGTACGGACGATATCGCGAGCCCCTTTGAGCGCGTGTTGCGCAATGTGGGATTGCTGCTGGATGCGGGCGTGCGTGTCGAAGTGCGGCTCAACCTGCATCCACGCAACGTTGATGACCTGTGCAATCTGGCGATTGAGTTGGCAGAGCGATTCGGCGGAGTAGAGGGCTTCAATGTCTATGCGGCGATGCTCAGGAACGATGACGGCCCGATGGGATTTGCCGATCAAAAAGAAGCTGTTGCGGCGTATGCACGGTTGCGCGCGGAGCTTAGAAACCGGGGGCTAAGGCACAAGCGGGGCTTGGGCAACTTCACACCCCTGAATCAATGCATGGCGGACTCGGACTCCTGCAATACAATCATGCCAGACGGACGCCTGGGCCTGTGCCAGCACTATAGCGAGTCGCATGCAATCGGGGACGTGTGGGAAGGCATTCGAGACACGGATGCCGTCAGCGCATGGAAAGAACGAATTGCCTCTGCCGAAGAGTGTGCAGACTGCGCATTTTATCCAAGATGTAGGATGCTGAAGAATTGCCCATACATGAAGCGAGGATGCTCACTGCTCGACAGGTCAATCTTGGCATTTGACCTGCGCGATGCAATGCTGACGTCCTACGAGAGGTACTGTGCAGAAGCAGATGCCGATTGAGCTGGCGCTAATGGCGCAGTTTGTCGTAGGTGGGGCTAGGCCAAGTATAGCCACCAGCCACAATCGCCAAATCGGCGAGTGATAATTCGTCTTGGTCTTGAACCAGCTGCCCAGATGTTGCCTTAGTTACGTCGGCATCATGCGTGTCGCGCGATTCTTGCCGTGTGGTTTCCCTCTCTGTGTCGAATGGGGTCCTTGCCATGCGCTGCTCCTTGCTGCTCCGCTCCAAAGAATAATCAGAATCAATATACCGCAATGTCTGTGCGCCCACAATAACCATTGACCGGGGCGGAGAAATGACGCGATTCCCGTACAGAGCTCTTTAGGTATAGAATAAGAACATTTCCATTAGCGGCGCGAAGGGAAGGGGGCCTGCATGGCAGGACAACAGGTGTTCAGAAAGCAAACTATGGAAAGGATGTCATCGCCCGAACAGCTTTCGGAGTACCTTACGGTATCGAATCCGAGTATGTGGGTGGTGCTTGCAGGAATCCTGATACTGCTCGTTGGCCTTTTGGCATGGTCGTCCGTAGGGGTGCTCGAGACGACCGAGCCTGCGAGCGTATTGGTGGAGGGCAATTCCGCAAACGTGGTGCTCCTGGGGTCATCCACCCTCCAGAGCGGCATGACGCTCAGTGTGGCTGAAGAGAAGACCGTGATTTCGGCGGTGGATGCCGATGAGTACGGGCGACGCATCGGCCATGCCGAATTGCAGCTTCCTAATGGCTCCTATGAGGGCAGCGTCGTGACTGACCGCACGCACCCCATCCAATTCCTGCTGGAGAGCCGGTGATGCCTCATGGCAAAGGCTGCTAAGCATTCTATAACGAAGGGCGTCGCCAAGGTCCCGGTGGTCATGCAGCTCGAAGCCTTGGAGTGCGGCGCCGCTTCGCTTGCCATGGTGATGGCGTACTATGGCAAGTGGGTACCGCTTGAGCAGGTTCGCTCCGATTGCGGTGTGTCGCGCGACGGTTCGAACGCCAAGAACATCTACTTGGCGGCGCAGTCCTACGGCTTTGATGTCAAAGCGTTCCGCATGAACCCCAAAAGCATTCGCGAAAAGGGCGAGTACCCGTGCATCATCCACTGGAACATGAACCACTTCGTGGTTCTCAACGGCGTCCGAGGCAACCGATACTACATCAACGATCCTGCCCGAGGTGAGGTGAAGGTCGATTTCGAGGAATTCGACCGCTCCTTTACAGGCGTTACTCTCGTTCCGACCCCGTCCGAGAAGTTCGAACCGGGCGGCAAGCGCAAGAGCACTTTGGAATTCGCCCGGAAGCGGCTCAAGGGCGCATCCGCTGCCGTTGCCTTTGTCATTATCACTACGGCCATAGCGTATCTCTTTGGTGTTGCAAACTCAGTCACATCGCGTATCTTCATGGATTACCTGCTCGCAGGAACGAACCTCGATTGGCTTGGGCCGTTCATTGCCGTCATGGTTGCCCTTGCCATCTCCCAGATCGTGGTCGAGTGGGTGAAGGCGGTGTATTCGCTCAAGATAAACGGCAAGATGTCGGTTGTCGGCTCCACGTCGTACATGTGGAAGGTCCTGCGCGTCCCTATGGAGTTCTTTACCCAGCGTATGCCTGGCGACATCCAATCACGCCTCGAGCTGAATGCTTCCATCGCCGAGACGCTCGTCCAGACGTTTGCCCCGTTGCTGATTGATACCATCATGATGTTGATTTATCTCGTGCTCATGGTGCACCAGAGCTTGCTGCTTACGCTCGTGGGTATGGGAACGCTCGTTCTCAACATCGTCGTCTCGCGCATCATTGCGAATCGTCGTCTTAACATTGCACGTGTACAGTTGCGCGACACGGGCAAGCTTGAGTCATCCACCATCATGGGCATCTCGATGGTCGAGACCATCAAGTCAGCCGGAGCCGAGCAGGGCTTCTTCGAGCAGTGGTCTGGATATCAGGCATCCGTCAACAAGCAGAACGTCAAATCGCAGACGACCGACCAGTATCTGGGCGTCATTCCCTCACTGTTCGTCAGCCTCGCGAACTATGCGGTGCTGATCCTAGGCATCTTGCTCACCATGCAGGGGAACTTCACCTTGGGTGCGGTCATGATGTTCCAAGGCTTCTTGGGGTCCTTCATGTCGCCCGCGATGACCATCGTGAGCGCCGGCCAGACCATTCAGGAGATGCGCGCACAGATGGAGCGCGTCGAGGACGTAATGGAGTACCCGGACGATGTCGCGCTTACGGACTGCCTGAAGGAGGGCGAGGGAGACGATCGGAAGCTCATGGGTAACGTAGAGCTAAAGAACGTTACCTTTGGGTATTCGCGTCTGGAGCCGCCGCTCATCAAGGACTTCTCACTCACCCTCAAGACGGGCGACCGCGTAGCACTCGTCGGCGCGTCAGGATGCGGCAAGTCCACCATCTCGAAGCTGGTCAGCGGACTGTATCAACCTTGGAGCGGAGAAGTGCTCTTTGACGGCAAGCCTCGCAGCGCCTACACGCGTGACGTCATGGTGGGGTCTCTGGCGGTAGTCGACCAAGACATAACCATCTTTGACGACACGGTGGCGAACAACATCCGCATGTGGGACGAAACCATCGAGGACTTCGAGATGATTCTGGCCGCACGCGATGCGCAACTTCATGACGACATCATGCAGCTTCCCGGAGGCTACCAGTACCGCCTCAAGAACGGGGGACAGAATCTCTCGGGTGGACAGCGCCAGCGCATGGAGATTGCCCGCGTGCTTGCGCAGGACCCAAGCACCATCATCTTGGATGAGGCAACGAGCGCGTTGGACGCAAAGACCGAATACGACGTAGTGCGAGCCATCAAGGCCAGGGGCATAACCTGCATTGTAGTGGCACATCGCCTCTCGACGGTGCGTGACTGCGACGAGATCATCGTGCTCGACCATGGCAGGGTGGTCGAGCGGGGAACGCATGACGAGCTGATGGCTGCTGGTGGCGCGTATGCCGACCTCGTGGCTAACGAGTAATGAAGGAGGTGCAACAACATGGGTTTGTTTGACAGACAGAACAAGAAGCGTCGTGAGGCGGACCTCCAGCTACTCGAGGAGTCGTTTGCTAAGGTTGCTGGGGTCATCTTGGGTGAGCGCCAGAACGACCGCATGATAGACGAGCGCATCGTCACCAAGGGTGCACTCGATGAGATACTCAAGTTTTTCCACTACAAGTCGGTAGAGGTTCCAGAGTCGATAACGGAGCCCGGGGAGCAGCTCGATTACTGCCTGCGCCCGTATGGGATTATGCGCCGTTCAATCGAGCTTCAGCCAAAATGGTACAAGAATGCATTTGGGCCGATTTTGGCGTTCAGGAAGAGCGATGGCATGCCCGTGGCCCTCTTGCCACGCACGCTCGGGGGATACTCGTTCAGCAGTCCGACTGGTGAGCGCATCAAGGTGACAGCGAAGAACTGCGATGACTTCGAGATTGACGCCTTGTGCTTCTATCGTCCGATGCCCATGCGCAAACTTGGCATACGGGACCTCTTCGCTTACATGGGAAGATGCATGAGCACGTCAGATGTTGCTGCTGCCTTGCTGGCGACGTTTATCGTTACGCTGATCAATATGCTCCTTCCACGAATCACGAAGGCTCTTACCGGTCCGATTCGTGCTAGCGGGAATTTCGGTGCGCTGGGAGGCGTTGCCATCTTCGCCGTTTGTGTTGTGGTGTCGGCCCAGGTATTCACGAGCATCCAAGGCCTCGTGATCAACCGCATACAGGGCAAGGCATCGCTTGGTGTCGAAGCGTCGATGATGATGCGCGTCATCTCTCTTCCCGCGACCTTCTTCCGCAACTACACCGCAGGCGAGCTCAAGACTCGTGCGATGTCGGTCAATCAACTGTGTCAGCTCCTGCTGGGCGTTGTGACTTCCACGAGCCTCACCTCGCTGAGTTCGCTCCTGTTCATAACGCAGATATTCCAGTATGCACCCAGCCTCGTTATACCCTCGCTTGTGGCGATTGTTGCTACGGTAGTTCTGTCAATCGTCACCACTTCTGTACAAGCCGACGTCAACAAGCGACTTCTGGAGACGCGGGCGGAGGAGTCGGGCCTTTCGTTCTCGCTCATATCGGGTATTCAGAAGCTCAAGCTTGCTGGTGCCGAGAAGCGCGCGTTTGCAAAGTGGCTTGACATTCACGCCAATACCGCACGGCTCAAGTATGATCCGCCGCTCTTCCTAAAGATTAGTGGCGTCTTGAGCAAAGGCATCGGCCTGGTGGCCACCATCGTGCTTTACTACATTGCGGTGAGCGATAACATTGGGCAGTCGGATTACTTTGCCTTTAGCGCAGCGTACGGTTCGGTTATGGGAGCCTTCACCGCCTTGGCTGGCGTGGCGCTGCAGGTGGCCATGATTGAGCCGATTCTCGAGACTGCCCGACCGTTCCTCGAGGCTGAGCCCGAGACGGCCGATGGCAAAGAGATAGTCACCGAGATTTCTGGCGGGATTTGGATGGATCATGTGACCTTCCGCTATGCGCCCGACTCGCCGGTGATTCTTGATGATCTGTCGCTCCAGATTAACCCTGGTGAGTACGTGGCCATTGTTGGCAGGACGGGTTGCGGCAAGTCCACCATCATGCGTTTGTTGCTTGGGTTCGAACAGCCCGAGAAAGGTGCGATATATTACGATTCGAGGGACATAGATGGACTTGACTTGCCGTCTCTGCGACGCAAGATTGGTACGGTGACGCAGACGGGCGGTCTGTTCCGAGGCAGCATATTCTCGAACATCACGCTGTCGGCACCGTGGCTCTCGATGGAAGAGGCTTGGGAGGCGGCCGAGATGGCCGGCATCGCAGGCGACATCCGCGAGATGCCCATGGGCATGCACACCGTCGTGGCGAGTGGCGCTGGCGGCATGTCTGGTGGTCAGGCCCAGCGCATCATGATTGCGCGTGCCGTTGCTCCTAAGCCTAAGCTGCTGCTCCTCGACGAGGCAACGAGCGCGCTCGACAACAAGACTCAGCGGCAGGTCTCGGAGGCCCTCGACGGCATGGGGTGTACGCGTGTGGTTATCGCACACCGTCTATCGACCATCAAGCACTGCGACCGTATTCTGGTGCTCGATGGTGGGCACATTGTGGAAGACGGCACGTACGAAGAGTTGATTGAGCGCGGTGGCTTCTTTGCCGAGCTCGTGGAGCGTCAGCGGTTGTAAGACGAATTGCTGAGGCAGGAAGCGGCTTTTGAGCCAAGCAAAGAGAGGCCGACGGGGGCTGTTCCCCGTCGGCCTCTCTATGCTATAGTAACCCACGTATGTTGCGATTCAAGCGACGGTTCCTGTTTGCTAGCATGAGCGTGTTGCGATGTGCGGATGTGGGGGGCGAAGCAATGATAGGTGTTGAACAGGGCAGAATGTTGCTTGAGAATGCCGGTTGCTTTGAGTTCTTGCGCTCCGAGGCGCGTGAGGTTGCAGATGAGGTGCGCCGTCAGGTGGACGGAATCGATGATCTCTATGCGCAATCTGCATGGGAAGACTTTGAGGTCGCATACCAGAAGCGTATGGGTACGCTATACATCAACGCCCTGTTAATGAAAGTGCGTGATGCGGTCAAGCGTTACGACGCTCTAGAGTACTTATCGCTTAAGGGTCTGAACGAAGATGCCTTGGCTCGTGCAGCGTCCGATGTTGCCCATGACTTGGGGGACGACGTTCACGAAGCGCTTGCGGTTGGGCATCCCCTCATCAACGAATACCATGGTGCGATGAGGCGAAACTTCGTACAAGCCGAGGTTGAGATGGTGCGCCGTCTACTGGACAGTCGAGACTTGGTTTCTTCTACGATATTTGACGGCGTTCAGGTGGGGCGAGTGTTGGGCATATCGAGCGGAGAGGGAGACTCACATCGTCATGGCAGAGCCGTGCGGCGCATTCAGACCGAGGCGGGTGCCATGTATTACAAGCCACATGACTGCAAGATTGACGTCGCATATGGGTCGATTGTGGATTCGTGGTTTGAGGACTGCGTTGTGGTTCCTAAGTTGGTCTGTGGAGACGACTTTGGCTTCTTTAGCGAGCTGGTGCCACGCGATGTTGAGGACGAGTCGCAGATACCGCTTTACTTCTATCGCATGGGCATGCTGCTCGCGCTGTTTCATGCGCTCGGCACTGTCGATATGCATGCCGAGAACTTGCTCGCAATCGGGCCATTTCCTGCTCCGGTGGACATGGAGACGCTCTTCAGGTGCGATTCCGGGGAGAGTGACAAGGACTTCACGTGGACGGTTTCGCAGTCGGTGATGAGGGTGGCCATGTTGCCCTTCTGGGTGCATACGGCTGGAGTCATGTCACCTCTCTACAAAGGTGTTGTGCCAGCAAGATCGCTTCCTTGTTTCGATGGAGTTCAGTATGATGTGAGGGGATTCGAGCGGAACTTTGCGCAAGGCTTCGAAGTGGGCTACGAGCGAGTGCTACGTCATCGGGATGGTCTTCTGGATGTGATTTCATCTATGCCCAACACGACCATGCGGCTTGTGCTTCGCAACACAATCTATTACATCTACCTGCGCATGAAGCTCTTTAGATACAATGCCATGACAGGTGAGGACGCGCAGCAAAAGGTTCTCGATAACCTTCGTGTGCCTTATGCGAAGGATACTAGCGAGAAGGTAGACAGGCTAGTCTCATACGAGGCAAGGTGCTTAGTTGAGGGCGATATCCCCTACTATTGCGTAGCGGCCGATGGTAACGACCTGTGTGGTGCGAACCTTGATGAGGTATTGCAAGAGGGCTATGTTAAGCAGAGCGCCTTGGAAGGGGCGCGTGTACGCATGCGTGCCTTGAGCCGCGAGGACTTGGTGTTCGAGGGCAGGCTAATCGAAGCCAGTTTCGATCATGCGCCCACGACGTTAACCGAAGCCCAAAGCGTAGACATTCAAGCCGATGGAATGGAGCTGTGCGAGGAACCCGCTGATGTGGATGCGGTGGTTCAGCTTTGCTCAACTTTGCTGGACGCTGCTTGGAACGACCGCATCACAATGCCGGATGGAAGAGTGTACTGGCTTCTTACATCGCTGGACGTCAGGGGGATTGGGCAGATAGGCTTGGCAACGGGACAAGCTGACGTGTTGTCGTATTGCTGCGGCATACTTGAACAGCCGGTCCTCAGTGGGCTGCATGAGCAAGCACGCCGGATTGCTGATGTTTGCATCAGGAATATTGAAGAGATGTCGAGCGAGATGTTGTCTGCGGACTCGAGGGCCGCTTGGAATTGGATTAGCTTGAACGTGCAGACTGGTCTTGGTGCGGTTGTCCTGTCCTGCGCAAGGGCTGCCCGGGTCGGTATTCCTGACGGCAAACGGGTGTTGGCTGACTTTGTGCGTGCGATTACAGGAATCGAGCTGTTTGCCGACGAGAAGCATCCTGGCGACGAGGCAGGACTGCTGCTTGCCCTCATTGCGGCTTGTGACGCGAGACGCGAGGATGGCGAGTGGTTCCGCTTGCTCGAGACGGCTGTCAATGGCTGCGCGAAGACACTGCTTGGTAGGGAGCCGTCATACGTGCCCTGCGAGGAGGCACAGAGGGGCTTGGCTTTGGCGCATGCGGCCAGACTTACGGGGGAGACGGAGTACGCGACGGCATCGGCTGGAATCTTTGAGCGGCTCCTTGGTAGCTACAGGAGGCAGGATCGTGGGTGGCCGGAATCAACCAAGCCGGGGCCGACGATGGGACTGCGCCTTGGGCATGCTGGTCAGATAGGCTTATACGCGGAGGCTGCCATCGGTACGCATGTTGACGAGTTGGCACGCCAGGTGCTTGACTGCGCGCTGGAGAGCGTCTGTCGAGATTTGGCCATTGGGCGAGAGGATACCTTGGCCGATGGCAATGCGGGCACGGTGCTGTTCTTGGTGCGGGCGGCGCGCAGGCTCAATCGACCCGGGCTATTGACCGATGCCGGTCGCATGCTTGCCGCCATGATGCGTCGGTGCGGTTCGAGCAAGTGCTTCCTCTGTTCGCAACCCGACATTCGGCCCTACTTTGAGGTTTCGGTGCCCTACGGTTCGCTGGGTGTTGGCTTGGCGGCGTCATCGTATGCCCAGGCGGCTGAGGAGGCGGCTTGCCGGGGTATTACTTCATAGCGCGATGAGACGGGCGGATGCGCAGGTAGTCGGCCTCATGCACTGCTGAGGGGGGACGGATGGTCGGAAGGTATCGCTTTGCGGGCATAACCGTCGAGATACACTCACTGCATGGGCAAATTCATCGCATGTGTGAGGAATACCGCATCACGGATGCTCCCGTAGACATCACGATACGCGTCTCGCAAGCCGATGTCGACGAGGCGCGCAAGCTATTCGAGCGCGTGGCCAAAGCTGAAGGCCGCAATCCCGGCAATCCGTCGGATTCCTTCGTGGAGACGATTGCGGTTCACGGCCAGATTGCGGAGGCTTTGCCCGCATATGGGTCGGTGCTGATGCATGGATCGTGCCTCGCGGTAGATGGTGCAGCATACCTGTTCTGCGCACCGAGTGGTACGGGTAAGAGCACGCATGCGCGACTCTGGCGAGAGATGCTTGGCGATCGTGTGCTCATGGTGAATGACGACAAGCCGTTGATTCGAGTGGCCGACGGACGAGTGCTGGCCTGTGGCACGCCTTGGAATGGCAAGCATCACCTGTCTGCGAATGTCTCGATTCCGTTGCGAGCGATATGCCTCCTGGAACGCGGCGAGCGCAACGAGATTGAGCGCCTTTCGTATACGGAGGGGTACCATGTGCTCATGAGGCACCTGTATCGGCCGTTCAGTGCGACGGCGCTCGCTCGTTCGCTGGGCCTATTCAACGTAGTGCTCTCGAATGTTGAATTGTGGAGGCTCCGCTGCACGATGGATGCGGAGGCAGCGCGGGTATCGTATGAGGCGTTGCATGGATGAGTGAGAGTGTAGGCGATGAGGCTTAAGCAGGACTATGTTGTTCACTATACGGGCACAGAGTGGATGGTTGTGCCGACCGCAAGTTGTGAATCGCAAGATGTCGTGAGCGGCAATCAAACGTTTGGAGCGATAGCGAGCCTGCTCAAGAACGAGAGCACCAAGGAGGAAATCGCGCAACGTATCAGGGAGCGCTTTCGCGTGCCGGAAGAAGTTGATGTCGAGCATGGTATCGCAGGTGTGGTGGCAAAGCTCAGGGAAATCGGTGCAATAGAAGATGAGTGAGAGGTGCATTAGCACCCCTCACTCCGTTTAAACGCAAGTATGCTGGACCTGCCTTGCGGGTGCTGCAGGTTCAACCTACTCTACTCGGCGTACAGCTTAGCATTCGGATTGCTTATAGTAAGCTTAATCTTTGGATTGGACATCGTAAACCTGACAGGTTGAGCATCCGGCGAGAAGGGAGCAAGCGTGCAAATCAAACGCCAGTCGACCGGCGTGGCGATAACAGGTTCGCATGGAACATCAATAATACCACCCGCAGCGGCCTCAAGGTCATCAAGGGACAACTCATCGCCGTTCCCGTTCGATGCCATCTCCGTAAGCGCGTCGAAGAATTCATCTTTTGCGATGTCCGTATGCGCGCGCACAACTTCCCAAGCCGCATCAGCGTCGACCGCGCTCTCGACCGCGGCACGTAACGTTTCATCTTCTGCAAGTTGCTTGAGTAACGCAGTTGCCTTCTCTGTCATGGTAGAACTCCCTTCTTAGACAATATTGGCATTATTATAGTGTAACGCGTATGATTGACAACCCAATTTCTACTGACTGGTGTGCAACTAGTATGCAAGCTGTTAGCCGAAGTGAAGGTAAGTGGTCTTGCTTGGGTCGATTGGCGGCCGAGGTTGCAGGAGCTCGGGTAATATATGCCATGGTCCATCGTACTCGTCCGAGCGGACGCTCACGCGGATATAGGCAGGTAATATGAATCGCAAAAGAAGACCACGATTGATTCTGCTAGTGCGCTGTGTACGGCTTGAAGAGACCTCATAGGAAGGGGGACACAACTCATTGAGTGTGTCCCCCTTGTGCATGCAGTTCGTTAGGAACAAATGGTGAATGCAGGCTTACGCAATCGGGTTGCCCATCGTGAGCCGAGTCGGCGTGCCCATCGTGAGCTTAGGAAGGAGAATCTCGGTATCCTCAGTTGCGCGCTTCTCGGGAACATCGAAGCACCAATCAATGTGAAGCTGATCGGAGAAGCCGCCATGGCCACCTGCGTCCAGATCGAGCTCAGCATCGCTCGTGCTCGGTGTGATCTCTCGAATTGCGTCGAAGAGCTCCTCCTTGCTGATGTCGCAACGTGTCCTCGCTACCTCGAAGGCAGCGTCGGCGTCAGCGGCGCCCTCGAATTCTGCGCGCAGTGTTTTGTCCTCGGCGAGCAGCTGCAAGAACTCCAATACCTTCTCTGTCATAGAACAATCCCCTCTATAGTGTGTATATTGGATTGAATATACCATATACGAGGAGCCTGATGGCAGATGAAAAGTCGTTGAGTGGATGGTTCTATAAAGATATGTGCGCCTAAGAAGAACTCTGGGTGAGTTCCTCTTAGGCGCACGCAGATTGCAGGGCAAAAGTAATAAACGTAATACTATGCAAGCGGGTTGCCCATCGTGAGCTTGATCGGGTTGCTCATGGTGAGCGGAGTCGGTCCGTTCAACGTGACCTTGGGGGGCAGAGGATGCCTAATATCGTCGAGCAAGTTTGGAGTATCGTCTACGAGCCATTTAATCCTCAACAAATCGGGCAAAATCCCCGTCCCTATGGTCCAGATCGAGCTCAGCATCGCTCGTGCTCGGTGTGATCTCTCGAATTGCGTCGAAGAGCTCCTCCTTGCTGATGTCGCAACGTGTCCTCGCTACCTCAAAGGCAGCGTCGGCGTCAGCGGCGCCCTCGAATTCTGCGCGCAGTGTTTTGTCCTCGGCGAGCAGCTGGAGGAACGCTTTTGCGTTTTCTGTCATGAGCCAATCCTTTCGTCTGCATGATTAATGCGAGTAATCTACCACAGCTATGAATCGGCAAAACAGCTTGTGTGTTCCGAATATGACCATGCGACATAGAATCTATGGAATTGGCAAATTGAAGTCATCAGGTGTTGCGCAACTCCTTAGCCTATGTTCCTCCTTGTAGTCGAAGCTGCCCTGTGAACGTGCTATAGTCAATACTGTATCTTTGTATGGAAGCCTTGGCCTTATGGAAGGAATCGACATGGGCGGGAAGCTTGAATCGTCACTCAAACACATTGCAGTCCTTTGCTTGACGCTCGTGCTGGGCCTATCCTTGGTGCCGCAGGCGGCATTCGGTGAGGTTAGCTACGACGTTTCGCTCAAGTATAAGGACAACGTGCTGGCAACCCAGAGGGTGACCGAGACCGACTTCGCAGAGGGCAAGTGCAAATGGGAGGGGCTCGAGGCCATAGAAATCATTCATCAGGTAGACCCCCTCGCCGCGCTTGTCGTGGGAGACTGCGATCCCATCGTGGTCGAGAGCAAGGACGTGACGAGCGTCATTGCGACGTATCGCGTCATGGTTGAGCAACAACCGGTTGAGCAACAACAGTATGTGAAGCCTGAGGAGAATAACGGGTCTCAAGGACTCTTCGTGCAAGTCGAGGAAGAGCAGGCCGAGCCTATGGACGAGTTGGACGATGCAATAGAGGATGTAGGCGAGTCCGTGGACGATGCCGCCGCCGAATCCGTAGACGATTATCCCGCCGGACTGCTTGCTCCCCAGGCCGAGACGCAACCTGCGGGGGAGACCGAAGGGGATTCTTCAGGGGAGCCTGCGGGGGAGACCGAAGGGGATTCTTCAGGGGAGCCTGCAGGGGAGGCAACATTCGTGCAGGAGACACGCACCGTGGAGTTGGGCGTCACCGTACAAGCCGTCAAGGATGAGCAGACCATCACGGCGAAGAACGTCACCATGAACGTGGACGCCGAGGATGCGATGGTGAAGGCAGAGACAGACGGAGACGGAACGCTACACTACGAGGTCACCGCTGGAAGTGACGTAGTGAGCGTGAGCAATGAGGCCGATAAGGAGGGCATGCTCTACGCACGCAAGGCTGGTACGGCTGCCGTTACCATAACGGCATCCGAGACCGATGACTATTATGCGGCGACCAAGATCATCACGATTACGGTGAAGCCGGTCACCTACAAAATCGTATACGACAAGAACGCGACCGATGCAGAAGGCAAGGTGTTAGCGCAAGATGTGCACGTGCGCGATGTCACCCACAAGGCATTTACCTTGCGTTCGAATAGCTTCAAGCGTACGGGGTACTCGTTCCTGTATTGGAACACGCAGAAGAACGGAACTGGCGCAAGCTACTACGGATCACAGAAGGTCACCCAAGATATGGCAAAGGCCGGTCAGTCGCTCACGCTCTATGCCCAGTGGGCCAAGGTAGAGAACACCGTTACCCTCAAGTTCGACAAGAACGCCGCTGACGCGAAGGGATCGATGGACAGCATATCCATAGAGAAGGGTTCGATTACCAAGCTTCCGCCAAACGCATTCGAGCGTGAGGGTTACCAGTTTGATGGATGGTATCTGAATGCTGAGTGTACTGGTAATAAATTCGTGGATGGACAGCGCGTTCGCATAAATGGAGGGACGCTGTACGCGCATTGGATAGCTAAGGAACAAAAGTATGCAATACAGCTTTCCGATACCGTTGACGGTACCATTAGCGTTGACAAAACCGAGGCCCTCGCGGGGGACACCGTCACCATTTCGTCGCAACCCGCTGAGGGCTTCGAGCTCGCCTCGCTTAGCGTAACCGACGCGAATGGGCAGTCCATCGGTGTGACGGATGGGACCTTCGTCATGCCAGAGAGCAACGTTACCGTGAGTGCGACCTTCCAATCCACTACGAAGTACTACAACGTCACCTTTACGGAGGTGGAGGGCGGCACCATGCAGGCGGATCCCACGACAGGTACCACCGGCACGGTAGTCACGCTTACGGCTACACCAAATCCTGGATACGAGTTCAGCAAGTGGTCCATCAGGTCCGGCAAGGGTGCCTCGATTGACGAGAACGAACTGACCATAGGCACGTCTGACGTTGAGGTGAGGGCCACATTCAAAAAGATCAGGATCTTTACCACCATCCCTACCGTAGCCACGAGTTCAGGTACGAAGGGAGTCGAATGCGATACCGACGTAACATACACCATCACACAGAAGGTACCTGACGATGCCACCTATGTGGGCATCTGGCTCGACCTCAATGGTGCCGAGTACTACGCGCATGGCGCGGATCAGGTGAACGTTCATGTGAAGGATGGCGCCGGTATCGCAGCACAATCTACAATCGATGGGCAACGCGTCTTCGTTGCGGTGGACAATCCTGATGTTGTAACCGACCTCAGAGGTCAGACGATGCAAGTTGACTTCGTCGCACGCGTGCGGAGCGACATAGACCTCGCACCGTATCTCGGTACATCAAAGACCCTGGCGTCGATTCCATACAAGGCGTTCTCTGAGTTTCATGGGGGTGAGGATCGCACCGCTGAGTCGAAGGAAGGTAATCTGAAGGTCAAAGTGGCATCATCGAACGGAACGACCTCTACATCGTCCTCCTCCTCTTCTTCTTCGAGGAACGGTTCCTCATCGTCGAGAAACAGCACTTCCAAGAGCAGCTCATCATCTTCAGGCTCTTCTTCTTCCTCGACGAAGAAGAAGGCGGGAACGCCGGGAACCGGTGATGGAGTGTCATCAGCAATTCCTATGCTCGTGCTTGCACTGGCGCTCCTTGCGGTTGGACTCATCGCGCGCGTTGCGCGAGGTTACGGCCGATAGCGCCTGCGTTCCACTTGCAAGCATGGTCTCACTGACCTGGGCTTGAGGAATTGAGAAGGGCCAGTCCAAAAGCTGGCCCTTTTTTGCAATTCCTGCTCTTTCGCACCGAAGCCGACCGACTTGTATGTATACTATTATTCAAATATCGTTGTTTTTCTTTTTTTAGGAGAGGAGCAGTTATGGAACACAATAGGAATCGTGCACATGCGGCGCACGGAGCGGAGAAGCAGGCATCATCGATGGTTCAGTTGGACATCGACAGTCTCGATGCTGTTACGGGCGGAATAGAGATTGATAAAATCCCACTTACCATGCGTAGGTCATTCTTGAACGAGACATTCGGCGATAAGTCTTCGGGTGGCGTGCCCTTCGGCTTCCAAGCGGAGGTGCGACGCGATTAGGCGTGACTTGGGAGTCCGTGAACAGTCGGCCGATTGGTCAAATCAGTAAGCATTGCCGTGTGTGGAGGAGGCTGCAATGGAACACGACGAGGATCGTGTACGTGGTACGCGTGAGGAGCAGAAGCGGGAGTCATCGGCGGTTCGGCTGGACATCGACAGTCTCGATGCCGTTACGGGCGGAATGAAAGGCAATGAGTTTTCATTCGGTGGTATGCAGTCTGAGAGGCAGTTCGGGAATCCGACATCAGGCAGCATTCTCTTCGGTTATATGTAGAGATCAAATGCAAAAGCTTGCTCGGTGTCTTCAAAAGCACCGAGCAAGCAATCTCAACACAGTCAAGTGCATAAGCAGGAGGCTCTCGCTTAGTCGAGAGCCTCGTTCTTACCTACAAATTCAGAACATGACAGTTAGAATAGCCTACATCCAATCAATCATAGGCCCAATGGTACCACTTCGTGTAGAACTTCTTGGTGGCTTTCCAGCCACTCGAAACCGTGTCTCCTACCCAATCAATCGAGTCGTCGATGGCCTCTCCCACGGTGCCTCCGGCTACATTCTCAAGAGAGTCGAAATCAAGCTCCGCGGACTTCTCGCTAGACTGTGCTTTCTCCATCATAGTGTTCAAAGCCTCGGCAAACTCATCCTTGCTAAAGCCGTCTTGAATAGCAATCGCCATCTGGTATGCATCCTCGAATGAATCAGCTCCAAATATGCGATCGCCTGCCGCCTTGTCGTCATGCAACTTCTGCATGAGCTTCTTGATGCTCTCGTTCAACTGTGTCACCTCTCTAAAACAATGGATATTGATGCTAGACGATAACACGACTGATGATGCTCAACAATTTCCATCCGGAGTTGAGGGGCAAAAACACAGAATTGACAAATGGATTCACTTCGCGACAGGTTCATGGTATAGTTGCCGATAATATCGTCGTCGTATGGGAGGTTGTGGTTATGAAAAAAGACGAGCGGAAAGATCAGGTCGAGCAGAATCCTAAAGAGCAGCAGGAGGAGTCCGACTTCGCTTTGGATTTAGATTCGCTCGACAAAGTTACCGGGGGCATTACCAACTTTGGTAGCAAGCCTTCTGATGGTGTTTAGTCGAGCTGCATAATCTATTCTGCGGAGACAAAATGGCGCCCCTCCTTCGTTCAGAAGGAGGGGCGCTTCTTCGTTTAGGGCTTGTTTGTTTTCGGTTCGTACCGCTATTGCTCCAATTTGAAGCTAAGCAACACAGGGTTGTGGTCACTGTACGCAAAGCCCGTATCCACGTTGGTGGCGGTTGCGTTCACATTATCGCTCACAACGAACCCATCTACTGTGACGCGGTAGGATTTGCCGAGCTCGTAGGGCACGCTACCTCCGCGGCAGGTTGCAACGTCCTCGAGGTTTTGTGCCCGTACAACGTCGAATCCGTCTGGCAATTCGTTTTCGTCAAAGATCGCCAGCCAATCGGGTGTGATCTCGTCCGTCTCGTATATGTCCTGTGAGCCGCACAGGGCATGGTTCCAGTCGCCGCCTGCAATCACGTAGTTGCCTGCGGCATATTCCTTGGCAAGCACGCTGCATAGCAAATCGAACTGCTGCTTGCGTATCACTCCGCCCTCGTCGTAGGCGCTCATATGGTTGTTTATGAGTACGAGTTCACGCCCTCCCTCCACAGGTATGCGCAGCACACAGAAGCAGCGGTCAAGATCGGTGTAGCGAGTGGGGAAGGCTTCGTCGATGGGATAGCTGCGGCGCACGGCCTGGGCATTCGCGTCGCTAAGCGTAAGCATGCCGGCGCGCACTCGTCCAAACATATCGTGGAAGGGGTATGCGAGGAAGCCGCTGTGGAAGTTCTCGGCGTAGAAGGACTCCATGGTGGGAAAAGCATCCGTAAGAAGACTGCGTTGGTTCACGTGATAACTGCGTGTGGAGTCCTCGTCCACCTCTTGAAAGAACATGAAGTCGGCAGGCGATCCGTCGGCGACGGCAGCGGCGACCTCCGTGGCTCCTTTGGTAGTTGCGAGCACGCTCTCTTTGCTGGTGGCCTTGGCGTGCTCTCCCTGCGTCTGTGTGCCGTCCTTGCCTGTCCCGTGGTCCATAAAGAAGGTGAAGTCCGGCGTATACGCGCCAAATCCGATGTTGTAGGTCATTACGGTATAGGTGTTTGCTGGTTTGAGGCTTGCGGCGACCTCTGAGTTTGCAGCGCCGGTGTTCTCGATCGCTATGCCGTCAGAGATACGCGTGTAGTTGACCTGCAAATAGGCAACGTATGACCCTACGGTTACGATGCCGACGAGGAGTACGGCAAGGAGTACCTTAAGTACGATTGGGAGTCTTCGTTTGGCCGCCATGCGGAATCCCTTCTATTGTGTGGAATGATGGACACATAGCAATGTAGCATTAGGAGAGCGAAAAGGGGATGTGTTCCATTCTTGCGGGCTATTGTCTCGGTGAAGGATAAGCCTTAGAATCGATTTCATAAAACACGAAGTAATAGGAGGCAGTCATGGCAGACGAAATCGAAAAGCAAGAGGAACGGCCGATAGAGGTCGACGAGGCTCCCGTGGAGACGCTGAACGTTGACGACCTGCAGGCCCCAGCAGGCGGTTCGTGGATTACGGACACGATGTTGAGCAGGGTTCGCTCACCCAAGGTTAGCAAGTAGTCTTCGACGAAGCTTAACTACGCCCTACACGTATCGCTACTTCGAAGGCCGTCCTTCGCGTCGGCCTTTTGTTTGGCGGAGGAAGGCCTTTTGGGGCGTGCCAAGCAGCTTGATTCCCCGTTGAAAGTCATTGCGGGTACGTTCGGGTGTTCTGCGTCGCGCTATGACGGAGAAGTGTGCTAAGGTCACACACACCAATGGTTTGCGCGACGAAAGGAGCACTATGCACGACAACAGCAGTAGTTTGCGGAAGCGGGGACTGTTTGGCGACGCCCTCGGGTGGATGCTCGTCCTGAGCGTCACGCTGGTTGTGTTCTTGGCGGGCTGCAGCAACGGCTCTAGCACCACCGAAGCCGCCAGCGCGAATGATGCGGCGGCAGCAACCGAGACCGAAGCCACCACCGAGACCGAAGCCACAACCGAGGAAGCCACCACTGAGGAGGGTGCTGAAGTCCTCCAGTTCGCAACGTTCGACAACGACAATATCGATTACGCCAAGACGTTCCCCTCTTGGAACGCCGACTCCAAGTCCTTGGCGAGCCTCGTTGAGTTCGTAAAGGCCGTTACTGACGAGTCCAGTGCAGACTATGTGGCGCCCGAGGACCGCATCGCGACCTTCGACATGGACGGCACCATCATCTGCGAGAAGGCCCCCTTCTATTCTGACTGGTGCATGCTTCTCAACCGCGTGCTCGACAACCCCTCTTACAACGAGGCAGACTACAAGCCTTCCGCAGAGGCCGTCAAGCAGTGCCAGGAGATTCGCGACACCATCAATGCGGGCGAGTCCCCCACCGAGGAGATGGAGAAGAACAAGGCCAAGCTCATCGCTTCTGAGTTCGCCGGCATGACCGTGGAAGAGTTCCGCGCCTTCGCCGCCAACTTCGCACAGTCTGTGGATGCCGTGGGCTTCGAGGGCATGACGTATGCGCAGTCCTTCTACAAGCCTATGCTCGAGGTCATCGACTACCTCAAGGCCAATAACTTCGACGTGTGGATGATCAGCGCATGCGAGCGCGAGTATGTACGCGCAATCGTTCCGCTGGTGCTCGACATCCCCGTGGACCACATCGTTGGTACGGACGTTGGCTACATGGCCAGCAACCAGGGTGACGAGGCTTACGACAAGTACACCATGGAGCAGGGCGAGGACGTCGTTCTCACCGAGCCTCTTGGCCAGGAGACCGCCAAGGCCGGCAAGCCCATCGCCATCATCCGCGAGATCGGCAAGCGTGCGATTCTCTCGTTCGGCAACAGCTCGGGCGACTATGCCATGCTCAACTATGCGCAGTCCAACCCTGATCACAAGGGCATGGGCGTGCTGGTGCTCTGCGATGACGCCGAGCGCGAGTACGGCGACCTGGAGCGTGCGGCCGACCAGCTCAAGGAGTGCGAGAAGCAGAACTGGACCGTCTTCCACATGAGCGATGAGGATTGGGCCACCATCTACGACGCGGGCGTCCAGAAGACCGCACTGCCCGGTGCCGCAGCTGCCGAGGAGGAGGCTGAGGTCGCCGACGCCGCATAAGGCATACGAACGGCCAAGCAACTGTGCGGTAGCAAAGCCGCACTCGGGCCCGGATGGGAAGAGAATCCCTTCCGGGCCCTTTTCTTGTGCCGCGCACCTACAGGGTAAACCCCTCGTGGAACTCATAGCCGCTTAAGCTGCGAACAAGAATTGGCTGGCATACACTGAACGGTGCGCCACCAAGAGAGAGGAGTCTCCATGTCCACGACGAGCGATATGATCCGCAAGATGTTCAAGGAAGGCGACGACGTTCGTGATGCCGGCCTCACTACGCCTGATGACGTCGTGCGTCTCGACGACATTACCTACGCCGATGACGATCCCTGCCAGCTGCTGGACGTGTATCGTCCGCGTGCCGCTGAGGGCGAGCGGCTGCCCGTAATCGTGAGCGTGCACGGCGGCGGGTGGGTGTATGGCGACAAGGAGCGGTACCAGTGGTATTGCATGAGCCTTGCTCGGCACGGATTCGCCGTTGTCAACTTTACTTATCGACTGGCGCCGGAGCACAAGTTTCCGTCGAGCATGCTCGATACGAATGACGTCTTTGCATGGGTGCTCGCGCACGCGGACGAGTACGGATTCGATGCCGACCACATCTTTGCGGTGGGCGATTCTGCAGGAGCACACATGCTCGCCATGTTCTGTGCCGCCTGCACCGATGCGGACTATGCTGCGCAGATAGGCATCGTACCGCCCGAAGGGTTCACTCCTGCGGCGGTCGCCCTCAACTGCGGCGCCTACCGCATCGCTGCTCAGGATTCGGCAGGCGATCCTATGCTCGACCTCACAAACAGGCTCATGGCGGACTTCTTGCCCGGGGGAGGCACGCGTGAGGAGTTTGAGCTCATATCGCCGATTCTGCACGTAAACGCCCAATTCCCGCCTTCGTTCGTGATGACGGCGGAGGGAGACTTCCTTAAGCATGATGCGCTGCCGCTGGTTCACGTCCTTGATGAGGCGGGTGTCGAAGTGTGCTATCGCTATTACAAGAGCTCTGAGCGAGTGCTCGGTCACGTGTTTCACTGCAACATGCGCCTTGACGAGGCAGAGCGGTGCAATGCGGACGAATGCGCGTTCTTTGCATCATACGTACAATAGGGTGGATGAGCGGCTTGGAATTGACCGCTTTTGGTCGTGAGGAGGGACCATGGAACAAATAGCTCGTACGCATGTCACACGAAGGCATTTCTTGAGGGGAATCGGCCTGCTCAGTGCATCTGCCGCCCTTGCCGCCTGCTCGCAGGCTGCGAACCAGTCCGAGGGGGAGGCGAGCACGTCACAGGGGTCTTCCACGTCCCAGGGGACTTATTCGCCGCTGCTTGCCATCATCCACACCAACGACACCCATGGGCATGATGTTGAGGTGAAGGCTACCGACTCCGCTGAAGGCAACTTCTCGATGGCGGCCGTCGCGGCTCTCAAGGCGGACTGGGAGGCACAGGGCTACGAGGTGCTGCTCGTAGATGCGGGTGATGCCACGCAGGGCATGCCGCTCGTGGACACGCTGTCAGGCGCGCCTGCAATAGAGTTCATGAACGCTTGCGGCTACGACCTTATGGCCGTGGGAAACCATGAGTTCGACTGGGGCATAGACGCACTGGAGGCCAACCGGAAGGCGGCCAAATTCCCGATGCTTTCGGCCAACGTGCTCACGAAGGATGCCAACGAGAGGTACTTCGACGCAAACAAGGTCGTTGAACTCGCCGATGGTACCAAGGTGGGTTTCTTCGGGCTCACGACCCCCGCGACACTTACGACCACAAAGCCTCAGTCTGTTAGCAACCTTACGTTCTTGAGTGAGGAAGACCTGTACGCCTGCGCCCAGGAGCAGGTTGACGAACTCCGCGGGAAAGGATGCGAGCTGGTGGTGTGTACGAGCCACCTCGGCAACAACGAAGCGGGACATAGCAACAGCAGAGACGTCTTGGCGAATGTTACGGGCATCGACCTCTTCATTGACGGACACGATCACGAGGAGGTGGAGGACGAAGTTGACGGTACGCTCCTAGTTGAGACTGGTTGTTACCTTCGCAACATCGGTGTCGTGGTAATCGACGAGGGCGCACCCGCCAATGAGCCTGTCGCCTATGGCGCGTACGATGGCATAGACGTTTCCGTCCAGGCGATTATCGATACGCAGAACGAACGGGTGGAGAACGAGCTCAACGTGGAGCTTGGCTCGACCGCATTCCTCCTTGACGGGCAACGCGAGCCGGGTGTGCGTACGCAAGAGACCAACTTGGCCGACTTCTATACCGATGCCTTCAAATGGGCTGCCGAGCAGGAATCGGGCAAGAAGTTCGATGGGGCCGTCATCAGCGGTGGGGCAATCCGAGACTCCATCCAGGAGGGAAGCATTTCGCTCAAGACGCTCAAGACCGTGTCTCCCTTCTCGAACAACGTCGTGGTGCTCGACGTGACGGGCGCACAGCTCCTCGAGGCGCTCGAGGCCGCTTGCCAGGGATTGCCCGAGGAGGCCATGGGCGCATTTCCGCAGGTATCGGGCATTGCATACACGGTGGACCTCTCCACTCCCTATGAGCAGGGTCCCCTCTATCCGGATTCGACGTATGCCTCACCCGCCGCGCCCGGCACGCGCGTGAGCATAGCCGAGGTCGGAGGACAGCCCTTCGACGTGGAGGCGACCTACTCCATCGTTACGAGCGACTTTTTGGCTGCGGGCGGCGACACGTACCATGCCTTCAAGGACGCCTCGGAAGCAAAGCAACCGACGGTACTGGGCTTTGACTACGAGGCATTGGCGAGCTATCTCGTGGAGGGTTGCGACCATGCGGTGCCCGACGAGTACGCCGAGCCGCAAGGCCGCATCACCGTCGTCGGCGCGTAGCGCACAGCTAGGTGCCCGCGGGGGTATTCCTTCGGGCAACCCCCCGGCAGTTCCCTAGACGATTTCGGACAGCCCCGGTTCAAAATGAACACGGGGCTTTTGTTAACATTCCTTTGCGCGTGCGAACAAGACGTATAATGGCAGTTTGCCAATACCCCTAGGAGAGAGAGGGAGGGAGAATGGCACGAATCATCGTTGACGACGTGCACTGCAAGGGATGCGGACTGTGCGTCGCCGCCTGCCCCAAAGGGGTGCTTGCGCTGGACAACGAGCGCATCACGCCGAAGGGCTATCATCCCGCAAAACAGGTAAAGGACGGGTGCATCGGCTGCTCATCGTGCTACATCACCTGTCCTGATGTCGCGATTACGGTGGTGAAGTAAATGGCAGAGAACAACAAGGCGCAAGAGCGCGTCCTCATGAAGGGCAACGAGGTGCTGGCCGAGGCGGCCATGCGCGCCGGATGCCGCTTCTTCTTTGGCTATCCCATCACGCCGCAGACCGAACTTGCCGCCTACATGGCAAAGAAGCTCCCGCTCATCGGTGGCACCTTCCTGCAGGCCGAGTCCGAGATTGCGGCCATCAACATGGTGTATGGTGCCGCGGCCGCAGGTGCGCGCGTCATGACCAGCTCGAGCTCGCCCGGCGTATCGCTCAAGGGCGAGGGCGTGAGCTACATGGCCGGTGCCGACTGTCCCGGCGTCATCGTCAACGTCGAGCGTGGCGGCCCAGGCCTCGGCGGCATCCAGCCCTCGCAATCGGACTACTTCCAGGCCACGCGTGCCCTCGGCCACGGAGACTTCTACATGCCGGTGCTCGCGCCTTCGACGGTGCAGGAGATGGCCGACCTCATCTACGATGCGTTCGACCTCGCCGACGAGTATCGCACGCCCACGATGATTCTTGCCGATGGCATGATCGGCCAGATGATGGAGCCGGTCCTGCTGCCGCCCGAGCGAGACCCCGAGTCGCTGCCCACCAAGCCGTGGGCGACCTCCGGTCATGCGGGCAAGCGTGCGCACAACGTCATCAACTCGTTGTACCTCTCGCCCGAGAAGCTCGAGCAGACCAACTTCGAGCGCTTCGAGCGCTATGCCGAGATTCAGGAGAAGCACCAGCGTCAGGAGCTCATGGAGTGCGACGACGCCGAGGTCGTGGTCGTGGCATTCGGAGCCGCGAGTCGCGTGGCCCGCACCGCCGTGCGTGACGCGCGCGCCAAGGGCATCAAGTGCGGCCTGCTCCGTCCCATCACGCTCTGGCCGTTCCCGACTAAGGCAATCGACCAGGTAATCGCGGGTGGCGCGAGCAAGTTCCTCTCCGTCGAGCTCAACATGGGCCAGATGGTGCAGGACGTGAGGCTCGCCGTCAACGGCCGTGCCACAGTCGACTTCTTTGGCCGCACCGGTGGCGTGCTCCCCACGCCCGAGGAGGTCCTCGCGGCCATCGAGACCGTGGCTGCAGGCGAGAAGGTCCAGCAGTCGGCCGTGCCGGGCGCCGTGGGTTCGCTGCTCCCGCATCAGCAGCATCGCAAGAGCGCCTACGAAAGGGGTGAGTAGCATGGCAAAGCCCAATTTTGGCCCCGTCACGCTTCCCGACTACCAGCAGGAGCGCATCGGCTCGCAGATCGCTGAGGGCGAGACCATCAAGTCTGCCCGCCCGCACGCGCTCACCGATGCCATCTTCAACTACTGCCCGGGCTGCACCCATGGCATCGTCAATCGCCTCGTTGCCGAGTGCATCGACGAGCTGGGCATCGAGGGCAAGACCGTGGGCATCGCGCCCGTGGGTTGCTCCGTTATGATGTACGACTTCATGAACTGCGACATGATCGAGGCTGCGCACGGCCGTGCGCCGGCGGTGGCCACCGGCGTCAAGCGCGTCCATCCCCAGAACGTGGTCTTCGCCTACCAAGGTGACGGCGACCTTGCCTCCATCGGTACGGCCGAGACGGTTCACGCCGCCACGCGTGGCGAGAAGATTACCGTCATCTTCATCAACAACGCCATCTACGGCATGACCGGCGGTCAGATGGCCCCCACGTCGCTGCCCAACCAGGTGACGCAGACCTCGCCATATGGCCGCGACGTCTCCAAGGTGGGCTATCCCGTGCGCATCGCCGAGATGGTCTCCACGCTCGATGGCGTCGCATACGTGGAGCGCGTCACCTGCGACACGCGGCAGCACATCGTGCAGGCCAAGAAGGCCATCAAGAAGGCGTTCCAGAACCAGATTGACGGCATCGGCTACTCACTCGTTGAGGTTGTCGCCACCTGCCCAACCAACTGGGGCATGACACCGCTCGACGCCTTCCAGTGGCTGCGCGACAACATGCTGCCGTATTATCCGCTCGGCGTGTACAAGGACGTCGTGGCCGACGGCTTCGCCAACGCTGCGGAGGCCGCGCTCGACCGCGCCAAGGACTGTCCCATCGCACAACAGGGAAAGGAGGCCTAGCCATGGCCGAGGAATTCAACCACGAACTTCTCTGCGTGCTCTCGGGCTTCGGCGGACAAGGCCTACTCTTTGCCGGCAAGGTCATGGCCAACTGTGGCCTCATTGACGGGCGCCAGGTGTCATGGATGCCGAGCTACGGTCCCGAGATGCGTGGTGGCACTGCCAACTGCAGCGTGTCGCTTTCTGACGACGCCATCGGTACGCCCTTCATTACCAAGCCCACGGCGCTCATTGCCATGAACCAGCCGAGCGTGGAGAAGTTCGCCTCCTCCGTGCAGCCCGGCGGCACCATCGTGGTGGACACGACGCTTGCTATGAACGGCACTGATGACGTGGAGCTGGCCGATAACGTGACGGTCATTGCCTTCAAGGCCACCGAGCTGGCCGAGGAGGAGGGCCTCAAGGGTCTGGCCAACATAATCTGCCTGGGCAGGCTCTGGGCGCAGACTCACTTCTGCACGCGCGAGGTGGCGGAGGCTGCCATCGCAAAGTGCGTGCCACCCAAGCGCCAGCACCTGCTCGAGCCCAACCTGCGGGCCTTCGCCCTTGGTGCCGACGCATAGCGTCGAGTGGAGCGGCCCAAGAGAGAGGTTGCCTCTCTTGGGCCGCTTTCGACCCTCATGGGTCAGATTGCAAAACGTCCTCGATTGTTGTTGTGCGAAGAGGTTGATGCATGGATGCGCGAAGGGCTAAGGAACGCGCCGGGGCGCTTTCTTTTGAGCTGGTGTTCTTCCTCAAGAATACGCTTCTGCTGTTTAGGCAGAACTTCAGAGTGGTTACGGTCTTTATCATCGCCTGTTCCTTGTTCTCGTTGCTTGCCACGTCGCTGCTGACGTCGGCCACTACGAACCTCCTCATGATCGTGACAGGCAACACCTATATGTCGCCTGCCAACTTGCGTGACGTCATACTCAATCCGCTTTCCATCCTCGTGCTTCTTGTCGAACAGATCGTTGCCACCCAAATCGCTCTGTTTCAGATTTCCGGCCTGCTGCACGCATTCTCGATGGGGCAGTTTGGGCTCGAAACCGACCTCGACAGCATGTTCGCGACCGCTCTGAGGACCTGTCGCAAGGCGGCGCATCCCAAGAACTGGCTCATCGTCGTGTTTCTGCTCGTGCTTATGCCGCTTACCAAGTTGATGCCGTTGGCGGGCACGAATTACAAGCTCATCGTGCCGGGGTTCATCAACCAAACCATCGACTACACCGCGGCATACAGCGTCGCATATGCCATCCTTCATACCGTCCTCGTTTGCTTGGTGCTCGTCTATGTCTTCTCCATCAACTTCTTTGTCCTTCGGGACGAGGGCTTCATGGCAAGCTGCGCCGAGAGCCGGCGTCTCGGCAAGGGTCGCTACCTCAAGACGGTCCTGTTCCTCGGCACGCTCACGCTCCTCACGAACTTCCTCATCAACAGCGTGTCTTCCACCATCACGATTAACGTCTCGGAACTCATCGGGCTGCTTGGCGCTGCTAGGGGCATTGTTACTCGCTCTGCCGCGGTAGGGACCTACACGTATGCGCTGCGGCAGCTACTGCAGGGTTTGCTGATACCCGCGGTGACCAACGCCGGTCTTGCCGTGTGCTTCTTTTTGTACCTCGATGAGTCGGAAACCATAGGCACGCTTTCGCGCGAGACCTTTAGGCGGCGGAGTGTGCCACTGCCCATAAAGCGGGCCATCTCTGTCGCCGCGGGGATCTTGCTCGTTGGTGGCGCATTCTTCCTCGCGACGCATTATGCGTACTTGGGTCAGACGGTTGACCGTCCTCTCGTCTGTGCGCATCGCGGAGACAACGTCAATGCGCCAGAGAACACCATGCCTGCGTTCGAGCTCGCCTTTAGCGAGAACCTCTCGTGGATTGAGCTTGACGTGCACCAGACCTCGGACGGCATCATCGTCTGCAGCCACGACTCGAGCATTGGACGTGTGACCGGTCACGATCTGGAGATTTGTGAGCACACCTATGCGGAGCTAGCGCAATACGAGATGGGCGACTGGATGCCTGGCGTATTTGAGCACGTCACTATACCGACGCTCGAGGAAGTGCTCACAAGTGCCAAGGAGCATGACGTCAATGTGCAGGTCGAGCTCAAGGGTAGCGAGGGCGACAAGGACTTCGAAGAGCATGTCTTGGAGACTATCCAAAGGACGGGCATGCACGACAACGTGATGGTGATTGGCCAGGATGCGAGGCGCATGATGCGCGTGGCCGAGCTGGATCCCACCATAACCAAGGGATACTGCATGTTCATTGCGCAGGGCAGAATCGAGGACATCCCCTACACGGATAACGTTACCATAGAGGAGTCCAACGTCACCCCCGACCTCGTAAAGCGCCTTCACGATGAGGGCATCAAGGTCTTCTGTTGGACCGTCGACCTGGAGGATACGGTACAGTACCTCGTGAGCTGTGACGTGGACGTGATCGGAACCGACAACCCCCTCCTCGTGAGTGCCGCGCTCGATCGTGCCGACTATCGTGGTGGTCTGCCACGCATTCTGAACATCTTGCTCAATATCATGGCAAACATGGCGCGATGAGTGCTTGGCTGTTCTTGCGCCTCAACATCCTCAGATTTGCCCATCTTGGAGCGGGTCTTGGAGTCTTGGAGCGGGTTGCCGTGGTTGGTTTGAACTCGATCTTCGAGGGGCATGGGTCACGCTAAAGCGTTAGACTGTTTCGAGGACTAAACGCTTTGTAGAAACCTAGGTCGCGAATACTATCAAGAGCAAAGAGGATGCCTGAGCCATGCCGCAGATTTCGGTTATCGTGCCATGCTTCAACGAGGAAGAAAGCCTTCCGCTGTTTGCGAAAGAGCTTGACCGTGTGGCGCGTGAGATGAGCGCGGAGGATGAGCGGCTCACCTTTGAGCTCATTTTGGTGGATGACGGGTCCGCGGATGGCACCCTCGAGGTCATGCGTTCGCTCCAAGGTGCGCCGTGGAAATGCTTCGACGTGCGGTGGACCTCGTTCTCGCGCAACTTTGGCAAGGAAGCGAGCATGTTGGCTGGGCTGCGTATGGCACGTGGAGACTACGTAACTACTATGGATGCCGACATGCAAGACCCTCCCTCGTTGCTTCCAAAGATGCTTTCAATCCTCAGAAACAATGATCGGTATGATTGTGTAGCGACGCGGCGCATCACGCGTGCAGGGGAGTCACTGGTGCGCTCGTTCTTCGCCCGACTGTTCTATCGCATTATCAATCGCTTGTCCGAGACGGAGTTCGTGGATGGGGCACGCGATTATCGCCTTATGCGGAGGCGTATGGTGGATGCCGTGCTGAGCTTGGGGGAGTACAACCGCTTTAGCAAGGGAATCTTCAGCTGGGTAGGGTTCGAGACCTGTTGGATTGAATACGAGAACGTCAATCGTGTCGCGGGTAGCACTAAGTGGAGTTTCTGGAGCCTCGCTCGATACTCGGTCGACGGTATTGTGGGGTTTTCTACGGCACCATTGGCGTTCGCCTCGGTGCTTGGTGCGGTGTTTAGCTTCGTGGCACTGATATTTTTGGTGGTGGTAGTCATACGCGCCTTGCTCTTTGGTGATCCGGTTGCCGGCTGGCCGTCCATGATGAGCGTCATACTGCTTTTGGGTGGGCTCAATCTGCTGGTATTGGGGATTCTGGGCCAGTATTTAGGGAAGACGTATCTGGAGACGAAGGCTCGTCCGCCGTACATCGTGCGGGAGACGAGCGATATCCCCAGTCGCGAGGGTGACGCCGAATCAAGGGAGATGCGTTCGTGAATAAGCGTGTGCTGAGGCGAGTTGCATTCGGCTGTCTGTGCTTTGTGGCACCGATCGTGATGCTATGTGTCGTGTGCGCGCGTGTGGGGGTATATCCCTTTGGACAACAAACGTTCCTTTCGGAGGATCTGCTGTACCAGTATCGCGACTTCTACGAGTGGTATATCCGCGTGTTGAACGGCGAGGCGTCGGTATTGTATGACCCAAACACAGGAATGGGGACCAATGCGTGGGGCATATACTCGTACTACTTGGCAAGCCCCGTGAACCTCTTGTTGCCGTTTTTTGGCGGCGACCGCATCACGCTCTTTGTCTTTGTGGCGACAGCACTCAAGTTGGGGTGCATGTGTTCAACGATGGCATGGTACCTCAGGCGCCGGTTTGGGCTGTGGCGTACGTTAGCGTTTGCCTTAGCCATGTGCTTCACTTGCTCGACGTGGAGTATTACGCAGATGAGAAACCCGCAGTGGCTTGACGCGCTCATCTTGCTGCCGCTTATGGCTTGGTCTGTATATGTGCTCATTCGTGACCGGCGATGTGTTCCGCTTGTGGTGACGATTGTTTGTGCCGTCGTGACGTGTTGGTATACGGCATACATGCTGCTTGCCTTCCTGTTCCTGTTTTTTGCGATGGAAGCGATAGCTGTAACGGCGCACGGTGTGGAGGCGCGCCTGGTGTTGAGATGCTTCGGACTGCTGGTGATATGCGTGGCTACGGGACTGGCGCTCTCTGCCGTTACATTCTTACCCACGGTGTTGCAAATGCTCGGAACGAATGCGCCGGCGACAGCGCCCATGACCGTTGATGCCGCATGGAGGGAAGTGCTTTCGGGAACGGTGATCTTTGGCTGGCAACGTGATGCGCGTCCCCAGCTGTTTGGCGGGACTTTGCTGCTCGTATTGCTGTTTGCGCTGCCGTTTGTACGTAGCGTGCCGCTGCGCGTGCGGGTGACGTCGGTGCTCTCGGCTGTGTTCCTGATGATGGGAACCCAGAATGCGGGATTGCAGCTCGCATGGAGCGGCTTTCGACCGACGATGGGCTTCTACAATCGCATGTCATGGCTGTTTGTCTTCTGTCTTGTGTGGGCGGGTGCATGGGTGTTCCGTGCGCTTCAGGATAAGGTGGCGCGTCCGTGGGTGCTGGTGGCAGGTGGGTGTGGCGCATGCCTGTGGACGGCGATGGTATACGTGCTGTGCTCGTACGACTACGCGCCTGGCGTGGTGATTACTGGTGCGTGTGTCCTTTGCGGTGTGGCATGTCTGTTGTTTGTCTTGAAGCGTCGGGGAACATTGGTCGGGAGTGTTTGTTGCGCCTTGTTCTGTCTGCTTGTGTGTGGGGAGCTCGCGTGGTCGTGTCTCGCGTGCGTCGGGACTCTGTATGTTGGTCCGACGCAATCCTCCGTCGATGATGCAGTCAAGCAGTCGCGCCGCCAGGCCATGGAACTCAAGCAGTATGATTCGACTTGGTATCGTGCCGACAAGACGTATTCTCGGGTTGGCTATGCTGCGCGTAACGAGGGCATGGCGTTTGGCTACAATGCCCTCTCCACGTACTGCTCTTCCCAGAATGGCCGTGCGGTGGCGTTCCTGGAGCGTATGGGCTATAGCAGGGAGAACGAGTTCTCCGTTAGCTATACCGATGCAATCCCCGTGATGGATTCCATGCTGGGGGTCCGTTATGTCTCTAGTGATGAGTGTCCGGCAGGATATGTGGATGCTGGTCTCATGTCCGTGGATGCCGATGTCGTATGCGAGCTTTGTTCGGAAGGGACGCGAAAGACGCAAGCGCGTTTCTATCAGAATTCGCAGGCACTTCCGATTGCCTATGGGGCAAGTCGTGACGTGATTGATGCGGGCTATGTCGGTGAAGACAATGCGTTCGAAGAGCAGAACACATTCGTTGCGCGTGTCCTTGGCCATGATGCGGAGCTGTACACGCCTTTGACTGCAGTGCTCGTTGAGGAGGGCAATGGCCGATGCGTGTGGGATGTAACGGTTCCAGCGGGTTACATTGGGTATGCCCGAACCACGCGGATGGATGATGCTTGTGTGTTGACGATTTCCGGTCGAGCGCAAGACGACAACTATCACTGGAGACATGCCATAACGCAGCTCGTTGATGCGCGTGGGCACGAGCAGACTGTTCGTGTAGTGCTCGAGCGCATGGGTGGCAGCAATTCGGAGTCGGCGCTACGTGCCGAGGACAGTTGTTTGTTCTATGCGCTGGATTGGGACGCGCATGTGCGAGCTATGAGCGAGATTGCCCTGCGTCAGGCCCAAGTGGTGCAGAGCACGGCGGGGAATGTTGTGCTTGACTATGAGTCGGACGAAGATGGCGATCTTCTGGTGAGCCTGCCAAATGAACCTGGTTGGTCAGTAACGGTAAACGGGCAGGCAGTGAGTGTCGGGCAGGCGTATGATGGTGCGCTCATGATTATACCGGTGTGTACCGGATTGAACCACGTTGAGCTTTCCTTTGTGCCAAGGGGCCTCGTGGTGGGGTGCGCTGTGTCTGCAATGGCGTTGGCTGCGTGTCTTGTGGTGAAGCGGAGCAGACCTCGCGTTGCCTGAGCGCACTCGCTGCTACGCGTTGACCTCGTCGTGCAGTTCTTGCTCGGAAAACCCAAAGTCTACCGCGTCTTGTACGCTCATCGTGCCGACGGCAACCCTGTCGCGCAGGTGCTCGAGGATTGAACGGCGTCCCTTGTCGTACCCCTCGTCGTAGCCCTCGCGCATGGCTTCCTCGCGAAGGCGTCTGAAGGTTGTGGCCTCGTCGTATGTGGACAAAAACATTTCCCGCACTTTTACCTTCTTGTCTCTTAGATACTCGGCGAGCACGCCATGACCAATGCAATGATCGACTGCCTTGCTGATGGCATCCCGCAGTTCCATCGTGGTAAAGCGGTCCAGGTTCCGCGTTGCCTGAGTACTTTGCTGCTACTGGTTGACCTCGTCGTGCAGTTCTTGCTCGGAAAACCCAAAGTCCAGCGCATCTTGGACACTCATCGAGCCAGCGTTGACCTTGTCGCGCAGGTGCTCGAGGATTGAACGGCGTCCCTTGTCGTACCCCTCGTCGTAGCCCTTGTCATGTCCCTCGTCGTAGCCCTTCTTATGCCCATCGTCGTAGCCCTCGCGTATGGCTTCCTCGCGAAGGCGTCTCAAGGTCGTGGCCTCGTCGTATTCGGACAAAAACATTTCCCGCACTTTTGCCTTCTTGTCTCGTAGATACTCGGCGAGTACGCCATGACTAATGCAGTGATCGACTGCCTCGTCGATGGCATCCCGCAGTTCCATGTATCTATTATAGCTACGTATAAGCTTGACAAGATAGGCATAATCCGCGAGCGTTTGGCATGCGGCCATGAGCCTGGGGTTGTGGCCTGCGGTCACGTTGAGGACCGTGATGGTTACCTCGACGTCGCCAGGCCCGCTGGTGAAGGCGTCAGAGAGGCGCATGGTTTCCTTATCTGGCCGCTCTTCCTCTCCTACGAAGAACACGAAGTAGCGTGGCGTCGGCAGCTTGATGAGCGACCGCCCAAAGATGCTGCGATCTTGGCGCTCAACCCAAGCCGTATACAGATGGGCGAAGTACGTAAGCCCACGCAATGGCATGTTTGGATTGTGCGTCGACTGATGTTCCCACAGGATCATCTGATCGTCGATGAGGAAAGAGATGTCGTTCTTGACGCTCATGTATATGACGTTGTCGAGCGTTGTGAGTTCAAGAAGGCCTGGATCGTCGTAGTCCTTCCCACTGAGAGCGTTGTACAGGCTGAGCGTGTTTAACTTGTTCTCTTCGGTGCCAAAGAGGTCGCGGAAGATGGTGTCCTTGTGGTTACGATTGGGTGAGTGGACGGGCACCGTGCTTAACGTGCTCGTGGCGAAGGCATTGCTCATGCGTTCTCTCCTCGTATAGATTTCGGTAAAGTGGCTATTCTTCGTTGCGGGAGTAACCGAGGCGTTCGAGGATTTGCTTGCGTTGTTCGTCTCTGAGAATGTCGCTCTCCATGCAGGCGTGAGTCAGGTGTTCTAGCTGCTCGGTTGTGAGCGAATCCGCGATTGTGGCAAGTGCATCGACGGGCTGTTGGCACGGAATATGTCCGAATTCAACGCAAACATCGCTGCGATGTGCCTTATGCACCTCCACCCATGAGGGCAAGGTTCTGCGAACGCGACGCTTGGTTGCAACAAAAACGGTGCCGGGAGTGTGGGGCATGAGGTCGCAGAGTGCGAGTGCTGATTTGCCCCACAGAAACGAGCCTTCTCCGACCAACGCGATGGCGGCGGCATAATGCGAGAGGCGCGTTGGCGCATAGTCGGCGAGTCGATAGACCCCATATCCCATGCGCAGGAGGCGTCCGTCTTGGTAGAACCTCGTCACCTCGTTTGTGCGGAGCCCGAGGTCATCCGCAATCGTGGCGGTAACAATGCCGTAATTCTGCAGGGCGCGCTCGCGCAATTGGTCGTAATGTGTGATGTGTCCCACTTCCTGCTCCTTCCTTCCGATTGGTCCCTCGGTAACAGTATCCACCACATTTGGTATAGTGTCAATAGACTTACACAAGAGAATTGAGTAGAATGCAAGAGTGCAAAAGATGGATTGCTTGAAAGGATGAATCATCGTCATTCAGCAGTAAAACGCAAGGTTACAGGGAAAAGAACCTTACCTTATAAGATACTAAAGGCCTTCAGTGGATTGAATGGTTGTGTTAGGAGTACGCTTCGTTATGTCATTACACATACATAGAAGATATGTTCTAATACCTCGTGCTTTGGGTATCCAAATCTATTATCCATATTTGTACTTTATGGCAAATGCGTTATTGACGAATAAAGTAATTACTCAAATTCTTACGAAAAATGCTTGCACAGTAGAGAATTTAACCTTAAAGTCAATTTGGCTTAGTGTGCGAGCGGTATAGCGACTCGCGTGAGTGAAGGGGGTTGAGATGCGAAGTTCGAAGAAGAGGCGGACCGTACGGGCCGTACTTGCCGCGATACTCAGCGTGGCGATGGCGGTAAGCGGTGTGCCGACGAACGCGTTGGCGGAGGCCGCGAGGGAGGTGAGCGGCCAAAGTGACGGCTGGGAGATGCCGGATGAGCAGGTGACTTCCGAGCAGCTGCAGCAACGGGCCAACGAGTCGGTTCCGGAAGAGGAATCGACCGGCTCACCTGAGCAACCGCAGGAACAGCCGGAGCAGGACAGCCCCGAGCCATCGAGCGAGGATCCTCCTGCGGGCGATGAGCAGGGTGCCGGGTCCGAGCAGGTGCCCGAGGAGGAGGCTCCGGCCAGCACTCCAGACCCGGAGGCTCAGGCACCCGCAGATCAGCAGGTGCCCGAGGAGGAGGCTCCGGCCAGCACTCCAGACCCGGAGGCTCAGGCGCCTGCAGGGGACCAGGAGCCTGCCGATGCGCGTAACGCCGAAGGCACGCTCACCTATGAGGACGCGAGCATTAAGGTGACCGCCACGCTCGCGAATCCTTCAGCACTTCCTGACGGAACTGTGCTTGTCGTCAAGCCCGTGACGCCCGCCACTAACGGTTACGACTACGATGCGTACCTAGGCGCCCTCAACGATTCCGTTAAGAAAGAAGATCCCTACAACGAGAAGAACACGCTCCTCTACGACGTATCGTTTGTCGCTGCGGACGCAGAGGGTAACGTCATCGAGGTTGAGCCAGCTGAGGGCACAGTTACGGTGAGCTTCGAGTTCAAGCAGCAGCAACTCTTGGACGAGCTTGGCGCAAAGAAAGCTGACGACGTTACGGTTACGCGCCTTCTCGTGTCGGATGGCAAGATTGAGGTCGAGAAGAGCGTCGCTGGAATCGCCGCGGGCTTAGGACAGGTCGAGATTACGACCGACAGGCTCTCGGCCTATGCCTTCAGCTGCAATATCGGCTCTGCTTCCAATGCTTTAACGTACAGCATTGTCGGCGAGACGAACATCCTCCTGAGTAAGCTGCTCGAGACTCTGGGCATCAAGGAAGATGTCGCAAACGTCAAGGATGTGACCTTTACCGATACAGATTTCGTGAAGGTCGAGAAGAAGGGCGATGATTGGCTGCTCACGAGCCTCAAGCCCTTTACCTCGGACGAGACCCTCGCCATCGAGTTTTTCAGCGGCGCGAAGTGCATGGTTACCGTGACGTATGATCAGAACAACGCGAGCGCTGAAGCAGCTAAGAAGGAAGACCGCAACGCAAAGAATGAGTTCGTCTTTGAAGACTCTTCCATTAAGGTAGTGGCTAAGCTGGACAACCCTGCGTCGCTTCCCAAAGATGTCCGCTTTGAGGTAACGCCTATTACAAAGGCGGGAACCGGCTATGACTACGATGCCTACTTGGAGGCTTTGAATAACAGTGCCGACAACAAGGGTAAGTATAGCGACAAAAACACCCTCCTGTACGACGTGGCGTTTCTTTCAACAGATAGAGATGGCAAGATCGTGGAGGTCCAGCCCGCAGAAGGTTCCGTAAAACTCGCTTTCGAGTTCAAGCGGGACCAGCTTACAGAGCAACTTGGTGCCGAAAAGGCGTCTGATGTTGAAGTGACGCATCTGCCCCTCTCGGACAAGGCGAAAAGAGCGACGGATACCACTGCAGAAGCCACGAACATCAGCGCGGACGAGATCATTGTTGACGAGCAAAGTGATGCCTCAACCAAACTGGGTGCCACGGAACGCAGTACCTTTACCTTGGATAACTTCTCTGCAATTGCCTTTACGGTGCCGGAAGATGCACAGCAAGTGGCCAACGACAGGTACATCGTTACGGTGAGGTTCGTAGATTCGACGGGTGCCCCCACCGCTGCGGATGGAATTGGCAATTACTACGTGTTGATTGAGCAAGACGGCTGCTTCAACCTCTTCGATAACAAGATTGACGGTGGTGGCAAGTCGTCTCAAACGATTGAGGCTCAAGTATTCAAGCAAAATAGCAATCTGTATGGAAATCCGGTGCAGTACGACCCCGATAAGTCCACTACAGTCTCTGTTGTGAGCAGGAATAATCCCAGTGAAGATTTCGCAAACTATCAAACCCCGTCACAGCAAGGCTACACGACCTATGCCGAGGGGGATGAAGTCGGAAGCTATATACTTGATTGCGTTGATTATGGGGAGAATCAAGCGACGGTGATTCTCAAAGAAAAGCCGAGCTATAAGGTAACGGTTGACCTGTACGACTTCGATAAAGTAACGCCCTATAACGCAGGCGTTTCTGGACCGTACGCAATCAGGGTAAGAGCGACTGGAAACGACGGCAAAACGTATTATGCCGTAAAGCCAATAAGCCTTGATGGTACGGCTTCTGCGACGGTCAACGTAAAGGGATTCATCGAATTGACCTCGGAGTCAGATACCACTCAAAAGTACGAGGGCACGACGCCGGATACGGTTCCCTACAACCCAGATACCATGACCATAGACAAAAGCGATGTCCGTCTTATATATGGTAAGGTTAAGGTCCGGCCGAACGAAGAGCAACCCATGAGGTCCGATAAGGATGCGTTCTCTGCGGACGATACGGTAAATGGCTTCATCTTTATGGGCAACACGCAAAGTGGGACGTCGAGCACGATTTCCATGCGTCGCTGTGATACGGCTTATGGCGTGCGCATCCACTTCGATCCCGAAGGAATAGATATAGCCGCGAGCGAACACTACTATCTGTGGATAGAGGTAACGCACCAAACGACGGTTGATTCCTATTACCTTACAGAGTTTGCGGTAACTGCCAACTCGTTACAGCGCGATCAAGATGGATTCTATTACCTTGATTTTCCCGTCAACAACTGGATGAATAGTAATGGTGGGTCTACCACAGACAAGTTCACGGGCAACGAGCAAGAGGTCAAGGTACGACTCATTAAGGCGTCGGAGAGCATTAACGTTAATACCGCTATTGCTCACACCAAACACAGCGCTCTAGAGACGGGCAGTTACCTGAAGGGTTATGCCGTGTCGTATGGAGAGAGAATCCGGGTTGAGGATGCGGTAAACAAGGCTCGTGATTATCTCGACACCATTTATCTCACGAGGGATACGGCTACGAGTGACTTTGACTACAAGTCAATCCTTGGCCCTGGCGTAAACTATGGCATTGTGGCCGACAGGTTCCGCCCTGATGGAAGCGACGTTCAGTCGAATGGTGCAGTGAACTACTTCGAAGGTGTGAACGTATTCAACCCGGATCTTTCGGGTAAGCCTGGAACTGTTGCAATTGCGAACTATGTAACGTTTAGCGATACGACAACGGGTTCAACCTATCAAATCAATGACGAAGGCAAGGTGCGCATAGGCAACACGAACGGGAATACCGTTGTGCTGTATACCGATTCTGCTAGTCGCATGGGACAAGCAAATAGCAATGTAAGGGTAATCGAAAGAAGCCCCGAAGATATCACCAATAACATCGTTGAGCCAATCATCACGCACATGGAAGAGGTTTCTGCGCAGCTTGCTGCACATCAAGCGAATGTAAAGCCAACGTTTGCAAACGATACAGCCTACATCGATGCTACGGGATATGAGGATGGGGCTACCATTTATGTTGATGCTGACGAGATTGATCCCGGCATTATTGGTGGAACCGAAAAGCTTGATATAACCAAGCGCGAGAACCAAGTCATCGTCTTCAACTTCAGGAGTACAGAGGCCCTTACGCTTGCAAAGTTCAAAGTTACGGTGGTTAAGGAAGACGGTACGACCATAACGGGATCCTCGGAGCCGAATACGTCACACGGATCCGAGCAAAATGTGTTCCTCGATTCCTACGTTACGAAGAATTTCGTGTGGAATCTGGCTTCCGCTACTGACGTGACGTTACGGTCACCTGCTGGTATATTCCTTATTCCTAACGAGAATTCGCATGCGATAACCGTGGGTTCAACAACTGGTTGGATTATTACTGATGGATACTACACTACCGGTAGTGGTGAATGGCATAACGGGTATGCCAACCTAACCGGTGCCGATGCGGCTCAATTGTATGCATACAAATTAGTCAATGGCAGCGATGCTACCGCCGACCAGATATTCACCTTCAAGTTCGATCGATACACGAGCAATGGAAACAGGTTCGAGGAAAAGGCAACCAAGACCAACAATGGGTCGCTCGTGCACCTCGACATAGATGCGACCACGCCGTTGCGTGAAGGCTGGAACGTCTTTAGGATTACCGAGGCAAACCAAGACCAAAGCATGTATGAGCAAAACGACCAAACGTTCTATGCCGGTGTAAAGTACACGAGCTCTGGACAAGAACACTATGTTGAAACGGTTAGATACTTCACTCAGTTCAATCCGGCTCAGTATAACAAGCAGGCTGACTCACCGGAAGGCACGGGTCTTACTGGGGAGGTTGTCACTGGTAGGGCGACATTCCAAAACCGATCGAACGTAGGCAGCATTAGCATAGAGAAGGAACTCGATACGTCTGCGTCTACCTCCACAACACCGGTGTTTAACTTTACGGTAACGGTTAAGACGCCGAGTGCAACAGATGGCACCCTCAAGCCTCTGAACGGCGTGTTTAACGTAACGACGCAAAAGGCCGACGGCAGCGATGAAGCTGCTATTACTGGTAAGGTGCAATTCAAGAATGGCAAGGCGACCATAGAGGTGCCAGCAGGCTACAGAATCACAATCCAGTCGATACCGACCGGATCAACAACACAATCGACCTATACGATTACCGAAGAAAAGGCGGCAGGATATTTTGCCAAGATCAAAGAGAACGCAATTGGGGTTGTTACGGGAGGCGAGACGGCTGCCGCGAGATTTGTGAATGGCGACAGCGGCAATCTTGCAATTGAGAAGACGGTAAGCTCGACGAAGGCTTCCGACAGGAACAAAGAATTCAATTTTGTTGTAACGGTTTATAACGAGGCCGGAGAGCCCGACACAAACGTAAAAGGCAAGTTCGGTGGAATAACGTTCAGTGACGGTGTGGGACACATCAGGCTTACTGACGGAGATACCGTTACGGCTACTGGCTTGCCGGCGGGCGACACCTATACGGTGGTGGAGAGCGCTGACGATGCATCAGAGTTTAAGGTCACCGCAACCGATGCGGAGGGCACCATTGAGTCTGGACAGACGACGACAGCAAGTTTCATCAATGCTCGTCCGGAGCCCGGTGCACTTACGGTAAAGAAGACGGTGAGGAGCTCGTCGCAGGAGGACCTGACCAAGAAGTTTGCATTTGAGATTGAGCTTGGAAAGATTAACAGGAACGCGACATTGGAGGCGCGGAGCATATCCGATAACTCTGTTGCGACAACAAGCACGTTGGTGGTGTCAGACAGTACTTTTGAGGTTGCGCCACAGAAGGGTTATACGACATACGTTCTTGGACTGCCCGACCATATCACGTATAACATTGCGAGCAATCCTCCACTGCAAGCGAAGAAGTACGGGTCCGTTAACTTCGATAGCGAGGGAAAAGCGTCCTACGTATCAACCAATAGCGACACGCGCTTCCTTCAGGACCTTCCTGCGGGCGTGACGTATACCATAACGATGTCTATAGACGGCACATATGGCGACATTACCTTCGATGACGGAAAGGCTAGCGTAAGTCTGGCAAACGGTGAGTCGCTTACGGCAGATACGCTGCCCCTGAACGTCGGGTATACCGTAACCGAAAGCTCGGAGGATTCCGAGGGCTTTGATGTAACGAAGTCCGGCGACACTGGTTCGGTGAGCAGCAATTCCATCGCGTCGTTCACAAATGAGAAGCAATCGACTGCGGCAGAACCTGTTACCGTCACCTTTAGAGGCCAAAAGACCCTTGACGGCGGCACGATGTCGGCGCGCGCGTTTACCTTTAACGTGAGGCGTGGAGCAAGCAATCCCGCGGCGGGTGCCTCGGAGGCATTTGCGTCGCCCATGACAAATGATGCCAACGGTGCCATAAGTTATGGCTCGGTAACCTTCAACAAGACAGGAACGTGGACCTACACATTTGCAGAGGATCCGACCGCAGCGACGTCGGGCATTCTGGGAGATGCGACAAGCCATACCGTTGTCGTTAACGTTACGGATGATGGGGCCGGTCATCTTAAGGCATCTACCAAGCTCGATAACGCTAACCCAAGCATCGCGACGGCGAACACCGTGTCGGTGGGAGACATCAGCTTCCAGAACAAGCAGCTAACCGGCGAGGCGCAGCTCAAGGTAGGGAAGGAGCTTGTCTACCAAAATGGCGATAGTGAGGGCTACGATTCAAATACTAAGTACGCGTTCAAGGTCTCCCGTCATAACGACAACGCGATAAAGAATGAAATCCTCCCCACTTCAAACGCAGAGGCTAAAGCCGGCGAAGTCGCCACCTTCGAGGCGATTAGGTATACCGAGCCGGGTACGTACATCTATGCCATCGAGGAAGTGCCTGGTACGAACGCCAGCATAACGTACAGCAACGCCGTTGTGTATGCCAAAGTTAGCGTAACGAAGAACGAGCAGGAGGAGAGGCTCGATACAGCCGTCAGTTATGGTACGTCGCTAGATGCGCAAGACGAGTTCGCGGCGACAGTATTGCCGATTACCAATACCTATACTAAGACGCAGCATGACGTCACGCCTACGTCGGTGAGCTTTACGGGCACTAAGACGCTACTTCCGGCCGGGAGCGAGATGACGAAGGGGCAGTTTAGCTTCAAACTCGTGGGTACGAGCGACAATGCATTAGATACTGAGGTAGAGGTCACCAACGAGGCGGATGGCTCGATTGCCTTTGGATCCCTCACGTATGACGCCGAAGGCACCTATACATACAAGGTAGTGGAGACGAATGGGTCTGCTCCTGGCATCGAGTACGATACGGCCGAACACACCGTAGTGGTTGTGGTTTCGGACAACGGCAGCGGCAACCTCGTTGCCTCGGTTAAAGTTGACGAAGGCAGTGCAAGCACGCCCTTGGCGGAAGGTGCCAAAGCAACGGGCCTTGACTTTACCAATACCATCAATAAGCGCGAACGTGAGCTGCCCGTCAACCTAACGATTCACAAGACAGATGGCAAGAACAAGGACCTTTCCGGTGCGGTGTACGAGATCGCCCCGACGGGAGAGACGCAGGCGGGTTCTGAATCTGGTGAGCATACGACGGGCTCGGATGGCAAAGCGATCGTAACCTTTGCTACGACCGGTACGTGGAAGCTCAAAGAGAAGAAGGCACCTGCGGGTTACCTGCTCGACGAAACTGAATACAGCATTGAGGTTAAGCGAGGCGGTAACGTAAGCGTCGTGCGTGAGGAAGACGGCATCTGGACGTGGCTATATGAACTGATTTTTGGCAAGCCTGAGGAACTGAGCCAGGGCAATGTGCTTGAAGTCACCGATTCGCCCACTGAGGTGTCCGTGTCCAAGACCGACATCGCGAGCGGCGAGGAGGTCGAGGGCGCCCACATCCAGATCATCGAGACCGTGGAGAAGGACGACGGCACCACCGAGGAGCGGGTCGTCACCGAGTGGACCTCCGGCCAGGTCGAGGGCGAGGAGGGCCCGCACCTGATCGAGGGCCTCAAGACCGGCGTCGAGTACACCCTG
>CADBYM010000039.1 GCA_902798915.1 uncultured Coriobacteriaceae bacterium | reverse complement strand
CACCTTGCCGATCTCCTTGAGGTACATGCGCACGGGGTCGCCCGTGAGCATGACGGTGGAGGTGTCCTGGCGGCGGGAGCGCACGCGGCTCGAGCGCTTCTTGGTCTTTGGCCGCGGGGCGGAGCGAAGGGCGTCGTTGACTACGCGCACCTCGTTCGCGGCCTCCGAGCGCAGCCCGTCCTCGTCGTCCTCGTCATCGACGAAGTCGTCGTCAACGAAGTCGTCGAGAGGCGACGACATGTCGTCATCGGCCACGCCCGCGGCGGTTATCTCGATTCCGCGCTCGCGAACTGCATCGTACAGAGCGGACAGTTCGTCACCGTCCACGTCAATCTCTTTGACAGCGATTTGGATGTCGTCCTCGGTAAGCATGCCACCCGAACTCTTTGACTTCCCCACCAGAACGTTCACGACCTTGGTGAGTTCCTCCGTAAGCACGACCCCGTCTTTGGATTTCTTAGTAGCCACAGGCATCCTTTCAACGCACAGACCTGTAAATGATACCCGAATCTAACGATTGTTATTCCCAGAAAGACGCATTTGAAGGTCCGAGGCATGCTTCTGGAGGTCGGTGGCCTCGGCAAAGAGCGTCTCGGGGCTCTCCGACCCCTCGCGCATCCGCGCCCTGAGCTCACGGATGCGCTGCTTCGTGGAGTACAGCTCCACCGTGTCGAGCAGGAACGCCACCTTGCGCTCTTGGTCCAGCTCGGAGTCGGTGGCAATTCGACCTGACGCCAGGATGTAGGGTGCATCGGGCACCACCGCTTCGGCAGCCCTCACCACGTCTGCGGGATGCGTGCCCACCGGTGTGGCCAGCATGGCCCAAGCCATGGCCTCGTCGCGACTGTCGGCCCACGAGAAGGTGGCGATGCGCCCATCGTAGGCGCGCATATCGTCCGGCATGACGGCGATGAGCGCAAGCAGCTCCTTCTCTGCCTGCAACTGCATGCGCTCGTCCGTCGTGAGCGCGGGCGCGCCGAATGCCGACGCCGTGTCGTAGTAGGACGGATGGCCCTCGTATGCCTCGCTCGGCACGTAGTCGTCATACTCGGCATAGCCCGGCGAGGCGTGTTGCTCGGGTTGCGCGGGAGACGAGGCGGAATTCGCGACGGGCTTCGAGACGATGGCACGCCTGACGTCCTCCACCGAGAATCCCAGGCGTTCCGCGACCTCCATCGCATAGCCATCGAGAACGTAGGAGTCCTTGAGGGGCGCCAGCGTCGTCGCGACCTCATTCAACGCCCTCGCGCGCACCCCGGCGGGCGAAGCGGGGCTGATGCCCTCGAGCTTCTTTCCCATGACGAACGACATGAGCGGCACCGCGTCATCGAGTATGGGCTGCAAAGCGGCTGCGCCTTGTGCCTCGAGGAACTCGGCCGGATCCAGCCCGCCAGGAAGGACCACGCAGCGCAGATCGGCCTCGGACTTGTCTATGAACTGAATTGCGCGCTCCGCTGCGCGCTGGCCAGCCGCATCGCCATCAAACATGCAAATGATGCGCCGGGCGAATCGAGCGAGCGTCCGCACGTGATCTATCGAGAACGAGGTGCCGAGCGCGGCGACTGCGTTGGTGAAGCCCGCCTCATGCATGGCCATCACGTCCGTGTACCCCTCGCAAACGATGGCGACGCCACGTGCGGCTATGGTCTCCTTCGCTCGGTGAAAGGCAAAGAGGTGCTTGCCCTTGTGGAAAACGGGCGTCTCCTTGGTGTTGAGGTACTTGGGCTTGCCGTCATCGATCACGCGCCCGCCAAAGGCGATCACGCGTCCCTGTTCGTCGCATATGGGAAACATCACACGGGCAAAGAAGCGGTCCTGCAGGCCTGTGCCCCGCCTGACCGCGAGATCGGCCGCAAGGAGCTCCTCTGCGGTATAGCCCTTCCTCGTGAGGTGGGCGACCAACGAACCCCGTCCCGGCGCATAGCCCAGGCCCCAGCGTCTGCAAACCGCAGAACCGAAGCCCCGTCCTGAGAGGTAGCGACGTCCTGCGTCCGGGCCGTCTCCCCTGCCGCGCAGCAGCATGGTCATGTAGTACGATGAGGCTTCCGTAAGGCACTCGATGAGCCTATTTCGTTTGGGCCCGCGTCGGGCGCCCCGCTCCTCCACAAGCTCGATGCCCGCGCGATCCGCAAGGAAGCGCACGGCGTCAGGGAACTCAAGACCCTCCCGGCGCATGATGTAGCCAAAGAGGTTTCCGCCCTCGCCGCAGCCGAAGCACTTCCAAAGACCTGTCGAGGAGTTGATGTGGAAGGAGGGGGACTTCTCGTGATGGAAGGGGCAGCAGCCCCACCAGTCGTCCGACCCGCGTTGACGCAGTTGCACCGTCTCGCTGACGAGTTGCACGATGTCGGTCGCCTGACGAACGCGTTCCATGTCTTCTTCGCTTATCACGCGTCGCCTCCTCGCCCATGTTGACCTAACTCATCGTTGCGCACCTGCCCACCCGCAATTATAGGTGGATATTGGTATTTCGGAGCTGCCCAAATGCTCGGATACCCATGCGATGTTGCCCAGCACCACGCGCTCGAGCTCCTCCAGCGAGTCGAACTTCCGCGAGGCCCTAAGCCACCGAATAAACGAGACGCTCACTTCTTGGCCATAGAGGTCGCCAGAGAAACCCAGGAGGTTAGCCTCTAGGAACGCCCTGCCATCCCCGCCGAATGTTGGCGGGGCACCTACGTTTGCGGCGGCTGGCCACGCACGGTCGCCGCAGGTGATGTAACAGCCGTACACCCCCTCTTTGACCATGCAATCCTGTGCGTCGCATCGAATGTTGGCCGTGGGGAAGCCGAAGGCCGTGGCCTCTCCCCTGCCATGCTCCACCATGCCGCGCACGTAGTGATACCGCCCTAGGAGGAGCGTCGCCTCGTCGAGGTGGCCGGCCGCAAGCAGCGTGCGTATGCGCGTGGAGCTCACGGGCAGTCCGGACTTGCGCACCAAGGCGTGCGGCACGACGGAAAACCCCATCGTCCTGCCAAGGTCCGCAAGGACTTCTGCATCTCCCGCTCCGTTGCGTCCGAAGCGAAAGTTCTCGCCCACATGCACCGCCACAGGAGCAAGCGAGGAGCATAGGACCTCCCCAACGAAGTCCACGGGCGTCCTGAGCGCAAGTCCCTCATCGAAGCGCAGGGAGAGCACCACATCCGCGCCCGCATCCAAAAGCGCCGCCGCACGGTCGTCACATCGCAGCAGGCGCATGCCGGCGCACCCATCCGAACTTGCCAGAAGTGCTGCGGGGTCAGGGTCGAACGTCACCGCCACGCACGGCACGCCTCGTCGTGAGGCATCGTCTGCCGCGGCAGACAACAGCGCGCGATGGCCTGCATGCAGTCCGTCAAAGGCACCGATTGCCACCACGACGGAAGTGCCCGGCAGTAGAGTCAGAGTCCCACCGGTCGCCATGCGGCCAAAGGGCACCACTTGCCAGCGAAGACCGCCCGCGTCAAAGGGCGTCCAACGCAGCGAGCTTGTCACTATGCTCGAACCCCCTCTATGCCTTGCGGGAAGTTGGCCTTTGCCATGAGTCGCGTGCCCGTTGACTCCCAAACGCCCAGAAGCCGCGAGTCGTGCACAAGGGCGACGCGCTTCCCACGACGCACACCCCCCGCGTCAAGCATGCGGCCGCACGTCACGTCGGAGAGCTCAGAATCCCCTAATCGGCGGACCGGCAGCCCCAGACTGCGCGCGGGATCGAGCGCAATGCCGCCTACGCCCTTCGCGCCCAGCTCCCTCACCCGCTCGAGCGAAACGCACTGCGCAAGCGTCACCGTTCCAGATACGGTGCGACAAAGCCTTGCAAGGTGCGCGGCACCTCCGGCCGCTCGCCCCATGTCGCGGGCGATGGCGCGTATGTAGGTACCCTTGGAAACCGTGAAGGCACACTGCCAGTCCAGCGTGGCGACTTCGTTCCTTGCGCCTTCCGCAGGTGCTTCGAGTGTCCCGGAGTCGATTGAGATCAATTGCGCCTCCAGCACTTGCACGCGTCGCGGTTCGAGTACGACCTCCTCACCTGAGCGCGCCCGCGCGTACGCGCGCTTCCCCCCCACCGATATCGCAGAGTACGCCGGAGGAACCTGCTCTTGCTCTCCCAAGAGACCTTGCAACATGTTCCGTGCATAGTTGGCGTCACTGAGGTTCTCCGTCAACGGAGAGGTCTTCGTCACCTCTCCCTCGCCGTCGTCAGTGTTCGTCTCGTAGCCAAAGCGAACCGTGGCGAGGTAAGACTTGCTGTCGGCGGTAAGCAGCCCCATCAGGCGTGTGCCCTGCCCGACGCCAATGACCATGACGCCTTCCGCAGCGGGATCAAGCGTTCCGGCATGGCCCACGCGCCGCTCTCCCAGTGCACGGCGCACGATGTCCACCACGTCATGGCTCGTCATCCCAACGGGCTTGTTGATGCCAAGCAGCAGGTTGAGCCCGCTCGAGCCGCGCCTCAACGCAAGCTCCTGCATTCGAGTGCGTTCTCGACGTCCTCGTCGTTGACGAGCGCACGAAGCGCGGGAAGCACCGACGAGAGTGCCTCGTCAATGCTGCCCACATACGTAAAGCCTGCGGCGGCGCGGTGTCCGCCGCCGCCCATGAGCCGTGCGACCGTAGAGACGTCATAGTGTCCCTTCGATCGCAGATTGCCGCGCACCTTGCCGCCGGGCACGGCCTTGAGGAAGAGCGCCACCTCCGATCCCTCCACGCTGCGCACCACGTCGATGAGGCCGTCGCTCTCGTCGAGGTCGGCACCCGTGCGCGCCAAGTCGTTCTGCGTCGCGTAGCTGTAGGAGATTCGACCTTGCTCAAATGTGCATATTCGGCCCATTACGAGTGACTTCAAGTGCAGGAACTGCAGCCTGAAGCTCTGGTAGACGTTGAGAGAAACTTCTGAGGGGGATGCCCCGCAGTCCACCAGAAGCGATGCCACCTTGAACGACTCGCCGTCTGAGTTCTGGTACTGGAAGCGGCCGGTGTCCGTCATGATCGCGCACAGAATGCTCTGCGCAATGACGGGGGTCATTACGATGCCCACGTACTGTGCGAACTCTGCGACGATGACGCCGACGGCAGCGGCTGCGGGACGAACGACCGATGCATCGGCAACGATATTCCCGAACGGGTGGTGGTCCATGACCGCGACGTGCTTGGAGCGTCGCAAGACGCTCTCGCCATTGCTAAGCCGATGGTAGACGGAAAGATCGAGCGCCATGAAGAGGTCGGGATCGCCCTCATATGACGACGCGGGAACCATCTTGTCGGAGCCATCCAAGAACTTGTATATGCGCGGCACCGGCGCGTCATCTGCGAGAAGACACACAACATCCTTCTCGGGCCATCGCTCGCCAATGATCTGTGCCATGGCGAGCTCCGACCCGAGCGCATCCCCGTCCGGCGAGGTGTGCGCACAGAGCGCGATGCGCCCCGCTTGCTCGATGAGCGCCGCAATCTGCGCGAACCCCTCCAGCTGCGCCTTGAGCTCGTCCGCGTCCTGCGGCCCGATCACTGCGCTATTTGGAAGCATCATCCTCCCCTTCGACAAGGTCATCCTCCGCCTCATCAGCCGTCTCTATGGGATATCCGAACTCGTCCTTCTCGACCGACAAGGTAGGTGGCACGTCTTCCAGTGCGCGGGAGATGCGCTCTGCCTCATCGGTGGTCGTGTCGATGATGAAGGTGATGTCCGGAGTGACACGCCAGCCAAGCGCGTGTCCCAGCAGCGAGCGAATGCGTCCCTTCGCACGCGCTAGCGCCTTGCTCACTGCCTCATACCTGCGTTGCTCACAGCTCACATATACCCGCAGCTGTGACTTGTCGATGCTCACCTCGCAGCCCGTAATCGTAACGAGCTCGAGCGCAGGGTCGGACACCTCAAAGAGCAATATGTAGCCAAGCTTCTCGCGAGCGGCCTCGGCGAGCCTCCTGGAGTTTGCGTTCTGCTTCATGCGTCCCTCCTACTCGGTACGCGCGACCTCCTCGATGCGATACGCCTCGATCGTGTCCCCTGGGTGAATGTCTTGGAAGTTCTCGAGGCCAATACCGCACTCGAAGCCCGCCTTGACGCTCTTGACATCGTCCTTGTAGCGACGAAGCGAGGCGACCTTGCCCTCGTACACGACGATGCCGTCGCGCACCAGGCGTACGAGGTTGTCGTGGGCGATCTCGCCCTCTTGGACCATGCAGCCCGCCGCGATGCCCACCTTGGGCACCTTGAAGGTGTCGCGCACCTCTACCGTCGCGGTCTGCACCTCGATTTCCGTCGGCTTAAGCATGCCGATGCGTGCCGCATCGATATCCTCCATCGCCTTGTAGATGACGCTGTAGGTACGAATCTCTACGCCGTCGCGCTCCGCTGCCGTGCGTGCCTTGGCGTCAGGGCGCACTCCGAAGCCGATGATGATGGCGTTGGAGGCGTCTGCGAGCACGACGTCGGTCTCGCTGATGGCACCGACCGCAGAGTGAATCACGTTGATGCGTACCTCGCTCTGGTCCATCTTTGCCAGCGAGTCCTCGAGCGCCTCGATGGAACCCATGACGTCGGCCTTGATGATGAGGTTGAGCTCTTTGACCTCGGCATCCTCCATTGTGGCGAAGAGGTTCTCGAGGGTGACGTGCTTGACCTTGTTCTGCTCCTCGATGCGTGCCTTGAGCGCACGCTCGTCCGCGAGGCTGCGAGCGTCACGATCGTCCTGGAAGACGCGGAACTCGTCGCCTGCCATGGGAACGCTAGAGAGCCCAAGAATCTCGACCGGGTAGCTTGGCGTGGCACTCCTTACCGTGCGGCCCTTCGGGTCGACCATGGCGCGGACCTTGCCGAAGGCCATGCCTGCCACGAGGGCGTCGCCCACATGCAGCGTACCGCGTGTGACGAGGACCGTCGCGACCGAGCCGCGGCCACGATCGAGCTTGGCTTCCAGCACGTTGCCCGAGGCGAAGGTGTCCGGGTTGGCCTTGAGTTCGAGGACGTCGGCCTCGAGCAGGACGGACTCGAGCAACTCGTCGATGCCAATCTTCTTCTTGGCCGAGATGTCGACGAACATGTTGTCGCCGCCCCACTCCTCGGGAATGATGCCGTACTCGGTGAGCTCCTGGCGCACACGCGTCGGGTCCGCGCCGGGCTTGTCGATCTTGTTGACGGCAACGATGATGGGTACGTCAGCCGCCTTCGCGTGATTGATCGACTCGACCGTTTGGGGCATCACGCCGTCGTCTGCCGCGACGATCAGGATGACGATGTCGGTGACCTTCGCGCCACGGGCGCGCATTGCGGTGAACGTCTCGTGACCGGGCGTGTCGATGAACGTGATGATGCGACCGTCTATCTCCACCTGAGAAGCGCCGATCGCCTGCGTGATGCCGCCGGCCTCCCCTGCCGCGACGCCCGTGTTGCGGATGGCATCGAGCAGGCTCGTCTTGCCGTGGTCGACGTGACCCATCACCGTGACCACAGGCGGGCGCGGCTTCAGGTCCGCCTCGTCGTCGTAGAACGTGAAGGAGTTCTCCTCCTCCTTCGTCATGACCTTGACGTCTCGCCCAAGGTCGTCGGCCACGAGCTCGATCTGGTCATCGCTCATGCTCTGCGTGACGGTGAGCGCCTCGCCAAGAAGGAACATGCGCTTGATGATCTCGGTCGGAGCGATCCCGAGGAGCTCCGCGAGGTCCGCCACCGTCGAACCTTGCGGGACCTTTACGGTGTCGAGCTGAGAAAGGTCCTGGTCGTTGGCGATGGCCCGCTCGATGCGCTGCTGCTCGGCCGCCGCCTCAGCCTGCTGCTGACGACGCTCCTTGCGCTTGCGCCTGCGGCCGGTCGACTCACGGTTCGCCTCGCGCACGGCGGCACGTGCATCTGCCAACACGCGTTCGCGGTTGTACTCCTCCGCCTCGCGCGCCATGCGGCTGTAGCGATCCTCGACCTCGTTGCGCCCGCGACCACGACGGTTGCGTCCGCGGCCCGTGCCCACTTCAGGCTCGGGCTGCGCCGCAGCCATCTCGGCCGGGCTCACGCGTGGTTGCGCACTCTGTGGGCGCGTGTTGCGCGTCGGCGAGGCTTCGCGCTCGCCGCGATCGCTGCGGTCATTGCGCTGCTTGCGACCCTGCTGGGCCTTTGCTGCACGCGCCTCCTCCTGTTGCTCCTTGCGTTGCTTCTCGCGCTCCTCCTGCTGCTTGCGCATGATCTCGTCCTGTTGGGCGATCTGCTCGAGCAGACTCGTGAACGCGGGCATGGACTTGGGGGCGTTGTCGCGCACGCGATTGCGCTCTGCCTCCTCCGCAGCCTTGCGTTCGGCCTCGAGACGCTCTGCCTCGGCCTTCTTGCGGGCTTCCTCCGCCGCTGCGCGACGGGCTTCCTCCTCCTCGCGCTCGCGGCGACGGCGCTCCTCGGCGGCGAGCCGCTCGGCCTCCGCCTTGGCCCGGGCCTCTTCCTCGGCCTTTGCCTTTGCCTCGGCCTCGGCGCGCTTCTGTGCCTCGATTTCGGCCGCACGAGCCTCCAGGATGGGCTCGAGACGCTTCTTGATGATGGATACGTATGCCGCCTCGAGTGTCGAGGAGGCGGACTTTGCGGGAATCTTCATATCGCGGAGATGCCCCAGCATCTCCTTGCTGGTCATGCCGTATTCCTTGGCCAGGTCATGCACGCGAGTCTTTGCCATAGGGAACCGAACCTTCCTGATACTGGCTATGCGCCGGGCGGCTAAATCAAGGAGTCAGGGTCGTCGGAGACTCGTACGTCTTCGCCGGCCAATGCGTCGAGGCGCTCGTGCACCCCGCAGAAGCGTGACCCCGGCCGAGCGCTGTTGCGGCAGCGTCGTCCATCGGGGAATAGGTACTCGCAGCGACCATCTGTCTCCACTTCGTCGACCTCGTCGCTCACGATGCTGGGGATGTCGCGGAGGATGTCACGCGCAAGGGACTCGTTCTTTATGTCGATGTGATAGCCCGTCAGACGCGCGGCAAGACGCGCGTTCTGGCCCTCCTTGCCAATGGCGAGCGAGAGCTGGTCATCGGGCACAATCACCGTTGCGTACTTGTTCTCGGCATCGACGATGACCCTCGAGACCTTTGCGGGAGAGAGGGCGTTTGCGACGCAACGTGCCGGATCGTCACTCCAGAGCACCACGTCAACGCGCTCGCCGCGTAGCTCCGAGACGACGGTGCGCACGCGACTTCCCTTGGGACCGACGCAGGCGCCCACCGGATCGAGCTTGTCGTCATTTGACGAGACGGCGACCTTCGAACGCACGCCCGGTTCGCGTGCGACGGAGCGCACCTCGACCACACGGTCGTAGACCTCGGGCACCTCAAGCTCGAAGAGGCGGCTGATGAGCGCCGGGTGCGTGCGGCTGATGACGATGGGCGGGCGCTGACGCTCGCCGCGCACCGGCTGCTGCGTGCTGTTGGGGTCACGCACGTCGATGATGAGTGCCTTGAGCCGCTGGTTGTGTGAGTAACGCTCTCCTGCGGGACGCTCGTTGCGCTCCTCGGGGAAGCGACGCTGGTCGAAGTGAGGCAGTTCGGCCTCCACGCCCTCGCGAATCTTCACGATCTCGAAGTCCGGGGTGGACTGCAGGACCGTACCGGTGATGATGTCGCCCACGCGGTCCGAGAACTCCTCGTAAATCTGCTGTCTCGCGGCGTTGCGCACGATTGCCTTGATCTCTATCTTGGCCTGTTGCGCGGCAATCCTGCTGGTGTTCTTTGGCGTGACATCCACCTCGCGGTACTCGGCGTACTCGCCGGTCTCCTCGTCGGGCTCGCCGACAGGTACCAGCTTGTAGACGTAGACCTTCCCGGTCGCCCGGTCAATGGTCACCTTTGCGCCATGCTGCAGGTGCAGCACATCCGCATAGCTCTTTGCGAGCGACTGCTCTAGTCGATCGAGCAGATACAGCTCGTCGATGTGCCTCTCCTGGCAAAGCGCCATGAGCGCATCCATCATCTGCGATGCCATGTTGTCCTCCTATCGCTTACCCGCCGACGGACGACCCTTGGCAGCCTTGCGGGCTCCGTCGTCAAACGTGGGCTTTATCGAACAAGAACGGATGTCGTCAAAGGGAATGGCGACGTCTCCCTCGTCGCACGATATGAGCACGTTTCCTTGCTCATACCCCTTGAGCGTGCCGGTGTAGCGCCGCCTACCCTCGGCAGCCTTGAGCTTGAGGGCAACCTGCTCGCCCGCAAACCGCTCGAAATCATGCGGTCGCCGCAGGGGACGGGAGAGCCCCGGAGAAGAGACCTCGAGCATGAACGACCCCTCGATGGGATCGAGCTCGTCAATGAGGTCAGATACCCAACCCGACTGCGCGCTCACCTCGTTCAGCGTTATGGGTTCGGCGTCCTCGTCCGCATGGTCGATTCGCACACGAATGGTGCGGGCCTTTGCGGAACCGACCACCTCAACGTCCACGATGTCGACGTCATGCGCGGGTGCGACTGCCTCCAAGGCCTCAAGTAGCTCCTCGCGCATCTCCTCTGGGCTCAATCCGCGCATCTTGCTCCTCTCCACGATGTACACAGAAAGGAAGCGGGGCGAGACGTTCCACCCCACTTCCTCGACAAAACTACGTTTACAGTGCTACTTTACCAAAAACTTGTCAGGCATCAACAAATACCCATAATTCTATGTTCGTACAGGTCCCCTTCCGAATGCTGCCGGGCGATGGCCCATGAGGAATCGACCTCATGGGCCATCGTGACCGTTTGACTACCTACGCCTGCGCGCCCAAGCGAGGAGACCTCCGGCAAGCGCGACGAAGAGCAAGGCGATTCCCAGGACGACCGCCGCCATCTTCCTCGAAACGCCCACCGTGGCGGCCGTGGTCTTGGTCGCCTCTGCCTCCGCCTCGGCCGTCGCCGCCTCTTCGGCCGCAATGACATCGGCTGCGACGCGCTCATACGCCGTTGCGCCACAGAGCGTGCAGGTTCCCTCGCGAATCACGTACCCGTCCGTTACGGGTGCCGTTGGGCTGGTCGCCTCCGCTGAACTCACATCGCCGGCGCTTGTGTCCGTAGTGCCTGCTGCGGTCGAGTCCACCTTGGTGGATCCTGCCTCGCTAGTGCCAACAACTGTGGAGCTGGTCACCGTGCTGGCAGAAGCTCCCGCCGAGACGTTCGGCTCTGCGGTCTCCTTCCACTCCTTCACTTCATGCTTTATGGGCATCCATGCTGTCCGATAGCTGTACCCGCACTTCGCGCAGGTCTTCTGTGTGTATCCATGCTCGGTGCAGCTTCCCTCGTGTACATCATCAGTCCACTCGGGGCTCTCGCACTCATGCGGAACGAGGTCGATGCCGTACTCGAACCGTTCGTCTGGGGTGAAGTTGCTGGTATTCCCGCTCCGCGTGATGTTGCCAGGACTCATGTTCTCGCCGATTTCCGCGTCGCAATACGCTCGGCGGTCGGCGTTGTCCTCAAAGAAGGTGATGCTGCCCTCGACATGGTTGTCGGTGATCGTGCCGGCATACCCGTTGTCCGAGGGATACAGGATGTACATGCCCGCCATGCCGCCATCGTGGACGTAGCCATGATCGGAGTCATACCCATGAATCGTAATCTTGTTGCCCTTGAGGTCGGCATAGCCATTTGCGTAGGCTCCGCCCATGAATTGCTCGTCCTTGTTCACCTTGTCGAGGTCAGTGCAGATGAGCGTGACGTCTATCGTGTTGTTCTCAATGGTTCCGCGACCAAAGCCGACGGCGCCGCCCACGCCGATGCACTTCCCCGTGGTCGTCAAGGCCACCTGGCCCACGACGGTGCAGTCCACGATGGTCGAGTCATCCATGTATCCGCATACACCTCCCACGAAGGTCGGGGTGTCCGTCTTTGCGCTCACGTCGAGTCCCAAGAACTTGACGTTGCGCACCGTGGCATTCTCCAATGCGCCGAAGAAGCCCGAGAAGACCGACTCGTACGACTCGAGATTGCCGTCATAGGTGTCGCGTCGCGCGGCGCTCACTTCCGTGACGGTGGCGTTTAGGATGGCGTGGCCATTGCCGTCGAGCGTGCCGCGGAAGTCGATGGGTTGCCATGTTCGTCCCGCGAGATCGACATCGGCCATCAGCTTGAATGATCCCGAGGGATTGCCGGCGAGGGAGAGCAGGCCGTCCACATCGTAGATGGGAACTGGCTCCTCCGTCGTGGTGCCATCGCCTTCGGTCTCGTCAACGCCATATTCGTCATACGCTTCGTCGGTCGTCAGGGAATCATCGCCATAGCTTGTTTCGGTCGTGCTTGAGCTTGTGCCGGAGGTCGTGCCGGTCGTGCCCGAGGTCGTGCTTGAGCTTGTGCCGGAGGTCGTGCCGGTCGTGCTGGAGCCCGTTGAAACGTCACCATACGTTGAGTCGCTACCGTACGTCGAGTCATCCGTATAGGTCGAATCCTGCCCATAGGTCGAGTCCGCACCATACGAGGAGTCGGTACCATAACCGTAGTCATCCGCGTACGTGGAGTCTCCGTACGCATCCACGCTCCCATATGACGAGTCCTCAGCAGACCACGCCTGGACGGCTTGCGCCGGGCGCATCGGTCCGATGCCGGCAGAAAGCAAGACCGCCATGACGGCAGCCATCGCGGCATTTGAACGTGAGCTCTTGTCTCGCATGGAAAAGCACCTTCCTCTCCTCGACTGCTCATCGAAGATGTCCAATGAATCGCTTTCGATGAATCGTTCGGCGACACGACGCCGCATACGAGTGTAACACTACAAAAAAGGCTTCAACCCCCATTTCCTTCAGGCAAGCATTTTGGGGCGACAGAAGGCACCCTGCTCGTCTAGTAGTGCAAGGCGGCTCAAGCCAAGCATCAGGTTCGTGCTCATGCGGGCAACGATCGTTCCGGCATCAATTGCCTCGATACTCCATTGCGAGAATGGTTACGTCATCGGATTGCTCTGCTCCCTGCGCCCACCGTGCAACGTCCGCGCGCAGGGCGTGCGCTAGCTCTTCGGGGTGCAGGTCGGGATGCTCGGCGAGGAAGCTCTCCAGACGGTCGTTGCCGTACCACTCGTTCTCCTTGTTAAGCGCCTCATTCACCCCGTCGGTGTACAGCAGCAGCTCGTCACCCGGCTCGAGCATGATGGTTTGCGAACGGTAGCTCATCCCTTCGAACCCGCCCATCACAAAATCGCCCCGAAGACTCGTCCAACTCCAGTAACCATTGTGGCGTGACAGCGGGAGATTGTGACCCGCATTAACGAAGACGAGTTCTCCTGTGCGCCAGTTGAGTGTCGCTGCCCACACCGTCACGATACGCCAAACACGCCGATGGGTTTTGCGTCATCTCTCACGAGCGGACCAAGTTCCTCTGGTCACATATGATTGCAGTCAGATCGCCGCATCGGCGCAGCTGTTCCCTGCGGCTGCTCAGTCATTTCCTCAAGACCGTCTGGAAAAAACGAAACCTTCATTCGCTCCTAATCCCTCGACCGTGATATGTTGTTAATCACACTTGGTTCTTGCTGTCGCCATGAGTTACGAGGAGGATGATATGGTCACTTGCGATTTGGAATCAAAGCCGACTATACGAGGGCCGATGTCAAGGGTGGGAGGCGTTGCCATCTTCCTCGTGTTTATGACGGCACTACTTGTAGTGCCCATGTTCGCATATGCCGAGTCAATAGAGGTGTCGTACTCTTCTAGCGCAAACAACGCAGACGTCACGAGCGATCGCTTCGATAAGGTCTCTGACCTCAACAAGAGAATCAAGGACAAAGGCGTAGGCAGCCATCTGTGGATCACGCTCAACGATGACGTCATCGCATCTGAGGGCCTCGATCTGCCGGCCGACAAAGTGGTCGAGCTCAACCTCAACGGCTTCAAGATAGATCGTAACTTGACTAAGTGGAAATCCAAGGGCTATGTGATTCAAGTTGGTAATCGCACCAGACTCAACATCACCGGCGGTCCGCATCGGGCCGATCGCAAGACGCTCTTTCACATGTGGGACAAGTCGGGCAGCATTTCGGACCAAACCCAATCGGGGATGGGCGGTGTCATTACGGGGGGATGCAGCACCAACACCTCCGGTGGCATCCACGCTCTGCAGAGCTCGACCATTGTGCTCGATGACGTAACCATCGCCGGTTGCCGTTCCGCGCAGCTGTGGGGCACCGACGGATACGGCGGCGGCTTCTGGGCATACGGAAGTGGCATCACACTTGGCATGGTCGACTCGTCCATCCGTGGTTGTTATGCCTATAACGATGGTGGCGGTCTCTGTGCGAGCTATGCTTCGTTTTTGCTTACTATGAGGAACTCCCACATCGATGGGAACTATGCCCATCGCTACGGTGGTGGCGTGGCACTGAGGGCGGCTGGCTCCATAAAGGCAAAGGGTGTGAGCACTGTCGCGGACAACACCAGCGCCGAGTATGGCGGCGGCATTTACGTGGGCGGCAAAGGCTCTTCTGTCAATGGTCTTACCATCAAAAACAACCGTGCAGAGAAGTACTACGGAGGTGGCTTGGCGCTGTATGCGGGCAAGGTCAGCCTCAGTGACCTTGCCATCAGCGGAAACATGGCGGCAAAGGGCGGTGGCGTCTTTGTAAACAACGGCGGAAGCCTCTCCTCTTGCACGATAACCGAGAACAGCACCCACAACAACACGGCCGGCAACACGGGTGCCGGTTTATTCGTAAACAGCAGCTTCAGCGTAGGCGGAGATACGGTCGTAAAGGACAATGGCGCCGGGTCTGGTAACTTGGTGATTGCCGGTTCCAAAACCTCCTTCGAAGCTGTAGAGTTCTCGCTCTCCAAAAAGGCGGACGTCCACGTTAGCTTCGAGAACACACCCACTCAAACCATCGCGGTGGCAGGTGAGGGCAACAAGGGCATAGATTGCGTGGACAGCCTTTTCAGCGACCATGACGGCTATCACTTTGAGTTTGATGCGAGCAAGCGCGGCATTTACTTTGCGGAAGGGGCTCAGAAAAAGAAAGACCCCGTTCCCGTCACCACCATAGCCGCATCCGATGCCATGACGGCTCAGGAAACCGGGTTGACCGAAAACGGTTACCCCGTGCTCAAGGGCTACATTCGCTATCCCAGCTTTGAGAACGAAAAGCAGGACACCGCATCCCCCTTCTTCTACTCTGATGGCTTCTTTGACGCCGATCCCGCCACGTACAACCCCCATTTGGCAACGTGCTCACTCAATATGGCCATGAGCGGGTTCTATCTCAACGCAGGCGCCAAAGTGGACTACACCAACAAGCATGCCGCCGCACGACAGTTCATGGCGAGCATCGGGTGTCAGGACCAAGACATCTACATCAACGACTTCAACGCACAGAAGCCAGGCATGGCGAGCATTGGCGTTACCATTGCCGCCAAAGAGCTCAAGGACAAAAGCGGCAAGGGGACGGGGCGGTACCTGATACCCGTGGCAGTCCGTGGCGCCGGCTACGAGGCCGAATGGGCAAGCAATGTGACGCTTGGAGACGCGACCAATCCGGCAACAGGCACCGAGGCGCAGGGCTTTGGCGAGGCGGCAAACGAGGTCATGCGTGAGGTTGAGTACTTCCTTGCTGCCCGTGGGCTCAACAAACCCAGCAATGTGAAGAACCTCACCTTCTGGGTGGCAGGCTATTCTCGTGCTGGTGCTACGGCAAACCTTACCAGCAAGCGCTTGGTAGAAAAATACGGCCATCAAGCGGCAATCTTTGGGTATACGTTTGAGGCCCCGCAGGGCGGAACGGACCTTGCACAGAGCAGGTCGGGTGACGAATACTACTGCATCCATAACATAATCAACTTCACCGATCTGGTGCCATTGGTAGGGCCAGCGGCCATGGGCTTCAGACGCTATGGCGTTGACCACTATGTGCCAGGAGGCGACGCGGGGTCAGCCTCCTCAGAGATTGCTCCGGCGAATCGCGCGGGACGTACCGGCGTGGATGGCGTAACCACATTCTACGACAATCAGCGAATCGAAACGACGCATGCGGGATACGGCGATGCGCGCGCGAAGATGCTTGCACAGCTACCGTATGTGGATCCCTACCTCGCTTTTGATGATTACTTCGCAGCCGCGTCTGTGTATTTCTTGCCGCCTGGTATCAAAGAAACGGCCCTCAAGAACAAAAAAACGCTCACTGAGGAGCAGTTCATCCGCGATTTTCTCGAGAACGCACTCGATTGGTCCGTCAAAGACCGAAATGTGTATGCCGAGCAGCTGCAACCCAGCCTTCGAGATTTCCTCGCTCTCGTATTCGCCATGAGCCCAGAAACAACAGAGAACATTATCAGCCGTGCATCATCGATCTTTAGCCAGCTGTCCTATTCGGAAGATTTCAACATCATTCGTGCCATTCGGCGCATGGACAAGGATACCAATCCAGCTTTGGTATCCAACGTGATTACGTCCTTGTACAACGGGCTTAAGAAGACGGGAGCTTTTGATTACCTGTCTCCGAGCGAACAGATTGCCGTGGAGAAGCACTTCTACCCGGTAGCGTACATCGCACTGAAGCTGCTTTCCTCTGACTACAACACCACGTGCTACGATACGACGAGCCTGATGATGACTGGCACCATTGTCTACAACTTGAGCCGCATTATGTCTAACCACGTGCCCGAGATCAACCTCGCATGGCTGCGTTCTTACGATTCATATTACGACAACGAGAACTGCGCCTACGTACTTGGCGCTCCCACGAGTGTCGAAGCGCCCATGGCGCTCGCGCGCAAAGCTGGCCCACCGGCGACCGGCAAGCCCGAACCCATCGACGCCTACACAGAGGGCACAGCGCACGCCGACGTGGTCAAGCTCACGGCGGATGGCCAGAACGACCTGTGTGGGTCGACCCACATAGACTTGGGCGTCAAAAACATAAAGGGCGAGGCAATCTACTACAAGCTCACAAAGGATGGCGAGTCGTTGGTGGCAACGCCAGCCTGCGCCAATGGCTATGACATCTACCGCGACGGACTCAACCTCGACCTAAGCGAGAAAGGAAGCGAGAACGCAACGTATGTCCTCACGGCCTATGCCGTGTCCTTTGGCCGCAAGAGTCCCGAAGTTACCTATACCATCAAAGGCTACAGTGACGAGCACGCGCTTGTCGTGATCAACAATCCCAATGCGACGGAGCAGACATTCACGACAACAGAGGGTTCCACGAGGAGAATCGCGGCCATCATCCCGCGTGGCAAGCAGTTCAAGACCTGGAAGATCACCAACCAAGATGGGACAGACGTATCGACCAAGGTCGCCTTGGGCGAAAATGAGGCGCTGACCAGTCGTACCATAGACCTGTCGATGCCCACAAGCGGGACACCTGACTTCAAGCTTGGATATGCCTTACGCGTTGAGGCGGTGTACGAGAAGCCCATCAACTCGCTCGCGCTCGTGATTCCAAACTCTGAGGGTTCGGTGGACTTCTCGAAGCTCACCTGCAAGGGCAGCAGCGACGACATCTCCTTGGACACGCGTCCCGCAGCCGCACAGTTCGCCTATGCTGACCCAACAGGTAAATGGATTACTACAAACCATGGTTACAAAGACACCACATACCAGTGGTCCATCACCCTCAACGAAAGCGATTCCAGCAAGCTTGATCGTAACGTCGAGATAACCATGGAAGGTGCGTCGGACATCCAAAAGACGTACAACGACGATGGCACGCTCACCATTACGGGCAAGCTCGTATGCGGAAGCGCGACCACGTCACGGCCCGCGAAGAGGATTGACGTCACCATTATGTGCCGCGATGCCAATACGGGCAAGCCACTCGGCGGGATGGATGCCCCCGTCACCTACGCTGCCGTGCCGGGCGACGGAGGATTGATTGGTGTAACGGCACCGGCTCTGGATGGAGGCGCCGTCTTCTGCGGTTGGAGCATTCCTGAAGGCTCCCTGTTGGAGCTGGCTGATGCAGATCCGGATTCCGCAACTCATGCGACAACATTCAGGGTAGCCAACAAATCTGCCGGCGAATACCACCTCGTAGCCTTGTACAAACCGTTGGTCACGGCGCTCAGAGTCGACCTCAAGGCTCCTGTGGCGGGCGAAGAGCTGTCTCGAACCGCCACCGTAGACTTCGCGTTCAACACGGACCTCTTCGTGTATGACGCCGTCGACGAGCACACATGGAGCGCTGATGTGACGTGGAAGCCCCAGGGCGAGACCACGCTTGCGCAAGCCGACACTGCCTATGAGGCGAGCTTCACGCTCGACACCCATGGATGGCGCTACGAGCCCATCGCCACGGACTACCTCCCGGTTGTAGTGACGGGACCGGACTCCGACAAGCCAACCTTCACAACCTTCAATCCTGCGAACTCGCAAGGTCGCATCGACTTCAACGGCGCTCAGACAAAGAACCACACCGTCTGGGTCTACGACACCTTTGAAGGAGATGCCACGCAACATGCGTGGCAAGAGGGCTCCATCATGGAAGTGGTTGCACAGCAAGACGAGGGCAAAGTGTTCGATCACTGGATAATCACGACCATGAGGGACGGACAGGAGGTTGACGTTACCAAGGAGGTCATTTCTGACGCCTATGACCTCGAGTCGGACAATCCTACTGCGGGACATGCCCGTCTGCAAATTGTGATGCCTGAGGTGGGGGCAGGATTCTCCGAGAACTACGAGCTTACCGTGAGGGCGGCGTATCGCGACAAGTTCAATGAGGTCACGGTATTCATACCCGAGCCGGGCACCAAGAACAGTCAGGTTGAGGGCGAATACCACTACACCACGGACTTTGGCGGCCTGTTCTATCGCAACGACGATACGGGCACCTCGCTTGCCAACAGGTTTGCGATGCTCCAGTTCAAGCTGCCCAATGGCGATACTCTCGATAGTCCGGATGGTGACGCAGGCAATGCAACGGCAAAGACGGGTTCGCTCACATGGGAGCGCGTGACCTCAGGCGATGAGGTGGTTGGAACTACCGAGGTGTACAAGAACACGACCTATCACGTGCATGCCTACATCGATGCTAGCGTGGCACGACACATCAACAAGAACGACGCAACCGTGACGCTTCAAAACGGACCTCGCTTCACGGAGACTACGCTGCAATGGGATGGCGCGGGTGGTCTCACGATTAATGCCACGTTCGTTACAGATGGCGAGACGGGTAGCGAGGCGCCAGCTGCTTTGGAGACCTTTGAGGTAACCGTTGACGCGAGCGACGCAAACGACTCCGAGCGCAAGCAGCTTGGGGGCGTCGAGGTCGAGGGTCGCATGCTTGAGGGAGATGGCGACGAGATGCTAAGCCTCTCGCCCGCCCCATTGGCCGGCGCTACGTTTGCGGGCTGGGAGGTTCCTGATGGATCTGGCCTTGAATTGCAGAAATCAGCAAGACTCGATGCGAGAGTCGGCCTCAATGCACCGTTACTAGAGGGTCAAGACACACATGACGAGGTGTTTGCGGGTTCCTTTAAGATAGTCGACGCAAGCAAGCCGCTTGAAGCGCGCGCGTTGTACATGCCGCTCATAAAGAGTGTCGTCGTCGGTCTTCCTGCCCCCGAGGCGGGACGGGACCTGCCGACCGTCAAGGACGCCACGGTCACTACTGTGTTGGCAAACGAGGCATTCTCGCCCGTATCGATGGTGGCGACCAACCTTGAATGGAAGTACGCCGATAGCGACCAACGTGAAGGCGGCTTGGAGGCCAATTCCGACTCGGACAGCAAGGCGGACTATGGCGAGCTCTACAGGGCTGCCATTCAGCTGGAAAAGGGTCAGCCAGAGCAGCAGTGCGCATTCGTGGACGCGCTTGGCGTAAGCTACGCACCCGTCCAGGAGCAGACTTCCGAGGATGCGGCGGATTATACGTACATGGCATACGAATGCGAAAACGACGTGCCGCCCATGACGGTCCATCCCTACTTCAAGATGCCCGAAGAGGCAAGGCTTGTCACCGTGCAGGATCCCTTCGACATCTTCAACGTAAAGTACGGTACGGATGTATCGAGCTTGCTTCCGGGGGCCACTGACATCGTGACCACGGATCCCACGATAGGCACCGCACCCGTCGAGTGGTCTGAGACACGGCTTTCCTACGATGGCGGCGCCACCGAGACATCAATTTGGCTGGCAACAGGCACGGTCGTGCTCTCCGATAACTTGAAGAATCCAGACAATGTCGATCTCGGCGTGCAAATGGAGATTCACGTCAATCCGTCCGAGGCCACGACCATATACGCTGAGGTTCCCTACGCGACGCTCGAAAGCGGTGAGTACCCATCGGACCAGAGCATACAGCTCGGCACGCTCGAGGAGGGCGGTACCGTCTATTACACGACGAGTCCCACCGGAGACGGCTTCAAAGAGTACCAGGGAGAGTTCATCGAGCTTACCCCGAACACACTGTGCGAAGACGGCTATCTGGCGATCAGTGCCTACACGAGTGTTGCGGGCAAGGAGGACAGTCCCACGGTTGCGTTCGTCTATGCGCTCACCAGCGCTATACCGGTGCCGGAGCCCGAGGAGCTTGTCTACAATGGCGATGAGCAAACTGGCGTGTGGAACTATGGAGGATACACCTTAACCGCCGCGAGCGATGGCGTGACGATTGACAGTGACGGGGACGCCGTCGCAACCATGCCGGGTACCTACACCGTCACGGCCAAGCTCGCAGATGACTACTCTTGGGATATGGGCTACGACGAACAGAGCCACGAGCCCATTACCTCACAAGAGGACCAGAGCATCTCGTTTACCATCGAGAAGGAGCCCATCACCTTTGCCACGATTGATGCCATACCCGACCAGGCATTCACTGGCGAGGCCGTAACTCCTGAACTGGTAGTTCACATTGGTGACACGATTCTTAAGAAAGGCGTTGACTACGACGTCGCATACGAAAACAACATCAATGTTGGCACCGCTACGGCAATCGTCACCGGCAAGGGTGCCTTTACCGACACGCTTGCAGCCGAGTTCAAGATCGTGTCCATCACCATAACCTACGATGCCAACGGAGGAGTTGGCACGATGGAGCCGCAACAGATTGGCCAGGCTGTCGAGACGCCCTTGGCACCAAACGCCTTCACGCGTGAGGGTTACAACTTCAATGGTTGGAACGAAATGAGCGATGGTACGGGTAGGGAGTATCGTGAGAGCGAGCCAGTCACCTTCAAGCGGTCGGTGACGCTCTATGCGCAGTGGGCACGAAAGAAGCACGTGGTGGCTGCGTACAGCAGATCGGTCAATTCCAACGCATCCGTTGCAGGCGTACAAATCGAGCCGGGTGCCACTTCCTTCGATGAGGGCAGTCAGGTGACCGTAACGGCTCCCGCCAAACAGGGCTGGGCGTTTTTGGGCTGGTACGCAGCGGACAAGATCGAAGACGGCCTAGTGAGTTCTTACGACAACGCGCAACTATCCAACAACAGCAGTTACACCTTTACGGTTGACGGGAGAAAGAGCGTTGTTGCCGTTTACGAGCCGACCGAGGGCACGGACGCCACGGTGGACATCGTGTCGGTCAATGGGGCGTCCTATACCGTAGCACTCGATGGCGTGGCCGATGAGTCGATTCGCCAAGGCGGAAGCATCAAGGTGCCCATGGGAACCAAGCTCACCATCACGGCCGCCGACCCCGAGCGGGTCGTCATGTGGCTCAACGAGAGCGGCAAGGTCATCGGTACGGGACAGACGTCGCTGGATTACACGGTAACCAGTCCCACCACCATCTCGCTCGTGTATTCCAACGGTTCGAACGAGCAAACGCAGGTCAAGTTCCACTCGCCAGACGGTCAAGTGATGCTTTACCGTCGCTATTCGGCTGACCTTGCAGACGCGAGTGCCATTGAAGTTGCCTCGGTGCCCTTCAAGCTTGGCCACGCCTTCGTGCGCTGGGTCTTTGAGGGAACGCAGGATGAGGCAACGCAAGAGGCCATCCTGGCCAAGGTAAAGAGTCCCGCGCACAACTATGCGGAGATCTCAGTTTGTCCTGAGTACCTGCCATCGGAGGAGAAGGCCACCGTTACGCTGCTCACGCAAAAGCTGGGAGAAGATCCTGTGGCGACCGGCACAACGGAGCATCAGCTGGGCTCGATAGCCACGCTCGACTCCCCAGAACTGGAAGGTATGGTCTTTGAATCGTGGAGCAATGCGACAGGAGAAGTACTTGGGTACACGAGTCCGTTGATGCTGAACGCCGTTGGAGCCCAGACCATCACGGCACGCTATTTGCCTGAGGGAACCGAAGTGAAGGGCAATCCAGTCATATCCATAACCGGCTTCAACAGACTGGCAGAGGTCGATGGCAGGCACCGGATACAATGTCTGATGTCGCGCAGTGTACCCAGTGGCTACACCTTGGTAGAGCATGGTGTACTCTACGGCACAGAACTCGCTGGCCTTTCCGAGGACACCTTTGTGTATGGCTCCGAAGGCGTTCGGCGCTTCGTGTACACGGGCAAGGAATTGAACGGTGCGTCTAACCTCGCCAACACGGTAACGAGTGATGACCTCACCGTATATTATCGTGCCTACATGGTTCTCAAGAAGAACGGGTCGAGCACTCCCCTCACCTACTACTCGGACATTCGGAAGACGAGCTTCGACGCCATCGGCGCATAGGCAACTCAGCTTTAGGAGGCGAAAGATGAACAAGGATCACATCATGCACGTTGTCCGCACGCGGCCACTCGTGGCACTGGCTGCAATTGCCTTGCTTCTGGTTGCATTGGCGCCTGCTGCGGCACATGCCGAACCACAGCTTACACACGGCTTCTTGCGCTACGAGGTCGATGACAACTCGGTGGTCATCGTCGACTATGCTGGTGATGAGGAGGAGGTACGCATACCCGCGTACATCGAAGGGAAGCCCGTAAGTCGTATAGCCAAGGGCGCATTCTACGACAGCTGGACAGTGCAGACGATTTACCTGCCCGATACGGTGACCGCCACCGACGAGGGTGCTTTTGCCGAGGATCAAGAGGTGATCTTCAACTGGAACGTAGGAAGTCGCAAGTCCGATGGCGACACCACTCAGAACGCGGCGAACGACAACGGCAACTCTTCCGAATCAAATACGCCGACCAATCGAGGCACGTCCACAACCAAGCCGACGGTACCTACCGGGGCCACGTCTACCAACTTGGCGAGAACGAGTGATTCCACAAATCGCTTGGTGCCCGCACTCCTTGCCGGAGCCGCAGTTTCCGCTCTTTGCATGGCCGCTTGGCATAGCCGTAGGCAGCAGGCTGGTCGGGTGTAAGACACACAGCACCAATAGTTGGCCGCCGCATCCCTTTGGCCTGCCACGGCAGCCGGATGCGGCGGCCAGCCGTTAAGCGAACGCGAGATACGTTACGCCAAGGGAAAGCCGTCCGTGCAATAGTTGCTGCACGGACGGCTCGCCATTGCCTTATGTAGCCCTCGCCACCTCGCCAAAGGTCCCTAGTTTGCGACGATGTTCACCAGACGTCCTGGCACGACGATGACCTTGCGTACGACCTTGCCCGCGATGAAACCCGCAACCGCCTCACGCGCGGCCTTCTCGAGCTCCTCTCGCGGCGCATTCGCCTCGACGTCGATGCGCGCACGCACTTTGCCAAGCACCTGCACCGCAATCTGAACCGTGGAAGCCTTCGCCGCCGCAGCATCAAACTCTGGCCACGGCTCGTCGTAGACCGACGTCGTAAAGCCGAGGGCCTCGTGATAGAGCTCCTCCGCCCAGTGCGGGCAGATGGGGCTGAGCATCGCCACGATTGCGCGGGCAACTTGGAAGGTGAGCGCGGCGTCGCGTTGGTCGATGCGCACCTTGTTCAAATAGCCGCTTGCGTCGTTCACGAGCTCCATGACGGCGCTGATGGCGGTATTGAATTGCGCGCGATCGAAGTCCATCGTGCACTTGAGGCCCATCTCGTGCATGCGACGGTACAGCTCCTTGCCCTGCGCGTCAAGCGTGGCCACATCGAGCTTGGCATCGGCATCGGCAGTGGCAGCGAGCGACCAGACGGTGCGCCACGCACGCTTTATGAAGCGATTCGCACCGGCAACGACCTCCTCATCCCAGTTGAAGTCCTTCTCGGATGGCGCTATGAAGAGAATCGCCAGACGCATGGTGTCGGCACCATAGGGCCCGATGACGGAGCTCGGTGGCACGACGTTGCCCTTGGACTTGCTCATAGTGTCGCCGTTAGCATCCTTCACCATGCCTTGGCAGAGCAGGTTGGTGAATGGCTCGTCGAAGTCGAGCATTCCGAGGTCGCGCATGACCTTGGTCCAGAAGCGAGAGTACAGCAAATGCAGGATGGCGTGTTCGATGCCGCCTATGTAGTTGTCCACTGGCATCCAGTGGTCTACGGACGCGCGCGAGAAAGGCGTCTTGTCGTTGTGTGGGTCGCAATAGCGCAGGTAATACCAGCTGGAGCAGGTAAAGGTGTCCATGGTGTCCGTAATGCGCTTTGCGGGCTTTCCACACTTGGGGCAGGTCGTCTCGTAGAAGGGCGCGTACTCGGCGAGCGTCTCGCCCGCCCCCAAATCGAGGTCGTCCGGCAGCGTGACGGGCAGGTCCTCGTAAGGCACGGGCACGTCACCGCAGTCGTCGCAGTGAATCATGGGGATGGGATTGCCCCAGTAGCGCTGGCGGCTGATGAGCCAGTCGCGCAGGCGGAACTGCACGGTCTTGCGCCCGATGCCCTTCTCGCCCAAGTAGTCGATGATGGCATCCACAGCGGGACTGTGCTTGCCGCCGAGCATCCCGGTGAAGGGACCAGACTGAATGAGGTAGCCCTCGGCGTCCATGGCATGATCCCAGTCCACGTTGGTGACGCGCAGCTCGCGCTCATCCTTGGGCTTCTCGTAGAGAGGGTCATCCTTGAGGGCGATGATGGGCGGAATCGGCAGGTCGTACTTGCGGGCGAACTCGAAGTCGCGCTGGTCGCCCGACGGCACGCCCATCACGGCGCCCGTGCCATAGTCAAGCAGGATGTAGTCGGCCACCCAAATGGGCGCCGGTGCCCCCGTGAGCGGGTTGATGACGTAGCGTCCCGTAAAGACGCCGTGCTTTTCGCGCCCAGAGCCCTGACGGTCCACCGACGATACCTGCTCGACAGACTTCTTCAGTGCGAGGTAGGCCTCCTCGTACTCCGTGCCCGCAACCAGCTCGGCGGCAAGCGGACTCTCGGGCGGAAGCAGGAAGAAGGAAACGCCGTAGAGGGTGTCGGGTCGGGTCGTAAAGACCGTGATGAGGCGATCGGTGGGCGTGACTCCGTCCTCGGCCGCAAGCGCGAAGTCAATCTCTGCGCCCTCCGAGCGGCCGATCCAGTTCCGTTGCTGCGCCTTGACGTTCTCGGGCCAGCCGGTCAAGGTGTCGAGGTCATCAAGCAGCTCCTGCGCGTAGTCCGTGATGCGCAGGTACCACTGGCTGAGCTCGCGCTTCTCGGGTACTTCGCCACAACGCCAGCACTTGCCATCCACCACCTGCTCATTGGCAAGTACCGTATTGCATGACGGACACCAGTTGACGGGACTGGTCGCGCGGTACGCGAGGCCCTTCTCCCACATCTTGAGGAAGGCCCACTGACCCCATTTGTAGTACTCCGGGTCGCATGTGCGTACCAGTCGGTCGTAATCGTAAGAGAAGCCCATGCGCTTCATGGTGGCGACTGCTGTGTCCATGTTCTGGTACGTCCATGCGCCGGCTTGGGTCTTGTGCTTGATGGCGGCGTTTTCTGCCGGCAGGCCGAATGCGTCGAAGCCCATGGGGTGCAGTACCTCGAAGCCGCGCATGCGGGCTTGTCGTGCCATCGCGTCACCGATGGAGTAGTTGCGCGCATGTCCCATGTGCAGGTCGCCAGAGGGATACGGGAACATCTCGAGGACGTACTTCTTTGGGCGGGACGAGTCGTCGCGCGCGCGGAACGTGTCGTCGCGCTCCCACACCTCTTGCCATTTGGTTTCTATGGCCTCCGCATCGTAGGCGGGAATGTCTGCTGCCATGCACATCTCCTTAACTCGTCGATAAAGCATCACGCAAGTATAGCTCAAGTGGGCTTTGCGCTGCAGCATCGGATGCATCCGATTAAGAAGCCCAGCACGTCCAAGGAAGGCATGCCGGGCTCAGAAGCGCTATGCTGCAGGACGCACTTTTCGTTACTTGGAGTGCGGGCCTGCCTCACGAACGACATCTGCCATGTTGGGGTACTTCGTGGCAGCGTTCTCTTCGAACATCGCCGCGAGACGCCTTGCCTGAGCGTCGTAGGCCAGCTTGTTCTTCCACGTTCTGCGAGGATCGAGCACGATGTCGGGCACGCCTTCGATGTGCGTGGGCACCTCAACGTTGAATATGTTGTGATGGCGGTATTCGCTCTTCTCGATCTCGCCGCTCAGGGCAGCCGTCACCATGGCGCGCGTGTAGGGAAGGTTGATGCGCTTGCCCTCGCCATAAGCACCACCGGTCCAGCCTGTATTGATGAGGTATACCTTGGTGCCATACTTCTCCATGCGCTCGCCGAACATTTGGGCATAGTACATGGGATCGAGCGGCATGAAGGGCTCGCCGAACAGCGTGGAGAAGGTGGGCGTCGGCTCGGTGATGCCACGCTCAGTGCCCGCGACCTTGCTCGTGAAGCCACTTACGAAGTGGTACATGGCTGCCTCGCGCGAAAGCCGCGAGATGGGAGGCAACACGCCGAACGCATCGGCCGTCAGCATGATGACCACCTTGGGAGCACCACCATATCCGAGCATCTGGGCGTTGGAGATGTAGTCCACCGGATACGCTGCGCGCGTGTTCTCGGTGTACGAATCGTCAAAGTAGTCGGGCACCCGGCTTCCGGGGGTGAGCACCACGTTCTCGACCACAGAGCCGAAGCGAATGGCCTGGAAGATCTCCGGCTCGGTGACGTAGGAGATGTTGATGGTCTTGGCGTAGCAGCCGCCCTCGAAGTTGAAGACGCCGTCATCGGACCAACCGTGCTCATCGTCGCCGATGAGCGCACGGTTCGGATCTGCGGAAAGCGTGGTCTTACCAGTACCAGAAAGGCCAAAGAAGACGGCAGTATCGCCGGAGACAGGATCCATATTGCACGACGAGTGCATGGGTAGCACGTTCTCCTCGATGGGCATGAGGTAGTTCATTACCGAGAAGATGCCCTTCTTGATCTCGCCCGAATACTGGGTGCCGGCAATCACGATCTTGCGGTCCTCGAAGTTGAGGAGCACGACGGCCTCGGAGTTCGTGCCATACTCCTGCGGATCGAGCTTGAGCAGGGGTGCGGCAAGGACCGTGAAGTCGGGATCACCATACTCGTTGAGTTCCTGCTTGCTGGGCCGAACCAGCATCTGCGTGCAGAAGAGCGCCTGACTCGCAAGCTCGGTGACGACGGTGAACTTGCGCGAGTACTTGCGCTGTGCGCCCGCCATACCGTGCACGACGAATATGTCGTGATGCGAGAGGTGCTCGCACACGGCCTTCTTGATCTTCTCGTAGCCCTCGACCGAGAAGGGCTTGTTCACAGTGCCCCATGCTATGACATCGTGCACGTCAGGCGTGTCAACGATGAAGCGGTCCTCGGGCGAGCGACCCGTATACCTACCCGTCTTTACCCTCAAGGCACCCGTGTCGGTAAGCTTTCCCTCACGACGCGAGAGCGCTCTCTCCACGAGCTTGGCCGGGCTGCCATCGATGAGCACTGCACCCGTGCGGTCGAGAATGCCGCACTTCGTGAGCTGGTCGTCGATCATTGATCCTCCTTCTCTGCTGGCGACACGCGGCAATGAGCCGCTCCATGCCGCTGGTGAGCTGCAAGAGCATAGCGCGAAGATGTTGGAACGTTTAAACAGTTTACAAAAAAGGCGTGCTCTTTAACACATTTCCACTTACGGTACACGAACTTTTCCATATGCGGGCGCATTTGTCGATTTATGGCGAAACCATGAAGAATAGCCGACATGCCGAACCATGCGGTCGCAAAATCACCCGAACGTCTGCGGATAAGGTTTTGTAAACGACGACACTCTGTGAGAAAGTAGGGCTATCCGGTTGGCATTGAACGAAAGGAACCCTTGATGAGCGAGATTATCACCATTCGTGGCGGGGCACTGGAGGCAGGTATCGACACCGCCGGCGCGCAACTCATGAGCCTCAAGAAGGACGGCGGGGAGTATCTTTGGCAGCGCGATCCCCAGTGGTGGCCCCGCTGCGCCCCCGTGCTCTTCCCCATCGTGGGCAACATCCGCGACGACCGCGCCGACTCCGCACAGGGAGAGATTCGCTTCGGACGCCACGGACTGGCACGCAACTACGAGTTCGCCGTCACCGAGGCAACGGAGTCAAAGGTCGTGCTCACCCTCGAGTCCAGTGACGAGACCCGTGCTGCCTTCCCGTACGACTTCCGTCTTGACATGACCTACGCCATTGCTGACGGTTCACTCGAGCAGCGCTTCGCCGTTACGAACACGGGTGACGTCGTGCTGCCCTTCGTCGTGGGTGGACATCCCGCCTTCAACGTGCCGGCTCCCGGTTGCGAGGGCGAGGACTTTGCTGACTACGCGCTCAAGTTTGCTGAGCCTTGGACTTACGCCTCCCCTACCATCAACACCACGACTGGGCTCATCGACTTCCAGACGCGCTTCTCGCTGCTTGAGGACTCGGACACGTTGCCACTCACCCACCGGCTCTTTGACGTGGACACCCTCATCTTTGAGGACGTGCCCCTGCGCACCGTGCAGATGGTCGGTCCTTCCGGACATGGTATGCGTGTGGATTTCGACGGATTTGACTACCTGGGCGTGTGGAGCGCCGCCAACGACGCGCCGTTTGTGGCGATCGAGCCATGGCGTGGCACTGCCACCGGTACAGATGAGGACGACGTCTTCGAACACAAGCGCGGCATGGACCTGCTCGCTGCGGGCGACGTAGCCGAGTACGCCTTCTACATGCGACCCCTGTAGGGATCTGGCGAATGCGGTGGAATGCGCGCCCCTGAGCGAGATGCTCGGGGGCGCGCATTCCACCTACTGCAGCTCTACATGGCTAGCTGAGGAACTCCGCCACGTCGAGCGCGATCATATATTCCTCATCGGTGGGCACGACGAGCACCTTGATTGAGGAGTCGCCGGTACTGATGACGCGTGTCTCTTTAGATTTCGCGGAATTCAAATCCTCATCGATCTTCACGCCCATCCACTCGAGTTCCTTGGCTATGAGAAGGCGCAAGGAGACGTCGTTTTCGCCAATTCCTGCAGAGAAGGCGATTGCATCCGCGCCGTGCAAGGACTGCATCATCTCCATGATATGCTTGCTCGTGTGATACTGGTACATATCGAGCGCAGTCTTGCAGTTCTTGTCGCCCTTCTCGGCCTTCTCTTCGATGTCGCGTATATCCGAGCTGATTCCGCCGCTAAGCGCAAGGAATCCGGACTCCTTGTTCATCATGGTGTCGACCTCGTCGACTGAGTAGCCGCCCTCGCGCATGAGATAGCATACCGTCGCAGGGTCGATGCTGCCGCAGCGCGTTCCCATGATGAGGCCGTCGAGCGGCGTGAGGCCCATCGTGGTGTCCATGTCCTTGCCGTCTTTGATGGCCGACAGAGACGCCCCGGAGCCAAGGTGGCAGCTCACGAGCTTGTGCAGGTCATCTCCCAGGAACTCCTTCGCGGCGCGCCAGATGTAGCGGTGGCTCGTT
>CADBYM010000038.1 GCA_902798915.1 uncultured Coriobacteriaceae bacterium | reverse complement strand
AGTGCTTACCGACCAAAGGAAAGGACAAGGTGCCGCAAGGGCGAAAAAAGTCCTTACCGACTCCCGTGAAAAAGTGCTTACCTTACAAAGAAAAAAGTCCTTGACATTTACAGGCGGAGGGTAGATGGTTTGCCTTGTCGGCCCGCACATCAACGGCGCTAGGCGAGAATGACCTCGATACCCAGCTTGCGCACATTGCGACGTTGCTCGTCCTCGATGCCGTCGTCAGTTACGAGCGTCATGGGCTTGTCGCGCAGGCGCAGGGGTACGGCGCTGCGATGGGCGAGCTTCTCCGATTCCGTGAGGACCACGACCTCGGAGGCGGCCTCTGCCATAGAGCGCACGGCATCAGCGCGCATCTGGTCTGCGTTGGTGAATCCGACGTCGCCGATCCATCCGTCAGCGCCGATGAACAGGCGGTCGACGTAGAATTCCTGTGCACAGGTGCGGACGAGCGGTCCCACCATCACTTGAGAGTCACGTTGAAAGGTGCCGCCGAGCAGCACAACGTCGACGTTGGCGGCGTCGCGCACGTACGTCGCGACGAATGCGCTGTTGGTGATGATGGTCACACCTTCCTTGGTGTCGGCAAGCTCGCGAGCCAGAAGGGCGCAGCAGCTGCCGCTCTCCAGCATGATGGCCGCTCCGTCGGGTACCAACTCGGCGGCACGTCGGGCGATGAGGCGCTTCTCCTCGTAGTGGTAGGCGAGGCGCCCTCCCACGTCGTTGGGATTGGTCGGCATTGCGTAGCCGTGCTCGCGTATGAGGAGTCCCTTCGCTTGAAGCGCGTCGAGGTCCTTACGAATGGTGACGGCAGAGACTCCTAGCGTCTCGGCGAGGGCCGCGACTTCCACCCTCTGCTGCGTGGTGACGATCTCGAGAATCTTGCTATCGCGTTTGGACATGGGCTGCTCCTCCGATCGATTTCATACGCAAACCTATAGTACGCCATTCGGAGGTACACCCGAGTTGCCGGTCTCTTCGACTCTGCTACCATTGGTTCGATGCCAGAGTTGTCGTTGCGAGGAGGAGCCGTTGCTCGAGAATGAGAAGCTGCAGAAGGTGTTAATACTCGCTGGCGTCGGCATTGTTGCATTCATCATTCAGCGGATTGTCACGAAGTTTGCTCGTCGCATCTTGGGGTCGGGAAACGTCCCGCAGGTCACTATCATCATCAACCTTATCCGAGTGCTCATTTGGTCGATCGCCCTGCTCTTTGTGCTCAAACCGGTCTTCGGCGTACGCCCCACGGCCTTCGTGGCCGCACTGGGAGTGACCTCCGTTGCCTTGTCGTTTGGCCTGCAGACCACGATCTCCAATGTGATTTCGGGTCTTGGCCTCATGATTGGCCACGTTATCGAAGTGGGGGACTGGATTGAGGTTGGTGGCTATCAGGGCGTCGTCACCGACATCACCTGGCGCTCCACCACCATAAAGGCGGTCATCGGCGACGTGATCGTCATCCCTAACTCGGTCCTCAACACCACCACGTTGCGCAAGCTCGCGCCGCTCTCTGCGCGGTCCGTGACCATACCGATTGAAATCGACCCCTTGGCAAACATGACTGAGGTGGAGCGGGAGGTATACCGTTTGACGGAGGTGGCTACCAAGCCGTGGCGTGATCCCCAGATGCCCATTGACCTCATCGAGCAGGGATACGGCCCCCTGGGGTTCAAGCTCGACGTGCGCGTAATCCTTGTCAACATGGATGACGCATTCTCCGCCCGAAGCGCCATCGTGCGGGCATGCTCCGGCAAGGACTGGCTTGCTCGCTGGTGAGGCGTCTTCCTGGGAGACGTGCCTTACCGCTTCCCATGCGGTTGCGCTTTGTGGCATCCCAAGAGGTCGGTCGCGCCTTACGCGGAACATCCTCATCGAGTCATCTGACGGTTTGTGAGACCGATACCATCCCCGTGTGTCGTAAGATAGCAAGGGACACGCGCGATTGTGCGGGTCGTGATGACGATCCTTGACGTAACGTTAGGAGACATGCTGATGGAAGGGTTTGTGGAAAGCGCGCCGCTGGCCGAGGCGCGGGTTTACGAGCAACACATGATACGGTTCGTGACTGATGCCGAGAGGCCGTGCTTCCACCTTACGCCGCTCGTAGGTTGGATGAACGATCCCAATGGCTTCTCGTACTACAAGGGCAAGTATCACCTGTTCTATCAATACAATCCGTATGCGACTTCATGGGCGCCCATGCATTGGGGTCATACGGTGAGCAGCGACTTGCTGCATTGGGAGCACCTGCCCGTCGCCTTGGCGCCTGACGCGCCCTACGACGACTTCAACGGCTGCTTCTCGGGAAGTGCGGTCGAGCTGGCTGACGGGCGTCATCTGCTCATGTACACGGGCGTGGCGTCGGACGGCCGCACCGCCGATGGGCACGTCCGGCCCAAGCAGACGCAATGCCTGGCCATCGGCGACGGGGTGGACTATCAGAAGTTCGAGGGAAACCCGGTCATTGACGGGTCGTTCCTTCCCAATGGTGGAAGTACTGAGCACTTCAGAGATCCCAAGGTCTGGCGTGAGGATGACGGTACATATCGTGCGGTCATAGCAAACCTCGCAGCCGAGGGTGGCGGACAGATTCTGTTGTACCGGAGCGCCGATGGCCTGGCATGGCAACCCGCTGGCGTGCTGTCGCGCAACAAGGGGCGTTACGGTCGCATGTGGGAGTGCCCGGACCTCTTCTCACTCGATGGCTATGACGTGCTGCTCCTGAGCCCGCAGGACATGCTGCCCGAGGGACATGAGTTCTACAGCGGCAACGGAACGCTCTGCATCATAGGGCACGTCGACAAGAAGACGGGCGAGCTTGCGGAAGAGACGCTCTCGTCCATCGACAACGGCATCGACTTCTATGCCACCCAGACTGTCTTGACGCCTGACGGCCGTCGCGTCATGGTCGCTTGGATGCAGAACTGGGACTCCATCACAGGTGTTGCGCGCACGGTGCGCCTCTTTGGGAGCATGACGGTGCCGAGGGAGCTGAGGGTGCGTGACGGTCGCCTCTTCCAATGGCCGGTTCGCGAACTTGACGAGATGCGCCACGACGAGGTCAGCCACCGTGGCGTCGTGCTGGGCGCTGATCCCATGGCGCTTGACGGGGTGAGTGGGCGCGTGGTGGACCTGCTGCTCGATGTCCGTCCCGAGGATGCTGCCAACCCCTATGAGGAGCTTGTCATCTGGTTTGCCCAAGACGAGCGGTTCCACTGTTCGCTGCGCTACCGGCCGGCTACGGGGACGCTTGTGATTAGTCGTGAGCACGCCGGGTCGCGGCGCGCGTTCGTGCACCATCGCAAGTGCGACATTCCTGGTGCTCCCGCAGAGCTCTCGCTGCGCATGGTGCTCGACAAGAACAGCGTGGAGGTATTCGTCAACGGCGGCGAGAAGGCCGTCACGATGACGATTCCGACCGAACTCTCCGCAGATGGCATCACGTTCTGCGTGAGCGGTGCGGCGGCGGTCTTGGACGTGAAGAAGTACGACCTCGCCTAGGGCGAGCTTGATGGTGTCGCCATCCTTCCGGTGCGTCCTGCCATGGCCAGAACGCACCGGATGCCATTTTCCTCTTGTGAAGGGAGTGACTGTGATGCAATTGCCGAAGGAGTTCCTCTGGGGTGGGGCAACGGCTGACTTTCAGTGCGAGGGTGGCTTTGACGAGGGAGGGCGTGGCCTCTCCACGCATGACTTCGAGACGGATGGCAGCCAAGACAATCCACGAGGTATAACCTGGCGTCTTCCCGATGGCATGACCGGACGTGCGCGCAGCAGCTTCTTTTTTGCTGATCCGTTGCCCGAGGGTGCCGAGCCGTGCCTGTTGCCCGGCGAGTATTACCCAAGTCACAAGGCCGTCGACCACTACCATCACTGGCGCGAGGATCTTGAGCTCCTCGCCGGAATGAATATGAACGTTTACCGGTTCTCCATCTGTTGGAGTCGCATCTTCCCGACGGGCTTTGAGGAGGCGCCCAACGAAGAGGGACTGGCGTTCTATGGGCAAATCATCGACACCTGTCTTGAACTTGGCATGGAACCTCTCGTGACCATTTGCCACGACGAGCTGCCGTTGGCGCTTGCCGAGAAGCTCGACGGCTGGAGCAGTCGCCAGACCATCGAGCATTTCGTGCGCTATTGTCGCGTGCTCTTCGAGCGCTTCGGCAAGAAGGTCACGTACTGGCTCACGTTCAACGAGATCAACGCCGTGCGGGGCTATACCTCATGCGGCACGCATGCGTCCGACAACAACACGCACTACAACGCGGTGCACAACATGTTCCTCGCGAGCGCCCGCGCGGTAAAGCTCGGCCACCAGATGATGGAGGCGCCGCTCTTCGGCACCATGTATGCCTTCAGCGCGTTCTATCCGGCCACCTGCAAGCCGGAGGACGTCTTTGCCCAGATGCAGAAGCGTCGCCAGTCGTTCTACTACATCGACACCATGGCGCGCGGACATTATCCGGCGTTCGCGCAGGAGATCTGGCGCGAGAAGGGCATTGACGTGCGCTGGGAGGAGGGCGACGAGCAGACCTTGGCTGAGGGCCCCTTGGACTTCGTGAGCATCAGCTACTATCGCTCGAACACCATCGCCGCCGATTCACCCCGCGCCAAGGAAGTCATGGGAGGAGAGGGCAATCCACATCTTCCCGCGACGCCTTGGGGATGGTCCATCGACCCGTTGGGCCTGCGCTACGTGCTGAACGAGCTTGCAGACCGCTATGAGAAGCCCGTCTTCGTCGTGGAGAACGGCATGGGTGCCATTGACGAAGCCGACGAGAATGGCTATGTCGAGGATGACTATCGCATCGAATACCTCCGCGAGCACCTCAAGTGCCTCATGCAGGCGGTGCTTGAGGATGGCGTCAACTGCCTCGGCTACACCATGTGGGGACCACTCGACCTCGTGTCGCTCTCGACGGGCGAGATGGCCAAGCGCTATGGCTTCATCTACGTGGACATGGACGACAAGGGGAACGGTACGCTCCGCCGTTCCAAGAAGAAGAGCTACGACTGGATGGCCAACGTGATTCGTACCCGGGGGGCAAGCCTCTGGGAGTAGATGGTTTTGGGAGCATCGTGCCGCGGTCTGAATGCCGCTGGTGGACGGTCTGCGTGCGGGCTATCGCCCGTGGACCATCTGCTCCCACTCGAGACCCTTGGCGCGCGTGGTCGCGCGTGACTCTTCGAGTGGCATGGGGCGGGCGAAGAGGTATCCCTGCGCCATCTCGCATCCCATCTCTCGCAAGAACTCGAAGTGGTCTTCGCGTTCCACGCCCTCTTGCAGGGATTCCACGCCCATGCCATGTGCCAGGTGGATGACGTTTTGGATGAGGTTGCTTGCGTGCGGGTGTTCGTCAAGGGTGTGGAGGAACTCGAGGTCGAGCTTGAGGACCTCGAAGTCGTAGTCAAGCAGGCTGTTGAGGGCGGAGTAGCCGCTCCCGAAGTCATCGATCCAAATGCGGTAGCCCACGTCGCGGAAGCGATGGATGGCATCCACCAAAAAGACGGCGTTCTCGCCGAGCATGCTCTCGGTTATCTCGATGTCGATCATGCCAGGTTCGACACCGAACTCGTTGCGACTCTCCTCCACGACTTGGAACACGTCACATAGCTCGAAGTCCAGGCGCGAGAGGTTGATCGAGACGGGCACGATTGGCTCGCCGGCATCCCTGAGCTTGGCGATGTCTTTGAACACTTGGCGGACGGTAAAGCGGTCCACCTTGTCGATCATGCGGTATTCCTCGAGCGTCGGGACAAAGTGCTTGGGCGCAAGGAAGCCGATGCTCGGATCGTCCCAGCGCACCAAGGCCTCGTAACCGCATATCTTGCCTGTCTGCACGCGCACGATGGGCTGGTAGAACACCTTTAGGTAGTTGTTCTTGATGGCAGCATCCACATGGCCGACGACGTACTGCTCGAGGCGTAGGCTCTCATAGAGGTTCGTGTCGTAGATGCCGTAGATTCTGTCGTAACGACGCTTGATGGTGTTGCAGGCAAGTCGTGCGTGGTCGCATGCGGCCCCTGCTTGCGTGCATGTCGCTTCCCGCAGGTAGATGCCCGCCTTCACCTCGACATGTGTTGTGGGCCGAATGCCCATCATGACGTCGTGCACGTTCGTGACGTGCTTGACCATTTGGTCCAAGCCAATCGGTGCGCATACGACGAAGTGGTCATTTGAGAAGCGCGCGAGAAGTGACTCTTGGAATTCCTTGTGCAGCGCAAGGGCAAGATCGCACAGAAGATCGTCGCCGGCTTGGAAGCCGTATTCCTCGTTGAAGACCTTAAAGTGGAGGATGTTGAAGTGTGCGAAGGTGAGTTCGGCAGGGCAATCGTCCGAGTCGAGGAGCATCTGTACGTCGTCGTAGAAGGACTTCATGCTTGCAATGCCCGTGAGGTGGTCGGTGTCCTGCATGGACGAGAGCACCTGTGACTCCGCTAGGCTGTTGCGGTTGCGGTTGAAGTATTCCTCCTTGTTGGTGTCCACGATGTAGACGTAGAAGTAGCGCTTGCCGTCCGCTCCGTGTACGAGGTGACCGAAGTCCTCGATGTAGCGCACGTTCCCGTTCTTCGTGATGATGCGATACCGTACGTAGTCGTGGCGCTTCTCCATGCCAAACGTCTGGGCATTGATATCGTTTTGGATCTTTGGATAGTCCTCGGGGTGAACCATGCCCTCGAAGCTGTTGTGACACAGCTCGCAAAACTCCTCGACGGATGAGCATTCGTACAATTCTATGACGTTGGGGTCAACGTAGCGGAGTGTGAGGTCGCCATCTGCCTCGTACAGGAAGAAGCCCCCCGGCAAGCCGGTGGGAATGACGTTTTCGAATTGCGTACCGCCAATTGTCATGGAAGCTCCTCCTCAAGAATGACGCTGCCATTATAGTAACTTGCCCACGAGGAGTAACCCCTCGTGGGCAACGAAACAGCAATGCGAGACGAAAGCCTACTCCGACCAGTAGTCTACGGGCTGGTACTTCTTCACCAGCTCGAGGCGCAGCGCCTCGATGGTCGAGCAGTTGGCGATGACGGTGACCGGTTCCCCAATGGCGGCGAGGTCGCGCACGAGCGCCGCATAGTCGCGCTGCACGCGTAGGTTGCCTTCATCGACGCCCGCACGCAGCAGGCGGTCGCGCATGTCCTCGTACTTGGGTCCGCCCACGATCACCTGCGTGTCGGCTCCGCAGATCTTCTCCCAACGGACGTCTTGAACCCAATCGGTGGTGATGCCGTCCATGATTTCGGCACCGAGCAGACATACGAGGCGCTTGGGTGGCTCTCCCTCCTGCTGCAGCATGTTGATGAGCTGGTTGCAGCCGGCCGTGTTCTTCATGAGAAGCAGTCGCGTGCGCGTGCCGTCGATGTCGAAGATCTCGAAGCGATGTGCCGCGTGGGTGAAGTGGGCCAAGGCGCGGAACACGTCCTCCTTCGCCATGCCCGTGGTGAGCAGTCCCGCTACGGCCGCCACGGCGTTGTACACGTCGTATCCGGCACGCACGTTGGCCTCCACCTCGTGCTCTTCTCCGTCTATGCGCAGCGTGAGCGTGCAGCTCTTCTCGCCTTGGTCGGCGATTGCGGTGCACGCGATGTCGGCCGCGTGATGGGTCCGACCGCAGCTCGGGCAGGCATAGGTGCCCAGGTGCGCAAAGGTGCGCAAGCCAAACTCCAGCTCCGCTCCGCATTCGACACACTCCACATGTTCGTCGAAGTCGGCAATGCCCTCCTCGTACACGGGGCACTCCAGACCAAACCACACGACCTTGTTGGGGACGGCGTCGGCAATCGAGGCAGTTACCTGACAGTCGGCGTCAAGCACGAGAACGGTCTCGGGTGACGCCTTGGCTGCCGTGATGATGTAGTCACGGGCGGTAGTCCAGCTGGTGTAGCGGTCCACTTGGTCGCGGTACAGATTGGTGACCACGAGGACTTGGGGGCGCATGGCGGGAAGGATCGTCTTTGAAGCCCCCTCATCGCACTCGATGACAGCCCAGTCGCTGCCGCGCTTGCCGCCTATGGTGCTGTCGAGGCAGAGCGTCGTGGCGATGCCCTGCTCGAGGTTGGTGGAGGAGGGGTCATAGGCGGCGGTTCCGTACGTGTTTATGACGGCCTGCTGCACGATGTGCGTCGTGGTCGTCTTGCCGTTGGTGCCGGTTATCACGATGTTCTTGTGTCCGCGCGAGAGCTTCGAGATTACGCTACGATCGATGATGAGCGCGACCTTGCCGGGCATGGCACGCGCCGTTCGGCCGAGCCTGCGCATGACGTGATAGGTTGCCTTGCAGGAGGCGATTGCGGCACTGGTTCGAAGAGACATGCGATTCTCCTTGAGACGATTCGTCGAATGCAGCCCATTATGGTACACGGTTTCGTTCGGCGCGGGGGCATCTTTTGTCGTGGTGGGGCATCGTCGGCTGGGACTGCCTGTGCGGCCGTCCAGCTTCACCCTTACGCGGTCGGGACGGCCCAATACCCTTCATGCCGCCACGCGCCCTTGGACTTCAAGAGCTTGCGGAGCGTCAGGGGTCGGTCGGTGATGATGCTGTCCACCCCCATCTCGTAGAGCGACTCCATCGTTGGAACGTCGTTGACGGTCCAAGGGATGACCTTCATGCCGAGGCCGTGTGCCTCGAGAATCAGCTCCTCGGTGACCTCTCCGTAGTAGGGGGAGACGTCATCGATGCCGAGGGCGTGCGCCGCCCGTGCCGGGCTATTGTCGTATGCTCCGAGGTCGATGCCCGCGAGCCAGGGGGAGGGCTCGTCACGTCCGATCCAAAGGGTCGTCGCGTCTGGGGAGCCCCATGAGGGTTGCTCGCTATAGAGTGCGACGGTCTCGATGGAGGGGTCAATCCTGTGCATGAGGACCAGCGTCGACCAGTCGAAGGACTGTAGGGTGACGCGTCGTTGGAACCCGAATTCGCTCACGAGGTCATAGAAGCCGCGAACCATGGCCTGCATGTCGCTGTTGTGCTCGTAGAGCGTGCCCAGTGCGGGATCGGGATACGACTTGGTCTCGATGTTCATGCGCACGTGAGGGTCACCTGAGGCGCTCACCAGCTCAAAGAGCTCGCGCAAGGTGGGGATGTGCGCATCGAGCTGCTGCTGCGTCCTGCCATGCTGTTCGAAGTAGGCGCAGGATGTGTCCATATGTCCCACGTCGAATGACTGCAGCTCCTGCAGGGTCATCTGGTTGATGAGCAGGGTGTCGGTGTGGATGCGATGGCCCCGCGCGTCGATGGTGATGTCGGGATTGAGCGTCGCGTTGTGCGACATAACGATGTGGCCGTCCTTCGTCATCTGCATGTCGCATTCGATGGTGGTCGCGCCACATTCGATGGCGTAGGCATACGAGCTGAGCGTGTTCTCGGGGCGGGCATCGCGCCCGCCCCGATGGGCCTGAAGGTCAAGGAGCCGGCACGTGCCGGCTCCCCGCGACGTCGACGTCATGTTGCCTCCCTAAACGAGGGCGCACTGCCAGACGGTTGCCGTCGGAGTGCGTGCGGTGTTAGCCCTCGAAGGGTACCACACCTGTGACGGCATCTGCCGGAGCGATGGGGGCCTCGTCGTGGTCGAGGTCGAGCAGCTGGTAGCGCCAGTTGCCCATGCCGAGCTCGTGCATGTAGGAGAGCTGTCGCAGTCCGTGGCGTGTGGTGATGCGCTCGACGAGATCGTGGTTGCCCACGAGGCCGGCGTCGGTCATGGCCCACACAAGGTCCACACAGGCAGAGTCAATGGCGCAGATGTCGGTGGAGGCGAGGATGCCCACGTTAGGCGTGACGACGGGCTGCGCGGCGATGCCCTCGCAATCGCAGCTCACGGACATGTTGCGCATGACGTTGACGTAGACGACCTTATCGCCGAAGTGGTCGATGGTTGCCTTGGTGGACTCGGTAATCTTCTCCATGAGCTCTTCCTGGGCTACGCTCCACTGCGCGCCCCAGGTCTTGCCGTTGTCGGACGTCTGGGCGTGAATCCACAGCTTGCCCTCCTTGCCGGAGGCGCAGCCGATGCCGATGTTCTTGTTCGAACCGCCAAAGCCGCCCATCATGTGACCCTTGAAGTGCGTGAGGGTGAGCATGGAGTCGTATTGGGGCAGGTGAGAGCCCACGGCCATGGTGTCGAACCACTTGCCACCTGCAACAGGCAGCTCGGTATAGCCTTCGTCATCGGTGATGTCGACGGGGCAGAAGGTCCAGCCGTTCACCTTGAGCGTCTCGAGGTGCTTGGCGGTGGTGTCGCGGTCGCCGACGTAATAGGTGTTGGTCTCGATGATCGTGGCCTCGGGAAGGTCCTTCTCGACGAGTTCGGCTACCCACTTGCGCGGGATGATGTTGGGGCCGTGCTTCTCGCCCGTGTGCAGCTTGATGGCCACCTTCCCATCGATGGTTGCGGCGACCTTCGCGAAGGCCTTCCGCAGTCCCTCGGCGCTGAGGTCACGGGTGAACCATACGACTGACTCCGCTCCGTCTCGCTGGTCCATGGGAACGTAAACGTCGCCGTTGGTCGCGGGGCTTGCGTTGTGAATTGCCATGGGTGTCCCTTCTCTTGCGAATTGTCTGCGAACCAAATGATACGCCAAAGGACGGAGCTTGCGTCACGATGTCCGGATGAGTGCCAAGGAGACGTCGTTAACGTTGGTGCCGGTGGGGCCGGTGACCACGAGACCGTCGCAGGCGGCGAGCGCGTGATACGAGTCGCTGGCGTCAAGCACGTCCGCGACGGAGAGGCCCGCCTCCGACAGCAGGTGGGTGGTGGCGCCATCGACGTATCCTCCGGCGGCGTCGGTCGGGCCGTCGGTCCCGTCGCTTCCCACAGAGATGACGCAGGCGTTGTCCATTCCTGCCAGCGCGGGTGCCGCAGCGAGTGCGAGCTCTTGGTTTCGTCCGCCCAGACCGCTCCCGCGCAGGTGGACGACGGTCTCTCCACCGGCTATGAAGGCGAGGTTGCGCCCGTCTGCCGCATGCTCACGTGCGATTGCGCCCAGGAAGGCGCCCGCCTCGCGCGCCTCGCAGTCGAGCGATGTGGTGAGCACGAGGGGTTCGTAGCCGAGCTCGGCACACGCCTTGGCTGCGCTGGCAACGAGTTCGCGCACGCTTCCAGTGATGCGCGTCCGCACGTTGTCGAGCTGCTTGGGCGTCTCTTCCTTGAGGGCGGCGACGGCTGTGGGGGAGAGCGAGAGCGCGTAGCGGCGCGCGATGTCGAGGGCGTCCGCGACGGTGGAGGAGTCGGGGTAGGCGGGTCCGCTTGCGATGGTATCGAGCCGGTCGCCTACCACGTCCGAGAGTGCGACGACGAAGACTTGTGCCGGCGCGCAGAGCTGTGCAAAGCGCCCGCCCTTTACGTGGGAGAGGTGTTTGCGGACGGCGTTCATCTCTTCGATGGAGGCGCCGCAGGCAAGCAGCTGGTGTGTGATGTCCTCGAGCTCTGCCAAAGGTACCTTTGGGTCCTCGAAGAGCGCGCTGCCTCCTCCCGACACGAGGAGGAGTACGAGATCACGGGGACCGAGATCCTCGACGAGCGACTCTGCCTTGCGCGTGGCGTCCACCGAGGCCGCATCGACCACGGGATGGCCGGCCTCGTGACAGGTGATGCGCGCAATGGGTCCTGCGACGTGACCGTACTTGGTGATGACGATGCCGACGTCGAGTTTATCGCCCAGCTCGTCAGAGGCTGCCTTTGCCATGGACCATGCCGCCTTGCCAATGGCCACAAGCACAAGACGACCCTCTGGCATGACGAGGTCCTTCAATGCTGCGCGCACAGCAGGTCCGGGGAGGTTGCGCTCGATGGCGTGGTGCACAACCTTCTCGGCATCGTGGCGCATGGTGTTGGAGGCGTTGTTGGATGCGTGCTGTTGCATGGCGGCTCCTTTCTGACCGATGGCAGTATGAGCTGTTTCTGCGGGCGCGTGCTGCCCGTCCGACGTGATACGATGGCGCTGGAACAACCGTTACTTCTTTCCATGGTATCGGGAGGTGGCGTCATGGTGCGCACGAAATTCACCAAGGCCGAAAAGAGTTGGATTCTGTATGACGTGGGCAACTCCGCTCTTGTGTTGCTGGCCACCAGCGTCATCCCCATCTACTTCAACTCACTTGCGGCGAATGACCCCGCAGTCAAGGACGTTGCGGTGGGCGTGTGGGGAACCGCCGAGACAATTGCCTCCCTTGTGATTGCGTTGTTGATGCCCGTCCTTGGGTCGATTGCCGATATGAAGGGCATGCGAAAGAAGTTCATCATCGGTTGCATTGGTACGGGTGCCATTGCGACTGTCGCCATGGGGTTTCCGTCGCATTGGCTCGCGTTCCTTGTGGTGTACATCGTGTCGGCCGTGGCGCTCAATGCCTCGTTTGTGTTCTATGACGCTTTGCTGGTCGATGCGACCACCGAGGAACGCATGGACGAGGTGTCGAGCCAAGGCTTTGCGTGGGGGTATGTCGGTTCGTGCATCCCGTTCTTGGCTTGCCTCGGTGTGGTGCTCAATACTGAGGCGATTGGCATCAGCATGAAGGCTGCAATGGCCATCGCCTTTGTGATTACCGCTGCTTGGTGGGTCGCGTTCAGCATTCCGCTCATAAAGAACGTCGAGCAGAAGAGCTACAAGCCTTGGCAGCCGCACGCCATTCGCAATGCGGTTGGTGGCATTGGTGCGACGTTGCGTGCCATCTGGAAGGACGAGAGCCTGCGCTACTTCATCCTTGCGTACTTCTTCTACATCGATGGAGTTCACACCATCATAAAGATGGCTACGAGCTATGGTTCGAACCTGGGCATCGAGGGCAACCAACTCGTGCTCGCACTGCTCGTCACGCAATTCGTCGCATGGCCCTCTTCCATCATCTACGGCCGTCTCGGTCGGACGGTAGGCACCAAGAAGATGCTGCTCGTAGGCATCGTCGGATATGCGGGCATCACACTCTTTGCTGCGTTCTTCCTGCGCACGGCCACTGAATTCTGGATCTTGGCAATCTGTGTGGGGCTCTTCCAGGGTGGCATCCAGGCGTTGAGCCGATCTGAGTTCGGAAAGCTCTGCCCCAAGGATCACGTAAACGAGTATTTTGGCTTCTTCGACATCTTTGGCAAGTATGCTGCAATCCTGGGCACGGGTCTAGTAAGCGTTTTCACCTTCCTGACAGGCAATCCCTCGCTCGGCGTACTCTCCATCGCCATTCTCTTCGTCATAGGATTTGTCACTCTGCTCAAAGTGCCCGACCATCGCTGACCGGGGCGTTCTTTCGTCCTGTGCGGCTGGATGTGCGTGCGGCATTCTGTCCGGCGCCCATCCAGACTGTGCTCTTGGTGCTGTTGGTAAAGGATTTGATTCGTTGGCCGCAGAGATACTGCGAAATTGTACGGTTTTATTGAGTCATCCAAAGTAGGAAGCCTTTTTTGCAGTGCTTTTCCTGCGGAAATGTGGGTCGATACATGTCCCCTTCCTATAATACCATGCAATTTCGGCGTATCTCTGCAATGCTCGCATAAGGATTTAAATGAGACTCGTCTTGGATGGCATTACGGCCTATGAGTATTGGATGAGTGCGTCCAATAGCGTGCTTTCTAAGCCGCTTGACGTGAGCGTGGGATGTCTTACCGACTTTGACGGCCTGCCGTGTGGGGAATTGAGCAGGGCGATTGCTCGAACCGATGCCAAGCCAGGTGAGTTGCACCTTCTCGTTTCGTCACAACATGAGCGGAGGCAGTCACGCAATGTCTGCTGCCATGTTTGGGCAAACAAGAATCCGATACCCAAGGGCTCGATATATCAAGTGGGGACGGGTATTTACGTTGAATCGCCCGAGCTCTGTCTTGTGAGATTAGCGGCGTTGCTCCCGCGGGAGGAGTTGCTCCACTGCATGTCCAACATGCTCGGCATCTTTGCGTTTTCGACATTGGATCGTATGAGCTTGATTTCGCGTGAGAGCATCACCAACGTCGACAAGATACGTGATTGCGTGCGGAAGCTTCCGGGTATGCAGGGCACGAAGGCCCTATGGTCAGCGTGTTCTTGGGTGGCCGAAAGGTCCGCCTCGCCGCGGGAGACGTCTGTGAACCTATGTCTCGCCTTGCCCACGCGCGTTGGTGGCCAAGCCCTGCCGCCGTTTGAGGTAAATGCCGTACAGACCCTTGATGAGGAAGCCAGTCGGCTTACCGTCAAGAAACACCTCGTGCCCGACGTCTATTGGAGAAGCAAAAAGCTGGCACTTGAGTACAACAGTAGTAAGCATCACGATACCGAGGACGAACTTGAGGCAGACCTAGAAAAGATAACCGCGATGCAGAAGATGGACATTACGGTAATCCCGATCTCCACGAGGCAGTTCAATGACTTTGATGCCTTCGACGCTATAGTCAAGCGAGTGCGCAAGACCTTGGGGGTGCGCACGAAGGTTTCGGTTACCGCCCAAGAGCGACGATGGAAGTTTCATACCGAGTTACTGAAGTTCGAGCGTTCGGAGCGCAAGCAACCGAGTCTCATCGAGACGGCACGATGGAAGTACCTCATCCCGCGCCTCTACCATGAGCGTGATTACTGAGGTACGCGACACTCGTCATGGAGCGAGGAATCGCAGCAAGGCGCCATATGCGCCAGTCGCCAGGAGAACTCCCATCGCTATGAGCAGCATTCCGCTCAGGCGTTCAATCGCTAGGTAGTGCTGCTTGATCCATGCGAAGGCCCCGCCCAACTGGTCGATGAGGATTGCGGAAGCCGCGAAAGGGAGGCCAAGACCGAGGGAATAGCACAGGAGCAGCACGACACCGCGTGTTACGCTGCCCGAGGTAGCCGCTAGGCTCAAAGCGGAGGCGAGAAAGGCGCCCACGCATGGTGTCCAACTGAGGGCAAACACGATGCCGAAGGCAACCGATCGCATGAAGCCGCCTTTCGCCGAAGGTGCCGTGGACGCACCGCCAAAGGTAGGGAGTCGAATGATGCCGAGGTATCCCAAGCCCATGAGGATGACCGTGACGCCACAGATGACGTCGAGCACACGCCCATATCGGACGAGCAAAGAGCCCAGCAAGCCCGCGAAGGCGCCTAGGGTACAAAACACTGCAGAGAAGCCAAAGACGAATCCGAGTGCCCCGTACCATGCATCGTGATTTCCTCCCGTCTGTGCGGCCGAGTTGCCAGCACAGTATGCGAGGTAGAGCGGAAGCATCGGCAACAGACAGGGCGAGATGAACGTGATTATTCCCTCGAGGAACGTCAGCAGATAGTCCATGGCTACGTCAGCGAGCTGAGGTTTGCGCGCACGAGAGTCGGGTCGATGCGGCCAGCCGACACCGAGACGATCTCCCCGTCGGAACCGATGATGGCCGTGGTCGGCAGCGAGCGTGCTCCGTAGACCGTCGTGGCCTCGAGGTCAGTGTCGAAGTAGACGGGTAGCTCCTGAAGGCCGTTCTGGAGCAACCATTCAATGGCCGCCTCTTTGGTCTCGCGCTGTCCGTCGGTGACGTCGATGAACGCGAAGGATACGCGGTCGCCGTATTCGGTGTAGATTTCCTTGAAGTCTGGCATCTCGTCCACGCAAAAGGGGCACCAGGTCGCCCAGAAGTTGATGACGAGGGGGCGTCCGCCGGAGAGTTCTGTAAGCTTGTGGGGCGCGCCGTTCTCGTCGTACACCGTGGCATCGAGGTCGGTGAGGTCGGGCGCATCGACAGCGTCCCCCTCGGTCGGTGTTGCCTCCTGAGGCTCGGGCGTGCTGGCACCCACGCTCGGAGTCAACGCGCGGTACGCAACGAGAGCGCCTCCAATCAGTGCGACCAACACGACAGTCGCGATCAATGCCGCTCGTTTGCTTTTGTCCATGTGACCACCTCCGCTTTGAGTGTACCATGGGCTTCTGGGGGCTACCCTCAGAGCGCCCGGGCAACATGGGACCACCCTGTTTGCGCCCGGTGTGGTTGACGACGAGAGGAGCACGCATGAGGCTGGGAGTAATAGGCGCGGGAATGATCGTGAAGGAGTTCTTGCCGCATCTTGTGAAGATGGACGGCTTGGAAGTCGTGGCCGTGATGGCGCGGCGGCTTGATGCCGTGAGGGAGGTTTGTTCCGCCAACGGGGTGCCGCATGCGGTTACGAGCTTTGAGGAGCTGCTCGGCTTGGGAGTCGATACCGTATACGTGGCAGTGCCCAACGCCGTCCACTTCACATACTGCAAGCAGGCGTTGGAGGCAGGCCTTAACGTAGTGGTCGAGAAGCCTCTGTGCTCAAACGCCAGACAGGCGAGCGAGCTCGCTCAACTGGCGCACGAGAGGGGCGCGTTCCTCTTTGAGGCGATAACCGCCGCTCACCTTCCGGCGTTTGCCAAGGTGCAGGAGTGGCTGCCGCGCATCGGCGTGATCAAGCTCGTCAATTGCAACTTCTCGCAGTATTCTAGCCGCTATGACGCGTTTCGCGCGGGTATCGTGGCTCCCGCGTTTGACCCGGCACAGTCCGGCGGTGCGCTGATGGACCTCAACCTCTACAACGTGCACTGGACTGTCGATCTTTTCGGTCGGCCCGAGGAGGTGACCTACTTCGCCAATGTCGAGCGCGGCATCGATACCTCGGGGACGTTGGTGCTACGCTATCCGGGCTTCCTGGCAACGTGCATCGCCGCGAAGGATTGCGCGGGCCCGAAGCTCTTCTCGATACAGGGCATCGACGGATACGTGAGTCTGGACCTTAACCCTGGTCTGGTGGGGGAGGCGCACCTGCGCCTGAATGACGGTACGCAGGAGGACTTCGTCGAGACGTATACCGGCGCGCGGGTCGTACCGGAGTTCGCCTTCTTTGTCGACTGCGTCAATCGAGGCGACCATGTGGCGTGTGACCATTTGCTCGAGCAGAGTCTTGTCGTCGCCGATGTGCTCACGACCGCACGCGAGGATGCGGGCATCGTCTTCCCCGCAGATGTCGAGTAGCCGTTGCCTCTGCGGGTCGTCTTGGCTCACAAAAAGGGACTGCCCCAAGTCTCTGGGACAGTCCCTTGTGTACTCGATGAAGAGGGAGAGGTGCTTACTCGATGGACTCCTCGGTGGTCTCGTCGGTGGAGGCTTCCTCCACGTCGGCATCCTCGACTGCCTCCACAGCGTCCTCGGTGGTCTCGTCCGCAGCGGTCTGTGTGGTTGCTCCGGTGGCTGTGGTGTCGTTGCCGGTGGAGATCCACTTGGAGACGATTTCGTCGTACTTGCCGCTGGCCTTAATGCTGGCAAGGCCGGCGTTGAACTTCTGAAGCAGCTCAGCGTTCTCGCCCTTCTTCACGGCGAAGCCATACTGCGAGAAGAACTCGCTGCCCGGCTCGACCTCAGCGATGATCTTGAGCGCCGCACTGCCGGTGCTGATGGCATAGCCCATCGCGGGAGTGTCCTCGAAGCAGGCGACGGAGCCGCCGTTCACGACATCCCGATACATAACGTCGGAGGTAGGGAACTGAGTGATGGTGAAGCCGTACTGGTCCTTGATGCTCTCGGCCCAGTCAAGGCTCTGGGTGCCCGTCTTCACGGCGACGTTCTTGCCGGCGAGGTCGTCGAGGGAGGTGATGTCACTATCGATGGCGACGGCGCAGCATGCGGTTGCGTCGTAGTAGGGATCGGAGAAGTCGAAGGTCTCCTTGCGATCGTCGGTGATGCTCATGCCGGCAATTATGCCGTCATCCTGATCTAGCTGAACGGATTGCTTGGCGGCATTGAAGCCGATGGAGTTGATGGTGTACGCGAAGCCTTGGTCCTCGGCCACGGCGGCGAGGATGTCCATGTCCACACCCACGAGATTGCCGGCATCATCAGTGAACTCAAACGGGGCGAATGCGGTGTCGGTTGCGATGCTGTAGGTGGTTGCCTCAGCGCTCGTGTCGGTCGAGGCGGCGTTGGTGGCGGATGCGTCGGTACTCTCCTGTGAGCCGCCGCAGGCGACTAGCGAGGCGGCAAGCAGAACGCCCGTAAGCGCCGCCCCAAACGTGCGAAGTTTCATACCTCTCCTTTGTTCCGTGCGGATACAATGGGCTTCATGATACCTGTAATCAATACTCGCGCATCGAATCGTGACAAAACCCACAGTTAGGCCAATGGAGAGCCCGCGCACTTTGCGGTATCCTCTATGGAGCAAAGCCTTGTACAGATTGGAGTCTGCATGGATGCGAGCTCTCGGACCATACTAGGACTTATCAGCGAGATGAACGCCTGCTACGTCGTGCCCGTGTATCAGCGCCCGTATTCGTGGGGGGAGGAGCAGTGCGTACAGCTTTGGGATGACGTTCTTGCCATCGGTCGCAGGGGTCGAGGGTCGCACTTCACCGGGTCGATTGTGACGGTGCAGGACGGGCGTCGCTCGCGGGACGGCGTGGCGCGGCTGCTCCTCATCGACGGTCAGCAGCGCATGACGACAATCGAGCTGCTGCTCGCGGCGCTTGCCCGCCATGCGACCCGTCATCCTGAGCGAAGCCTCGCCTTTACCGGGGCAGAGATTCTTGAGGGCGGCTTCCTCACCAATCGCTTTCGGAATGGCGACGATCACTACAAGTTGACCCTCTCCAAGAGCGACAAGGCAACCTTCGCCGCGCTTATCGATGCGTTGGAGCGAGGTGACCTCACGCATGCCGCAGACGGTCGCATTGCAGAGAACCTCGCCCTCTTTGAGCGTCGCATCGAGGCCCTTGATGATGTGGACGCGGTGTGGCGTGGCCTCCAGCGCCTGGAGGTCGTCTCCATCGCGCTCGACCAGACGCTTGACGATGCGCAGGTCATCTTTGAGTCGATGAACTCCACGGGCAAGGACCTCACCAATGCCGACCTCGTGCGCAACTTCGTGCTCATGAGCTATCCGCTCAACGAGCAGCAGGACCTTTATCGTACGTACTGGCAGCCCATCGAGCGCATACTGGGCGAGGATGGCTTTGACGAGGCGTTCGACGGCTTCATGCGCTGCTTCTTGGGCATCGCCTATGCGCCGACTTCCATGGACAAGGCCGACGTGTACCAGACCTTCAAGCGCTACGTGCTCTTCCATGGGTATAACCAGAACGACCGCATGAAGAACCTCAGTCTCCGTCTGAAGCGCTATGCGCGCTACTACGTGGCGGTGGTGCGCGCTCAGACGCAGGATGCCGAGCTCGCGCGTGCGTTTGCCCGCATTGCCCGACTGGGAGTTCCGTCGGTGAACCCGCTGCTCGTTACCCTATATGACGCGCACGAGCATCAGCAGCTGAGTCATGCCGACTTCGTTGCGCTTGCGGGGCTGTTGGAGGCATACCTGGTCCGCCGTCTTGTGTGCGACTGCTCGCGCAGCGTCCTCGCGCCGTTTTTCACCTCGCTCGTGGCTCGCGTGGATGCGGTTCGTGCAGAGGGGGCAAGCGTTGCGGAGGCATTGCCGGCGATGCTTGCCAACGAGGAGGGTGGTCCCCGCAGGATGCCGTCGGACGCGGAGTTCTCGCATGCGCTTTCGACACGGGACCTACACGACGCGGCGCTTGTCACATATGTGCTGGCGGGCGTCGAGGAGGTCCAATCGCCCGATGCGGCGACGCGCCTGTGGGCGCAGCGTTGGACCGTGGAGCACATCATGCCGCTGCGCGCATTGGCGTGCGAAGAGTGGCGCGTCGCGCTTGGCGCCGAGCCCGAGCGCGCGTTCGAGGCGACCGTCAACAGCTTGGGCAATCTCGCCCTCACCAGCTGCGAGTTCGATGCACAGGAGGCGGGCTTCGCCGAGAAGCGAACGCGCCTGGCGGCAGACGGCCTGCGGACCTCAGCTGACGTGGTCGCCTCCGATGCCTGGACGCCGGATTCCATCGCCCGCCGCACGGAGAGTCTAATGGCGCTGGCGTGTGCCGCATGGCCGTTGCCGCAGGTGCCCGAGGGGGCTGGCACGGCGTATCGTCTCTCGCAGCGGGCGGCCGCCCTCAAGCAGGTGACCTTTGCGGACCTCTTTGCTGCGGGGCTTGTGGAGATGGATGACGCGCTGGTAAGCGTGAGCCCGCTGCATCCGGGCCGTGCGACTGTCACCTCGACGGGCAAGATCATGCTCGCCAACGGCGAGATGTTCGAGGACCCCACGGCTGCCTACGAGCGCTTTTTGGAGTCGCTGGGTACGACGAGCACCGGGCAGAGCGGCTGGATGTTCTGGCGACGGGGCGATGGCGGACCGTTGTTGGATGACTTGCGAGGAGAGCTGCGCTAGGGGAGAGGACCTCACATGCTCGAACTGTTTGGTGGCCTTTTGGCCGCGGGAATCGCGATAGCGTTGGCGACCTCAGTTGTGGGCCTTGCGATGCTTGGCCTCCTGATTTGGGGCGGAATCACCATCGTGAATCGCATCACGGGGAAGTCAAAGAACCAAAAGAACCTTCCGTCAGGCCAACCGGCGCAAAGGCGGGACTTGCCGCATTCGACTATCCGCTCCACGAGCGAAAGACGGGCGCAGGCCGCGTCGACCGGTCATGCCGAGCGGGTGACGAATGCCCATGCCGAGCCGGTGACCTATGCCCAGGTCGCGCGCGACTACGAGTACCTGGACGTCGAGGGGGGCGCGACGGCCGAGTCAATCTCGCATGCGATGGGCGCCTACGAAGGCGCCCCCTATGTGGGGGAGTATGCGCGAGGCATCATCTCCACGCTCAAGAAGGCGGACTTCAGGCGCAAGGGGCTCTACGCGGCCCTCGAACGCGAGTTCGAGCAGAATACCATAACCTGGGACAAGTTCACGGCTCCGATCGAGGTGGCTATGGACGGCATCCTGCGTACTTGTGCGCAGTTGGGCAACCGAGTGCAAGGGTTCGACATCGCCGAGTACGAGCGATTGAAGCGCCTGGTGAGAGCGGGTGCGTGCGAGGAAGGCAGCAGCAAGTGGCAGCGCTGGCAGCTCTTCGAGAATACCCTCGCCGAGATGGACGAGCTTCAACGCGCGAACGAGCAGCTGCTCTTCGAGTTGGAGAAGTTGCAGGATGAGCTCACGAAGCTGGGCGGGAAGAGCGGTGGCTCTTCCACCGACGAAATAGCGGAGGAGATTCGCAAACTCGCCGAGGAGGCGAAGTACTACTCGTAGCCAGCGTGTCCAGTGCGGACACCTGCCGTTATGGCAATTGTGGAGAGTGCTCCACAATTGCCTTGCTTGCTTGACCACAGGTGAAAGTGGGTCTAATATCTCTTCTTGCATTGCGGGGTGGAGCAGTTTGGTAGCTCGCCGGGCTCATAACCCGGAGGTCGTTGGTTCAAATCCAGCCCCCGCGACCAGACTACCAGCGGTTTTCCGATCCTCGGAAAACCGTTTTTTTATAAATGTGCGCAAAAAGTGCGCAATGAGCTTGCGAATGCGCTTTCGTGGTTGTCAGATGTTGTCAAGATTTGAAGCGCTTATCTTATCGCTTGACACCATTTGCCATATTGTGTAGTTTCATTTCCAAATTGAATATGGCGATGTTCGCGACGGCAAGTGGCGATGGCAGGCAACGTCAATAAGACCAGCCGAGAGCACGCGGGGTGAGAAACCGCTAATGGCGAGCCAATAACAGCAACTCAAACCATCGGTTGAAGAGACTACCGGGTTAAATCGGCGGCGAGCAAGACTAGGTCAAGCAATCCATTCGGGTTGGGGCTTTGTCTTGCTGGCCGTTTTTTTGGTCGCATCGCCTCTCGTATGAGAGGAGATTGGGATGGTTGAGAAGCACTACACGATAGGCGAGCTCTCGACACTGCTCGGGCGTTCCCAGAGGTCGATTTATCGCGACATCTATTCTGGCGCAATGAAAGCGGCGAAGGTCGGTGGCACGTGGCGTGTTCCCGAGACCGCTGTCGAGGCTTTCGTGACTGGCAATGGCGGCTCACGATATGACATGTTGCGTACGACTCTCATGGACGCGCGTAGCAGTCTTACGCAAGCTGAGCGTATGGGTCTCGTGCAAGTGCTGGTCGGTGAGTAGACATGTGCATCGATCCCTCGTTCCTCACGTTTGAGCAGCGCATGGCTTTCGTTGGTGAGCTGGCGGTGCCATACGTTTTGAGCGAAAAAAACGCCATGTTTGGGACCTCGCAAGAGTTTTCCCTAAAAAATGTGTCTTGGTCGCGCTATATCACCGTAAAGGTATCTAACGCGCGTTTACCCCGGGCTTGTCAAGGGGGCCGAACTTGCAACGAAACCGCAGGTCAGACCCGATTTTTGGATTTTTCGTCCCTTCGTCGCTCCTCACGTTTAGGGACAAAAAAAGGCCGCGACCAAAAGGGACAAAAAAGTTTTGCTCGCGCACCCTTTTTGTCCTTTGCGCAGGTAGATGCCCATTTTTCGAGCGCGACCAAAATGGGCCAAAAAGTGTTTGCTCGCGCTTTTTCTTGCCCTTGCTCGCGCTGTTTCTTGTCCCTGCTCGCGCTCGATCTTTGTACTTGGGGGGTGTTGAGCATGCCGCGGACTTTTAGATCAGGGACGTACTGGATACGCGGCGACCTCGGCGGTGACCCATCGGAGCATCACGGCCTTCACAGTGGTGTTCCAAAGGACTTCAAGGCTGGTTTCAACAGGATTAACAAGTCTGACATCCCACATGGCATGAAGGTTCACGAGATGACGTCGTCTGGCACGGACGAGCACTGGGAAGAGTTTGGCACACACATCTACGCTGGCGAGGTCATACATCTCGTCTCGAAAAAGACGAAGTCGTCGGGCAAGAAGGATGCAGAGGCGACGGGTTCGTCTGGTGACAAGGATCCGAACAAGCACGTTACGATACTCCTTCTCGAGCAGCAGCTGCGTCCCGAGGTTTGGAACTGGTCGGACGTCCCGGCCCTGCAAGCTGCTTTGACGAGCGCGATGGCGCGGCGTGACACTGTCGCGATAGGTTGTCTCATCATGACGAAGCTGTTCATGGCGGGCATCGAGATGTCCGACTTCCACATCGTCATACACGACAAGGACGTGACCGAGCATGTGTGGGACGACGTCGCTAAGTGTCACCGTCCTGTTCCGAAGGCCCCTCACATCCATGTTGTCGGGCGTTACGGGAAGCCGAAGCGCGGTATCGCTCCCGTCCGAGTCGCGGAGGTGCTTGGTGTCCCAGCTCAGATGGTCGAGATACCGAAGGATCGGTTCGCGTACGACAACAAGATGGCGTACCTCATCCACTTCAAGGATCCCAACAAGCACCAGTATGGGTCGTCTGACGTCGTCACGCTCGCGGGGGACTCGTACGAGAAGCACATGATGGAGCGCCTGCACGCATGGGAGATTGGTCGCGCGAAGAAGCTGCAGAAGATCGAGGACACGACGGTGGACGTCGATTGGCTCTGGGAGGAATGCTTTCAGGGTCGCATTACGCGCGAGAACATCGAGCTCTCTGACGACCTGAGACGCTGCTACGGGCTTCACGAGAAGAAGATAGACGCCGCCCTCAACTCGTACTCGCGGAAGTGTATGGCGGTTCTGGTTGACAAGTTCGACAGGGGCGAGTTCAAGACCTCGTTCGTCTACATCCAGGGCCCCTCACGCATGGGTAAGTCCACGCTCGCGAAGGGCGTCTGTGACGCGTTGCGTTACCGCTTCGGATGGGAGGTGGATGACCTCGCTGCAACGAACTCGATGGACGACTACACCGGACGCGACATCATCTTGATTGATGACGCGAGCGTTGCTGCCATGACTGGCAAGGCTTGGCTCAATCTGATCGATCCTAATCATGCTCATCCCGCGCCCGGTCGGTTTCGTAATAAACCCAGGGTCGCGCCGCGCGTCATCATCATCACCAGTACGAAGGACCCGATAGAGTTCTTCTACTACGCTAAATCGATAGGCAGTGACCGGGGTGAAGCGATGACACAGTTCATCGCTCGCATCATGCACTCCGCGACTGTCCTCGACTATCGGGACATGCGGGGCCAGTACTCCATTGAGTTGGGAGGCACGCATCTTGACCCGGCTTTCTTCAACATTAGCGTCACCCGGCCAACCATGCTGGACAAGCCTGTCTTGGAGGTCGCGGGCATGGTCGGCGACAAGGAGTTGATGGTCGATGTCTCCGCGCGTCTCGATGTGGTCACTGACGAGTCCGGTGCGCCTGTGCAATACAGCCCTGTCGGGGCTGTCACGTACCTCACTCGCGAGATCGAGTCGATGAATGCGGACGCGAGGGCGACGGGCGACTACGAGGATCTACGGAACATGGTAGTCGATACTTACTCGTCGGTCGTCTCCGATGATGTCGCGCGACACGGTTCATCCAATCTCATGCTGCCCGAGAACGTCCGTCTGCTACCGGATTCCATCGCTGTTTCTGATACTCCTCCTGAGCGGATGGCGCGGGATGACGCGTCTCGTAAGTCTGCGGGTCCCGATGAGAGTACGTATGAGGGCCAGATGGCGATAGTTGATGCTGCGATGGCGACGGCTGAGTATCGTGGTGCGCTTGACGAGTACCGCAAAGTCTTGTCGGAGCGGGACCCCTTGAAGTCGCGTCTTTCTCGACTTAAAAATCGCAGCGGTTCGGCTTTGCTTTTTTCGCCGGGCGCAGTGCGTCAGCGCGAGGCCGAGATTGCGCGGCTCGAGCGGTCGCTTGAGGAGTTCCCTCTGCCGGATTACCCGGACTGGCGGGATTACGAGCAGTATGTGCAGTTTTGATCCGGGATGTGCGTTTTGGAGGTGTTTGGTTCTTTCCGGATGACGGGTTTTCGGTTCGAAGCGACGGTTTCCGAAAACGGGTTTTCGGTCCGACCCGACGGTTCCGGGGGAACGGGTTTTGGACGAAGGGAGGCACACGATGACGTTGACGATACGAGTAACGACGGACTCGTCTCGGGCACGCGCATTCACGTCGCTTCGAGGCGACGAAACGGTGCCGTTACTAGTAATTGTTTTCGTCACATCGATGCTGGGAAAAAGCGCCGATGATGTGACGACCAATCACGGACGCGCAGGTGGGGCGGCCTTCGGTTGTCACACGTTGGCGCGTTGTCGCGCGAATTCCCGTCGCATGGGCGGGTTTCGCGGGTTGTCACCGCAGGGCGGTGACACGGTTGTCACGGGGCCGAAAAGGCCCGTGACCTGCGACGATGCGTGTGCATCGTCGCTGCCCGCCGCAGGCGCCCCGGGAGAGGCGTGGCTTGCCACGCCTCGTACGGGGTACTACCTGTGGCAAAGCTGTCACAGGTAGATGCGCCTCGAGTCGCGGCGTTCGGCCCATTAGGGCCGTCCTCCCGTCGCGTCGTGGACGCGACGGGTTCGGTCCGGGACGGGGATGGTCCCCGTCCCGGGACGGTTCCCGGGATGAGCAATTCATGTCGGAGCAAGAAAGTCGGGAGGGGATGATGATGAGAGTCACGTATCACAACGCGCGGACGCATGCCGACGGTCGCGCGTTCAGTCCGAGGCACAACGACCGCGACTTCACGATTGAGCACGCGGCGAACATCGACGAGGAGCGGACGATCGACAACGTGTACTACAACCTCTATGACGGTTGGTACACGGAGTCGGAGCGCGAGTCGATGCCTCACACTTTTTACGAGGCTGAGCGCGAGTACTACGAGGCGACGTTCGGGAGGGCGTATCTCGAACAGCAACGTAGGCACGAGGCGGCGCGGAACTACGGGCGCATGAAAACATTTGACGAGTGGATGTATGGTGTCCGGAACAATCTCCCGGTCGAGACATTTCTCCAGATTGGGAAGTCCGGGGACGGGAACCACGCGACCCCTGACGTAATGATGGCGTGCGGGGATGAGCTCATCGCACGACTGGATGAGTGGAGCGCGGAGCACGACGATTGCGTACGCATTCTCGATGTTGCGTACCATTTCGACGAGGAAGTGCCGCAATTCCACATGCGCCGCGTCTTCCAGTATGAGGATGACGACGGCGTCATGCGCATCGGGCAGAGCGAGGCGTTGGAACGCGCTGGCGTCAAGTACGACGTCGAGGCTGCGGTCAACGAGCACATCCGCACGACGCTGGCAAAGAAGCGGAAACAGGTCGTCAAGGACGAGACGGAACGTGCGAAGAGTGAGGGTTGCGAGCTGTCGAGGGACGACGTCAAGCGGATTCGCGCGTCCGTGACGCTGACGGATGATGAGGAGCGTGCCATCCGCGCGAACCCGAGGCCGTCTAGGCATGCTAACAGGCTCATGACCTTTGACTCCATGGTCCGTGGTTGGTGGATGGACATATGCGAGTCTCATGGGGTCGAGGTCGAGCGGACGCCTCTCCCTCCGCATAGATCCAAAGAAAAGGAACAGATGTTGTGGGAGCGCGAGCTCGAGGTGCGGGACGAGGAACAGCGCGTCGATGCCGCGAGACGGGATCTCGAGGCGATGCGACGGAACGTTGCGCTAGAGGTTGAGGAGGCGAACGCGCGTCTCATGGAGCTGGGTGAGCGTCAGGATGAGTCCGAGCGCGAGCTCAATCTGGTCGAACAGGAGATTGGCGAGGCGAGGAGGGACGTCGGGAACGGTGTTCTCTATGACTTCGCGAATTACCTTTCGCGTCGAGTCCCGGGCTTGCCACGTGGGGACACGCTCAAGGGGTACGTGGAGGACTTCTCGGAATGGTGGCACGGTCGGGACGATCGTCGCGTGTTGCGTCAGAGGGAGCGAGTGGAGCGTGCGGAGCGGTCGCGTCAGAACACCACGCCTCATCGTCCTACGCCAAGGTCGCACGGGGCGAGTCGTGGTCGTTCCGCTGGACCGTCTCTTTGACAGGTGAGCGTTGACAGTCATTACTCTAGTAATTACTATAGTCATTACTCGGTAATGACTTCTGCATTGAGGGGGTGTTGTGGCATGGCGGTGGTGGTGTCGCTCGTCTGCGAGAAGGGCGGCGTGGGCAAGACCACGCTGGCGAACGAGTTGAGGCACTTCTTCGAGCGTCTGGGTCGTCGCGTCTCGCTCTATGATCTTGATGGTCAGTATCGGGACGGGTCGAACGTGGTGAGCGATCCTGACGTCGTGTTGGTCGACACCCCGGGTCGTCTTGACGCACGTCTTAGGGAGACGATCGAGCGGTCGCAGGTCGTTGTCGTCCCGGTTCGTCCGACTCCTGCGGACACGGAGCCTTTCCTGCGCACGATTGACGTGATCCATGACGTGTCTCGCGCGCCAATCGTTGTGGCTGTGAATGGGATGAACGGCTACATGGTCGCGACGGCGTTCTCGAAGTGGTTGGAGGCTCAGAACGTCGCTGACGACGTCGTCTATGTGCCGCAGTCCGAGGCTATTGTGCAGGCTGCTGCGAGGGGTCGCTCGGTGGTCGGGCATGACCGTTTGGGTCGTGCGACCGAGGCGGTTGAGTCGCTGGGCTGGACGGTTGCTGAGCTCGCTGGTGTCGCGTGATATGGTCTTGTGTCGTGGTTGTTGTCGTGGGAGGGGTGACACATGGCGTCTGACATCGACTTTTTCGCGTCCGTGGCGAGTGAGGTCGCGGCTGAGCATGACAGGACGAGGGACGGGTTGCGGGGCGACGTGGAGCCCGTTCCCGCGAGGACGAGGGCTGTGGCGCAGGTGACGATGACGAAGGACGAGAAGGCGCGTTACATGCGGGTCGCGCAGCGTCACGGCATCGCGTTGTCGCAGATGGTGCGTCTCGCGTTGGACTTCTACATCAAGCAGATGGGATGGGATGAGTAGATGAGGACTCATGGCCTCGGGTTGTCGGTGTTCGTGCGCCTGGCTTGCGACGAGTACATCAGGGCACACGGTTGGGGGTGATTGAGGTGGCGAAGACCCAGATTAAGTCACGCAAACGCGTTCAAGACCATGGTGAGGTGTTTACGAATGAGCGCGAGGTCAATGCCATGCTTGACATGGTGAAGGCCGAGACCGAGCGCATCGAGTCGCGTTTCTTGGAGCCTGCCTGCGGTGACGGCAATTTCCTCATCGAGGTCTTGCGGCGCAAGTTCGACGTGGTGACCTCGAAGTACGGCAGTAACAAGTCCGACTGGCAGCATTATGCATGGCTGGCGGTGTCCTCTATCTATGGCGTCGAGCTGCTTGAGGACAATACCTGCGCCTGTCGTGAGCGTTTGTACAAGTTCGTTTGCGATTCGCATCCCTTCGCTGTCGATGGCTTATTTAGGGAGTCGGTGCGCTTCGTCCTCTCGAAGAACATCCTCACAGGTGACGCACTTACGATGTCACAGGCCGATGGCACGCCTACAACGTTCGCTGAGTGGTCGTTTGTTCGTGGCGACCGGGTGAAGCGGCGCGACTACCAGCTCGCGCATTTGTTGGCAGCGAACGCCAAGGTGGGTGAGCAGCTGGGCCTCTTTGACTCGCTCAACACGGAGTATGATGAGTCTCGTAACGAGTTGGTCCCGAAGGCGGTGCGAGAGTATCCGCTGCGAAATTGGTGGGAGGTGGCCCAGGATGGCTGATCTGTTCGCGTCGGTGTACAATCCCGACGTTCTTTCTTGTCTGGCGAACCTGTCGAACGACGAGGTCTTCACGCCTCCCGAGCTGGCGAACCAAGTACTCAACATGTTGCCTGAGTCGATATGGCTGAGCACGACGGCGAAGTTCTTGGATCCATGCTCGAAGTCTGGTGTGTTCCTTCGCGAGATAGCCAAGCGCCTTATTCGTGGTCAGCTGCCAGACTTCGAGTATCGTACGGCGCAGATTGACGCGAAGCGCATCGCTGGCGAGGACTTGGATGGGTCCGACGAGGCATACCTGTATCGACTGCAAAAGGTGCTCGACCACATATTTCATGAGCAGATATATGGCATCGGGATCACCGAACTGACAGCTCTGATGAGCAGGCGTTCTTTGTACTGCTCCAAGTGGGCGAACAGTCCGTATTCGGTGGTGCAGTTCTCGGATACGAGCGGGAACATTAGGTTCAAGAGCCTACAGCATGCGTGGGAAGGGCCGAAAGGGAAGGAAAAGTGTAAATGGTGCGGTGCTACACGGAAAGAGATTGAGGAGAACCGTACAAGTGATGAGACGTATGCGTATGAACTGATCCACACGCAAAGGCCCGAAAGGATTTATCCGGATATGCAGTTTGACGTGATTGTTGGCAATCCTCCGTATCAGGTTAATGACGGGGGAGGTACTGGAAGTAGCGCGCGACCAATATACCAGATGTTTATCCAACAGGCGATGAAGTTGAGGCCCCGTTACTTGTCTATGATTGTTCCTGCTCGTTGGTATTCTGGCGGCAAGGGCTTGGATGTGTTCAGAGCCTCTATGCTGGCTGATAAGCGCATGAAGAAGCTGGTCACATACAACGATTCACGCGAGTGTTTCAACGGCGTGGATATAGCTGGTGGTGTCTGCTATTTCCTGTGGTCGCGGGACGAACAAGGACTTTGTGAGATGGAAACACATGAGCCGCTCGGTGTTAATGTTTCTGTCCGTGCTCTTGATGAGTATCCGGTTTTGATACCTGGGAAGACGGCGGTTGAGATAATCCGTAAGGTAAAGCGTTGTAGTTCCCAATTCTTTGATGCTGTAGTTCGTCCACGTCGTCCATTTGGTATCGGGTCTGACTTTCCTGACAAGAATGGCGACTTTGGCTATCGATGGCGTGGTGGCCTTGAGAGAATTGACAGTAATCGCGTGGTGAGCGGTAAGGAGATGGTAGACAAGTGGAAAGTCATCATTTCCAAGGCAGCCGCTGAACATGCTGGTCAGACTGACAAGCAGGGACTACGGAAGATGCTGACTGTTATTGAGGTTTTACCGCCGAAGACGGTCTGTAGTGAGACATATCTTGTTGTTGACGCATTTGATAGCGAACGTGAAGCGAAGCGCCTTGCCGAATACCTGCGTACTCGCTTCGTTCGTTTTCTAATTTGGCAGGCTACTCCGACTCAGAACATCTCGAAGGGCTGCTTTATGTTCGTTCCTTGGCTCGATGACGGCCAAGCTGTTGATGATAAGAGTCTCTACGAGTACTTTGGTCTGACAGATGAAGAGACTCGATATATCGAGTCAACCATCAAAGAATTCCCCGTGAAATAGGTGGTAGCGATGCCTAAGGTCACCTTTCCCCAACGTTCCTCTGCGCGTCCGGCCATCTATGCTTATGAGGACAAGAACCCACTTCATAAAGGCATTCTCAAAGTCGGTTACACGGCTATCGACGTGGAAACACGCGTGGCACAACAGTTTCCCGTCATCCAGCCCGGCGAAGGCAAGCCGTACAGGATCGTCTTCGCTGAGTCTGCCATGCGCAACGACGGAACGTCGTTCATGGACCACGCCGTTCACGCGCAACTCGATGCCATGGGTTGCGAATGCATGGGTGGCGAATGGTACCGCTGCACGCCGAATGACGTTCGCAACGCGTGGCTGAACGTGCGCGACCGTATGAACTACCAGCGCGAGAGGGTCAACGACTTCCCGATGAGGCCTGAGCAGCAACACGCTGTCAAGCGCACGGAGCTGTACTATACCGAAATGGAGCGAATCGGCGTCCAGTCTCCGAAGTTCCTCTGGAACTGCAAGATGCGCTTCGGCAAGACGTTCGCCGCCTACGAGCTCGCGAAGCGCATGGGCTTTACGCGCGTCCTCGTCCTTACGTTCAAGCCTGCCGTCGAGGACGCATGGCAGGAGGACTTGGAGACGCACATCGATTTCGATGGTTGGCAGTTCGTCTCGCGTGACGGCTTGCAGTATGAGGACTGCGACACGTCCAAGCCCATCGTCTGCTTCGGATCGTTCCAGGACTTCCTCGGCTATGACAAGGCGACGGGCGGTATCAAGCCTCGTAACGAGTGGGTGCATCTTGAGGACTGGGATCTCGTCATCTTTGACGAGTACCACTTCGGCGCATGGCGAGACTCGGCGCGCCAGCTCTTCAACATGGCCTCCGAGGAGGACGTGGACGCCGACGCGAACCAGGCTGAGGCCGCTGTCAAGGGCAACAACCTTGACGAGCGTGACCTGCCTATCACGTCGCGGTTCTACCTGTACCTGTCAGGCACGCCGTTTAGGGCACTGAACTCCGGCGAGTTTATCGAGGAGCAGATATTCTCGTGGACGTACTCCGACGAGCAGGATGCCAAGCAGCGCTGGCACGTCGAGCATGCGGGCGAGCCGAACCCGTACGCGGCGCTTCCACGCGTGGTCATGATGACGTACAAGGTGCCGGACGAGATAACCAAGATCGCACGTGGCGGGGAGTATGACCAGTTTGACTTGAACGCGTTCTTCTCCACGACGGGCAAGAAGAAGTCCGCGCAGTTCAAGTTCAAGGAGTACGTGCAGAAGTGGCTCGACCTCATACGTGGCTCGTACAAGGTGCAGGCCGCGGACATGCTCAAGATGGGCAAGGAAAAGCCGCCTCTGCCGTTCTCCGACATCAACCTGTTGGGGACGCTCACGCACACGCTGTGGTTCATGCCGAACGTCGATTCCTGCTATGCCATGGCGAACCTGTTGGCCGAGAAGCAGAACGCGTTCTACCGTGACTACAATGTGGTCGTTTGCGCCGGTGCTGAGGCTGGCACGGGTCTCGACGCCTTGCCTCCTGTTCGCAAGGCCATGGGCGACCCGTTGAAGACGAAGAGCATAACGCTGACCTGCGGTAAGCTGACCACGGGCGTCACTGTTCGTCCGTGGGGCGGCATCTTCATGCTGCGCAACCTCAAGTCGCCCGAGACGTACTTCCAGGCGGCGTTCCGAGTGCAGTCGCCGTGGGAGGTTGACCTTGAGTATGACGGTGGACCGCGACGTGAGATCATGAAGGAGCAGGTCTACGTCTTCGACTTCGCGCTCGACCGTGCCCTGTCCATGGTGGCCGAGTACTCCACGAAGCTCGCCACGTCAGGCGAGAACCCGGAGAAGGTCGTTGCCGAGTTCATCAAGTTCCTGCCTGTGCTGGCATACGATGGCGCCGTCATGACGCAGGTGTCGGCGTCGCAGATCCTCGACATGACCATGAGCGGCACGTCGGCGACCATGCTGGCGCGTCGTTGGGAGTGTACACTGTTGGTCAATGTCGATGACGAAACGTTGCGTCGTGTCATGGCCGATGATGCTGCCATGAGGGCCATCATGAGCATCGAGGCGTTCCGCAGCCTCGGCAACAACGTCATCGAGACGATTATCAATCGTTCCGAGAACGTGAAAAAGGCCAAGAAGAAGGACAAGCTAAGCTCCAAGGAGAGGAGGCAGCTCAGCGACGAGGAGAAGGAGATGAAGAGCCTGCGCAGCAAGGTTCAGGAGGTGTTGGTCAAGTTCGCCACCCGCATTCCGGTGTTCATGTACTTGACTGACTTTCGTGAGGCGTGCTTGAGGGACGTCATCAACAGGCTCGAACCAGAGCTGTTCCAGCGGGTGACGGGCCTCACGGTCGCGGACTTCGAGCTGTTGGTTCACATCGGTGTGTTCAAGGAGAACCTGATGAACGAGTCAGTGTACCTGTTCCGCAGATACGAGGACTCTAGTTTGAATTACACGGGCATCAATCGCCATGCTGGCGAGGCTCGTGGTCTGTTCGCCACGTCTATCTCCGAGGCTGACTACGAGGAGGAGAAGAAGCGCGACGTGTACGTCGGCGTCGAGGCGTTCCAAGAGACGCTGACGGAGGCGGTTGGGTTCACGACCGACGAGGTTCCCGAGGATGAGTTGCCAGAGGAGCTTGAGGACGTGGAGGAGGCTGTGGAGGTCGCCCCTGAGCCTGAGCACGAACCAGAGGACGACGGTTGGACGATGGAGGACCTCGACAATCTCCACGTTGGTGACATGGTGCGTCATCGTTCGTTCGGTGTCGGTTCGGTTGTCGATTTGGAAGAGGGGTATATCACGCTTCGTGTCGGTGGCCGTGAGCGTAAGTTTGCGTTTCCTGGCGCGTTTGAGGGCGGCTTCTTGAGTCTTGATTGATGTTTGCGCGTGGTGGCTGTCGCGGTCGAGGCGATGACCTCGTGTGGTTGACAGGGCTGGCCTTGGCCAGCCCTGCCTGTCTTTCGTGTGCTGGGGGTCTGGGGGGCGATAGCCCCCCAGATAGTGAACCCGAACACGTCCTACGTCCGTCGCCCGAAGGGCGACGGACGTAGGACGTGCACCCGGCCCATTCGGGCCGGGTCATTCACATGTTTCAACTCACATTTTTGCCGCTTATCAGTTGGGACATCATGGATGCTGTAGCTCGTTCCTTGGACTTTTGTGCTTCAGCGTAGATGTTGAGCGTGGTTGATGCTTGAGCATGGCCCAACCGGTCTTGTACTGCCTTCACGTCCGCGCCGTTGCCAATCAGGACGGTGGCTTGTGTGTGTCGCAATGAGTGGAAGTTCGGTCCGTGGTAGCCTGTTCTCCGTATCCTGCGCACCCCTGCTGCGTCGCGGTATTCTTCCTCGTGGTCGTAGTATCCGAAGCCTTTTTTGACGTACCATTGACGTCGCCAACGACCGAAATTGTCTACGCCTTGCCACGAGCAGCGCGTGTTGCTGCACACGGGCGCGTCAGGCGTCCAGAGAAGCCTCGAACCTTTAACATCGCCCTTTTTCCTGCACGTCTCGGCAAAGTGCTCGAAAACGTCTATCTGTCGTTCCTTCCAGCGTTTGAGGTATGCAATCGTCGCGTCAACGTCAACGTCCTCGCTGTCGCATATTCGCACGAGTCGTGTGCTGCTTTCGGTCTTCGGCGCTTTGCGGACGCCTTCCTTGCCGAGCTGCCATTTCACGACGATGGTGCCCTGTTCGAGGTCAACCTCGCGCCACGACAGCGCCAGCACCTCGCCGCGACGCATGCCAGTTACCGCTCCGAGCCAAAGTGCGACCGTTTTTCCGTCCTGAGGCTCTTTCTGCAATATGTCGATGAGTCTTACGAGGTCATCCTGGTCTATGCGTTGCTCATCGCGCTTGGTCGCGCTCACTTTCGGTCTTGACATGCCCGTGATCGCGTCACATGGGTTGCGATCGAGGAGTCCCGATGCGAAGGCTTGACTCGAGATTTGCTTGAGGAGGCCGTGTGTCTTCGAGCGTCCCGAGGGCGACACGCCGTCACGTGCCATTTGTGTGTACGCCCTGTTGAGCGTCTCGGACGTCAGCTCTCGAAGCTTTACGCCCCCGAGGTATTTCTCGATGCGCTTTATCTCGGTTTCGGTGCGCTGAGTCGTGAGCTTCGACACCTTGCCCTGTTCGTCGCGAGACGTATGCCATTGTCGTGCGTACTCGCCAACGGTGATGTCGATGTCGTCGCCCGTTACGCTCGACCTATCAAGCTCGCGTTGGTATTTCAACGCGAGTGACAGAGCCGTCGCTTTGTCGCTCGCATCGCATCTGCGCGACTTCGAGTATTTTGACGTGAGGTTGCCGTATTCGTCCTTGAGACGGACGCGTGCGGAGTAGCGTTTGCCTCGTTCCAGCTCTTTGAGTCGTATGCGTCCTTCGTGATACTCGCGGTACTTCTTCGCCATGTTATCCCCTCAGATCGTCGTGCGCACATTTCTCAAAATGTGCGCAAAAATGTGCGCAAATCGAATTAGGTTGAATCTCGAAGTCAGCCGAACACATGTCTCGAGGCTGGCGTTTTAGCAGCTATCCGAACGGGCGGGAGGGATGGCAACGAGCCGTGTGCGAGGC
>CADBYM010000037.1 GCA_902798915.1 uncultured Coriobacteriaceae bacterium | reverse complement strand
CTGGGACTACGCGCTGGACGCCGAGGACCCCGCGGGAGGCATGGCCAAGCTCTCCACGGCCGTCAAGGAGCTGCGCACCAAGGATACGTTGCTCATCGATGCTGGCGACACCATCCAGGACAACATGGCAGACCTCTTCCTCGAGGACGAGGTGCATCCCATGATTGCCTGCATGAACGCGCTTGGCTACGACGTCGGCGCGACGGGCAACCACGAGTACAACTATGGCATGGACGTGCTGCGCAAGACGGTGGCCTCGTTCAGCGGCAAGGTTCTCACTGGCAACGTAAAGGACGAGAATGGCGATCCTGTGGCCGATGGCCACACCATCATCGACATGGCCGACGGCGTGCGCGTGGGGCTCATCGGCATGGTGACGCCGCTCATACAACGCTGGGACAAGGTCAACCTCGAGGGCAGCAGCGTGAGCGACCCCGTGGAGGAGTCGCGCGCCATCATCGACCGGATCCGCGACGACGTGGACGTGCTCATCGGCGTGATGCACATCGGCTGGATAACGAGTTCGACGTCCCGCACACCGGGGTGTGCGACCTCGCGGAGGCGTGCCCGGAGTTCGACCTCATCATCGCCGCTCACCAGCATCGGCTCGTGGAGGGCGAGGAGGCCAACGGCGTCCTGGTGGTGGAGAACAAGTACCACGCGCAGACGATGGCGTGCGTTGACCTGGAGCTGGAGCCCGATGGCGACGGCTGGAAGGTGGCCAAACGCAGGTCGAGCCCGGTGGAGGCGGCCGCCTACGAGCCCGACCCGGAGATCGTCGAGCTCATGGCCCCTTACGACGAGCGGGCGAAGCAGTTCGCGCGCGAGGTCATCGGCGTCTTGGAGGGCGGGCCTCTTGTGGGCGAGAGCGAAATCGAGGAGATTCCACAAGCGTACCTCGCGGATTCGGCGCTTATTGACCTCATCCACGCAGTGCAGCTCCACTACACAGGCGCGAAAGTGTCGGCAACGGCGCTCTCCAATCCAGACGCAGACGTGCGGCCCGGTCCTCTCCGCCGCTGCGACGTGTCGCAAATCTACAAGTTCTCGAACACGCTCTATTCCCTCGAGATGACCGGTGCGCAGCTCAAGAAGTACATCGAATGGTCGGCGCGCATCTTCAAGACACTTCGAGCGGGCGATTTGACGCTGTCCTTCGATCCCGAGATACCCGTGTCTAGCTTTGACATGTTCCAGGGTGTGAGCTATCAAATCAACGTCGCCAAGGATCCGGGGGAGCGCATCGAGGGGCTGAGCTGGTCCGACGGCACGCCCATCTCCGACGAGGAGGTGTTTGTGATTGCCACGAACAACTACCGCGCGAACACGCAGCTGCTTGTGCCGGGCGAGTTGTTCCAAAAGGGCGATACTCCCAAGCTCTTGGAGGCCGACGTGCAGGGCTCCATCGGCGGGTTACGCGAGCTGATCGCGGACTACATCCAGAACGTCAAGGGCGGCACGATCTCGCCCGAATGCGACGACAACTGGAGCGTCGTTGGCATCGACTGGGACGAGGAGCTTCACCAGCGCGCCGTCGAGCTGCTTGCGGATGGCACGCTGACGCTGGGCGGGGACGACAAACGCCTGCCCGAAGTCGCCATCACCGAGGATGACGTGAGGAACGCCATCGGAGAGTAAGGAAGAGTGGGGGACCCATGGCATTTGATCCCGGCTTTGACATCACTCCCGTCTACGACCCGATGGGTTTTGTCTACGGCCCCGACACCTTTGGGCCGGAGCCCGAGCTGCGCACGCTCGACGACATCCGGACCTCGCTTATGGACCCCGCCTGCGACGGGCCGGACGTGGTCTATGCCATCGCTATGGACGTCGGCCGCAGGCAGGACCTGCCCGCCATGCTTAAGCGCGACCTGCTCTTTGGCGTGGTCACGTACTCCAAGGGTGCCCTGGGCAGGGAGCCCGTGCGCTCGCAGGGCCACATCCACGCGGTTTCGCCGTCGTGCGGGGCGTCTACCTGCGAGGTTTACGTTATTTGGAGCGGTGCGGCATACATTTACATGCAGGAGACCGCCAAGGACGATCCCGGTCGCTGCTTTGCGGTGTACGCGCAACCCGGTGACGTGGTAATCGTCCCGCCCAAATGGGCACACGCGACCATCGTGGGCGACGTGGGACAAAACCTCACGTTTGGCGCCTGGTGCGTGCGCGACTACGGCTTCGATTACGACGACGTGCGCGCTCACGGTGGCATCGCGTGGTTCCCGCAGGTGGAGGGCGACGAGACCACGTGGGTGGCCAACGGCGCGTACCAGCCGTCGGAGCTCGTGGTGCGCGGGCCGCGCGCCCGCGCCGAGTTTGGCCTCAGGCAAGGCGTGCCCATCTACCAGCAGTTCGTTGAGAATCCCGACCTGTTCCTGTTTGTGTCTAAACCGGAGTCGGCCAAGGCGCTGTGGCAGGACTTCGAGCCGTAGGAGGGTCCAAGATGAAGGTAATCGATCCGCGCGTGATGCACCACCTCGCGAGTGGCGTGCTCGAGGGCGAGAACGTGACGAAGGCCGTCAGGCACTACCGGGACGTCGCGTGCCTATACCAGAACCCTCGCGACGACGATCCCGTGGTGTACGAGGTCTATACGCACGACGAGGGGCCGGAGCGGCAGGGCAACCTGCTGTGGGGCCTCACCGTCATGAGGCCCGTGGACTCCAACGGCGAGTGCAACATGACGCGCGGCCACTTTCACGAGGATCGCGACTGCACCGAATACTACTTTTGCCTGCGCGGCGAGGGGCTGCTGTTGCTCATGGACGAGGACGGCGAGACGTGGGCCGAGCGCATGTGCGAGGGGTCGCTCCACCACATCGACGGTCGCCTCGCACACCGCTGCGTGAACACCTCCGCGACCGACGAGCTGTGGGTTGGCGCGTGCTGGCCCACCGTTTCTGGCCACGACTACGCCTCCGTCGAGCGGCGTGAGTTCGCTTTCCGCGTCAAGCGCGAGGGTGACAAGATCGTGTTTGAGGAGCGCTTGACTAACAAATAGGGGACAGTCCCCATTTGTTGGTACCCATCACGCGAGCGAGTCGATTCCGTGGCAGATGAGGCCGACGGCGAGCTCGACGAGCTCATCCACGGGGATGCGCTTGCCGTCTGCCACCCACGCCCGATACATGTTGAGCACCGCTCCGGACTGCCACGCGTACACCTGGTGCCAGCGCTCGGGCGTGTAGCCTTCCGGCACGTTTTCCACGTGCTCGCCCGAGGCGTCGTCCTGCAGGCTCCGCTGTACGGCGTCCCATGTGGGATCGCAGGTGATGGCGTCGTAGAGCGCGTCCTGCTCCGCGCCAAAGCGGAAGAACTCACGCGTGACTTCGGCGATGTCTTCCGGCATGCGCAGGTGGCCCGTGCGCTTCCGCCATGCAGCCGCATAGGTAGCCATGACCTCGGCCATCAGGTCGTCGAGCGTCTCGTAGTAGCGGTAGAAGGTCTTCTTGTTTATGCGCGCCCGCTCGCAGAGCTCCTTGACGGTGATGCCGGCATAGCCCTTCTCGAGCATCATGGCGCGGAAGGTGGTGTCGATGGCCTCGAGTGTCTTGGTGACGCGCAGGTCGTGTGCTGGCGTGGTGCGCATGGTTCCTCCAGAGATGTGCAACGATTTGCATGGATTGGTGGCATAAGTCACGCTTGCTGCAAAGCCGCCCATTGAGCCGGCCTTTGCCCTGCCCAATACTATAGCCAACGGATAAGCAACTCAAGTTGCATAAGGGCAGCACAGAGAAAGGAAGCCACCATGACCCTCGAAGAGCTCATCGCCAAGCAAGAGATCCAGGAACTCGTAAACGACTTCTCCAACCTCGCCGACGATCGCAACGCCCAGGGACAAGGTCCCCTCTTTACCGAGGACGCCGTGCTCGAGTTCCAGGTGGGGCCCGAGGGCGAGGTGCACGAGATACCCGGTCGCGACGCCATCGTGGCCGCCTTCGAGAACACCGTGGGCGTCAATAGCACCGCAAAGGCCGTCTACCATGCCAACGGGCAACTCTCCGTGACGCTCGCTGATGACTTGCAGTCCGCCACCGGCATCAACTACTGCATGGCCACGCTCGTGAACGACGAGGACGGTAAGGACGTCATCACCACCAACTACGTACGTTACGCCGACCAGTACGTAAAGATCGACGGTCGTTGGTTCATCAAGCGTCGTCGTACCTGCTTCCTGATTTCTGAGAAGCGTCCCTACAACGGATAAAGAGCTAAGGTGCCCGGCGTTTCCCGGGCGCTTTGTTTTGGATGGCCCTTGCAGTTGGTTCATTTTGGCAAGAATTCGAGAGGAGAAGGTAATGGAGTACGTAGAGCTCAACGACGGCAACAAGATTCCGGCAATCGGCTTTGGCGTGTTCATGATTCCCGCGGATGGTCCTACCTACGATGCGACGCTTGCCGCGCTCGAGGCCGGATACCGCCACATCGACACGGCAGCCGCTTATATGAACGAGCAGGACGTGGGCCGTGCCGTGCGCGACAGCGGCATCCCGCGAGAGGAGATCTTCGTCACCTCGAAGCTGTGGCCGCAGGACTATGCAGCAACGGACGCACCCGCTGGCATCCAGCGCACGCTGGACAACCTAGGCTTCGGCTACATCGATCTCATGCTTTTGCACCAGCCCTACGGCCCGGTGGACGAGGCGTGGGCTGCGCTGGAGGCGGCCAAGGAACAGGGGCTTGTTCGCTCCATCGGCGTCTCCAACATGACGCCCAAGATCTGGAACCAGTGGGTACCTGGCTTCAAGACCCTTCCCGCAATTAACCAGGTTGAGTGCAACCCCACCTTCCAACAACGTGCCCTGCGCGATTTGCTCGACCCGCTGGGTGTGGTCGTCGAGTGCTGGTACCCGCTGGGTCATGGCAATCCCGAGCTGCTGGGCAATCCAGCCATCACCGGTCCTGCAGCCAAGTATGGCAAGGATGCCGGCCAGATCGTTTTGCGCTTCGAGACGCAGGAGGGCTTGGTGGTACTGCCCAAGTCCACCCGTCCTGCTCGCATCAAGTCCAACCTCGACGTCTTTGGCTTCGAGCTGACGGAAGACGAGATGGACGCCATCCGCGCCCTCGACACGGGCGGGGGCACGCACGACCCCGAGGATCCCGCCAATGCCGAGCGCCTGCTCTCCTTCCGCGTGCACGACTAGGTGACGGCGCATGTTCACGAGCAAAGACATCCGCGACGGCAAGGCCGTGGTGACGGCCGACACGAGCCACCTCGATGCCGAGCAGCTCGAGGTGCTCGCCGCCTACCAAGCCATGCAGCAGGCCATGGTCGATGCCGACCACGACGCCATGCGTGCCATCGTGGAGGACGGCACGACCTTCACACATATGAGCGGCTACACCCAGACCAAGGAGGAGTTCATCGCCGAGGTTGGTGGCCCACTTACGTACTTCCACTCGGACGTGCGCGATGTGGACGTGGAAATCGACGGCGACTGGGCGACCCTTACGGGAACCGTCGCCCTCACGGCCCGCGCATACGGCGCGGAGGGGACCTTCCCGCTCGAGGTAAGCCAGCGTCTTCATCGCGTGGACGGCCGCTGGCTGTATTCAAAACGCGCTTAGGCTCAACGCAACGAGGTTTTACCACCGAGGAGAGGACCTGGCATGACCAAGCAATATCCGCACCTTTCCAGCCCGCTCACCCTTGGCCAGACCACCATCAAGAACCGCTTTGCCGTGGCGCCCATGGATCCGGGCTTTGACGTGGCGCCCGACGGCAGCTTCACGCAAATGGGAATCGACTATTACGTCCGTCGCGCGCAGGGAGGCTTTGGCCTTATCTATACGGGCGGCATGGGCATCGACACCGACTTCGAGAAGTTCGCCCCGTCGGTGCTCGACAACCCCGCCGCCTTCGTGCGCACGGGACAGGAGATAAACGCACGCATTGCGGCCTACGGTACCAAGATGTTCGTACAGCTTGCCTTTGGCCTAGGGCGCAACGCGGGGCTCTCGGCCTCGAGCGAGCTGACCATCATGTGGGACCCCTCGCGCACGACCCGCGCCCTCACTGCCGAGGACATCGAGACCAAGATGGCCAACTTCGTGGAGGCGGCCAAGCTCGTGCAGCGCGCTGGGTTTGCGGGCATCGACGTGCATGCCATACATTGGGGGCATCTGCTCGACGAGTTCGCGCTCTCCATTATGAACCGGCGCACCGACGAGTACGGCGGCAGCCTGGAGAACCGCCTGCGCATCCCGCGCGAGCTGCGCTGCCGCATCGCCGAAGCCTGTGGGCCAGACTTCCCCGTGACCATCCGACTGGGCCTTCGCACGGGCATCAAGGGACTGGGCAAGGCAAGCTACACCCTCGACGAAAGCGAGGAGGAAGGTCGCACGCTTGCCGAGGCGGTTGAGATTGCCAAGCTCCTGGAGTCATACGGCTACGACGGACTCTCTGTGGACACGGGTACGCTCGACTCCTACTACTGGGCCTGTCCGCCCAGCTACATCGAGCGCGGCTACATGGTCGAGCTCGCCGCGGCGGTCAAGGATGCGGGTGTGCGCATTCCCGTGATCTGCGGCTCGCGCATGAACGAAGTCGACGTTGCCGAGCGGGCCATCGCGGAGGGCAAGATCGATGCCATCGCGCTCGGTCGCCCCTCCATCGCCGACCCAGACCTGCCGCGCAAGGTAGTGACCGGCATGCCGGAGGCCATCCGCCCCTGCATCGGCTGCAACCAGGCGTGCATCCACCGCTACGGCCAGATCGGTGTGGTCAACTGCGCCGTCAACCCGCTCATGGGACGCCCCGAGTCCTATGCGCCTCAGCGCGCGCTCACGTCGCGCAAGGTGGTTGTGGTGGGCGGCGGCGTGGCAGGCATGGAGGCCGCTCGGACGGCGGCGTTGCGCGGACATGACGTGACGCTCTTCGAGAAGGACACGACGCTGGGCGGAAACCTCCGCACCGCAGGGTTTCATAGCTTCAAGCGCGAGGTGGCGGAGCTCAATGCCTGGTACCAGCGCGAGCTCAAGCAGGCAGGCGTCGACGTGCGTTTGGGCGAGGAGGCCACGGCGGAGAAGGTCACCGAGCTGCGCGCAAACGCCGTGGTGCTCGCGTCGGGTTCCGTGCCCGTGATGCCACGCTCCATCCCCGGCATCGACCATGCCAAGGCGATGAGCTGCAACGAGGCCCTCACCGAGGCGGGCCACGCCAAGGTCGGGCAGCGCGTGGTGGTCGTGGGCGGCGGCTTGGTGGGCTGCGAGATGGCACTTGACTACTGCCGCGACGGTCGCGCGGTCACCATCGTGGAGGCCCTGCCCGACATCCTCTCGGCCGGCCCCAGCGTGCCGAGCATGAACGCGAACTACCTGCGCGACGGCTTTGCGCACCACGGAGCGACCATCCTCACGGGCACGCTTCTTGCTGCCATCACCGACGAAGGTGCCGTGGTAGAGGATGCCACGACGGGGGAGAGGCGCACCCTCGCCGCCGATACCGTGGTCCTCGCGCTGGGCTTTCGTCCGGCGGCGAGCCACGCGGCTGAGTTTGCGGCTCCTGGCGTGGACGTCTACGAGATCGGTGACGGCCGTCAGGTGGGCAACATCATGACTGCCATATGGGAGGCTTACGAGGTCGCCCGCGCACTTTAGACAAAACGTTGATTGTGTAGGTCGAGGAGGCCTGGGACTTCCTGGTTGAGCACTCGTTCGTGATGTAGGGGCATCCCGCTAAAGAACCTATAAATAGGGCGCAATAGGGCGCACATCCGCATGCGTCGTGTGCCCGCTTTGTAAAGGAGCGTCTGTGAACAGAAGGCAGTTTTTACGAGGCGCCGTGGCATTGGGCATGAGCGTGACGGCGGGACTTGTGGGTTGTGGTGCCTCACAGAGCACTTCGTCGCTGCGGGGTTCGTCGGAGCAGGCACGTGTTAAGGCGGACGCTGGGAGCGGTGAGCCTCCACAAACGCCAGCTGCCGCTGCCACACCATCTGACCTCGCGGGACGCACCGTCGCGCTCAACAACGGCATCGATATGCCGCGCTTGGGCATCGGGACCTACATTCTCTCCAATGCGCAGGCGGAGGAGTCGGTCTATGCCGCCCTCATGGCGGGGACGCGCCTCATCGACACGGCGAGAATCTACGGCAACGAGGAGGGCGTGGGCCGTGGCATCGCACGTGCCGGCGTTCCTCGCGATGAGATCTTCCTCACCACCAAGCTCTGGACGGCAGACTTTGCCGACGCGGCGGCTGCGATCGACGGATCGCTTGCTAGGCTTGGCCAAGACTACGTTGACCTGCTGCTCCTTCATCACGAGGACACCTACGACGAGGATGCCTATCGTGCCATGGAAGACGCGGTTGCGGCGGGTAAGGTGCGCAGCATCGGCATCTCCAACTTCTACGAGGACGGCTTTGACCGCATCTGTGCCATGGCGAGCATCCAACCGGCGGTTCTTCAGAACGAGACCCATCCCTATTTCCAGGAGCGCTCGATGCGCGAGCATCTTGCCTCGTCAGATGTGGGAACGCTGCTCGAAAGCTGGTTCCCGCTGGGTGGCAAGGACAACTGCGACGTGCTCTTCTCCGATAAGACCATCGTCGAGATCGCGTCCAACCATGGCGTGTCGCCGGCGCAGGCGCTCATCCGCTGGCATCTGCAAACGGGCAACGTTTGCATTCCAGGTTCGGGCAATCCAGATCACATTCGCGAGGACGCGAACGTGTGGGACTTCGAGCTATCGCCCGACGAGATGGCGGCCATCGACGCGCTTGACCGCAACCAGAGGTTCGCATGGTACTAAGGCGCAACACTTGGGTGCTCGTGCTGCTTGTTTGTGTCTGTGCGTTGTGTGCCTGCGCTGCCTTCCCAGAGGAGTATTCCTCGGACACGGCTTCGACGGTGCAGGGCGAAGGGGATGGCCGGCACCCAACCTTTGAACTGGGCTATGTTACCGTTGTGCCCGTGCAGGCGGGATTTAACTCCCTACATGACGTAAACGCGATGGTCGTGTATCCCGGAGAGGACATCGAGTTGTCGTAGGTTGCCGCAGCGAAGAATCTACTCGAGGAACGCACTCCCAAACAAAAGGGCGGCCTACTCGACTTGCGACTCGGTTTATGCAACCCAAACAGTCGAAGCGTGACATATGCCTCCCGCATGGCGAGGCCGTCCATTGAGCAATCGCATGCGAGATGGCACGCTAAAGGTGCGGTTAGAGCCCTTGTTGTTTGGCGATGGCCCAGCGCATACGGACTATTGCTCGCATTGGAAAACGGGATAAACGAGGTGATGGTATTGAAGTCAATCAACTCTATCAGCATGAGCCGCCGAATGCTTTTGGCGGCCGGTTCGGTGGCAGCGGCTTCGTTGCTTTTCGCATGCGGGAATCCGCGCGGAGAGAGTAATGACGCATCCACAAGTGAGAGCGCACCTTCCGCGCAGGCTTCATCCTCCGAAGGAAGCAATCCGGCGCAGGGTGTGAAGGATGGCTCGTGGCAAGGTGGGCAGGCTAAAGTCCTCGTGGCGTACTATTCCCGCGCCGGCGAGAATTACGGAACGAATGGGATCGAGCGAATCGAAGTCGGTCATACCAAGGTGATGTCGGGCTACATCGCGGAGGCGCTCGGTGCCGACGAGTACGAAATCGTGCCGACCCAGCCCTATCCCGATTCCTACGACGCGTGCTGCGATCAAGCCAAGGAGGAGCAGACGCAAGACGCACGCCCTGCCATTGCCGATCCTCTTCCCGATGTCTCCTCCTACGACGTGGTATTTGTCGGCTGTCCCATTTGGTGGGGGGATGAGCCCATGATTATACGCACGTTTGTGGAAGGCGTGGATCTATCGGGCAAGACGATTGTGCCCTTTACCACACACGGGGGCTCCGGCCTGGGTAGAGTGCCCTCTAACCTGCAGGCAGCGATTCCCAACGCGCGCTTTGTTGACGGACATGCGGTTGCGGGAACATCCGTGGACGATGCACGCGATGAGGTAACGTCGTGGGCAAAGGGGCTGGAGCTTGCATAAGGTGTGCGCTGTGCGTTCGATTTGCGTGAAAGGAGAAGAGTATGAAAACTCGCATGTTGCGTGATATCGAGGTCTCAGAGGTGGGTATGGGCTGCATGGCGTTCAGTCACGGTTACGGTGCCATCCCCGACGAGAGGTACAGCGTCGAGGCGATTCGCGGTGCGTACGATGTCGGCTGCACGTTCTTCGACACGGCCGAGGTCTACGGACCCAACCTCGCGCGTTCGCAGCGCGGGCACAACGAGCGCATCGTGGGCAAGGCGCTCGCCGACGTGCGCCAGAACGTGGTCATCGCCACGAAGCTCTTCCTCGACGGCGGCTTCGGTGGCACGTACAAGAGGATTCGCAAGCACCTCGATGCCTCGATGGACCGCCTGCAGACCGACTTCGTAGACCTCTACTACCTGCATCGCATGGGGTCGACGCCCGTCGAGGACGTCGCCGAGGCCATGGGCCGCCTCGTCGACGAGGGCCTTATCGGCGGCTGGGGCCTCTCGCAGGTTGATGTGGACGTCATCGCTCGCGCCCAGGCGGTGACGCCGCTCTCGGCCGTGCAGAACATCTACTCCATGGTGGAGCGCGACGTGGAAGACGAGGTCATCCCGTACTGCGCCGAGCACCGCATCGGCCTGGTGGCCTTCTCGCCCGTGGCAAGCGGTCTGCTCTCGGGCAAGGTGAAGAGCACCGCACAGTTTGAACGTGTCGACGACGTGCGTACGTGGGTGCCGCAGCTCTCCGAGCGCAACCTCGCTGCCAACCGTCCGCTGGTACAGATGCTGGAGGACTTCGCAGGCGCCAAGGGTTGCACTCCTGCCCAGCTGTCGATGGCATGGATGCTCGCCAAGTGGGACAACGTGGTGCCCATCCCGGGATCCAAGAACAAGGCCCGCATCCTGGAGAACCTGAGGAGCGCGGAGGTGGGGCTCACCAAGGACGAGCTCACGCAGCTCGAGCGCGCGCTCGGTGGCATCACCGTGTACGGGCATCGCGGGTTTACGCGCTAAAATGCCCGGTCCTGCAAAGATGAGCAAAACAGGTGGCGTAACTGCATGCGAGAAAGGTACTGCAATGATTCTGGACTTCAACGAGAACAAGCCGGTAGCGGTGGTGCTCGGCGCGGGCGCGATGGCCATGGCCATCGTACGTCGCGTCGCAGCTGGTGCGAAGGTCCTGCTCGGCGACGTCAGCGAGAAGAACCTCGAGCGCGCGGCTGAGGCCATGCGCTTCAACGGCTACGACGTCGAGACCATGGTCGTGAACGCCCTCGACAAGGAACAGGTCTACGCCTTCGCGGCCAAGGCCGCCGAGCTGGGCGACGTCATGTGGTTCATTGACACCGCCGGCGCGAGCCCCAGCCAAGCGACGCCGCAGTTCATCATCGACCTCGACCTCATCGGCACGAGCTATGCCCTCGATGCCTTTGGTCCCGTCATGGCCAAGGGCGGCGCGGGCCTCGTGGTGAGCAGCCAGGCCGGCTGGATGGGGCACTTCACCGAGGAAGAGGAGAACACTCTCGCCCTCACACCCACCGACGAGCTGCGCGACCTGCCGATGCTCCAGCCGGACGTGGTGACGGGCTCCGGCAAGGCCTACATCGTGGCCAAGCGCGCCAACCACCTGCGCGTTCGCACCGCCGCCGCGACCACGTGGGCCGCAAGCCACGCTCGCGTGAACACCATCTCCCCGGGCATCGTCATGACGCCGGTCGCCTACGACGAGTTCAACGCTCCGGGCAACACCTACCAGCACATGATCGAGGCGGGCGCCTGCCAGCGCGTCGCTACTCCCGACGAGATTGCTACCGCTGCGGAGTTCATGCTGAGCGCGCCGTTCGTCACGGGTACCGACCTGCTCATCGACGGTGGCACCATCGCCGCCATGAGGAGCGGGGCCTACGAGGGCCGTCGGGACCGGCGGTAGGGTAGTGGGCAAGGCTGTGCGCGGGGTAAAATGATTTAGGGCGCAAATCCGTCTTGCCTTGCATCAGCCGCAAGCTCGGCTTCTCCAATTGCAACGTCGGAAGCGAGACGCTGGTCGTACCATGGCTTCAAGGCAAATCTCGAGCAAGAGAGGACGCAACCATGATGACATTTGATGAGTACCAGGCGACCCTGCCCATGCCCATCGGCCCCAAGCTGGACAACCCACACTTCACGGGCGACGTGTGGCTGGTCCCGCTGGTGACGGGCAACGACGTGCAGACCCAGATGGTCACCTTCGCGCCCGGCTGCATCAACGATTACCACATCCACCATGGCTCCGAGCAGACCATCATCTGCACCGGCGGACGTGGCTGGTACCAGGAGGAGGGCAAGGACGCCATCGAAATGAAACCCGGCGATGCCATCGCCATCCCTGTGGAGGTGCGCCACTGGCATGGCGCGGCAAAGGACAGCTGGTTTAGCCACATCGTGGTCTACAGCAAGGCACACGAGGGCTTCCACGCCGAGTGGTGCGAGCCCGTGCCGGCCGAGATCTACGACGGGCTGGAGTAGGCGGCCATCATCAGATAAGAACTCGAGAACTAGGGAGCAGACCATGACCTACCAGCCGAGAACGCCCCAGCCCTATCAGGGCAACCCCTTCGGTTTCGTGTACGGCGGCGCGCTGACGGCCAATGTCGAGGGTGCCGTACATGTGCACCCCATCTCTTACGACGCCGGTGGTGTCACTGTGGCGGCCAACGTCTACACTCCTGCAGACTATAGCGAGGTCGGCTCGTGCGCGGGCATCGTGGTGGGCCATCCCAACGGTGCGGTGAAGGAGCAGGCTGCCGGCCTGTATGCGCAGCGCCTAGCCGCTGAGGGCTTCGTGACCATCGCGTTCGACGCCGTGACCACGGGCGAGAGCGGTGGCGAGCCGCGCAACCGCGACATCCCGTACCTGCGCGTGGAGGACTATCGTCTCGCTGCCGACGTCCTGTCCACGTTCCCGGGCGTGGACGCATCCCGCCTTGCCGTGCTGGGCATCTGCGGCGGCGGTGGATACGCACTCAGCGCGGCCCAGATGGACAAGCGCTTCCGCGCAGCGGCTGTCGTGTCCATGTTCAACACCGGCTCGGTGCGGCGCGAGGGCTTCCAGAAGGTGCAGGCGGACAGCGTCCTCAAGCGCCTGCATGACGTGGCAAATCTACGTGCGCGTGAGGCACAGTCGGGCGAGCTGGTCTACAGTGCCGACATGTCCGCCATGGACCCCGAGGTTGGCCACAACCTGCCCTTCGACATGTACCGCGAGGGGTACGAGTACTACGTGGAGACCCACGCCCATCCGCACTCGCACTCCCGCTTTGCCCAGCGCGACCTCATGGACCTCTTTGCCTGGGATCCAGATGACTTCATGTACCTCATCGACCAGCCGCTGCTCATGGTGGTAGGGGAGAAGGCCGACACGGCCTACATGTCGGAGAGCGCCTTCGCGGCGGCGACTGGCACCGAGGACAAGGAGCTGTACGTGGTCGCGGATGCTACGCACGTGGACCTCTACTGGAGGCCCGATGCGACGACCGACGCGCTGGCCAAGTTGGCCGCGTTCTATCAAGCCCGGATTTAGGATGTGGGGTACGGCAGTCAGCGGCTGCATACGATCTGGAGAAGCGTCTCCCCGAGAGGGGAGGCGCCCCTCACTAGCCGTCAAAGTACCTCCCGGCCCTCGTAGTGGTTGAGATAGCCCACCGAGAGCGTGGTTGCCCAGCCGTGTGCCACGCCCTCTGCCTCGAAGCCAAGCTCGCCCTTGAGCGCCTTGACCTGCTGCGGAATGGCAGATTGGCTTACGAGACAGCGCTCTGCGGCACGCGTGAATGAGCTGGTCTCCATGACGGCGCACAGATAGTGGATCTGTCCTAGCTCCATGAGGACTCTTCTCTTTTGATCATGAAAATCAACTCTAATCCGTGCGGGTCATCGTCGCAAGTCGGAGCTCATGGCGTCCGTGGGTGTATCGAGGCTATCAGCTAGTATTTCTTGATATCGTGGCGCTCGATGCCACAGCGCTTGCAACGGTAGTAGGTGTTCTCGCCCAAGCCGTTGTATTCCAGGCCCGTGAGCTCCCAGTCGTGCTCGCCATGGCAGAGTTCTTCGCTGCGTATCTGTTGGATTCTGCATTCGGCAAGCTTTTCTATGGGGGTTTCGAGCGGGCCGTGCCGAGAAGTGATCGCTGCCAGCTGGTCGAGGAGGGTGCGATCGGACAGGGTGTCCACGGCAGCTGCCCGTGCGTCCCAGCCCAACGTGTCGTCGGAAGCGAGTTGGAAGAGCTTGTGCTGGTCAGTGAGCTTTGCCACTGCCTTCTCGGCGGTGTTGCTCAGCTTGGCGTTCTGAGAGTATGCGACCTCTATGAGAGCTTCGTCGGCACCGAGCTCGGCGAGCCGCTCGACGGCGGCCTCGCGCATTTTGTCCTCGATTGACTTTGGCGTGGGTCCTCCGTAAACCCGTACTTGGGTGATGAAATGCGCATCATGTCGATGGTCGCTGCTCGCGATATCGACCAAACGGGCGATATCGCTCATGCTGGGAATCTCGGCCAGTTTCGCGAGATTCTCGGCGTCGCGCTTCTCGGCGGTTAGCTTATCGATACGGTTTCGTATGTCACTCAGGGCGAATCCCGTGCAGCCGTCGCGTCTGATGAACTCCCAGAGGAAGTCGACGTCTTCGATGCGCATGGCCATGGCGTACCCAAGATGAGAGTCGGCCTCGAGCTGCGCATAGCGCTTGTATAGTTCCTGATCGTCAATCTTCTCTGCGGCGCGTATGCGGACGCACTCGAGCGGTGCCTCTGCCACAACGCGCCGCAACGTGGCCTCATCCCTCAGTGCCTCAACTGACGCGAGGGCCCTCGTCTGGTTCTTACTCATCCATGCCGGCTTGAACAGTCCCAATTGCCTCACCTCTTTGGGCGTCGTCTGGCAGCTCGACTACCATGTACAGCGTTTCGCTGAGCTTGTCGTGCGGCATCAGCTTGCCTCTTCTGAGCACCACATTGACGAAATAGATCATGAAGTAGAGGCGCGAGACAAAGACGAGTGCAAGTATCACAAGGTCAATTATAACTGTGAAGCGTACGTTCGTGAGCAAGCCCGCTATGACCAATGGCACTTCGGTAAATAGCCACAGGTACAGATAGCGCTTTACAAGCTGCCCTGCCGACGCCGCCCCTCCATCTTCCGAGACAAGAATCACCTTGCAGACAGCGTGCCCCAGCGTCGACCCTCTCGTTACGAGGACCTGGACGAGTGAAATCGCGCAGAAGAACGACCAGCTCTGCAGCTCGCCGTAGACATAAAAGCCAGCGAACTCAGGGTTCAGGATTCGTATCACACCAACAAGGAAGATGTAGAGGGCGGCGATGCAAAGGTAGTCGAAAAGCGCCGCCCAGAATCTGCGCATGCCCGTGACCCTCGTACCGTATAGCCGGCACCTCCTGTCAATCTCGTCCCTGCTTGGAAGCACTCTGGCAAACGTGGACGCTATATAGTAGCCGATGGTCCCACCCGTTGTGTTACATATCAGGTCCTCAACGTCAGCCATTCTGTATGGTCCTGGATATGTGCCAAAGAGGGCCGTTATCTGACTGGTTTCGTAGAACAGGCTCAACAAGAACGAGTAAAGAACCGTACGCTTCAAGCTCAGTTTGAAGTAATAGCGCATATACATGCCAAATGGTACGGTCAGCAAGACATTGAACAACAACTGCCAGAGCGACATGCTCACAAGGTATTCCTGGAGCGCCGCAATCCCCAAGGCCTTGTCATGCCAGTACAGCCAGATCTGCTTGAACGGGATCAGGTTAAGGTGCTCCTGCCACGTGTTTCCCACGGTCGACGCCCTGTCCGGAAGCGGCAGGCAAACCATGAAGAACGCAATCAGCATGTAGAGAATGAAGCTGTAGATGATCAGGGTCCGGTACTTCGATACTGCGCCGTGCTTGTTGTACTGGAACACCGCGTAGGGCAGTGTGAACAGCACGGCCAAAAACGGGAATACGAGGATGCCCGTGAATATGTTGTCTATATACTCCATTCAGTTGTCTCCCATCGTGAACGGTATGGCGCTTCCCTCATATGTTGGCCTACCTCATGAGAACTCCACCCGATCCAACCCGGTCCACCCGACAAGGTGCACGTCATCCAAGTTGACATTGTATCGCCGCGGTTGTTGACAATTCCCGCGCGCTCGAGAGGCAGGTCCACTCCCGCACGGTCAGCATCCACATGTGCGCCCCTACGCCTTCGTCTCTCGCCACGCCATGACCGTGTGGGCCTCGGCGGGTTTCACTATACCTCACGCGGCGCACCCTTCCTGACAGGACGTCATGAGTACCGGTCGTGGAGCGCGTTCCTTGCGCCATTGCGCGTTCTTACAGAGGGGATGACGGCTCGGCTTGGGCATTACCGTAAGGAATCTCGGTGGTGCGGGCTCCGACAGGTCGAATCGGAATCAGTCCACGCAGGTCACCTCGAAGTTCTTGAAGTTGCCTTCGGTACCGTTGTCGACGTAGAGGCCCACGCCGCCACGCAGGTCGGCGCCCCCGAACATCTCGTCGACCACCAGTGCCGGGGTGTCCATGTCGTCCACGTAGAACCTGGCTCCTGCGCCGACAACCTCGGCCTTGATGTGGATCCACTCGTCCATCTCGATGTCGGCCTTGGCCTCGTAGTCGGCGATGCCACGCTCGCGGAAGTACGCGAAGGTGTAGCCGGGGTACGAGAAGTACTGCATCGTGTGGATACGGCGCTGGGGCTCGGTGCAGCTGCGGCCGTTGCGCGGGCGCACGTAGAAGCTCTCGAAGCGGTCGTCTTCCTCGCTCGCGCGGAAGACGATGCCGATGAAGCCGCGGCAATCGACGTCTGCCCAGTGCATCAGGCGTGCGCGAACGTCGACCTCGATGATGCCGTTGTGGAAGTCGGAGCCTGCGAGGCGCGCGTAGGTGGGCACGTCGGGCTCGGTGTTCTCCTCGGGCTTGACCACGCGGATGAGCTGCTCGCCGTCGAGTTCGGTGAGTCCCACGTTCGTGCCCACGGGCACGTAGGTCTGGTTCTGGAAGATGACGGAGTTGGTCATGGTGTGCTCCTCTGACGGTAGGCCCTTCTTGCTTCCATCATACGACGTGCGGAATGGATGCATTGTGTCACAGATGCCATCGGTGAGAGAGAATGGGCATAGGTTGACCCCGCCCTCGATTGCCTGCCCCTCACGGCGCCAGCTCTCGGGGGCGGTTCGAGGTACGTCCGTTGTCGTCGCACGCAAATCCCTTGGCGCTCATCAGAGGCTCCTCTTGGAGGCGCGGACGCGGGCCATGCGGTCGAGGTCGCCGTGTTCGATCTGGTGCCTCAGCGCCGCGATGATGGCGTCCTTGCGGGCGAGGAAGTCGGGGCCGCTCGGGTCGTGCCCACCCACGGTGTGGTGCGTGGTGAAGTGGCAGTCGCAGGTGAGGTTCTCGACGAAGAGAAGCAGCTCCTCGAGCATCCCAGCCTCCGAGAGGGGGTCGAACTCCCCGCGCTCCGCCTCCTCCAGTAGCGGCGTCCCCGGGAAGAGGGTGAGCCCCCCGGCGCCCACGAGCATGGGGTTGGTCTGGCTGAACACCTTGGCGGAGCTGATGGCGTGCTCGCGGCTGTGCGAGCGGCCCGCCACGCCGTTGAGGAACGAGTGCCAGTAGCGGATGCCGGCCCCGTCGAGCTTTGCGCACTGCTCGATGATGTCCTCGGCGTGATATCCCTTGTGGATGCGGTCGAGCGTCCAGTCATCGCCACTCTCTGTGCCAAGAGAGATCTCGTCCATGCCGAGGTCGCGCAGCGAGCGCAGCTGCTCCACGGTCTTGTTGCGCAGGTCAGTTACCCTGCCGACGGTGTAGACGTGCTCCATCTCGGGAAGGTATGCGCGGACCTTCTCGAGGATTGCCGCGAGCTTGTCGTAGGCGAGCGCCAGCGGGTTTGCGGAGAGCAGCTGGATGGTGCGGGCGTGGGGCACGGTGGCGGCGAGCTCGGCGAGGTCCTCCTCGATCTGGTCCATGGGCGCCACGCCGAAGGGGACGCCCTTGTACATGGTGCAGAACTTGCAGCGGTTGTGCGTGCACCCGCGCGTGACCTCCAGAAGCGGCCAGGTGGGCCAGTAGGGGTTGCGGTATACGGGTTCGGTGAAGTGCATGTCAGTCCCTTCGTCGTGGGTTTCTGCTTGAGAATATACCGTTGGTTGAGGTTAATATGACCGCACATAATACGGATATGTACGGTAAGGAGGTGAGCTATGGCCAGGCAGGGAACCAAGGGCCGTCTACAGCACGCGCATGTTGTCCGTCACTATCGAGCGGCCGTTCGAACGCGTCACACCTTCCGGGCTGCACCGAACAGAGTCGGACAGCCTGACGGGCGAAACGAGGAGCGAATGATGACCGTCGAGAATCCCAAGAGACTCGGTTTTGGCCTGATGAGGCTCCCCGACGAAGGGAGACTAGGTGAGAGGCCGACGCACTGGCGTTTCGGCCGTTTCCACGACGGCGCACAAGTATTGGATTGGACGGAGCTCCATGGCGTCTCCGGTCGCATAACTATTAGCAAAACTAATAGCAATAAGAACTTATTGGAATTGTTCATCAGAGTAACTGTCTTTACGATGGTGACAGTCAATTTGTTCGCGAAAGGAGCCCATCATGTCCACACTCGTTGCTTATTTCTCCCGCGCTGGCCAGAACTACGGACACGGCGGCATCATCGATTTGCCCAAGGGCAACACCGAGATCCTTGCCGAGGCCATCGCCGGCGCGCTCGACGCGCCGCTCTTCAAGATTGACACCGTCGAGCCCTATCCCGCCGACTACTACGCCACCACCGACCAGGCAAAGCGCGAGCTGCGCGAGAAGGCCCGACCCGCCATCAAGGGGCCGCTGCCTTCCTTGAAGGACGTGGACAAGCTGGTGCTGGGCTACCCCAACTGGTGGGGCACCGTGCCCATGGCCGTGAAGACCTTCCTTGACGCGCTTGATCTTTCTGGCGTGACCATCGCGCCGCTCTGCACCAACGAGGGGTCGGGCCTCGGCGGCAGCGTAGGCGACCTGCGCCGCAGCTATCCCGCCGCGCATGTGGTCGAAGGTCTCTCCATAACAGGCACGAGCGCAGCAAGCTCCACGGGCAAGGCCGTGAGCTGGGCAAAGCGCGCGTTGGCATAGGCACGTACGATAAGAACGAAACAGCAGAGGAGAGCAACCATGGAGTACACGAGACTTGGTAACACCGGACTCAACGTGAGCCGCATCTGCTTCGGCTGCATGTGGTTTGGTCGTCCCGGCAACGGCGGGATAGACGTCCGCTTTGGTGAGGACCAGGCGCGCGAGGTCATCCGCTATGCTTGGGACCAGGGCATCAACTTCTTCGACACGGCCAACTACTACAGCCTCGGCGCCTCCGAGGAGGTTCTCGGCAAGGTCATCGCCGAGATGGGCGTGCGCGACGACGCCGTGATCGCCACGAAGAGCTACTACCCCATGTACGAGGGTACCAACGCCAAGGGTGTCACGCGCAAGACGCTCTTCCGCGAGGTGGACGCCTCGCTCAGGCGCCTCGGCACCGACTACATTGACCTCTACATCCCGCATCGGCTTGACCACGACACTCCCATGGAGGAGCAGATGGAGGCCCTCAACGACCTCGTCCGCTCGGGCAAGGTGCTCTACATCGGTGCGAGCGCCATGTACGCTTGGCAGTTCCTAAAGATGAACATGATCGCCGAGAGCCACGGCTGGGCAAAGTTCGTCTCGATGCAGGACATGTACAACCTAGTCTACCGCGAGGAGGAGAAGGAGATGCACCCGATGCTGCTAGACCAGGGCATCGCCTGCACGCCCTTCAGCTCGCTCGCGCACGGCGTGTTCGCCAAGAAGCCCGAGGACGAGCGCACCGACGGCGTTGCCAAGCTGCAGAACGAGTACGTGCTCAATGCCGATGCCGAGATCATTCGCCGCGTCTGGGAGCTTGCCGAGCGCTTTGGGGTCTCCACAAGCGTCATCGCCCAGGCGTGGAATCTCGCCAAGCCGGTCGTGACGAGCCCGCTCATCGGTGCCTCCAAGACCAAGTACATCGACGACGCCATCGCAGCTCTCGACCTCAAGCTCACGCCCGAGGAGATGGCCTACCTGGAGGAGCCTTACGTCCCGCACACGCAGTACGGGTTCCGGTAGGAAACAGACAGCGGGATAACGTTGCGGTTAGGTACATCAGGCTTATGACCAAAGCCGTCGCGAGCATGTACGAGGAGTGAGGGAGGCCAAACCATGGCAGAAGGAATTGCAACACCAGAATTGACGGTAAGTGATGCCTGCGCGGCAGAGGAGGTGCTGCTGGAGCAGGAGCGCATGTTGCGCTACGAGCACTTCGGATCTACGGAGGCCCTGAAGCTCGGCAACGTTGTCGCATCGCTGGCACCGGACTTTGGCGAGGGGGTGAGCATCACGATCACACGCGAGTCCGACGGTGTGCGCATGTTCCAGTGGGTGGCCGACGACAAGGACGAGCGGAACCTGCTCTTTGCCGAGGGTAAGCGAGCTTCGGCGCGCAAGGTGGGCCATGCCGGCCCTTGGGCCCAGCTCGAGGCTGCGAAGGCAGGTGACATGAGTCGCGTGTGGGAAAACGTTCCAACCGAGGTTCCTGCCTGCGGAGCTTTCCCTATTCGTGTAGGTGACGAGTGGGTGGCTACCATTGCGGTGAGTGGCTACATGGAAGGGCTCGACCACGAGATCATCTTACGCGCTCTCGAGCAGGTGCTCGGTGTGACGGTGCCGCGTTGGGACGCAGCGGTGATGTGACAGCGCGTCTTTGGCGGCTGGCATCCGGTTTGGCGAGGGCGCATCTGACGGGATGACGCTTGCGGAGCATAGAAGAGGCGAAGAGAATCAGGGAGTACCTGCTGGTAAACAACGAACCGACTAGCCTAGGCTCATCCTTCGCACCCTCAACTATGAGCAATACATTGTGCTTTGGGCGACGCATCCTAGTCGAACTCCCCGTTGCGCAGCAATCGCTCGACATTGTTTCCAAACCGGAGCTCGCGTGAGGTGCGTTCAGACAAGGCGCAGAGCGAACCATCCCTTCCAAACATAAAGATGCAGTCCGGACGCATGACATCATTCCTGGTCAAGCTCGTGTTGTGCGTGGTCGAGATGGTTTGACGACCGGCCTCGGTCCCAAAGTACTTAATTAGTCGCTCGGCGAGTTCGAAATGGCAATACGCGTCGAACTCGTCAAGAAGATAGAGCGTGCCCCGCGAGAGAACCCTATATATGTAGAACAAGCTCACGAGTGTCCTTGTCCCGCTCGACATGCAATGGACGAATGGGATAGGGCGCTCGTGCTTGCAATAGATCGATCGACTGCCGTCCGCGTCGTTGAGGACCACCAGCTTCTCATCTATACCGAAGTCGCGAAGAAACTCCTCAAGGTCGCCTACCAGTTCCTTGGCGACAATCTGCTCAAGATAGTTCAGTAGGGTTCTGGAGGAGCCCCAACCGTCGTGTACCGCCATGGTAACGCTTTGCGTGAAGAAACGCAGTCTCCCCAGCACACTGTCTGCTTGCACGGGCGTGTTGCTGGACACATATGCGAGGGCGCTGGCATAGCCGCCAGAGAATGTCCAGTTGAGGTTTTGGGCTCCGACGAGTGCGAGATTCGAATCCACAAGCTTGCCAGTGGAGTCGCAGTCGAATACCGTCATTCCGTCAAGCCTAAGGGATTCGCCTCTAATCTGGTGGTCTGCCCCCTTTTTGTAGCGGTACAGAACTGGGGTGTCATCGAACATGAACTCGTATTCGAAGGTTGCGACGCCAACGCTGGAATCCGCGTTGACAAAGCAGTCGTCAGTGCCGAAGTCGAGTGTACCGGCTGATTGGTAATAGTTGGACCGAACGTCGGCGATTGCTTTGAGCAGATTCGTCTTTCCCGACGTGTTTGGCCCTATCACAAGGACGTTCGTAATGACGCCATTTGTGATGTTAGTGCTATTGAACGTATAGTCCCGCGGCTTGCTAAGGTCTAGTGTTACAGGGGCATTGAATCCTCGATAGTTTAAAACGGTAAACTTAGTCAGCATGATGGCTCTTTTCGGTATCCTTGCCGTAAAAGATTTACGGCAAGGATACCACTCCGGGCTGCCTAGAATTGCTGGTGTCTCGTCGACCGTATGCTTGTTGTTTGCGGACGGTTCTTCACGATTCCGGTCGGCCTTGGTCGGCCTTCTTTTGGGCGGGTCTTCGGTGGACTAGACCTTCGCGTAGAAAGCCTCCATGTCTTCGCCCATCTGACGTAGCGTGGGGACATCCACATAGGACATGTGCCCACAACCATAGAGGTGCCATTCGAGGCGTTCCTTAAGCTGAGGCGACAGGAACTGGCAGGCCATGTCGTGTACCACGTTCCACCAGGTGGTGGCCGCGTCGTAACGTCCGCCCAGTATGCACACCTTCATGTGGGGGTTGCGGCGCATAGCAACGGCGATGTCGTACGCTACGTTGGGCGAGATGCTGGGGTACTCAAAGCCAGGCTGCTTGTGCTCCCACTTCCAGTTGGTTCCCACGCTCTCGTAGTTGTTGGCAAGATAGCGGGCGGGAGCCTTGTAGTGCAGCTCGTCGTGCAGGAAAGCACGAAACGCATTTGTCCAGCTGGTCTCGACGGCATCGTCGGCCGCATCCTCGCTGCTAAACCATGCCGAGGAACTCTGCACCGCAACCGGCGCATCAGAGGAGAAGCGCATGTCTAAGCGGCCGATGACCTTGCCCTCGTCGGCAAGCAGGTTGCGACGGAAGTCGTCGAGCGTGATCCGCAGGCGCCGCTGCCGCACGAGCTCTTCGGGAAGGCCAATGAACCCAGAGAGCTGGCGGGCGACCTCGGTCTCCCGCTCGGGGGAGAGGCGGTCACCACGCAGCAGGGCAGGGGCGAGCACGTCTTCCGTGAAGTCCATGGCCTGCTCGAACCACTCATCCTCGCCAACGCCTTCCCCCGCACGGCCAAAGAACTGCGCGGTTGCCGCCATGGTGGGGGTCATGCCCAGATGGTACAGGTCCTCGCCCTCCAGGGTCTGTACCCAGTCAAAGAGGGCCGAGAGCATGACCACGCCGCACAGCTTGACCGACCGCTCGCCGAGCAGGCGCATGAGCATGGCGTTGCGAACGGTGCCGTAGCTCTCGCCAAACAGGTATAGCGGGGATTGCCAGCGACCGTTCTCTTCCAGCCAGGTGGTGATGGCACGCGCGAAGCAGTCGGCATCACCGTCGACGCCAAACACCTTGGTTTGGTCAGCCCCCTCGGCCAAGGTGGAATACCCCGTCCCCAGCGCGTCGAGGAAGATAAGGTCGCTCTGACGAAGCACCGTCTGGGGGTTGTCCTCAACCTCGATGGGGTAGGAGAGGTGGTTGACGCCGTCCGTCTTGACGCGACGAGGACCAATGCCGCCAAAGTTGATGGGTACCGACGCGCAGCCGGGGCCACCGTTGTAGCAGAACGTCACTGGGCGCGCAGCGTCGGGATTGCCCTCGGCATCGACCTTTACGTAGGAGAGCGAGAACATCTGCCCGATGAGGGCGCCCGTGTCTCCGCGCACGTCGAGGTGTCCAGCGGTGGCCACATAGTCCATGCTCTGGTCGTCAGAATGCCAAGTGAGTCGCGCCGAGGCTTTCTCGGGTGTCTGGATGCGCGGGTCTGCGGCAACGGTCATAAAGGTGTCCTTCACGGCGTTATCCTGCGACTTTGTTATGTTGTCCTGAGCTGATGCGTCTGCCATGCCTGACTCCTTGCGTAGGAGGATTGCGGTTGCGGTTTTGTCTGCGCAAGTAAGTATACTCACCTGATCGCCTGTGAGGGCAATTCTCATGATGCCTACGACCTTGTCGCATTGACGCTACGCCAGCTTCTCCTCGACCTCGTCGACGAGGTGCTTGACGCTCAAGACATGGTCGAGATTCAAAGAGCCAATCGTGAGCACGCTCATGGTTTACCTCCTCGGCTGCGGGAATACCTGGCGGATGCAAGGCATACATGATCATGCTGGCGGAAGGGCGAGGCCTTTGGTGCACGCGCCAGACAAGAGAAACAGGGCATGCGTTAGGTGGTGTCGGGCAACGGCGGTGCATCGCTTCACAAATCTTTCCTCCGCATCGCCTCACGAATAGAATTGACGCATGAAGCATTCCTAGCGCTCCGCAAACGGGGGACCATGGCGACGTCGTTCTACACCAACAGCTCCGAGGTCAAGTTCATCAACAAGCTCTGCGAGTGCATCGACCACTGCACCTCGTTTTGCTTCTCTGCGAGCTTCATCAAGAAGCCCGGCCTCAAGCTCATCGCCCCCAACATCAAGGCTGCTCTGGAGCGTGGAGCAAAAGGACAGGAGCCACGCTATCCGCATGGCGCAGGCGATGGAGGACTACTACCACACACAGTATTCAAGACAAAGAACGACTCTTACTACAGGTTCTTGCGGGCCATCGATGAGGACGACCTGCCTTCGTTCGACACGCGGCAAGTGGCGCTCATACGGTTTGCTTCCGACATGCTGCCAATCGTGCGGCCGTACGAGTACCTCATCCTGCAGTCGCTCCTGGACGGGGCGGGAAGCGATTCGCTTGCCAACATCGAGCGACATTTGCGAATCAACGTGGAGAACTACAAGCAAGAGGCCTTTGAGCACGCCCTTACGTACATGAAGAAGCATGGATTCGTTCGTAGTAGTCCTCGATTGGTGCGCTGCCGGTCCGCAGGTCCATGTGGTCGAGGAACGAGAGCAAAAAACGGCATCTTGAATCGTGATGGTCCCCACGAGTCTCTTGTCGGGATATTCTGCACTGTAGAGGGATGCGGTTGATCCGTCCATGGAGTGCCCGATGAGGAAGACTTAGATGTGTCAGATGATGCAGTTAACGCGGTAGTTCTTGCTATAATCAGCATGAACTACCACGTTAACCTACGATACGGAATGCCATGAGACTTTACAGAAGAGAGCGCTATCTCGCAAAGATCCGCGGATTCTACCATGATGAGGGTATCATCAAGGTTATCTCCGGCGTGCGCAGGTGCGGCAAGTCCTGCCTCATGCAGACCATCGCGGAGGAGCTCATCGAGCAGGGGGTGCCATCCGAACGCATCACCTACATCGACCTCGACGCGCGAAGGAACCGCAAGGTGAAGACGCCGGATCAGCTCGAAGAGCTCATCGACAGCCACCCCGTCGAACCCGGCCAGACGCAGTACCTCTTTATAGACGAGGTGCAGAACGTGAGGGGCTTCGAGGAGCTCGTGAACGGCTATCGAACCGATGGCGACTACTCCATCTTCATCACCGGGTCCAACTCCTACCTGCTCTCCGGCGAGCTCGTCACCAAGCTCACGGGGCGCTACCTCGAGTTTGAGCTCTTCACGCTCGACTTCTCCGAGTACCTTGGCATGAAGGGGCACCTAGGAAAGCCTGTCGACCCGAACCGCGACGTGGAGTTCAACAACTACATCCTTGAGGGCGGCTTCCCCAAGGCGGTGGAGAGCGACTCGCTCGCCGACAAGAGGGCGTACGTGCGCGGCGTCATCCAGGAGATCTTCGAGAAGGATATCAGGCGCAACGTCAAGATACGGAACGTGTCGGTGTTCAACGCGGTGCGCGACTACCTCATCAACAACTTCGGTGCCACGACGAGCGTCACCAACCTGCTCGCCTACTTCAATGATGTGGAGGGGGTTCCCATCAGGAGGGAGACCATCAACCGCTACATCCAGGTGCTCGTGGACGCCAAGATTCTCTACCGCTGCGGCCGCCTTGACATGAAGTCCCGCCGCTCGCTTGCACGGGAGGAGAAGTACTACCTCGCGGACCTCGGCTTCTACTTCGCCCTCAACACCGACAACCGCATCAACTACGGTCCCGTGCTGGAAAACGTGGTGTACCAGTATGCGCGCGGCATGGGATACGAGGTGAGCGTGGGGAGAATCGGCAGACTCGAGTGCGACTTCGTGCTACGAGATCAGGCCCTCGACTACGCGTACGTACAGGTGGCGATGACCATAGCTGACCGCTCGGTGGAGGACCGTGAGTATCGCTCGCTCGAGCGCGTGCGCGACTCGTGGCCGAAGTACGTCCTCACGATGGATCGGCTCCTGCAGAGGCGCGGCGGCATCACGCACGCAAACGTCGTCGACTTCGTGGCGGACGAGCGACGGTTCTAAGTGTCAGTGCGCTCTGCTGACGCGTGCCCACGTGGTGAAGCCTGAAGCCACATGTGCGCTGATTGTGTGCAGTGTGAGACGAACGGGGCGGTGCTGCACCGACAGGGCGAAGTGTGGGCGTACGCGGGACTTGGCATCTGGCCTCACGTCCTTGAGCCTGTCCCCGTGTTACCCTACAATAATGAGTATCAGTAGAATTGTAGGGTAATTCGAGGCGATTGCATGAGCGTCCTGGAAGAGGTGCTGGCTGAGGAGTACGAGCGTTCTCTGCGCATGACGCGCGCCCTGGAGGGAGAGCTAGCGACGCTCCCGAGGGGATACGTCAGGGAGCGCACAATCCGCGGGCGCACGTACTACTACCTGCAGCGGCGGGACGGCGACCACGTCAGGAGCGAATACGTGCGGCGCGAGGATGCGGAGCGCGTCATTGCCCTCGTCGAGAGGCGCAGGGAGGTTACCGCCGCGCTCAAGGCGCAGGAGCGCACGCGCCGTCAGATCGAGCGGGCGCTCGGAGGGAGGCCGGCACATGAGTAGCCAGGCGGACGAGCTCACAAGGTTCCTTCGCATCCTGGACGAGGCGGGATGCCTTGAGCACGTCGTGCTCATAGGGTCGTGGGCTGAGTACGCTTGGTGGCGCGCCGCCCGGATGGAGGGGTTCCGTCCGAACATCAGGACGCTGGACATCGACCTGCTGATTCGCAACATGCGAAGGCCGGTCCCTGAGGCGCACCTAACCGCCGTGGCACGTGAGCGCGGCTACCTGTGGAGAGCGACCGCATCACGGGCGTGACCAAGATTTGCTCCCTGGGCGGCCTCGAGATCGAGTTCCTCATAGGCAAGGTCGGCGCCGGTCTCGAGAGCTCACTCAGGACGAACCTCGGCGTCGTCGCCCAGTCGCTGCGCCACCTAGATATACTCGCTCGCTTCACCATCGAGGTGGAACTGGAGGGGCTTCGGGTGCGCGTGCCAATCCCCGAAGCGTATGCGGTCCACAAGATGGCGGTGAACCACGAGCGGGGGCGCAAGAAGCAAAAGGACGCCGACGCGATTGTGCGTATGTGGCCCCATCTCGACCGCACCCGCATCGCACTCGTCCTGGACTCTTGCACGAAGGAGCTCATGGGTCGACGCGTTCATGGCGCAGCACCGGTTGGAGGGATGGGAGTTGGCACAGCGCCATGACGCAGCGCACGACACAACGTAGGGCCACGCGCAGCAAAACGCGACATAGTGTTGAGCCCATTTTGCAAAATCGATTCCGCGAGTACGGGGCTTGCTCGCGAAGCGCAAAGAGTGGCGTATTTATGAGCGGAACCACGTTGCTGCGAACCTACTTGTTATTCGTACTATATATAGCGAGCAATCAGCCACGGGCTGAAGACTATTGCATAGAACCTGATACCCTTAATAATGTAAACCTGAAGCATGTCGCTGGAATCATGTTAGAGGGATAACCATGCAGGTAGGATGGATAGACTTCTCACCCGAGGAACGCAACCGGACACTTACCGTGCTGAGTTCGCTATCCGAACCAGGATCAGTTGACGAGTTGGGTGTTGGCATTGTACGCGATGCGATGGCCGACAAGCTTTTTCCCGGCACTTCAACGCTTCTTACCAAGGCACGCTACTTCTTTCTCGTCCCTTACCTTTCTCGATTCCTTGAGGAAGGACATGACGGTTCTCGCCAAGACCCGAGAGCTCTACGCGAACAATTTCGTGGGTTGGAGCGCAGCTGTGCCATTGGACTAAGGAACTGCGAAAGGGCGCGCGGTAACTCGGACGAAGGCGTCATTGGTAGAGTTGCCCTCTCAAGTGGTAAATGGGTCACGAGAGGCCCCGGTGAGATCTACTGGGCTTCACTTCGTACACTCGGTTTCATGAGGCAAGGTGCACCAGATAGTTACCAAGCTATGTTTGCTTATCTGGCGGATGCACGGACGCGCGATCGACAGTATCGTAGTACTTCAAAACAAGGGGAGAACGATGATGGTCTTTCGGATGATCGGCAAGCGTTCAGCAGTATGTGGAACTTACCGAGGGGATCATACAAGAAATGGCGCGAGGAGTGGAGTCAGTGGAACTCCAAGGCTTCTGTTGCGCTCACGCAAGAGGAGGCTGCTTTTCTTAGAGAGAAGATAGTGGCGTCACATCCAGATTCCCTCTACGCGCTCATACTCTCCGATGATGAGCTTCGAAGCATCGCACTTGCGACCGCTTACGGCGAGGGCGGGACACGTGGCGATTCCTCGTTTCACGAGTTCCTCTCGCACGGGTTGGCGCGCATACAAAACCTCTCGCCGGTGATTGGAAAAACTTGCGCTCACGCCGACGGGTTCAGCGAGCTTGTGCTGGGCTGTCGCATCGCATACAACATGCAGCTTAGTGGGCTAGAAGAATCTGGTACAGAAGAATGGGCTGGGTTTGCGCCACGTGCGTCCAGCGTTGCCCATGGTGTTGACCTCGCAGGCGTTGCCGAGGAGCTCAGGCTTACTTCGCATCCCGGGTTTCAGGTGCTCAGACGCTTCCTTTTGCGTTCTGCTGCGTGTATGGATGCCAACGATCTTGACGGGCTCAAAGAGCGGGTTAGGCGTCGAGAGGCAGATATCAAAGGCACAAGGCGAAAGATTGGCGCAAAGAATGCTGGCAACTACGCATGGCGCGGCGGTCACAGACTTCCGTATCGCTTCGCCAATGCGATGAATATAGTTCGCGAGATTGAAGAAGCGGGTGGCTGTGATGCTTGAGATGGATGAAGGACGTGTCAGCTTTGCCGACGCGCTCAAGCCACCCGAAGGCTACGAGCTCTCTTTCGCGGTTGGAACGACGTACTCATTAGACCTTCGTGCTCTTCTTGGCATTTGCATTCCGCTTGGTCTTGGATTTGAGCCCGAGACTCTTGATTCCGTGAACCCCGTTAGCCTCTTTGCAGCCTTAAATCGGTTGCGAGGAAAGCTCGTTATGTACTGCGACAAAGGGAGTATGCGGGTCGATGTGTCCTCAAACTCTCGAACGACTGGGCTTCTTATGTTGCTTGAGGGAATGGTCCATCAGGTTGCCGTGAACTGGAGGCGTAAAGACGCTTTTTCGTCGTTTCATCCAAAGGTATGGGTCGTGGAGTATTCCACACGCAGTAAGGGCGATTCGCTGTATCGATTGCTGGTGATGAGCAGAAACCTGTCGTTTGATACCTCTTGGGATGTCGTAGTCTCCATGGACGGCCACTCCGGCAAGGGCGACGCCTGCTCGGAGCATGTGGCACAGTTCCTCGAATTCCTTGCGGACGGTGATGCACAGACTTCGACGGACAGAGATGACCCTCGTAGGCGAGGCTCGCACACAACGCGAGTGCGGCTGCTTGCAGAAAGGATCCGTGAGGCACGGTTTGAGGTTAACGACAGGAACTTTGAGTCTGCGGACTTCTTTCCCTTCGGGCCTCAAGGCGATAACGTGAGTAGTCTGCTAGATGCCCGCAAGTGCGATTTGCTGACTTGGCGCTGGCGTAGCATGCTCGTAGTCTCTCCGTTCCTAAGCGAAGGCAGCGATGCGCCTCTTTCTGTAATGGCTAGACACAGGAGCGGCGCCTCGGGTAAGTATGTATTGCTGAGTAGGGAGGACTCCCTTGCGGAACTCTCGAGTGACATGCGCGCTTCCTACGAGTGCTTCTGCCCAGCGTCATCTCTTGCAGATGTCGAACTCGAGGGCGAGGATGGCGTGGATGCATCTGCCTACTCGAACCTGCACGCGAAGTTATACTTCTCCCAAGACATGAGTGACCGGCGGAGGCTATGGATAGGCTCGCTCAACGCTTCGCGCAATGGAACTATCAATAACGTGGAAGCTCTTATTGCACTTTCGGTACGTCGCAATCACCTCACTTTCCGGCAGATGCTGAAGCCACTCATAGGCGATGGAGGCAAGGAGCGTCCACCATTCGTTCCGTATGATCCACCAGAGTCGTTGGACTTAGAGGTCAAAGAGGACCAGGAGTTCAGGCGTGCCTTCCGTATCGCATCACGACTGATAAGCTTCAAAGCGGTGAAGGTGAGTGGTGACGAAAACGACGCAGCGATTGACGTGATAATTAACGTGGCCTCTATAACCAAAGCTTGTGCCGACATCTCACTTAAGCTAAGGCCGCTGCTTGCGACAGATTGCGTGCAAATAGGCACGGGGACTAGGATTACTGCACAGGAGCTTGCTTTTGAAGGCCTGCACGCAGAGCAGGTCTCTGCTTTCTTCGTCATTTGTGGTATGAGAGGTGACGGCAAATCTAGGGAATGTGTAACAGTTTGCCCGCATGATCGGTTTGATGACTCAGAGCTCTCGTTGGAGAGCAGAAGTAGCAGAGTTCTCGGTGAAATCCTCTCCCATAGCAATGGTGAGCTATCGCAGTATCTTGCGCATGCCTTCGATTTGCCGGAAGCGGCGTACGCAATCAATGATGAGGGGCGTAATAATATAACCTCATCCACGAATGGCAGACTGCCCGTTCCGGCGGGGCTGTATGAGCGACTACTCGATATGGCGGACGCAAATCCCGAAGTGTTTCGTCAGGCATCGCAGCTAATGGATCTCATACCCAATGATGTTAGACATGATGAGCTCGATGCCTTACGCCGCCTGGTAGAGACGTTTACGAAGGCGGTGAAATGAAGGTGTCGCATGAACCGAGTGTGCGTGATAGGCTGGCATCTATTGAATGTGACGTGATGAACGGACTCACACCGTTCCAACGTGCGACGGTCGAACACATCTCTGGCCTCTATGCAAACGGACAACGTCGCGTGCTCGTGGCGGATGAGGTGGGTCTTGGTAAGACTCTAATTGCACGCGGCGTGATATCGAAGATGGCGCGACTGCGTGAGTCTGAGGGTGACGATCTGGTCAAGGTGGCCTACGTATGTTCAAACGCTTCGATAGCCGCTCAAAACATATCAAAGCTTGCAATCGATGGTGAGGTACAGCTTGCTTCTGCGGACTCATCGCGCCTCTCGATGCAGCATCTCAAGATTGCACGGGAACGCGGGGATGATGAGCTTAAGGCGCGTTACATCCAGATAACTCCGCTCACTCCTGGGACGTCATTCTCGATTAACTCAGGTGCCGGAACGATGCATGAGCGTGCGCTCATCTTAGCAGTCCTCGCGTATGACAATCGTTTTGGCAAAAAATCAGGTAGATACGAGCGCCTGTCTTGCTTCATGTGGGATAAGAGGCGTGGCTCTAGCCCCGGTAGTTGGAATTGGTGGTGCTGGCGAGCCGCCGAGGATGTGAGACTTGCCCGCGCGGGTGATCCGGAACGTAAAGAACGTGCCGGCTATCCATATGACGTACTAGGACGTGTGGATGGAGAGCTCGAGGAATCTGACGGCATTACTCTCACATCGCTGTGCGACTACCTTGATTCGGGGGATTGTAACAGACGATACGAGCGTAGGGCCATCAATGACTTGCGTCGTGCCTTTGCCAAAGTATGCGTGGACATGCTGTGTCCCGACTTCGTCATCATGGATGAATTCCAACGATTCCATAACCTTATCTCTGAGGACGACACAGAGACCTCCATGCTTGCTAAGCGTTTTCTTGGTGGGGAAACGCGCGTTCTTTTGCTATCGGCTACGCCGTTCCGAATGTACTCTACAGATGCGGAGCTTGACTCTGGAGGATTCGGCGATTCTTATCACGAGTTTCTTGAGGTTATGGACTTTCTCGGCGAGGGAAGTGCTGAAGCGGGAGAGAAGTTCCGCAAGATATGGGGTGACTACACGCTTTCGCTTAGGAGCCTGGGATCGGGCTCATGCGATGTCGTGACAATACGGCCTTTAAAGAATGAAGCGGAGACTCTTGCTCGTAGTTATATCGCTCGAACAGAGAGGCAGTCTACGGGTGAACTCGGTCCCATCGTTGACAATTCGACTCACGTGACACAAGTCCATGTATCTCCTGAGGACATAAAAGCATTCGTTAGGATGCGCAGTCTTATGAGAGAAGCGGGCATTAGACGGGGATTGATGAGTGCCGACTTCATCAAGTCTTGTCCGTATCCGCTGTCCTTTATGTCGGGATACAAGCTGTTTCGTGAGCTTGAGACGCGTACGGCTAAGCGGCCAGGCCTCGTAAGTGCTAACAAGCGAGCAGACGGAGGGCTACTCTGGCTGCGCAAGTGGGACGTTACTTATTACGAGCGTTTGCGAGTTCATAACGCGCGTTACCAAGCCTTACTGAGCGACATTGCGGGAGAGGAGAGCGTGCATGCTGAGCGCCTCCTTTGGGTTCCTGCGAGCAGACCGTATTATCGGCCAAGTGCCGTCTCTCCTTATTCGAATACACAAGGGTTCTCCAAGATGATTCTCTTTTCGTCTTGGGCGATGGTTCCCCCGTCACTCTCGTGCTTGCTTTCTTACGAATACGAACGGCGTAACGTGCTTAAGCTGAGACGAGCTACCGGTAAGGAGTATCGATACTTTAAGGACGAAGAAGACCGTGGCGATGAGGCTAGCGACTCTCAAGCGCTCCCATACCGGCGCATACGCTTCGACCGAGAGCAGAGGAATGCCTTTTTGCTTGTGTATCCCTCACGCTATCTTGCCGGCCTGATTGATGTTTGTGAACTCGCTTCTTCCGAAATCACGCTCGCGGAGTTGCGGCGCACCCTGCGTAGACGGATTGCCGATGTCCTGCCAGAAGCACTTGGGGTAGAAAAGCTTCCAAAGGGAATCGATGGTCGACGGGCTTCTGTGGACTGGTACGTTATGGCGGCGTTGCGCTTGGACAGCCTCGCTGGATTTGACGTGATGGAGGAGCTTCTGGGGGAGGAGGCAGGGCGCGGACTTCGTCTCGACAGCCGCTATAAGAGTGAAGCGGCAGTGCTGAGGCAGATTGCCGAGGAGGCTAATGATTGGAGTCCACGTGAGGCTGGTCGTTTCCCTGTGGACTTGGTGGACATGTTAGTGGATGCAGCAATTGCGTCGCCTGCGGTTTGCGCGCTCAGAACCTACGGCGCTTATGCAGAACGCGTTCCGGCGTGGGTGGCATTCCAGCTTGGTCACGCGTTCGTCAAGCGCATGAATACCTCGTCGGCGACACTTACCGTTGCAGCGGCAATGGAGCATAAGGACGAGGCTTCGTCTCATTGGAAGAGCTTGCTTGACTATTCTTGCGAGGGTAACCTGCAGGCAGTGCTCGACGAGTACGCATATCTCCAGCGACCTGTTGGAGTGAGTCTCGACGGTTTCGAGACTGTCCTGCGAATCCACAAATCAATGGTCGGTCAAGAAGATGAACCAGATTTTCGTAACGTCGAAGCGGTGCATGGCGTGCGAATACCGACATCTGCGGGAACGAAGAAACGCATAGACAGCATGAGGATGCGTACCAACATCGCAGCTGCTTTTATGGACGCAAAGTCGAGGTCTACGAGTGACGCCGTAGTTTCTCGGTCAAATCTTCGGGAGGCGTTCAATTCGCCATTTAGGCCATTTGTGCTAGTGAGTACGTCGGTTGGGCAGGAAGGACTCGACTTTCACCGCTACTGTCGCAAGGTATGTCATTGGAATTTGCCTTCTAACCCTATCGATCTCGAGCAGCGCGAGGGAAGGGTAAACCGCTACCAGGGGCTTTCAGTACGCCAGAGCATTGCGAGCCGATACGGCAATATGGAGTTTGGTAAGGGTCCGATTTGGCAGCAGATGTTTGAGACGGCTGAAGAGGGAGAGCTCAGTCGCGAGTCTGGCGGTTCGCATTCCGGCTTGCTCCCTTTCTGGGGTGTGGCCAAAGGCGATGCATTGGTTCCTGTCGAACGCTACGCGTATCTCTATCCGTTTAGCAAGGACGTTGCACAGTATGATTCGCTGATTGAGCGGGTGTATCGCTATCGCATGGTGATTGGTCAGCCAGACCAAGAGGAGACACTCCGACTTTTGCGTGAGCGCGTCGAGGACGGCACGTTGAGCAAAGATGACTTCGATACTCTGTATATCAATCTATGTCCTTTTGTTAAGGCGGGGCATGGAGCAGATGGATGTGCATGAATCCGAGATGCGATTGCCACGAATATGCCCAAGCCGCGATGGGAAGAGCACTGATATAGTGCTGCTAGAGCCGATAGAGAGTATCAAGGACCTTTCAGGATAGGAGGCGCCATGGGACTGTTCAGGCCAGTATGGATGACCGACAAGCAGGGCAAGGAGAACAAGGCGGTCGCCGCCGTGCGAAAGGTGACCGACCAGGCGCAACTGGCCAAGATAGCGCGTGAGGCCCCACTGGGAAAGGTGCGCACCGAAGCCGTGTCGCGTATGACCGACCAGGACGCCCTGTACGAGGTTGCCATCTCCGACGGGTATTTCGTTACCCGTCAGATGGCTATCAGGCGCATGGATGAAGCCCACCTGGTGCGTATCGCGGGAAAGGTGCCGACGCGGGAATACATCAGGGCCTGCAGACCGGGAGACCCGGAAGGCGACGAGGTCCTGGCCGTTAGCCTCATCACGTCGAGCGAGGCCCTAGCAGACCTGTACCTGCTGCTCAAGGAGAACCGGCGCGGCAGGATGCGCGCCAAAGACGCGAGACCCCATTGCTTATTAGTATCGTGTGCCAAAAGGAAGAGGAGTAATTGGCGCATTTGATGGGTGATGGGGTCAAAATGGTCATGGCAACAATCGACCCGTCCAGGACAAGG
>CADBYM010000036.1 GCA_902798915.1 uncultured Coriobacteriaceae bacterium | reverse complement strand
AGCTCCTTCCGTACGACCATGGAGGAAGCATAGCCGATGGGATTCGAGGGGTGACATTTTCGCTCGTTGAGGGGGTGACATTTTCGCTCGTCGAGGACATCTGCGGAAAACCGTTATCAAAATCGAAAAAATACCAGTTGACAGAGTACGAGGCGAACGATTTTCCGCGAAAATGCTTTGCGGTAATATAGTGTTTGCAACAATTGTGGCACAAAATGCGCGCGGATGTCTCGGAAATGCCGAGCTTGTGGGCGACCTAGGCAAAAAAGGCCGTTCCCCATCGCTTCGGCGGGCCGCAGGCGAGGGGAACGGTCGAAGATATAGCGAATGAGGTATTGCCTTAGCTCAGGTGTGCCCGAATCCTGTTGACGAGCATGTCGAGCGCAACGGGATTGCGTTCGCTCGTGGGGATGATGATGTCGGCGAAGCGCTTGGAAGGCTCCACGAATGCCTCATGCATCGGCTTCACCGTGGCAAGGTACTGGTTGATGACGCTTTCTAGCGTACGACCGCGCTCCTGCACGTCACGGACGATGCGCCGTAGAATGCGCACGTCGGCATCGCAGTCCACGAACACCTTGATGTCCATCAACTCGCGCAGCTCGGGATGGAAGAAGAGGAGGATGCCCTCGACGATGATGACGCTCGATGGCCGTACGGTGATGGTCTCGTCGGTGCGGTCGTGAATGGAGAAGTCATAGGTGGGAATCTGCACCGTCTCGCCACGGCGTAACGCAGCGAGGTGCTCGGTGAGCAGCTCCGTCTCGTAGGAATCGGGGTGATCGTAATTGAGCAGGCACCGTTCGTCGTAGGTCATCTCGTGGTGGGCGCGATAGTAGTTGTCGTGCGTGATGACGGTGACGTCCGCGCCAAGCTGCTCCACGACCTGATTGGTGATGGTGGTCTTGCCGCTCCCGCTGCCGCCCGCTATGCCGATGACCATGATGTCCTTCATGGGATGCTCCTATCGTTCGATTTGATGCTGGTTGGTCGACCCACGCGCCCTACACGAAGTAGGTGAGGCAGAGGAACGCGTATGTGGGGGCGAGCGCCGAGAAGCACAGGTTCGTCACGTCGGTCGGCAGGCGAGAGATCCACCGCATGCGTGCCGGGTAGGCAAGCCAGGTGACAAAGGTCGCCGCCGTGGTGTAGACGAGCGAGTTTTGCAGGCAAATCTGTCCTTGGAAGTTGAAGGGCATCTCACGGTAGTCCCACAGCTCGTAGTTGCGGTTCGCCACCATGCCGGTGAGGTAGTCGATTGAGGTGCAGACGACCTGGTTGGCGAGGAAGCTCAGGGCAAGTGCCGGTGCCACGCGGCCGCCGAAGCGCTTGAGCAGCACCTCGCGTAGCGGGGAGAGCACACCTGCGATCAAGACGCCGGCGATGCCCTCGGCGGGGAAGGGGTGCAGCCACCAATCCCAGAGCATGGTGTTGGACCGATCATAGTCGCCCCCCACGATGCCGAGGCGAATCAGCTGGCAGAAGAGCATCTCGAGCCAATGGCCCACGATGGTGTAGACGGCGTAGAGGGAGGAGATGTTGCGCACATGCTCGCCGAACGTGAAGGGTAGCGTGGGGTCGCGCGGAGCGAGGCACAGGGGCTGGTCGCATGCCGCCCGGTCGATGGGAGAGATGAGAAGCGGCAGGGCGCCCGCGACGTTGGGCAGCATGTCCATGAAGGCGTTCACGATCTTGTCGCGCAGGCGCTCCTGTTCGGTGCGGTCCGCCGCATCCTCGGGCTCGGGATCGCGCAATGCCGAGACCGTGGTGAGGCCCGCCGTGATGGCTGCCGTCGCGACCGAGAAGGGTATGGCGAGCCGCTTGTGCCTGTAGAGAAGCCACAGCGTGGAGCCCGACCCCGCCAGCTGCACGAGGTCGCGTGCGGTACGCCAGCCGTAGTGGTAGTCCTCCGCACGTCGGCGTGCCGTCTCTTGGAGTCGGTCAAAAATCGCCTCCGCGTGTGCGACGGCCGCGTCGAGCACTCCTTCGAATGGTGCCATGGTCTTCTCCTTCCGTACGTGTGCCCATGTGGCCTGCGCGGACGCGCGGGTGTCGGGGCATCCTAGATGTTGTGTATCGAGAAGCGATCCTCGGGTTTGGGCTCGACGGCCTCCTCGCTGGCGAGGCGTCCCTCGATGAAGGTACGCGGGTTGTCCATCTGATCCTGCACGAGACGGCGAAACGTGCGCACCTGCTCGCTTGCGCCCTGCACCTCGACGAGCACCGAGCCGTCCTCCATGTTGCGCACCCAGCCCGTCACGCCGGCCTCGCGCGCACAGCCCTCAACCGTGAAGCGGAATCCCACGGCCTGCACTCTGCCGGTGTAGAGGAGCCTGCGACGTATGGCGCCGTCCGGTATGGTCGGCTTGGGCTTGGGCTTGCGCTGCCACGGCCATCTCATGTGGGCTCCTCTCGTCATCCATCCCATCATAACGCAGGGGCAGGGCGCACCAAAGCAGGATTGACCGAGGACTGCCGCTCACTTTTGCGTATGTATCGTTGATGGCAACCATGCCGTAACAAAAGAGTCATACAATACCCCGCATATGTTTGGGCACGCATGTGCCGAGCACGCGCTGCGCGAGAGTTCAGGCTCTGCGGCTTATCAAGAAAGGCAAGCGATGAAGAAACCTCAAGACATCCTCACGATGCCACACGAGGAGTTGGAGGCCATCCAGCTCGAAGGCATCAAGAAGACCGTCATCCAGTGCTACGAGAACGTACCGTTTTACCACGACCTCTTTGACGAGGCGGGCTTCGACCCCTACGCCGTCGAGTCCCTTGCCGACGTCGCGAAGGCACCCTTCACCACCAAGCAGGACCTGCGCGATAACTATCCGTACGGGATGTTCGCGGTGCCGCAGGAGGACGTCCGCGAGATTCACATGTCGAGCGGCACGACCGGCATTGCGACGGTGGGTGGCTATACCGAGCACGATCTCGACATCTGGGGCGACTGCTTTGCACGTGGCATCTGGTATGCCGACGGCGGTCCCGAGGACGTCGCGCACATCTGCTACGGCTATGGCCTCTTCACGGGAGGCCTCGGGGCGCACCACGGCAGTGTGAAGGCGGGTTGCACCACCATCCCGATGAGTGCGGGCAACACCGAGCGCCAGATTCGCGTGCTGCGCGAAATGGGTTCAACTATCCTGATGTGCACGCCCAGCTATGCGATGTACATCGCCGACACGGCCATCGCGATGGGGTTGGACCCCAAGAAGGACTTCCATCTGCGCGCGGGCATCCATGGTGCCGAGGCCTTCTCGGATAACTTCCGCGCCGAGCTCGAAGAGAAGCTCGGCTACAAGGTGCTTGACGTCTATGGCCTCACCGAGACGATGGGTCCCGGCGTTGCCATCGAGTGCTGGGAGCAGAACGGCCTGCACCTTGCCGAAGATCACTTCTACGCCGAGATCATCGATCCCGAGACGGGTGAGGTCCTACCCGACGGCGAGTGGGGCGAGCTCGTGCTCACCACGGTGGACCGCGAGGCAACGCCGGTCGTGCGTTACCGTACGCGTGACATCACGCGCATCCTGCCCGGCACCTGCAAGTGCGGTCGTACGCATCGCCGCATCGACCGCCTGCACGGTCGCACCGACGACATGCTCATCATTCGCGGCGTCAACGTCTTCCCGTCCCAGATCGAGGACGTCATGAAGACCTTCCCGCAGGTCGCCTCCTGGTATCAGATCGAGCTCACGCGCAAGAACCACCTCGACGTGGTCACGCTCAAGGTGGAGGTGAATCCGGACTTCGACTTCGACCAGATCTCTGCCATCGAGCAGCTGCAGAAGGACATCCAGTCGCGACTCAAGACGGCGCTCTCTGTGGGCATCCGTGTTAAGCTGGTGGAGCCAAAGACCATCGCGCGCAGCGAGGGCAAGGCCAAGCGTGTCATCGACCTGAGGGGAGACGATAAGTAATGATTATGCAGCTTACGGTGTTCCTGGAGAACACCGAAGGTCGCCTGGCGGCACTCTGCCGCACCTTGGCCGACGCCAACATCAACATGAGCGCCCTGACGATTGCCGAGACCTCCGACTACGGAATCGTGCGCATCATCTGCGACAACGTGTTCAGGGCGGTGGACGTGCTGGACGAGGCAGGGTTCCGCGCGACCAAGACCAAGGTTCTGGCGGTTGAGGTGCCCGACCGTCCGGGTGCCCTCGCCGACCTTCTCGAGGCCCTGGGCGGCACCAACGTCAACATCGAGTACGGCTACTGCTTCCTCGCCGACGGCAACAAGGCCATCGACGTGCTCAAGATCAAGCCGGAGGACCGTGGCAAAGCCGAGGCCGCCATTGAGGGCGCTGGCTTCAAGCTCCTGCACTGGAACGACATCGCGGGCTAGCGAACGCCAAGCCATGTGAGAACGGCCCACGAGGGGGTAACCCCGCGTGGGCCGTTTTGGCTGCTGCGGCTATGCTCCCATCGCGACGAGAAGCCGTTCCAGGAGTGCCTTGAGTTGCATGGCGTCTTCAGGTTCCATATGCAGACAATTGCCCATCTGCACGGGCACGGTGAGGGCACGCTCCCGCAGCGTGCGTCCTTCCTCGGTGAGCGAGATGATCACTGAGCGCTCGTCTACCTGTGAGCGTTCCCTCCTCACGTAGCCACGGGCCTCGAGGCGCTTGAGCAGCGGGGTGAGCGTCGCAGAGTCGAGATACACACGCCGTCCGAGTTCCTTGACGGGAATCCCGTCCTGCTCCCACAGGGCCATCATCGTCACGTACTGCGTGTATGTGAGGCCAAGCGGGTCGAGTAGGGGCTTGTAGCGTCGTGTGAGCTCCTTGGATGCCGCGTACAGCGGGAAGCAGAGCTGGTTCTCCAGCGCGAGCGGGTTGACGGGCATGGGGCTTCCTTTCGACTTTTTTGCATCCAGATAAATTATAGCACGCGATAGTTTTGTGTCGGTCCACGGGGATATCCTCTACGGAACGCCGAGGCGCCTCCTCTGCGCGCCGACCCCTCTTTGCGCCCGACCTCACGTGCGTCCGGTCCCTTTGGGTGCCACCGCCTCCCTCGCCCATGGAGGTGGGCTACACTGGGGGTGGGGGATTGGAGGAACGCCATGGGATTGACGATTGATGACGCGCGTGCAGTGCTCTCCGACCGCTTCGGGTACGAGGACTTCAGGCCCGGTCAGGCGCGGGTGATCGAGGCACTGCTCGCCGGGCGTGACGCACTGGCCGTCATGCCCACCGGGGCGGGCAAGTCGGTGTGCTATCAGGTGCCCGCGGTTCTCTTCCAAGGGCTCACGCTTGTCGTATCGCCGCTCATCTCGCTCATGGATGACCAGGTACGCTCGCTTCGCGAGGTGGGGATTCGTGGCTCGTACTACAACTCGACCCTCAAGCCGCGCGTGCGCCCCGAGGTGCTCAGGCGTGCGGCAAGCGGTTGGTACGACCTCATGTACGTCGCGCCAGAGCGACTCACGGACCCCATGTTCCTGGAGTTCGCCGCCCGCGCGGACGTGCCGCTGCTTGCGGTGGACGAGGCGCACTGCGTCAGCCAGTGGGGCCAGGACTTCCGACCCGCCTATCGGCAGATCGCCTCGTTCGTAAACGCCCTTCCCCGACGGCCGGTGGTCGCGGCGCTTACCGCCACGGCGACGGATCGCGTGCGTCGCGACGTGGAGGAGCTTCTCGCCCTACGCGACCCCGTGGTGCAGATCAGCGGATTCGACCGTCCCAACCTGCGGCTCGCCACGCACAAGCTTACCCCGGCGCAAAGAAGGCGCTGGCTCGTGAGCTATGTGGCCCGACACCCGGAGGAGCCCGGCATCGTGTATGCCATGACGCGCCGTCGCGTGGAGGACCTGTGTGACGCCCTGCTCGACGAGGGATTCTCGGCGACCTGCTATCATGCGGGCCTCTCCAACGACCTTCGTGCGGAGGCACAATCGCGCTTTGCCAACGATGACGTGCAGGTGATGGTGGCGACGAACGCGTTCGGCATGGGCATCGACAAGTCCAACGTGCGGTTCGTGATCAACGACGGCCTGCCGCTCTCGCTTGAGGAGTACTATCAGGAGGCCGGTCGCGCCGGTCGTGACGGGGAACCGGCCGAATGCCACCTCCTGTGGAGCGATGGCGACATCCGCACGGCACACTTCCTCATCGAGAAGACCGAGACTCCCTCCAACGACGACCCCGCCGCCTACGACGAGCTGCTGCAAAGCCGAAACCGCCTGCTTGGGGACATCATCGGCTACACGAGGAGCACGTATTGCCTGCGTCGCAGAATCCTGCGTCACTTCGGACAGAGCCTTGCGGGCGTACCTGAGGATTGCCAGACATGCTCGGTGTGCGGCTGGGAGGAACCTCGCAAGCACGCCGAGCCCACGTTTGGGGGCACACGACGAGGGATGGCATTTGGTGGCACACGACGTGCCGAGAATCGCCTCGATGCTTCGGCCGACTATGCTTATGACGGGACGCCAGAGCGCGATCTGCCATCCGAGGAGGCGACGGAAGCGGACGAGGAGCTCTTCGCGCGTCTGAGGTCTCTGCGGAAACGTCTTGCTCAGGAGCGGGGCGTGCCTGCATATATGGTATTCTCCGATGCCACCTTGCGCTCCATGGTGCGGCTGCGGCCGCGAACGAAGGAGGAGATGCTCGACGTCTCGGGCGTTGGCGCGAAGAAGCTCGAGAGCTTTGGGGAGGAGTTCCTGCATGAGATTTGGGCGTAGTCGTGGTAGGGTTGCGGTGACGAGTGCCTGCATGGCAGCCCTGGTGCTGGGCGTGCCTGCGACGGCTGTCGCCGCGCCTGCCAAACAGACCTCCGCCGAGGTCCGGCAGAAGGCGGCGGCAGAGAATGCGCGCCTCGAGGAGCTCGTGGCACAGCTTGATGCGTGCAGGTCCGAGGTCGAGGGCCTCGACCAGCAGATTCACGACCTTGCGCAGCAGTCGATCGTGGTACAGGGATACCTCATCGAGGACCGCTCGCAGCTGCGCAAGATGGTAAAGACGGACTATCGTTCGGGCGGAATGCCCAGCCTATGGGACATCGCGCTCTCGAGCGACACCTTCGACGACTTCGTGTCGCGCATCTACTACGCCAACAAGGTGACACAGTGGCAGACGGGTTGCGTCGAGCATCTCAATGCCGACAAGCGCGACCTCGAAGCTCGCATGGAGGCCATCGAGGTGGCGCGCAAGGACCGCAGGGTGGCGCTCGCCGAGCTCGAGTCCACCTGCGAAGACCTCACGGCGTCGGTCAACGCGCTGTTGGAGCTCGCGTCGGGCCTGGAGGCGCAGGAGCGTGCCGCCGAGGAGGCGCGGCTCGCGGCGATTGCTCGCCAGGCCGCGCTCGAGCAGCAGCGTGCCCAGAAGCAGCGTGCCCAGGCGCAGGCGGAGGCGCAGATGCGCCAGCTCGCGGCGGTCGCGGCGACGGATGCCGAGTCCTTGGAGGCGGAGGCCGAAAAGGATGACGCACGTGCGGCCGCGGCGAAGGCTGCCGCGGCGAAGGCGACTCAGGAGGACTATGTGTCGGATTCCGACGATGCGTCGGACGAGTCGGACGAGGTCGCAACCACCGACGAGGCGGACGTGGATGCAAGTGACGACGAACTGGCGTCTGACGTCTTGGAAGACGACGCCACGCAGGCAGACGAGGATGCGCTGGCCGACGAGGATGCGCTGGGCGACGAGGATGCTTCAGCTAACGAGGACGCGACAGCTGACGAGGACGCGACAACTGCCGACGCGGAGGCGGGGGCCGAGGAGGGCTTGGACGGCGATGCGGCGGACGAGCAGACGGCCGACCCCGAGGCGGAGCCCGTCCCGTATTTCGAGCCCGCTCCCGAGGAGCCCGAGCCCGCTCCCGATCCAGTCGCAGAGGACGCGGGAGACTGGATCAGTTGCATCGCGTCGGCGTACACCATCGCCGACAACACCCCGCCCGGATCAACCGCGACGGCCTCGGGCATCCCGCTCGATGAGTCGGTGCCGACCGTTGCCATGCCCATCTCCATCGATCCGGCTCGCTTCTATGGGAGCATGATTCAGATCGAGTACGAGGGCATGACGGTTATCGCCACCGTCACCGACTGCGGTGGCATGGGTGGCGGCAGTCGCGGCCTCGACCTCACCCCGGCGGTCTTCAGGGCCTTCGGAGCCGAGACTGGTGACGAGTGGGGTCTGCGCGAGGTGCGCTACCGATTCTTGTAAGTAGACAAGGCGCGCGGGTCGTTATCGGTGTTGCCGCCGCGCGTCGCGCATGCGAAGGAGAATGCCATGGACTTTGCAATGCCCACATATGTTGCGCCGGACTTCTCGGCACCCGAGCTTGCCGAGGCGCCCGACGCCCGTTGGGAGGCCGTCGAGCTCGACGGCGTCGCGCCGCGTGGGTATCACAGCACGTCGATGTTTCCCGAGTACGTGAAGGTGGGGGGCTCGTGGCGCCTTGCGGAGGAGAGCCGCATGGACTCCTCGCTGGTGCTTCGTCCCGACGGTCGCATCGACGTGGTCGAGAACCGCAACCTTCGCGTGGGTGATCTCGTGTGCTTGGGGCGCACGGAAGACGGCTCCCAGGGCATCTACGTCCACACGGACGGCTTCGTCGATTCGGCGGGGCGGCGGGGGCAAGACAAGTTCGCCTTCCGACAGGGCCGGAGTCGCGAGACTGCCTTCGCGCGCGACTACGACCGCCTCTTCGAGTTGCTTCGTTACGAGCGTGAGCACGGAAAGATCGTCTGGGTGATGGGGCCTGCGTTCGCCTTCGACCACGACGCGCGATTCGCCATGCAGCGCATGGTGGAGGAGGGCTACGTCGACGGCGTGATGGCGGGCAATGCGCTCGCCACGCACGACCTGGAGGCGGGCATGCTGCACACCGCCTTGGGCCAGGACATCTACACCCAAGAGTCGGTCCCCAACGGTCACTACAATCACCTAGACGTTCTCAACGAGGTCCGACGCAGTGGATCCATCGCCCAGTTCGTGGAGGACCACGGCATAGACAACGGCATCATGTACAGCTTGGTGAAGCAGGGCGTGCCCTTCGTGCTCACCGGCTCCATTCGCGATGACGGACCGCTACCCGAGGTCATAGGGGATGCGTACGCGGGACAGCATGCCATGCGCGACATGGTGCGTGACGCGACTACCGTGATCTGCCTCGCCACCATGTTGCATACGATTGCCACGGGCAACATGGTTCCCTCCTATCGGGTGCTTGCGGATGGCGCCGTGCGACCGGTCTACTTCTATGCGGTAGATGCGGACGAGTTCGTGGTCAACAAGCTGCTCGACCGCGGGAGCCTCTCCGCCACGACGGTCGTCACCAACGTGCAGGACTTCATAACCATCGTGGCGCGCGGTCTCGGCGCGTGGTAGTTAGCCGTCGGTTGATGCCTCCCGATGGCCCGCTCACACTTTCGAGCCGAAGTTGAGATACTCCACGAGGCTGAGCTCGCGAGGGGCCTCCGCAAGGGGATGCCAGGTGCCGTCGGTCCCCAGGTAGCCGTTCGCGTTGACGGCGCGCACCTCTTGGCGCGCTCCGAGTAGCGCCTGCTGGAACTCGGTGGTCGGAGCGCCGATGGCGTCGAGGGTCATGGCGCCGAGGAGGTCTGCGCTCGTGTCGCCGCCGTTTGCATCGGGGTCCACGCCGCCGGCGACCTCGTAGTTGGCCCACACGGTGTAGCGGGTGTTGTGGATGCGCTCCGCGTGCGTGAGCTCATCCTCGTCGGGGTACAGAAGGTCGTTGATGGCCTGCGAGAACCACGGGTGGTGGTCGCCGTACATCACCATGACGGTGGGCTCACCGAGGGCGCGCAGCTCGCCGACCAAGCGCTCGAGGGCGCGGTCGGACTCGTCGATGCAGGCGAGGAACTCGTTGAGCTGGAAGGTGTTGTCCTCTCCTAAGCCGTCGATGGCATAGTTGCGCAGCTGGTCGGCGGGGATGCTGCCCGTGTCGTAGCCGCTGTGGTTCTGCATGGTGACGTCAAAGACGAAGAGCGGCTCCGCGCTCGAGCGCATGAGCTCGAGGCTGCGCTCGTAGGTGGCCCAGTCGGAGACGTGCGTGTGGTAGAGCTCGGCTCCCTCGAAGGCGGTCTCGTCGAGGAACTCGTCGAAGCCCAGCTGCACGTAGGCACGGTCGCGGTTCCAGTTGGAGGCGACGTTGGGATGCATGCCGACGGTGTGATATCCCTGCGCCGCGAGCTGGCGCGGGAGACTCTCCGTCGCGCTGAGGTCGTACATCGAGAAGGGATACTTCAGCGCACCGAGAAACGCCAAGGAGTAATTGGTGAGAAACTCGAACTCGGTGTTGCAGGTTCCGCCGCCAAAGACGGAGACGGCCAGGTTGCCACGTGCGAGGGCATCCCCAAGACCTGAATTCCAGAACGTCGGTCCCGCATAACCGTTGCGTAGCCCGTCAAGAGCGGCAAGATCGCAGAACGTCTCGTTCTGGATGACGAGGATGTTGGGACGTTGGCCTGCGAACTGCGCGGTGGATTGTGCGCGCCGCTGGTCCGTGCCCGCCTTGGCGAGGTGGCGCTCGGCGAGGTTCGTCTGCGCGGCGCGGGCCTCTTCGGCGCTGTATCCGCCAGGCGCGCGCACCTCAAGGTCCTGCCAGGCAAAGATGAAGGACGGGAGGAAGCCTTGCCTGCCGTACCAATCCTTCGACCACCAGTAGTCGATCTGAGCGCCGAAGACGTCACCGTAGCGGGGAACGATGGCGATGGCCGCCACCAAGGCAAACAGCACGACTCCGCCGAGCAGGTCAAAGAGGCGCAGCCGCCAAGCCTCGCCGCGCCACAGCAGCGCGCAGCAGAGAAGGCCTCCAGAGAGCGTGGCAAGGCCCAGCAGCATCCCCGGGGACAGGTCGTAGGTGTAACCGCCGCTCACAGAGAGGGCCGTGCCAAAGGCGAAGAGGTCAGAGGGTAGAATGGCCGTCCCCCTGAACTCGAGCACATAGTGCTGCGCGACCCCGAGGAGCGTCAGTGCCACGAGGCCAATGGCGGGAAGGATGCCGCGACGGCCGCAGAGGAACCACAGGCCACAGAGAAGCCCTCCCACGAGGGCGATCTCGACGAGCCAAAACTGGGGTCCGACGGCAAGGACGGTGTCGTTGCAGCAGAGTTCGAGGGCGAGCACGCCGCAGAGTGTGGTCGCGAGCAGAAGGGGCGTCAGGGGAGGGAAGCGGTCGTCTCGATGGAGGGCGGTGCAGCCACAGAGAACGCACACCACAGAGAAGGCGATGAGGCAGACGAGGTTGGACGAGCCGGCGCCCATTATGTACCAGGCGGTGACGCCGCCGAGCAGCAGCATGTGGGGGAGCGCCCAAAGCAGCGACGTGAGCTTGAGGTGCTTGTGCGCGGAGTGCGCGGCGAACTCGTGGCGGATGGTGAGCACGAGCAAGACCAAGAGTGCCGCTGCGGGTATCGCCGCCCAAATCGTGGGTCCGAAGGTTGCCTCCACGAAGCGAATGTCGTCCATCGTTGCCTCCCGTTGCCTTTATCTTCTCTGATAGTGTAAGGGTTTAGCGTGGTGGAGTACCCCTTACGCGAAATTTTGCAAATTGTGCTTGCAATCTAATTCGAGATGCTCTATAGTTCTTTCTCGTGCCGCAGGGCACGCACTGAGCAAGGGCGTTTAGCTCAGGGGGAGAGCGCTTCCCTGACACGGAAGAGGTCACAAGTTCAAATCTTGTAACGCCCACCACAAAAGACGCAGGTAGATGGCATAAACCGTCTACCTGCTTTTGTTTAGGACACTAAACGGGACACCAAAAACGGGAGTCTCGTCAAAAGCAGGGTGTTTTCCTCTTTCGGCCGGTTACCTGGCCAAACAATCGACAGGATGAATCACGAACCGTAAAGCCGGGGCCATGGTGTCCACGTCGGGCGTGGTGTCCTGCGTGGTGTCCTTCGGGATAAGCCATGGTGTCCGGGAAGTCGCTGTTTGGAAAGGAGCTGTCACGATGATGAACGATGAAAGATGGGCCGAACTTCAGCAGGTCGAGGACATGGCATACTTCAGGGCTGACCTCTGTTGCTACTCGCCCGAGAGCTACACGCTCGAGGAGAAGAGGGAGATCTGCAACGAGATGCTTCTCGCTAGTCGAGCGATTGAAAGAGCAATGAGGGATGATTTCGATCAGTTACCACCCGAACTCCGCATCAAGCTTTTAGACATGCTCTGCGCATCAGGGTCAATGTCTGAGCAGTTTTGGAAAGGATTGCTCATTGGCGAGATGCCGACTTGCCCTAACCAAGTTGCCAATTAACCGTACCGGCCGATGACGTGCGGCGTAACCCGACTGCAACACCGGGATTACGCCGCTGCTCTTTGGTTGCGAGATTGCTAGATGTGTTTTGATTCGTCAGCATATATCTGCATTTTTGAAAAACCGCAGTCTTTGAAAGATGCGATCAGCCTATCGCCATATTCAGCATAGAGATTGATAAGCCCTTGCTGCTCTTCGCCACTCCATGGCGTAAATCGAACAGTTACACCATCACGTTCGAGTACGTAGTGTTCGACAACATCTACGCGGGACCAAAACTCTTCGTCATCCAGCGCATCGATTTCATCTTCAGTAAGCCCGTCATCTACCTCTTCTTCCCATGCGCGCAGACTCCAAACACCACCTAATGGCACATCGGTATAAACACCGGGCTCTGGAGCCCCCTCGCAGTCGTAACGCCCCTCTCCGGGGTTTCCGATGGACCATATCCCGATTTCCCTTAGCAATCTTCTGCCGGCACTTTCTTCCCAGCGAAACGGTACGCCTTGAGAGAAGTATCCATCGTAGCCTGCAAAAGAGGGGATTATCGTTGCCGCGGCCTCTCGCTTATCGCGTTCCTCCTTGAACCATTCCTCATAAAGCATCGAGAGCAGCGCAGTTGTGAGGGGAAACTCAGCCGTCCCGACGATCAACGTATCTTCGCCACAGTATGGGCAAATCCCCGTATCTTCCTCACCAGGCTCTCGAAGCCAACTAGCTACTAGATGGGCGGGAAACCTTCTTCCGCAATGAAAGCAACCACACATGTCGGATTGTTCAAGCAGCGGTCTGTTAAAACCACTCTGGCAGTTGAGAGTCTGCTTGTCGTCCCATGAGATGCTTGGCAGTTTAGTCCCTGGTTTGTCAGGTATTATCTCGCGGTATCTTTCAAGCTCGTTTGCGCTCATAGCTAGCACCACCTAATAGGATTCCCAGTTTCCAGCGAAGCGTTTAAGAGGTTCCTTAGTGCGACGTTGGCGTATGTCCAGCACCACGCTTTTCTACTTCCGATTGTGAAAGAGGTCTCATCATTCGAGCAGAAATCGAATCCTTCCCAGCACTCAATGCTTGCCCCGCTTTCAAGACAAGTGAGCCGATAGCGCTTCTTGTCTCCTTTCCAGAGCGGATCGTCAATGTACTCATGCAAGAAACGAGGTGATGCGAAAAGAACTTCCCCCTTATGGTGGTCATTGTCGACAACTCGAAACTCTCCGTCATCAATATCTGCCTTGGCAATCCTGCTGGTGAGGATTGTCATGGTTCCGTCTTCTGGCGACCAGACCTCCTCACCGGTGCTCGCATCTATGAGAGTGCCTGTGGGGTTGGCGCACATTTTCTCGTCGAGCCAAGCATCAAAAAAGTCGAGCTCCTTGAGCGCCGCCTCTGCCATCTCGGCGGGGAAAGTGCCCCCATTGCCCGAGGGAAGGATATGAGCCAGTATGGGAACCCTCTCCTCGCCGATCTCCTCGCAGTAGTCTTCAAAGACAGCGCAACCGCTCCAATTTCCAACGCGCTCCGAGCAAATCTCCCCATCCTCGTGTTCGCACGGATGGTCAGACCACTCTCTGAAGGCATTCTCAAGCTCGTAGTATCGAGCCCAAACCTGCCTGAGAGAGAAGCGCGCGTATGCATCGTCTAGCTTTCTTGATGACAGATAACCCTCGTCATCGATGTACAAATCCTCAATCGGAACGGGCCCCGGCCTAAGCTTCCCTTCCTCAAAACAGCGGCATCTCACGCTGGCATCCAAACCCATGGCAAACCCCTTACATCTCGTCTTCGCCGTATACCGTCTCCCCGTCGATAAGCGGCTTCATGGCACAACTCAGGTCCTCACGCGGCTCGCGGCCATACGCGTAGCAAAGGCGCTCAAAAGCCTCGGGTGAGATTTCTGAGAGCGACCTTCCCTCGTCGCTAACCCAGCACCTAAGCACGCGATAGGCCATGGTACGGTTACTGACGACAGGAGACGTAAGCGCCTTCAAGACGAAATCGAGCCCGGTCGGCAGTTTGTGCCGAAGCGATTGGATGAGGAAACTTAGCTTCCGGTAGGCATCGAACTCCTTGCCGATGCCAATTTCGTCGCGCGGATCGTCCTCGATGCAGTCAATGGGAATCTTCTCGCGGAACAACTCGAGCAAGGCATCAAGATATTCGGCATCATCCATGAGCCAATGGCACTGGGAGTAAAGCCCATCGAAATCCGATTGCATGGCTTCGAGCAATGCGTCCTTGTAAGGGATGCCGAGCTGGCGCGCGAGACCCATGCCATGACCCTTGGTCAGCTCGTCTTTCACGAGGGACCGAACGACATCTGCGCCTAGCAGCGCATCGCATTCATTGACAAGTCCATCCCAGCCTTCTTCGGCGGCATATTCGGCAATGGAGTCTATGCATTCGCAATCCCATAGATCCAGCTTCTGCTTTGGGGCTTGGTGTACATACCGCTCAAGCTCGGCCTTCGGGTCATCGAGTGACGGTATTCCCGCAACAGGCCCCTCGCTTAGGGCGGCATGCACAATCGATGTCGCGCCGGAGAACTCCTCATGCGTCATCTCTCCAACAAGGCGCTCGGCTACGCCCGCCTTGACATAGCAGGTGAGGGCGGAATACTCGGGCATCACGGCGTTGTTCACACCCTCTAGGAGCAGCCAATCCCTGATTTCATCCGTCGCGGGTTCGAGTATCTCTATCGCATGGATGCGGCCCCACCCGTCCGTGCGCTTCGCGAGAGAGAAGACCTCCTCGTTGCCGTTCGTCCAGGTGCGGGCGTTCCAGGCGCAGAAAATGGTGAACTCGTCGCATAGGCCGAAGGTGCGGATGAGCTCCTTCGTCTTGTCGTCAGGCTCGTTGAAAACCTCGAGAATAGATAGCCCCATCTTGACCATTTCCCTATCGGTCGAGGTGAAGATTGGGAAGGTCGCGTACGCATATAGGGCCTGAGGGTCAACCTTCGGCGCGACCTCGATAACGGCCTGTTGAATCTGGCCGATGAGGTTTATCGCCCGATGCTCGTCGAGCAGAGAAGAGAGTTTGGCTCCGGCGGTCTCGTAGTCACCTGCACAGGCAGCCTCGAGCGCCTGAGCTATTGTCCCCACTATGTCCTCAGGCAAAGTGGGTCGGGACATGTGGTAGACGCTTATCCCATCCATTGCACCATCGGCCATGCGAATCTTGAAATCGCTCTCGTCATATTCGACAAGGCTAAAGTCGACTGGCAGTTTGCCGTCGACTACGCTCGACATGATGTGCTCGTATATTGGCCTCTTCGCTTCCATGACGTGCTCCCATCCTCGACTGGAGATGGCGACATTATCCCACGCTCATGGGACATAAATTGTCCCTCACATGGGACAGCAGAGGTGGTTTCTGTAAAACGCGAGGTCAGGCAGCTATGCCACGGTGATATACCCCGGCGTACTCGCCGTGTCGATGCGGAAGTACGTGTACGCCGTCTTGTTGCTCGCCCATACCGTTCCGCTGCCTCCAACGAGCGAAGTCGAGCACGAGTAGAAGCACTGCGATCCCGTGATCCCGCTCGAGGGCAGCGCCCACGTGGGGTCCGCATAGATTGTCGTAAGGTGTGAGCACCCCGAGAACGTGTAGAACAGGTCCGTGAGATTTGACGGATCGAAGCCCCGGAAGTCGATGCTCGTGAACGCGCAGGAGCTGAACGTGTAGCGCATCGAGCGCACGCCGGACAGGTTGCCCAGCCCGCTCACGCTTGCCAGGTTGGTGCACGAGTAGAACAGGTAGTTCAGGTTCAGGTACGAGAACGTAGCCATGTCCGCCGCGAAGGTCGCGCTCGTGAGGTACTGCCGATGCGTGCTGCCCGCATTCCCTGTCCATGGCGTGAAGCCGAGACCCTGGTACTTCGCGATGGCGCAGATTCGTCCGGTGGACCTGAGCGCGCGGTTCGGGTCGGGCGTCGGCGTAGCGGTAAGAACGGCCTCTCCGTCCTCGTAGAAGTGCCCGTAGAACCACGTGCGCTGGTCGTTGTTGGGGTCTGTCAGCACTCCGCCGGCTCCCAGCTTGCACACGCTCGCGCCGCTCGTCGTGGAAGGCACGAAGCCATCAGTCCCGCCCACCAGGCGGTTGCAGCTGTTGAACATGAGCGAGCCCGACAGCCCCGTGATGCTGAAGCTTGTGGTGTAGATCGCCTCAAGGGACGTGCAGCTCGTGAACATCTGGTTGGCGCTTGTCATGCCGGTCAGGTTCTCGAAGCCCCACACCTCGGTGCAGCTCGAGAACGCGTTGAACCAGTAGGCTCCGGTCGGTCTTCGCATACGCGCCTACGGCAGCCCGCTGGCGCGGTCTGCCTTCGGCCGCGTGCTCAGCCCGCCCTACGCCGCCGTCTGGCCTAATGCGAGGTCAACGTGGCGCGTGGTCAGCGTGCGTCACGCCCGGCCAGCGGCGCACACCCTACGCGTGGCCGTCCGGTCTGCTGCCGTCACGCGCTCGTCCGCGCCCGTCCAGTCCATCAGCCAGCGCGGGCGGCAAAGGCTCACTGCAGCGGCCACCCATTTAAGTACTTGAACTTTGCTCGTAGTTCTCGAACTTGCTGAGCCCCGTCAGGATCTCTCCAAACACGCGAGCGACACCGCCTACCGAAAACCATCTAGCATAGTCCCAGGTCGGCGGTAACAGTTTGCATCAGGATGCCCCAACCCCTTGAATGGGCAGCCCTTGGTGGGGTACAATACGGGTAGTCATTTACCCATGGTTTATGACACGGCCTGCCTCGGAGCCCGAAATCCGGGGCATTGTGCGTTATTAGCCCCATGTCCCCGCATTGGTTCCCTGACCGCGTATGCGCTGCTCATAATAGCTCTTGGTTGCAGGGAATGCGGTACGGATCTTGTAGATGTCCTTCACCTCATCGAGCACGACGACATAGTATTGGTGCTCCACTTCGATGACGGTAAGTACGCGCCGCATGTTCGTCTTCTTCCCACGCCTGTGGCTCATGCGATAGACCCGGGACTTCAGCTCCCCCTTGAGGACCTTCGCTATGAGCGGCAACCGCACGGCTCGCTTTTCCACGAAGTTGATGTCGTGGTCGAGTGCGGTGTCGTATTTGTTGGAGCTTCCAGACACGATGTGGTTGAAGCTGAACTCGGTGAAGCCTCGTACGAGCTTGCCATCGAAGGCGATGACCTCGACGTCACTCAGGTTCTCTATGAAGTACTCACAGCACTGGTCGAGCTTTTCCTCGTCGTTTGCGCAGCCCGAGAAGTCCAGCAGGCCGTCCTCGCCAATCTCGTATGCCATGGGCTACTCCCCAAAAGCGAAGACGTTGAACTTCTCCTCGGTCCTCCATGTGGAGAAACGAAGAGAGGGTCGGCCGAGCTGCAGGGCCAGGTAACCACACAGTTCCACCTTGAAATTGCTTGCGTCGGGATATCTAACAGGATCAGTATGTCCATTCCACTCGTAGCCCATGCAGCCTATGAGAAGGTCTGCGACCTGCACGAGCGCACATTCCCGTGACTCTACCTCCTCCATGCATGCCAGCTTGCAACCGTTCGGCATATACCACTCGGTCTTCCCGCGTAGCGTGTCCACACGGCGCTGTCTCGAGTTCTTCTTCTTGTCGAGGTAGACGTGATACGCATTGCCGGGTACGAGCCAATGGTAGAGGAGCTGGTGATAGGCAACGTAGAAGCCGTCCTCGTCATCTGAGGACCAGAGGTTGCCCTTATTCACCACAACGCATCGGAAGAGAAGGTCGTCGCAGTTGACGAACCAGTCGATGACCGCCTTGTAGAACTCTCCCTTGTTTGGCGAGGCGGATTTCCAGCCGAACTCGCCGCCGATTCCGTATTGGCGCTTGATCTCGTTTAGAGCGGCTACGATTTCTGGCTTTTTGTCGCGCAGGCACTTCACGGCGCCGATGACCAAATATGGGTCACCAGGATTCGAGTACCTACTCTCGTCGCAATAGATATTGACGTCGTTGGGCATAGTCTGCATCTCCGTTGGGAATGTCTGTTTTGCAGAAGACAGTATACCAGCGTGGGTGTAGGCCATTAATGCCGCCGCATCAGTTGACGGCTTAAGATGCGTCTATCGTGAAAGTTCCTCGGCCGACTGTTTGCTCGCAAGCTCACGAGCTCGAGCCTTAGCCGTCTTGTCCTCGCCGTACCATTTGGCGCGATACTCCCAGGCGTTCATGGTGATGCCCACCTCGGCCATGTCCTGGGCCTTCTCGGCGGCCGTGTCCTGGATGATGGAGTCGTCGTACTGCACGCGCACGGAGCCCTCCTCAGGGATGCTCTCTCCGAAGCCACGCGCCACGCACATGACGGCCCGCGCGATGTCCGTGATGGCTCCCTCAAGGGCGTTCTCGTGCCTTCTGATGTTCCTCATGAGCGCGGAGTTGTCCGAGGACACCTCGGTTGCGGTCCTGATGAATCCGCGCGAGTCCTCCATGTCGAAAGAGCTGATGCCGAAGCCCGTGAGGTCTCCCAGCATCTGAAGCGCGATCCTGAAAGCCTCGACCTGCGAGGAGGTGCGAAGCGCAGGCGCGAACTCCTGGACCATGTCCTCGGTGCTCATCACCTTGCGAAAAACGGTGCAGTCCTGCTTTCCGAACGGGATGGAGATGGCCTTGTCACCGGTCTTCTCGCGATCGAAAAGAACGTCGGAGAGAAACACGCGCATCTTGCTCACGTCTACCTCGTTGATGAGCGCGTCGAAGGTGAGGTCCACCGCCTGCACGGCGTCCACAGCATCCGCGAAGACTGACTGCCCGTAGGGCGACATGTCCACACGCGTGTTGGTGACGGCGGGCTTGACGATGCCGAAGGTGGGGAAAGCGCATCCCGTATCAAACACCGGCGCGACACCCACGGGCGCGAGCTCGTTCCCGTCCTTGTCGAAGCAGACGGTGACGATCTTGTAGCTCTCCCCATTGTTCATGGCGAGAAGAGCGTCCGCATGTTCAGGTGAAGGCGAGGAAGTGGAAGGTGAAGAAGAGCCCGCCGAGAAACCAGCACCACCCTTGAGGTGCATCTGCAGCTAGTCCACGGCTTTTCCGCGGTAGAACGCCCGCGTGACGAAGGCGCATTCGCTCACGCCATCCTCGTCCCACGTGAGCGGTATCACCATCCGAGCGAAAACCAAGTACTTGGTTTTCGCCCGTTATCCCAAGATTAAGAAAATCCAAGCTTTTCAGGGTGCCGGGTTCCCGACCACGTGCTACGCCCAGCAAAAACTTGGATATTAGTTCTTCGCTGAATGCAGCGTATGGTTCTAGCTAGGAGGTAGTCAAATGGACATGACAAAACTGACGCAAAAACATAACGAGCTAGTCGAGCACTTGGAGGAGGTCGGGTATTCGCCCGGATACCTTCACATCATCGAGCGCACCGTCGCTTATCTGCTGGAAAACAGCGATTCGGAAGGATGGGGCTCCTACAAGGATGCGTACGAATCCTACTGCCGCGTTACGCCGTCGAGATACATGCGGGAGAACACCTGCATGGCCCTTGGCGTGATCAGGGAGTTCGTCCTTCACGACAGGTACCCCGACGGCACCCGGAGCCGTTCTCTTTTCCGCCATTCGGCAGCCGATGACCTTGCGCCCGGGTTCAGGGAGATCGTGGACCGGTACTCGTCCGCAGAGCTCGCGAGGGGGAAGAAGGACCGGACGGTGCGCTCCGAAGCTGGCGAGGGCGCCGTGTTCTTCAAAGCCATGCAGAATCGCGGACGCGTCTCGCTCGACGAGATAACCGAGGAGGACGTCCTCTCCTTCTTCCTCGGCGATGGCGGTCCATGCAGGAGCGCGGGTTACGCCGCAACCGTTAGAAGAGTGCTCGTGACAGCTGCGCCCGACTGCGACACGCGCACGCGGATCCTGTCCTTCGTCCCGAACATACGCGATGGGAGGAAGAACGTTCAGTACCTCACCGACGGCGAGGTGCGCGCCGTGAAATCCGTCGTCGAGGATCCGCATTCGGAGCTCAGCCTGCGGGACCGCGCGGTCGTTCTTCTCCTCGTGCACTACGGGCTGAGGCGAAGCGATATCGCCGCCCTCCGGCTCGAGTCGATCGACTGGGCGGAATCCGCCGTCCGAATCGTCCAGAGGAAAACCGGAGAGCCCCTCGAGCTCCCCCTGCTCCCTGTGGTCGGAAACGCGATCTTTGACTACGTCGCCCGCGAGCGCGGGACCTCCGACCTTCCGTGGGTGTTTCTACCCAGAACGACGGTCAAGCACGAATGCGGGCCGGGCTTCGTGACGGCCGCCGCCAACAGGGCCCTGACGCTCGCGGGGCTGAGGCAGGAGCCCGGGGACAGGAGGGGAACCCACATCTTCCGCCACCATTTCGCCACCGCGCTCATGTCGGCCGGCGTGGCGCGGCCGATTATCAGCAAGGCGATGGGGCATGCCAACCCGAAGTCGACGAACGCCTACCTCTCGGCGGATTTGGCGCACCTGAGGGAATGCGCGCTGAGCGTGGAGCGGTTCCCGGTTCCCGAGGAGGTGTTCAACCGTGCAGTTTAGCCTGATACCCGAAGAACTGTTCGAGACCTACTCGAAAAGACTCGCCTCCGTCGACCGATGGGGCAACCAGGCCATCGCCAACCTGCTGTGCTTTGACAGCTGGTGCAGGAAGACCTACCCCGATGCGACGGGGATCACCCAGGAGATGGTCGATGCGTGGTGCGCCAAGAGGCCCACGGAGAAGAACAATTCGTGCCGTAGCAGGATCTACCCTGTCGTCGAGTTCGTCCGCTATCTTCGGGAGCGCGGGATTGCGGAGCTGAGCGACCCGGAAATCCCACGCCGCGAGCCCAGCACGTACGTCCCGCACGCATTCACCGAGTCCGAGCTGCGCGCTTTCTTCGGCGCATGCGACAGCTGGCCCGTGACGAACAACACCGCGAGGAGCAAGAACCTGGCCCTGACGCTACCCGTCTTCTTCAGGCTGCTGTACAGCAGCGGGATAAGAACCACCGAGGCGCGACTCCTGCGGCGCGAGGACGTCGACCTGGAGTCGGGGGTCCTCGACATCAAGAGGTCGAAGGGCCACTGCCAGCACTTCGTGGCCATGCACGACAGCATGACGGGCCTCATGAGGCGCTATGACGAATCCATCCGGCTGCTCTACCCGACCAGGGTGCACTTCTTCCCGCGCAACTCGACCGAGGGGCGCACCGCCGCATGGGTCTCCAAGGCATTCAGACGGCTTTGGAGGCAAGTCAGCGACGAGCGTGCCACCGCTTACGAGCTGCGGCACAATTACGCCATCGAGAACATCGACGGCTGGGTCGGAACGGGCTTCGACTTCTTCGACCGGCTCACCTACCTGAGCCGCAGCATGGGACACTCGGATGTGGAGACGACCAGGCGGTATTACGCACTCGTGCCCGCGTTGGCGGACCTGATCGAGGACAGGTGCGGGGATGACCTGGACGATATCTTCCCGGAGGTGGGCCATGAAGAAGCCGAGTAACGAGGCCATGGAGGTGTCGGTGGCGGTGAACGCCTTCCTAAGGGATTACGCCCCGAAGCATAAAACCGGCAGCGAGAACACGCTGAGGTCGTACGAGACCGCAATAAGGATGTTTCTCACCTACATCGGCGAGTCGGAGGGCGTCACCACGGCCAGCCTCTCGTGGAAGTGCTTCTCCGAGCGCTGCCTGGAGGGCTGGATGGGCTGGCTTCGCGACGTGCGCGGCAACTCGCCCGCCACGTGCAACGTGCGCCTCGCGTCGTTGCGGGAGTTCCTCAGGTACGCGGCGGGACGAGACGCGTCGCTGCAGCTGTGGTATCAGGGGGCTTGCTCGGTCAATAAGTTCAAGTGCCCGAGCCGAAAGGTTGAAGGGCTCACGAAGGAGGCGACGAAGGCCCTCATGGCGGCACCGGACACGTCCACGCGGACCGGACGGCGCGACCTTGCGCTCATGTTCACCATGTACGCCACCGCGACCAGGATAGGCGAGCTGCTCGCCCTGAGAATCTCCGACGTTCGGCTCGAGGCAAGGCGGCCATGCCTCAACGTCGTGGGCAAGGGGGGCAAGACCAGGACGGCGTATATCCCGAAAAAGGCGGCGGAGACGCTGCGGGGTTACGTCCGCGAGTTCCACGGCGACAACCCAGACCCCCTTGCGTTCCTCTTCTATTCGAGACGCTCGGACACGCACCGTCCCCTCACCCAGCAGGCGGTTTCCGACAGGCTCAAGCTCTACGCAAGCAAGGCTAGCAAAGGATGCCCCGACGTGCCGCTCGGGCTTCACGCGCACCAGTTCAGGCACGCTCGGGCGTCGCACTGGCTGCAGGGCGGCATGAACATCGTGGAGATCTCGTTCTTGCTCGGACACGCGAATCTGCAGACCACGATGGTCTACCTTGACATAACAACGGAAGATGAGCTCAAAGCCCTCGAGGTGCTCGAAAGCGATCAGGATAAGAAAGTTGCTCCTAAGTGGATTGGCGCGGATGGGGGCCTGCTGGGATTTTGCGGGCTCTGATATCGTGCGCACAAAATCCAAGTTTTTACGGGGCGCAGCACGTGGTCGGGAACCCGGCGCCCTGAATAGCTTGGATTTTCTTAGTCTTGGGATAACTCGCGTCGTAGTGCCGTACGCGAACCTTCTTCTTGTCGAGGTCCACCCACAGTGCCCAGGCACCCGTGCCGAGACCGAATGCTCTTACCACAGTAGCCTGCGCCTGCGCCATGAAGTTGGTGGAGGAGAAGAACTCGCCGATCCAGTCTGTCGCGTTCTGGTCATCGCAGACGACCTTGACATCCTCATTGAGGAGAAGAGAACCCCACTCCTTGCAGACGCGCATCGCCGGGTGAATGGATCGCCGGTGAACCTCATAAACGCGTCCAAGTCCATCCTTGTCGCGGTAGTCATAGAAGTCCCCGCGAGCGCCCATCCAGTCGTCCCACGACCGAATCCACGGCTCCATGTCATCGAGCGGAAGGACAAACCCCAGCCCGCGAAGATACTCCTTCACATGCTCCGGCACCCAGTACTCATACAAGCTATTAACGCTCATGAGAAGACCTCCTCACCGCGAATAAGTACATGGTGAAGTTTCCGCCACCGTCACAACCTCGCCCGTGCCTTAGAATGTGAGCTTGAAGAAGCCGAGGAGCACGGAGGTCGTGATGGTGGATTACGGGCTGAAAGACAAGGTCGCGATTATCACGGGCGCGAACAACCCGCAGGGAATCGGTGCTGCGACCGCCATCGCCTTCGCCCGCGAGGGCGCAAAGGTGGTTCTGACTTACAAGAAGGTGCAGCGCGAGTACGACGATACGAGGGCTGACGAGAACGGGGCCGACCGCTACTACAGAGCCAACGCGGGCGATGCTTCAGAAGTGGAAGAGAAGCTCATCGAGCTGGGCGTGGATTATCTCGTTTTGGAGAAGGACATATCTGACGAAGCCCAGGTGAAGGAAATCTTCGATGCAGCTGTCGGGCGATTCGGGCGCGTCGACGTCCTCGTGAACAACGCCGCCACCGACGACGAGACCGGCAAGGACACCATAGAGGCCATAACCCGCGAGGTCATCGACGACACCTTCGCCGTCAACGTGCGCGGCAGCCTGATGATGACGGCGGAGTTCGTGCGTCGCCACGGCGATTACGGAAGGGTCATCAACCTCTCCACCGACTCCGCTCAGGTCTTCGCAGGCCAGATAACCTACGGTGCGAGCAAGGCGACGCTCGAAGCTCTCACTCGCAGCATAGCAATGGAAGTCGGAAAGTACGGCATAACGGTGAACAGCGTCGCGCCCGGCCCCACCCAGACGGGCTGGATCGACGAGGAGCTCGAGAAGGCCGTGCTACCGCTGATTCCCATGGGGAAGCTTATCCAGCCGGAAGATATCGCGAACACGATAGTCTTCCTGGCAAGCGAGCAGGCGAGGATGATAACGGGCCAGGTCATCAAGGTGTCAGGCGGCCATGCGCTGTAGCTTGGCGAATCACCCGCGCAACACGTCATCCATTACCGCATAGCGTACCGCATCGATGGAATGGTCCTGGCCATCGGGTATCTCGTCTTCCCACGTTCCGTCAGAGTTTCGCAGGTACTCCTTCAGCGTGAATTCCTCGTACGTCTTCGGGCATCGAACCGGGTCTATCACGATCTCGCGAAGCCCTGCAAGCCACTCGTACGAGAGCTTGCGCATGCGCGCCTTCCGCGCAGGCCGGATGCGTATGCCGAACTCGCGCCGGTACACCGCCATCTGCTGCTTGCCATCGGGTGTGTCGTCAGCCCAAATCAGCTCATTGTGAAAATAGGGCTCCTCGCCATCCTCGTCGGCGTAAGTCATCGCGTCGAGAAGGATCTGCGCCGTCTCCGCAGGCGTCTTCCTGTTCGCGCTGTGCTCCTCGAAGATGAGAAGGCGTCGTGCCGAAGGCTCCCACGCGCACCGTACGAACCGCCAAGGATCTGGAAACCAGCCCCAGTCCACGCCGTTCCTCGTCCTCTCGAAATTGCGGATGCGGGAAAGGGAAAGCCTCTCGTCGATGATGTTGGTGAAGACGTTGCCGCCCGTTCCGGTCACCTCGCCGAGGTACTCCCACCGCCAGGCAGTCTCATTAACGTCGTGAAGGTACTCTGCCTCGTCGATGAAGGGCTCGCCCAGCCATTCGGGATGTGTGTCGATGACGTCGAGGTAAGAAGAACGGCGGACGAGGGTATCGGCTTTCTTCGCGCGCTCCAAGCACTCCACGTTCACCCAGCTCCACATCGTGCGGGGCGGGTTGTACGAGTAGAAGATCCAGAAGTCGTCACCACCGCGCCGAAGCGAGTTGAGAATGGACCTCACCGCCTCGATGCCGTCGAACTGGTCTAATTCCTCGAACCAGCACACTGCCGCATACCCCTTGGTGAACTTCACGCCTTTGAGCTTCAGCGGGATTTGCGGCCAACCGAGTTCATAGACTTCGAGGACGAAAACGTGTCAGGAGTCGCGCACACGATCAAGTATTCGGCATCTGGCAGGCGCGATCTCGTGAAGCGCGCTTTCGAGTATGTGCGCGACCAGGTTCCCCATTCGTACGATGCGGGGCTGCGCGCGCCAGCCGCCAAGGCGAGCGAGGTGCTGCGAGCAGGAGGGTCCATCTGCTGGGGCAAGGCGAACCTGCTCGCCGCGCTGCTCAGGGCGAACGGCATTCCGTCCGGCATTTCCTACCAGGTCCTGACGAAGGGGGAGACGCCCGATACGGGGTACATGGTGCACGCCCTGAACCCGGTGTACGTCGACGACGAGGTCGGCTGGGTCCGCGTGGACGCCCGCGGCAACAAGGAGGGCGTCGATGCGCAGTTCTCCCTCGAAGGCGAGAGGCTCGCGTTCGCCGTACGCCCGGAATGCGGGGAGCGGGACTTCAAGGACAACCACGTTGACGCCGACCCCGATTTGATGAGGCTGATAATGGAATCGGACGACATCCTCGACGTCTCGTCGGAACCGGTTCTCGATTGGTGGAAGAAGCCGCTGTAAGCACGCGCTTAAACATGCATGAAGCCATATGCAAAGAAGCAAAGGTGTGATGCTTATCTGGTGCGAGAGGGACCTGAAGATGGCTACGCTAAAAGAATCGAACACATTGTCCTGTGATTTAGCAATCTGCGTGATAGCGGCTCTTGCAACGACTTGCCCCACGCAGTATACTTCTGAAATACAGAAGTAAGGAGTTCCATGGAATTCAAGGACCGCGATCTCGAGGCTTTCTGGGAAGACCCAGACACGAATCCTCCCCGAAGAATACCGTCGCAATTGCGCCGCATCGTATACCGAAAGCTTCAGATGATTGATGCCGCCGCCGACTTGAGGGACCTGAGGATTCCTCCCAGCAATCACCTCGAGAAGCTACAACACGATCGAGCTGGGCAGCACAGCATCAGGGTTAACGAACAATGGCGTCTCTGTTTCACATGGACACCCGAAGGAGCGAAGGGAGTGGAGTTGTGTGACTACCACTAACAGCTACATATCCACGCCGGGCGAGATTCTGCTCGAGGAGTTCCTGATCCCGATGGGCATCTCCCAGTACCGCCTCGCGCAGGCCATCCACAAGCCCCAGTCCGCGATTTCCGACATCGTCCACGGGCGACGTGCCATCAGCACCGAGATGGCTCTGCTTCTGAGCAGGGCGCTTGGCACAACCCCGGAATTCTGGCTCAACTTGGAGAAGACCTACCAGCTGAAAACGTTCGACGATGCGTCTCTACCGCAGGTGCTGGCGCTGGCCTAGTGAAACGCCAGTGAAGGAAGGGCTGCCAAAATAGCATTTAGCGATTAGCTTTGCTCCATGCGTCATGCGGTGACTAACCGTTTGCTATTGCCTAGAAGCCAAAGCGTATAGCCGCGGGTAGTTGCGTCAACTGACACGGAAGAGGTCACAAGTTCAAATCTTGTAACGCCCACCAAGTAATCGCAGGTAGATGGCATGAACCGTCTACCTGTTTTGTCTAGAACACTAAACGGGACACCAAAAACGGGCGTCTCGTCAAAAGTCGGGTGTTTTCCTCTTTCGGCCGGTTACCTGGCCAAACAATCGACAGGCTGAATCACAAACCCTGAAGCCGGAGCTTTGGTGTCCACGTTGGGCTTGGTGTCCTGCGTGGTGTCCTTCGGGTCAGGCCTAGGCGTTCGGGAAGCTGCGAATGGGCCGAGTTTCCTTTGCCATGGCGTGGTATGGTCGGATGTCAACCACGTGCTTGCCGCCCAGTGCTTTAATCATGTGCGATGGAAACCATTCGCAACACGATTCGCCTAATATTGCCGGGTTTAGTTGGTGGTATGCCAGTTCGTGACGTCGTACCCTTTCATACAAGGTATGAATAGTATGAAATGATGCACTATGAAATACGAGTACATACGGGTGCGGGTCGACAAGAACAACCGCGCGATGAATGGCGACATGGAAAGCCACCGAGAAACCATCGACCGCAAAGCCACCGCGGGAGCGCGCTATGAGGGATGGTTTCCCGTCACGCAGGGCCCTGCAGGCAAGACCGTGGAGTTCGACTTGGTTTTCGAAGCGGCGTAGCACGCGACAAGACGGATCGATCGCTTGCCTTCATGAAAGGAATGGCGCAAACATGAGCATCGCTGACAACATACTGGCGACGCGGATGGCCGCCGGGCGCACGCAGGAGCAGCTGGCGGAAGCAGTCGGCGTGTCGCGCCAGACGGTGGCGAAATGGGAATCGGGCGAGACGTCGCCCGATCTCGAACACGCGGCAGCGCTCGCCGAGACGCTCGGGACGACGCTCGACATGCTGGTATCCTTCGATGGCGGCGGAATGGGCATCGCCGCCCCGCCGCGCGGCAAGCACCTGTTCGGCACCGTGAGAGTTGGCGAACGTGGGCAAGTTGTCATTCCCAAAGAGGCGCGCGACCTGTTCGGCATCAAACCTGGAGACAGGCTCGTGGCCCTTGGCGAAGAGGGGAAGGGGCTTGCGCTGTGCAGAGAAGCTGACTTCATGGCGGGCGTGGAGGCGGTTATGGCCGCGGCGAGGAGGGTCGCGAAATGACGAGGGGGCAAGGACGCAAAGCGTTGAAGATGGCTGGTGTCGTCGCGGGCATCGTCTTGGTGGCGGCAGGCGTTGTCGTCGGCCTTTACTGCGACAACAACCTACACGCCGAAGAGCGGCTGATCTCCAAGGCGCTCGGGGCGGGCTTCGCGGAAAAGCAGGCGACGGTAAACGGGGCGACCATCAACTACGCGGAAGGCCCCGCCAACGGGCCGGCGCTCATGCTTGTTCACGGCCAGGGCATGGAATGGGAGGACTACGCCAGCGTGCTGCCCGAGCTGTCAAAGCGTCATCACGTGTTCGCCGTCGACTGCTTCGGGCATGGCGAGTCGGCGCACGAGTCGGCGCTGTACACATGCGCGGCAAACGGCGATGCGTTGATTTCGTTCGCGGGCCAGGTCATCGGAGGCGATTACCTGGTGTCCGGCCATTCTTCGGGTGGCATCCTGGCGGCTTATATCGCTGCTCATGATACGGGGCACGTCAAGGCGTGCGTGCTGGAGGACCCGCCCCTGTTCCGCGTGACTCCCGAAGAGGCGCAGGAAAACGCCGGCACCTTCGCCTGGTATGACGGCTACATCGTCGCGCATTCGTTTTTGCAGCAAGATGAGGTGACGGCCTATCCGGCATGGTACGCGTCGCATAGCTACCTGTTCGGCCTGTTCGGCGGCTTGCAAAAGCTGCTCGCCGACCAGACCGCCGCGTTTTGTGCGCAGCATCCGGGTGAACATCCGGTGAACGCTTTCGTCCCACGCGATTGGACACGCGGCATGTACTACATGGACGATTGGGACCCGCGTTTCGGTGACGCGTTCTACGATGGCAGCTGGATGGTCGGCATCGACCAGGAGGCAATGCTGAGCCAGATCAAATGCCCCACCACGTATGTGAAGGCTTCGACGAACTACGGGGACGATGGCGTGCTTTATGCAGCCACAACCGATGAGGACGCGGCGCGTATCCAGAAAACCATCCCGAACTGCATAACCACCGAGCTCAAATCGGGCCATGACGTTCATGTCGAACACCCGGACGTCTTCGTGAAGGCAATCGACCAGGCGGCGTCTTCCAAGTAGGGGCGGGGATAGCTGAATTGGCGCTGACGCGGGAGAGGCCACAAGCAAAATCTTGTGGCGCCCACCAGACGCTAGTCGCGCGAGCTGATCCATCTCGGTTCGAGCTTTACCATGGGGAGGTTGTTCGTGGCGGCAGGCAAGGCGGTTCTGAGCAGCTGCGGCGACATGACCTCCTTTACCTTTGGCCCCACACGATACGCTTCAGGACCTCTCGCCACCTTCGCAAGTATACGAGGGTGAAGGAGCGGGACCGCGGCTACATTGTCGTCGACGCCGTCTACGACGCGTTGGGGGAGGTCGAGGAATACATCGACCTCGTCCCCGTGCTCGAGGACCTGTACTTCGACGCGGACGAGTTTCTTTCCCCCATTCAGGAGTTGTGCATAGAGTATGCTTGACGCCAGCGGTACGAGCTCCTCGTCCAGCATTCCGTCCAGAAGCGCGTTGGGATGCCCCTAGGCCGAGATATGCGGAGCGTGTTAGCGTCGGTTTATTTAGCCCCCCAACAGTTTTGGGCGCCGCCACGGCAGGCGTGGGAATACTGGTGGGCGGCATCATCTTCAACATCGCGGGAAGCTCGCTCGCCGGAAAGGTGGATGAGACCAGGAGGCAGATGCTGAATGCCGAGAAGCAGATCAACCAGATTTGCACCTACCTCGGCAAGCTCAAGACGCTCGCGACGCGCTATCGCGGGTGCCTCGCTGGGGTATACGGCGTGTACAAGAACCACATGGACATGTTTGCTCGCATCGTATACGACGAGGGGAGAACCGACTGGTACGAGTACACGGCCAGCGAACAGCTTTCTCTCGAGAACCTGGCGCTGACCGTGGGAATTCTCTATGGCATGTGCAAGACGAACCTCGTCATCGAGAGCGAGGGAGAGAGCAACATCAACCAAGTGAACACGGACGAGGCGCAGAGGCAGGTCGACACAGCGAACGCCTTCCTACGCGAGAGGGGCCTCTCGAACGAGGGCTTCTGACGGGGGAGGGAGTAACTGACCGCAAGCTCGCAGTTGTTGACGGCTGGTGCACAACGCCAAGAAATTGCTTCTCAAAACCAAGGCGGTATGGTATAAACTCATTGGTGGTCCGAAGGGGCTACCTCCAAGCGCCGGGGGCTGTCCCCAATGTCATTAACTTAAGCGGATGGCATTCACGTCGGCAAGATGCTTAGGAATAGCCGCCCGGGCACTCGTGCCCGGGCGGCTTCGTGCCACGGGAACCGTCACGCCACTCGCGAAGGTGGCGGTCAGAAGGCCCTCTTGTGGGTGTTGCCGTAGCGGTTGGCGTAGTTCCTGTCGAGCCCGTCGCGGCCGTATGCGCGGGCAGGGCGTATGGGCACGAGGCATCGCCCCAGCTCCGCCACGATGTCGGCCATCATGGCCTCCCGCGCCCCGTCGTCCGACGCCGTGACGAGCCGCATCAGCTCGTCCTTGAGCACGCCTATCGCCACCGTCCTGTTCACGGCCATGGCGTGCTTGTACCCGCGCGCGGCGATGTCTACAGCAGCCTCCCTCTCCGCCTCGTTGGCGAGGTCGAAGGCGACGTTGACCAGGTAGGCCGTCGCGTACACGTCCTGCTCTATGAGCCTGGGCCTCGTGCCCGTGAAGTTCTCCATCTGCAGGCGGTCCTTCATGAACTCGAAACAGGTCTCCACGCCCCACCTCATGTGGTAGACCTCGGCGAGCTCCCCCGCCGTCAGCTCGTCGGCCCCGATGGTGGTGACCAGCCTCTCCGGGGCGCCGCCGCCCACGTCGACCAGCGCGCAGCGCACCCGCAGCGGCCCGTGCCCCATCAGGTACGCCCACGCGCCGGGGTCGGCCCTCCTGACGTGCTGCAGCCTAGGATAGGCGAGCTCGAGGTCGAGCTCGAGGTCGCCGCCGGCCGCCCCGCACTCCCTGAACTCGGCGCTCATGAAGTTCTGCTGGCAGCGCATCACGTAGTCGACCCCCATGTCGGCGAGCGTGGCCATCAGCAGGAACGACGGGTAGCCCCGGTCGAGCACCAGCGCGACGCGGCCGCCGCCCACCATGGGCAGCACGGCCTCGAGGTGCGCCGGCACCTCCGCCCGCTCGTCGAAGCCGCCCCTGTTGACCCTCAGGTCGAGCAGCTGCCGGTTGACCACGTCGAAGGCGGCGGAGAGGCCCATCGTCGCCTGCTCGCGGCCGTGGCCCGAGGAGCTGCCGTACCGCGCGATCGTCTCGGGGTTGGTGGGGACGTTGGCGGTCGAGCCGTCGATCGCGACGAGCAGCATGCCCCCGTACGTGTCGTGGTCCCCGTCGGCGTAGACGCCGGCGGCGTGGTGGCGCGCGAGCTCCAGGAGCGCGGCCGGCTCCAGCTTCCGCCTGGCCTTCAGGTAGCCCGGCACGCTTATCGGCCCCGCCATGTGCGCCTCCCTCGCGAACTCGCGGACCTCGAGCGAGAGCGTCCTGCCCTTGCGGGCCACGACGCTCTTGACGAGCAGGTCGTGCGGCATCTTGCGCCTGCGCGTGAAGTCGGCCGGCCGGGCCCTGCAGGACTCCGCGAAGGCGTCGCTGCGGATCAGCTCCAGGTCGCGCCCTATGCGGCCCGAGACGCCCACGGCCGGCACCCCCCATCAGTCCCAGACGAGCCTCGGCCTCGCGGCCTCGTCCATCCAGGCCGCCTTGAGGTAGGGGACCTGGTCGGCCGTGACCCGCCCGATGTTCACCACGGTCCGCTGCACGACCCTGCCGCCCACCCGCCTGTTCTCCACGACCGACGCGTAGAGCGCCTCGGTGCCGTCGGCGGACCTCTTCCTCTGCACCTTCACGAACAAGTTCCCACCGCGTTTTCCCTGCGCATGGTCCCGTGGGACACCGTTCTTTCCCACTACATTATATCCTATTTAACAGGCAATATCCATGCTCTTTGCTAACTACGTTTCATGCAGGCGAAAAGGGCCGGGAATCTTTCCCGGCCCTTGGTCTTAAGCAACTTGCCGACGTGAATGCCATCCGCTTAAGTTAATGACATTGGGGCTGTCCCCCGGCAACTTTTGTATTTGGGGGTTTGTCGGTGCGCGAGATATCCATTTTCGCTGATGAGAGCGGTGACAAGACCGAGAAGACCCGCTATTTCTTCCTGACGCTCGTCTTTCACGATCAAGCGGACAGCATCGCCGAACAGGTCGCCGTCTACGAGAGGTCGCTGGCGACCGCAGACCTTCCCAACATTCCATTCCATTCAGAGCCACTTTTGAATGGTCACGGAGATTACGAGAACTTGGAGCCTAGGCAGCGCAAGAAGCTCCTTTCGGGTTTCGGTGCGCTCGTACGCTACCTCCCTATTGAGTACGTCACGTTCGTGTACAAGCGTCGCGAGTTCGACAGCCCCGAGAAGCTTGGCGACCGTATGAAGCGCGACATCTCTGGTTATCTGACGGACCACCTCGAGTACTTCCAAGGCTTCGAGCACGTCAAGGTCTACTACGACAATGCCCAGCCGATTGTGAAGAACGCCTTGTACAACGCAGTATACGAGGTGCTGTCAAAGCAGGCGGTCGAAAGAAGGCGTACCACGATGACCGAATATCGCTTGTCGCAGGTCGCCGACTACCTTTGCACCATAGAGCTCGCCGCAGTGAAGTACGTCGCGAAGGAAAACGGCGGCACCTACGACAAGTTCTTTGGCGGCATCGGCTCGTTCAAGAAGAACTGGTTGAAGCAGGCGCGCAGGAAGCGCATAGGCTAGGGAAAGAGAAGTGCTAGGAGAATCTTCCAGCTTCGCTGAACCCATCCTGCATGGACCGCGCATGCAAGGTAATGTGTCCCATCACAAACATGATGCAGGTCAGGAGCAGTCTGGTCTGTCTTTGGTTAGAGGGTTTTAATCTCGGTATCGCGTGACGCGCAGCGTAGCGTCTTTGGCCATCAAGACGACACCCGAGGAGAACGGGCACACCGTGCCCGATGCTCTCACCCATTCTTGGAAACACCGATGCGAATACGAACGGCTGGAAAAGACGCGGAATGCTTTTAATGGCGGGATGGTCTTGGGATGGAGCATTCCGGGTTGCCCGAGATTTGACGGTCATACCAAAAGGGTTAAGTAAACCGACGTGACCTCTAATGCGGCGAGCTTTTCGGGAAGAAGGGTAGATGGTGCAAACCGTCTACCTGCTTTTGTTTGGGATGCTAAACGGGACACCAAAGAGGACGCCAAAGTGGGAGTCTCGTCAAAAATCGGGTGTTTTCCTCTTTCGGCCGGTTATCTGCCCAAGCAATCGACAGACTGAACCACAAACCCTGAAGCCGGGGCCATGCCCGTCAGCATCGACGGGTCGTTTGCCACCAGTTGCATTCTGCGCTTCGTGCGCAGGTATAATAGTGCGATGCAGTTCGCGTGAGGGGTGGTCATATGGCAAAGTATGCAGACCTGACTTGTTGTCTGCCCGCTCTTGAGGCGGCGTCTGGCGAAGAGCTCGAATGCGTCATATACGAGAAGCTCGCCCGTGCCTTCGATAGGTCGCGGATTCTGGACAAACGCTTTTTGGTGTATCTCAACACCCGCGGCATAGATGGCAAAAGGCTGTGGTGTGCTGACGTCGAGCACCTCGATGCCGAGACTACCGAGAACCTGCTCTCCTTCGTTATGTACTCCGACCACACGAAGCGCGGTACGCTGATGAAGGCCTTTGAGGAAGGCTATTTGCAGCGAATCCTGTGGCGACTCGCAGAGCTTGACGGCACATGGACTCGCCCGAACGTGATCGCCTTTCATCATGAGTACGATGTTGACGGCTATCTGAGCAATTGGTATGCGGCACCGTTCCTCTTTGGTTCGCATGCGTTTGCCACGAGCGGGCACTGGCTGATGTGGCAGAAGGCACGTGTGCACAGAGATTGGGAGAAGGCCGACGAGATTCTCAACGAGACCGATCTCGACCACGTGAAGTGGCTTGGAAGACATGTGGAGAACTACGACAAGACGTGGGAAGAGGTTAGGATTCCGCTCATGCGCGTTGGTCTGAGGCATAAGTTCGTCCAGAATAGGCGGCTTGCAAACAACCTTCTCTCGACGGGCTCTGCTGCACTGGCTGAGGCGGCACCGGGAGATCAGACGTGGGGCGTAGGCATTGGCAGGGGAGACCCAAAGCTCGAAGACCCTGCCAACTGGTATGGAGACAATTTGTTGGGCAGAACGCTCATGGAGGTTCGAGCCGACTTGAGACAGCTTTCGGTCATGGATGGACGACTCGAGTGGCCCGAGAGGTGCCTGCACGCATCGCAGGTCTGGCAGATGAGCCTGCTGGAGTTGTCACGCATACCATCCACGAGACCCGTCGCACTCATGTATGCGACTGTCGTGGCGCATAACGTGCCCTCATTCTATGGTGCCAAAGATGTGCTCAGGCAGATGCGCGCGAGCATTGCCGAAATCGATAACTCTATGCGCTTCAATAGGGGAGATGGTCTTCCCATCACCGGATGGCGCGAGCTGCTCGACGAACTCGCATTGCAGGTGCGCCTTTGCAGGATTTAGCGTGAGTTGGTAAGTGTCGGGATTCGCCAGGCGGTAGCGCCACCTCTTTGGGCGAGGGGAGGGGTCCCAACCGCACAATAAGGGCGCCCCCCGTGAACGCCTTCGCGCACACGGGGCGCGCCCCGACTCGTTGACGTGCTGGCGACGTGGTCAGCACGTCAACTCAGACTACTGCTCGATGAACGCCTGATCATACATCTGGGCGACACCCTTGTAGTCGATCTTGGGGGCCTTGGAGCCCTTGCGGAGGATGACGATCTGGATGGCCTCGGCACGCCTGCTGTAGCCTGCGGTGCCGGACTTCTCGCCGTTCTTGGCCCATGCCATCCAGCCGAGGTCCTGTACGTGGACACGGTAGTAGACGTCGAAGTGCTTGGCCAGCTCACCGGTCAGCTTGATCTGGAATGCCTCGGCGCGCAGCGCCTTGCCCCACGTGCCGGAGATCTCGCCGTCCTTCTTCCAGCCCTGCCAGCCGCTCTTCTGGACGTAGGTCTTGTAAGCGATGCTGCCGGAGTACGGCGCGTCGGGCACCTTGAGGGTGAGGGCCTCCATGCGCCTGGACTGGCCGGTGGTCCCGGCGAACTCGCCGTCATACGTGACCGGTGTCCAGCCGATCTTCTGGCAGTGCACGGAGTACTCGGGGGTGAGCCTCGCGACGTCGCTGATGGTCAGCTTCCCGGCCTTGTAGGTGACCTCGTAGCTG